>NZ_JBHWID010000007.1:76760-167438 GCF_042732175.1 Kitasatospora sp. NPDC059795
GGGTGCGGGGGGGGGGGGGGGGGCGTCTGGGTTTGTTCGCGTACCACAACGCGCGCGCCCGCTCCCCACCCTTACCGGGGGGGGGGGGGGGCGGCCCCCCCCCCCCCCGACGGAGGGTCAGCGCGCCTTGCGGCGCGATCCGGGGCGGCGTTCGCTCGGCCGGTAGACCGGCTCGCCCGCCGCGGTGGCGGCGTCCCGGCGGTTGGCCCCGAAGTCGGCCAGCGCCTGGGCGAGCGCGGACGCGGACGGGGCCGGGGCCATCACGTCGACCCGCAGGCCGTGCTCCTCCGCCGTCTTGGCGGTGGCCGGGCCGATGCAGGCGATGACGGTCACGTTGTGCGGCTTGCCGGCGATGCCGACCAGGTTCCGGACGGTCGAGGACGAGGTGAACAGCACCGCGTCGAAACCGCCGCCCTTGATCGCCTCGCGGGTCTCGGCCGGCGGCGGCGAGGCGCGCACCGTCCGGTACGCCGTCACGTCGTCGACCTCCCAGCCGAGCTCGACCAGGCCGGCCACCAGGGTCTCGGTGGCGATGTCGGCGCGCGGCAGCAGCACCCGGTCGATCGGGTCGAACACCGGGTCGTACGGCGGCCAGTCCTCCAGCAGACCGGCCGCGGACTGCTCGCCGGACGGCACCAGGTCGGGCTTCACGCCGAAGTCGACCAGCGCCTGCGCGGTGGTCTCGCCGACCGCCGCGACCTTGATGCCGGCGAACGCGCGGGCGTCCAGGCCGTACTCCTCGAACTTCTCCCGGACGGCCTTGACGGCGTTGACCGAGGTGAAGGCGATCCACTCGTAGCGGCCGGTGACCAGGCCCTTGATCGCGCGTTCCATCTGCTGCGGGGTGCGCGGCGGCTCGACCGCGATGGTCGGCACCTCCTGCGGCACCGCGCCGTACGAACGGAGCTGGTCGGACAGGCCGTGGGCCTGCTCCTTGGTGCGCGGGACGAGGACGTTCCAGCCGAACAGCGGCTTGGTCTCGAACCAGGAGTGCGAGGCCCGGTGGGCGACCTGGTCGCCCACCACGGCTATCACCGAGGTCGCCGGGTCGACCGGGGCGGAGACCGGCGAGGGCAGTACCCGGGCGGCCTTCAGGTCGGCGGCGATCGCGGCCAGCGTGGAGGTGAAGGTCCGCTGCCGGGTGGTGGTGCCGGACAGCGTCGCGGAGAGCGCCGCGTCGGGCTTGCGGCCGTGCGCCACCAGGGCGTTGGCGGTCGCGGGCAGCTGGCCCAGGGTGGTGCGCACCACCAGGGTGGTCTCGGGCACGCCGAGGTCGACCAGCTGGCCGGCCAGCAGCGCCTCGCCGTCGACGAAGCGGACGTCCGCGCCCTGGTCGCCGCGGAGCGGCACGCCCGCGTAGGCGGGCACGCCGACCGACTGGGCGACGCCGGGGACGACCTCGAACGGGACGCCGGCCTTGGCGCAGCGCAGCATCTCCTGGGCGGCGCAGCCGTCCAGGCCGGGGTCGCCGTCGACGGTGCGGACCAGGTGGCGGCCGGCCTTGACGGCGTCGGCGGCCAGGTCGGACAGCTCCCGGCCGGCCTCGGCCGGGTCCATGACCTGGACGCCGCTGGGGCAGTGGGTGCGGACCGCGGCGGCGGTCAGCGGGTCGGCGATCAGCACGTCGGCGGTGCTGAGCACGTCGACGGCGCGCAGGGTGAGCAGCCCGGGGTCGCCGGGGCCGGCGCCGAGGAAGGTGCAGCGCCCTGCGGGCGGGTGGAATCCGGCGGCGGTCATCGGGCGCGCTCCCCCATCAGGTTGGCCGCTCCGGTGTCGAGCAGCCGGGTGGCCAGGGCGCGGCCCAGGGCCGCGGCCTGCTCCTCGGCGGTCTCGTCGGGGACGAGCGGGCCGTTGGCGGACATCTTGAGCAGTTCGGCGCCATCGGTGGTGCCGACCACGCCGTCCAGGCGCAGTTCGGTGCCGGCCCAGGTGGCCAGCGCGGCGACCGGCGCGGAGCAGCCGGCCTCCAGGGTGGCCAGCAGGGCGCGCTCGGCGACCACGGCGGCCCGGGTGGGGGCGTGGTCGAGCCGGGCCAGCACGGCGGCCAGGGTCGGGTCGACGCACTCGACGGCGAGCGCGCCCTGCCCGGGGGCGGGGAGCATCAGCGCGGTGTCGAGGTGGTCGGTGATCTCGGCGTGGCGGCCGAGCCGGTTGAGGCCGGCGGTGGCCAGCACCACGGCGTCGAGTTCGCCGGAGGTGACGAAGTTGATGCGGGTGTCGACGTTGCCGCGGATGGCGACGGTCTCCAGGTCCGCGTCGTGGGCCCGGGCCCAGGCGTTGAGCTGGGCCATCCGGCGCGGGGAGCCGGTGCCTATCCGGACGGTGCGGCCGCCGGCCTTGCCGACCAGCTCGGCCAGGGTGAGGCCGTCGCGGGCGACCAGGGCGTCCCGGACGTCCTCGCGCTCGGGGACGGCGGCCAGCAGCAGCCCGGCGGGGGCGGTGGTGGGCAGGTCCTTGAGCGAGTGGACGGCCAGGTCGATGCGGCCCTCCAGCAGGGCGTCGCGCAGGGCGGAGACGAACACTCCGGTGCCGCCGATCTGCGCCAGCGACTCCCGGGAGACGTCCCCGTAGGTGGTGATCTCGACCAGCTCCACCCGGCGGCCGGTGATCTTGGCCACCTCCTCCGCGACCATGCCCGACTGGGCCATGGCGAGGGCGCTGCGGCGGGTACCGAGGCGCAGCGGCGTCACTGTCTCTGGACCATTCATGAGGTGATCGTCCTGGTCGTGCTGGGGGGCTGACGGGGTGTTCATCTGGGTGCTCCGGCGGGCGGGGCGACGGCGGCGGCCTGGGCGGCGGGGATGCCGCCGGCCGGGATCGAGGACCCGGCCCGGTCGCCGATCGGGGTGCCGGAGACAGCGTGCACTGCCGCGGGGTCCAAGTCGAACAGCTCGCGCAGGGCTTCCGCGTAGGAGGCCCCGCCGGGTTCGCCGGCGAGCTGCTTGACCTTGACGGTCGGGGCGTGCAGCAGTTTGTCGACCACCCGGCGGACGGCCTGCGAGATCTCCGCGGTGGAGCGCTCGTCGAGGTCGGGGAGCCGGGAGGTGAGGCGGGCGAGTTCGCTGCGGACCACCTCGGAGGCCATGGCGCGCAGGGCGACCACGGTGGGGGCGATCCGGGCGGCGCGCTGCGCCTGGCCGAAGGCGGTGACCTCGTCGCCGACGATGGTGGAGACGGCGTCCACGTCGCCCGCGCCGGGGGTGGCGGCGTGCGCGTGGGAGAGGCTCTCCAGGTCGACCAGCAGGGCGCCGTCGAGCCGGTGCACGGCGTGGTCGACGTCGCGGGGCATGGCGAGGTCGAGGAAGGCGAGCGGCCGGTCGGCGGTGCGGGCGGCGACGGCGGCGGCCACCTCGGCGGCGTCGATGACGGTGCCGGCCGCGCCGGTGCAGGAGATCACCAGGTCGACCTCGGCGAGGGCCTGCGGGACGTCGGCGAAGTCCAGGGTGCGGGCGGTGCCGCCGAGGATCTCCACCAGGCGTTCGGCGCGGGCCGGGGTGCGGTTGGCGATCTGCAGGTCGGTGAGGCCGGCCCGGACCAGGGTGGCGGCGGCGAGCGAGCTCATCGAGCCCGCGCCGACCACCAGGGCGCGCTTGCCGGCGATCGGGCCGGCGCCGGCCGCGACCTGCTCCAGGCCGAAGGTGACCAGCGACTGGCCGGCCCGGTCGATGCCGGTCTCGCTGTGCGCGCGCTTGCCGACCCGCAGGGCCTGCTGGAACAGCTCGTTGAGGCCGCGGCCGGCGGTGTGCTCGTCCTGGGCCTTGGCCAGGGCGTCGCGCAGCTGGCCGAGGATCTGGCCCTCGCCGACGACCATCGAGTCCAGGCCGCAGGCCACCGAGAACAGGTGGTGGACGGCGCGGTCCTCGTAGTGCACGTACAGGTGCGGGGTGAGTTCGTCGAGGTCGACGCCGCTGTGCCCGGCGAGCAGCTGGGACAGCTCGGCCACGCCGGCGTGGAACTTGTCCACGTCGGCGTACAGCTCGATCCGGTTGCAGGTGTTGACCAGCGCGGCTTCGGCGACGGTCGCCGAGGCGGCGGCGTCGTGCAGCAGGCGGGTCGGGGTCTCGCCGGTGAGCGCGGCGCGCTCCAGTACGCCGACCGGCGCGGTCCGGTGGCTCAGACCGACTACCAGAAGACTCATGCCCCCACCTCGTCGTGACGGATGTTCGTGCTCACGCCGGCATCACCGCGGAGAGGTCGTCCTCGGGGCCCTTGCCGGTCGGGGCGCTCTTCGTCTGCTCGGCGGCCTTGCCGCCGCCGGCGGCGCGGCGCAGCTTGGCGGCGGCGGCGCGGACCGGCCCGGGGGCGCGGTCGAGCACCGAGTCGCCGGCGGCGGGCTCGTCGCCGGCCTTGCGCTGCTCGTGGAAGGCGAGGATCTGCAGTTCGATCGAGAGGTCGACCTTGCGCACGTCCACGCCGTCCGGGACGGTCAGCACGGTCGGGGCGAAGTTGAGGATGCTGGTCACGCCGGCCTCGACCAGGCGGTCGCAGACCTGCTGGGCGGCGCCGGGCGGGGTGGTGATGACGCCGATGGAGACGTGCTGGGCGGCGACGATGGCCTCCAGCTCGTCCATGTGCCGCACGGGCAGGCCGGCGGCGGCGGTGCCGACCACGTTGGGGTCGGCGTCCAGCAGGGCGGCGACCCGGAAGCCGCGGGAGGCGAAGCCGCCGTAGTTGGCGAGCGCGTGGCCGAGGTTGCCGATGCCGACGATGACGACAGGCCAGTCCTGGGTGAGGCCGAGCTCGCGGGAGATCTGGTAGACGAGGTACTCGACGTCGTAGCCGACGCCGCGGGTGCCGTACGACCCGAGGTAGGAGAAGTCCTTGCGCAGCTTGGCGGAGTTGACGCCGGCCGCGGCGGCCAGCTCCTCGGAGGAGACGGTCGGCACGGAGCGCTCGGACAGCGCGGTCAGCGCCCGCAGGTAGAGCGGAAGGCGGGCCACGGTCGCCTCCGGAATGCCTCGCGCGCGCGAGGTCCGGCGCGCGGCACCCGGGTCGGGCGTCTGCGAACTGCTGGATGAGGGTCGGCCGATTGCCACGTTGCTCCTGCGGGTGAAGCTGGGCTTGGACCGCCAGGCTATGCGTTTGTGAACGTGTGCACAAAGATGGTGTCCGATTTGTCCCCGAACAGTGACACGCATCACTCGTAACCCGCCGCGCCGACCAGCGGACGCGGCCCTTCCACTCCGGCCGGCCACGGGCCCAGCGGAGCCCACCGGCGCAGCAGTCGGACCGGGCCCCGGGAAGGGGTCGAACGGGCCGGCGCCATCCGCGGCCACGGCACCGCGGCGGCCGCCGGGACGGGCTCCTCCGGCAGCCGGTCGGCGCGCAGGCAGTGCCGCAGCAGCTCCACGGTGGCGTGCGCGTCGCCCAGCGCGGTGTGCGCCGGGAACCAGCCGAGCCCGGCCGCCTCCACGCACGCCGACAGCCCGAAACCGCCCGCCTGCGGCAGCAGCCGGCGCGCCAGCCGCATCGTGCAGAGCGCCGGCACCGTCGGCAGCACCACGCCGATCCGCGCGAACTCCCGCTCCAGGAACGCCCGGTCGCAGGTCACGTGGTGTCCGACCAGCACCCGGCCGGCCATCAGCTCCAGCAGCCACGGCGCGATCTGCCGGAACCGCGGCGCGCCGACCACGTCCTCCTGCGCTATCCGGTGCACGTGCGTCGGCCCGACCGGCCCGGCCGGATCGAGCAGCGTGGCGAACTCCCGCTCGGTGCGCAGGGCGGCGTCCAGCTGCACCACGGCGACCTCGACCACCCGGTGCCGCCAGGGGCTACGACCGGTGGCCTCGACGTCGACGACGGCATAGCCGTTCATCACGCCCTCCTCTTGCACAGCCCCCGGCGGACACGGAAAACCGTTCGATGGTAAGCCGGAGAAGGGCCGAACTCCTAGGGGCGAGGACATCGCACGCGCACGAAGGACCGCCGGACGCGGCCGGTGCGAGGAGGGTCGCACCGGCCGGACGGTCAGGCCAGCGCCTTGCGCAGCCGCGTCTCGTCCACCCGCCAGAAGTCGTGCTGGCGGCCGTCGATCAGGGTCACCGGGATCTGCTCGGCGTACTGCTCGTACAGCGCCGCGTCCTGCAGGATGTCCTTCTCCTCGAAGGCCACCCCGAGCTCCTCCACCACCTTGAGGATCACCGCGCGGGCGTCCTCGCACAGGTGGCAGCCGGGTTTGCCGATCAGCGTCACCGTGGTGTCGGCCGGGTTCTTCTTCTCACGTCGCAGCAGGCTCACGGCACACATTGTGCGCCGCCACATATCCCGCGCGTTCACCGGTGCGGCACTCCTCGGTCACGGGGCCGGGCTCCCCGGCTGACTATGCTCGTCGCATGGCAGCGCTGCGAAGGCTCACCCGGTCGAGGCGTTCCCTCGCCGAACGGACCGCCCTGGCGGGCGAGGCCGCGGCCGACGCCGCCCAGGAGCAGCTCGCCCCCGACGCCGACCCCGAGCCGGACCGCCCCAGGGCCCCCGAGGGCGACCACACCCCGGTGCCCGGCGACGTCCGGGCCGCCGCGTTCTTCGACTGCGACAACACCATCCTGCGCGGCGCCGCGATCTTCTACCTCGGCGTGGGCCTGTACCGGCGGCGCTTCTTCACCCGCCGCGACCTCGTCCGGTTCGCCTGGCAGCAGGCCGCGTTCCGGCTGCGCGGCGCCGAGAACCCCGACCACATCGCCGACGCCCGCGACAGCGCGCTCGGCCTGGTCGCCGGCAAGCGCACCGCCGACCTGGAGCGGATCTGCGAGGAGATCTTCGAGCCCGTGCTGGCCGAGAAGGTCTGGCCCGGCACCCGCGCCCTGGTCCAGATGCACCTGGACGCCGGACAGCGGGTCTGGCTGGTCACCGCCGCCCCGCAGGAGGTGGCCCGGCTGATCGCCCGCCGACTCGGCATGACCGGCGCGCTCGGCACCGTCGCCGAGACCCGCGACGGCGAGTACACCGGCAAGCTGGTCGGCGGCATGCTGCACGGCCCCGCCAAGGCCGCCGCGGTCCAGGCGCTGGCCCGCCGCGAACACCTCGACCTGGCCCGCTGCGCCGCGTTCAGCGACTCCGCCAACGACATCCCGATGCTCAGCCTGGTCGGCCACCCGTACGTGATCAACCCGGACGCGGCGCTGCGCCGGCACGCCCGGGCGATGGGCTGGCGGGTGCGGGACTTCCGCACCGGCCGCCGGGCCGCCCGGATCGGCATCCCCGCGGCGGCCACGCTGGGCGTCGCCGCCGGGGCGGCCGCCGCCGCGGTGGCGATGCGCCGCCGCCAGCGGGCCTGACCGCACGCCACCCGCTCGGGCGGTACCCGGATCGGACGTCACCCGGACCGTCCTTGACCAGGCGTCAACCTGCGGCCGTCGACACGCCCCCGTGCGGGTGGTCCCGGCACGCCCAGCGGCACCGCGGGAAGGCCCGCCGCCCTTGCCCCGACGGGCCTGTGCCCCGTGATCGGAACTGATCGTTCGGCAGTCCGGCAAAGTCGTGGATTGAGACTGCCTCCACCGGGGAAACCCCGGCCATCCATCACCGTTCGATCACCCGGTGTGCACAAGCGGTCGCTTTGAGTCGGAGAAATGGCGTCAACTCCGGTCGGAGACAGGTAAATATGCGCAACAAGTGGACCTCATCCGACCACTTCGACCACGCGGTGTAGCTGTCATTGCACAAAGCGTTATTCTCTCCTGGATGCACGCCACCCCGAACGTCCCCGTGACGGGTGGTCAATGCGGCGTGCTCTCCGCACAGGCGGAGGTGATCCGTCCACAGTTCTGCCTCTGGGAGTCCCGTGTACCCACCCGTCCGGAACGACGCGCCAGCCACCTCCCGCCCGTCGACCGCCGGCCTGCGCCGCAGTGTGCGCCTGGAGCGACTGTGGGCCGCGATCCGCGAGTTCGAGCTGCTGGTCCCCCAGCCCGCGGTGGCCGGCCCCACGTTCACCGCGCCCGCGCCCGCCGCGTTCGCCGCGCCGCTGCTGCGCTCGACCGCCACCGGCAGCCAGGCCGCCCCGCGGACCCGCACCGTGCCCTCCCCCGGCACCCGCGGCCGCACCCGCAGCGCGCCCGCCGGGCCCGGCTACGACACCGAGCACAACCCGGTCGTCGACCTGGTCGAGCGCGCGCAGAACGGCGAGAGCGAGGCCTTCGGCCGGCTCTACGACCACTACGCCGACACCGTCTACCGGTACATCTACTACCGGGTCGGCAGCCGGGCCACCGCCGAGGACCTCACCTCCGAGACCTTCCTGCGCGCGCTGCGCCGGATCGGCACCTTCACCTGGCAGGGCCGCGACTTCGGGGCCTGGCTGGTCACCATCGCGCGCAACCTGGTGGCCGACCACTTCAAGTCCAGCCGGTTCCGGCTGGAGGTCACCACCGGCGAGATGCTCGACTCCAACGAGTGCGAGCGCAGCCCCGAGGAGTCGGTGCTGGAGTCGCTCTCCAACGCCGCCCTGCTGGACGCGGTGCGCCGGCTCAACCCGCAGCAGCAGGAGTGCGTCACGCTCCGCTTCCTGCAGGGGCTTTCGGTCGCCGAGACGGCCCGGATCATGGGCAAGAACGAGGGCGCCATCAAGACGCTGCAGTACCGGGCGGTGCGCACGCTGGCCCGCCTCCTGCCGCCCGACGCCCGGTGACCTGCCGACCGTGGACCCGACCTCCGACAGACCCCCGCCCCACCACCCGTCACCGGCGCGCCAGTTGGCCGCGCGCCGGGGCGCGGCGCACCGCCCGCCGCGCCCGCTCGCGCTTGACACGCCGTCAACCTCGGCCGGGCGCTTGCCCGTCCGGGTGAGAGGGCGGTCATCTGCTCTGCTTAATACGCCAGGGGGGTCGTGCGTAACCGCCTCCCGACACCGCTCGTTGGCCAGCGTGCAACCCGCCACCGGGCCCGCAGTCAAGTGGGATCTCGAACTGTCACCCGATGGTGCGGTTTTGGCCTGCCGGGACAACCAACCGACGGGCCACGGTGTCGAAAACGACGAAGGGAGGTGTGGCCCGTGACGGCAAACATGCTGGAGCACCGGCGGGCGAAGTCCTTCGCCGAGGCGCTGGAGGCCCACCAGAGTGACCACCGGAGCAGCGGCGCGCACCGGGCCGGCTCCGCCGCCATGACCGAGCTGCTCGCCATGGCCGACGCCCTCGGTGCGCTCCCCGCCCCCGAGCTGGCCGCCGAGACGCGGACGGTCCAACGCACCCGGCTGATGGCCGCGTTCGAGCAGCAGTGGGCCGACGACGCCCCCACGGCGGTCCTCCCCGTCCAACGCGCCCGGCGCACCCGCCGCAGTCGTTGGGGCCGCCGCCTGGCCATCGGCGGGCTGGTCGCGGGCGTCGCCGTCGGCTCCCTCGGCGGAGCCGCCGCCGCGTCCACCAGCGCCCTCCCCGGGGACGCCCTGTACGGCATGAAGCGGGGCCTGGAAGGGCTGCGCCTCAACCTGGCCGACAACGACGCCGAGCGCGGCGCCCTGCTCCTCCAGCAGGCCACCACCCGGCTCACCGAGGCGCAGTCCCTGGTCGGCCGGACGGACCCGGGCAACGCGCTCAGCCCCGCCACGGTCGACCAGGTGCGCCGCGCCCTCGACGACATGCACGCCGAGGCGCTGCGCGGCCGCGACCTGCTGCGCGCGGTCTACCGTTCCAACGGCTCGCTCGCGCCGATGCGTCAACTCGCCGGTTTCGCCGGGCAGGACGAGCGCTGGTCGGCCCTGCAGTCCCGGCTGCCGTCCGGCCTGGCCGGCCAGGCCGACAAGGTGGACCGCCTGTTCAGCGACATAAGCGAGGACGTCGCGCCCCTGCGGCTGGTGGAGCCCGCCGGCCGGGGCAGCGACGACAGCGCGGCGACCGGAGGCACCGGTACCGGGCAGCAGCCCGGCAGCGGCACGGCGAGCACCGGCGGCACCGGGCACGGTCCGGCCGACGGGTCGTCCGGGCGGGCCACCCCGTCGACCGAGCCGTCCGCCAAGCCCGGTCTGGGCGAGCTGCTGGGCGGCCTCACCGGTGGTGCCACGCCCTCGCCGACCGCCACGCCGGCCCACGGCGGTGCCCCGGCCCCGGCGGCCTCCCCGGCCGCGCCCGCGGACGGCGGGCAGGGGCTCAACCTGCCGCCGCTCCTCCCGGGGCTGCTGCCCGGGCTGTCGCTCAGTTGAGCCACCGCCACCCCGTGCCCGCTGTCGTCGGGGGCACGGGGCGGCGGGCCGTTCTCGCGGAGAGGGCCGTTCTCGTGGGGCCGTTCTCGTGACAGGGCCCGGCGGCGTGTCAGCCGAAGACCGAGCGGCGCTGCACCAGCAGCTTGTACAGCGTGTGCTGGATGGTCTCCCGCACCTGGTCGGTCAGGTTGAACACCAGCATCGGGTCCTCGGCGGCGTCCTTCGGGTAGCTGTCCGTCGGGATCGGCTCGCCGAACTGGATGGTCCACTTGGTCGGCAGCGGGATCGCGCCGAGCGGCCCCAGCCAGGGGAAGGTCGGCGTGATCGGCACGTACGGCAGGCCGAGCAGCCGGGCCAGCGTCTTGAAGTTGCCGATCATCGGGTAGGTCTCCTCCGCCCCGACGATCGAGCACGGCACGATCGGCACCCCGGCCCGCAGCGCGGACGCCACGAAGCCGCCGCGGCCGAACCGCTGGAGCTTGTAGCGGTCCGCGAACGGCTTGCCGATGCCCTTGAAGCCCTCCGGCCAGACCCCGACCACCTCGCCGCGTTCCAGCAGGGTCTGCGCGTCCTCGTTGCAGGCCAGCGTGTGCCCGGCCTTGCGGGCCAGCTCGTTGACCACGGGCAGCACGAACACCAGGTCGGCGGCCAGCATCCGCAGGTGCCGGTCGGCGTGGTCGTGCACCGCGACCTGGGTCATCAGCGCGTCCAGCGGGACGGTGCCGGAGTGGTTGGCGACGATCAGCACGCCGCCGTCGGTCGGGATGTGCTCGGCGCCGCGGACCTCGACCCGGAAGTACTTCTCCGCGAGCGGCCGCAGCAGCGCGAGGAACACCTCCTCGGTCAGCTCCCGGTCGAAGCCGAAGTCGTCGACCTCGTAGTCGCCGGTCAGCCGGCGGCGCAGGAAGCCGAGTCCGTCGGCGGCGCGCTGCTCCCAGCCCTTGCCGAACAGCCGGGTCGCGGTCGCGCCGAGCTGGCCGGAGAGGGCCGCGCCGACGCCGTCGGCCAGCCGGTCGGCGAGCGCCGGGCGCGGCTCGGGGCCGGACCAGCTCGGCGCGGACTCGATCGGGATGACGTTGGCCGCCGGGTCGGCGGGCTCCCGCGCGGCTGTCATCGCGGCCTCAACTCCTCGGGTTCGGTGGGGCGGTGGTCGGTGAGCAGGCCGGTGAGCCGGTCGGTGACGGCGGTCAGCCGGGCCGGCGGCAGCGGGCCGGGCGGCACGTGCGCGGCGAAGTCGGCGAACGCCTCGGGGGTGGTCCAGCGCGGCGTGAAGCCGAACGTGTCGCGCAGCAGCGCGGTGTCCACCACCCGTCCGTGGGTGAGCAGTTGGAGCTGTTCCTGGGAGAAGGCACGGTCCGCGGGGGCGGTCAGCTGCCGGGCCAGCCGGCCGACCAGGCCGAGTGCGGGCCGCAGCAGCGGCACGGTGGGGCGGCCGAGCCGGCGGGCGCACTGGGAGAGCAGCAGCACGCCGTCGCCCGCGACGTTGTAGGTGCCGGTCGGCGCGTCCAGCGCGGCCAGCCGCAGCACCTCCAGCGCGTCGTCCTCGTGGACGAACTGCAGGCGCGGGTCGTGGCCGAGCGCGGTCGGCAGCAGCGGCAGCCGGAAGTACGCGGTCAGCGGGGTGTCGCCGTGCGGGCCGAGGATGTTGGCGAAGCGCAGCACCGTCACCGCGACGTCGGGGCGGCGGCGGGCGAACCCGCGGACGTAGCCCTCCACCTCGGCGGCGTCCCGGGCGAAGCCGCCGACCGGCAGCGCCTTGGGCTGCATCCGCTCGCCGAACACCGCCGGGTCGCGCGGCGCGGAGCCGTAGACGGCGGTGGTGGACTTCACCACCAGGCGGCGCACCCCGGGGGCCTTCTGGCAGGCGCCGAGCAGCTGCATGGTGCCGATGACGTTGTTCTCCTTCACCAGCGCCCGGCCGCCGTGGCCGAGCGCGGTGACGTGGAGGTGCACCACGGTGTCGACGTCGTGCTCGGCGATCACCCGGGCGATCGCCGGGCGGCGCAGGTCGACCTGCGCGTACTGCACGCCGGACGGCAGCGCGGCCGGCGGCGGGCCGGCGTCCACGCCCACCACCCGGTCCACGCCGGACTGTTCGGCGATCCGGCCGGCGAAAAGCGCACCGAGCCGGTGCGCCACCCCGGTGACGAGCACGACCTTGCCCACGTTGCCGCGACCTCCCTGGCTGCCGGTGCTGCCTTCCCCCTGGCCTGCACCGTACCGCGCCGCGGACACGGGAACGGAAACGCCACTGCCCGCCACCGGAAATCATCCGGGGACGGGCAGTGGTGGAACCTGGCGGCGCGAGGCGACCGCAGGCGGTGTTACTTCTTGTTGCGACGCTGCACGCGAGTGCGCTTCAGAAGCTTGCGGTGCTTCTTCTTGGCCATACGCTTGCGACGCTTCTTGATGACAGAGCCCACGGAACATTCCTCGCTCACTCGGACCCGCGCCCGTGAGGAACGGGAGTCCATACGACTGACGGAGGCCCTAGCCTACCGTCCACCTCGCGTTTGCCGTAATCGGTGTCCCGTTGGCGGCTGCGGAGCTATGCACTCTGCAGCCGAACGTAGGACTCCTGGAGGTATTCGTGCACCTTCTGCTCGGGCACCCGGAACGAGCGTCCGACCCTGATGGCCGGAAGTTCGCCGCTGTGCACGAGGCGGTAGACCGTCATCTTCGAGACCCGCATCACCGAGGCGACCTCGGCGACCGTCAGGAAGACCACATCCTGCAGGGGACGCTCGCTCATGACCCTCACCCGACCCTTACCCGTGTGCAAGGCACCGGCTTCCCCTCCGGTGACTCCACCGGCACACGTGTATCCCCAGAGTAGTTATGGGTGGTACGGGTGGGAAGGGGGTGGCCGTCAACTGTTGTACGGTGCGAGATCCGCCCGTTGCAGTACGTAGTCGCTCAGTGCTCTGTAGCAGGACGGGTCCGAACCGTCCTCCAGCGGGACGACCACCTCGACCAGGCCGTCCGCCTCGGCGACGAACGGGGCGACGTCGTTGCAGTCCGCGATCCCGCCGGCCGGGATGCCGAGGAGGCCGGCGCCGCACAGCCAGCCGTGGTCGCCCAGTACCAGGTCGGGCGGGCGATGACCGGCCTCGGCGAGGGCGGTCAGGGCGAGCCGGACGGGGAGCGGGGAGTGCGTGTGCGCGAGGTCGCCGGGGCCCGGGCGGCCGGGGCGTTCGGGGCCGTCCAGGGCCCGTGTCACCAGCACCCGGTCGACCACGTCGAGGTAACGGGGGCGGTCACCCTCCGGGGTGGGCTCACGGAAGCGTACGGCCCGCGCGGGAGTGCGAACGGCGCACCCGGCGGCTTCGAGCGCCCGGGCGAGCGCCCCATGGAAGCCCGCCAGTTTGTTGGGGTGCCCGGTGCCGGCCAGCACGCTGCCGCGGCGGTCGGCGGTGCGGCGCAGCAGGGCGGCGAGGCGGTCCAGGGCGTCGAGGGTGAGCTCGGGGTCGATGGTGTCGGGGCCCTCGGTGTACCGGGGGTCGGGGTCGACGCCGACGCGTTCGGCCATCAGGCGCAGCACCGCGTCCTCGTCCCGACGGTGGTGCGGGTCGAGGCCCATCAGCGCCTTGGGGTCGCCCTGGGCGAACAGCCGGTAGTGGCGCAGGTTGTTCTGCCGGGGCGTGGGCACGTCGGGGCCGGCCAGGCGGCGCTTCAGCAGGTGGGCGCGGAGGTCGTCGCGGGTGCGGCCGGGCGCGGTCACGGGATCAGCCCGTGGTGCGGGAGGACGGCGCGGCGGGTGGCCAGGATGGCCTGGTCGAGGCGGTCGGCGGGGTCGTAGCCGCCGTCGTGGAAGTCTTTCCAGTCCGGGGTGGCGCCGTCGGTCATCCACAGCGGGGCGGGGCGGCGGGTCAGCCGGTAGACCTCGGCGCGCCACTCCTCGGGGGTCTCGGTGGCCGGGTCGACGGGGTGGCCGGCGGCGGTCGCCACCAGGTGCGTCCAGGTGCGGGGCACCACGTCGACCACCGCGTACCCGCCGCCGCCGGTGGCCACCCAGCGGCCGTCGGCGTACTGGTGGGCCAGCTGGTGCACCGACTCGGCGATCAGGCGTTGCGCGTCGACGGTGACCGCGAGGTGCGCGAGCGGGTCCTCGATGTGGGTGTCGGCGCCGTGCTGGCTGACGATCACCTGCGGGCGGAACGCGGCCAGCAGCTCCGGGACGAGGGCGTGGAACGCGCGCAGCCAGCCGGCGTCGCCGGTGCCGGCGGGCAGCGCCAGGTTGGCGGCGGTGCCCTCGGCGTCCGGGCCGCCGGTCTCGGTGGCCCAACCGGTCTGCGGGAACAGGGTGCTGGGGCTTTCGTGCAGGGAGACGGTGAGCACCCGAGGGTCGTTCCAGAACGTCTGCTGGACGCCGTCGCCGTGGTGCACGTCCACGTCGACGTACGCGACCCGTTCCGCGCCGAGTTCCAGCAGACGGGCGATGGCGAGGGCGGGGTCGTTGTAGATGCAGAAGCCGGACGCCTGGCCGGGCATCGCGTGGTGCAGGCCGCCCGCGAAGTTCACGGCGTGCGGGGTCTGCCCGCGCCACACCGCCTCGGCGGCGGCCACGGACTGGCCGGCGATCAGTGCCGAGGCGGTGTGCAGGGCGGGGAAGGACCAGTTGTCGTCGGTGCCGAGACCGTGGACGGGGTCGGTGGCGGCGGGGTCGGCGGCGGCGCGTTTGACGGCTTCGAGGTAGTCGGCGGTGTGGACCAGGCGGAGCGTGGAGTCGCCGGCGGCGGGGGCGGAGCGGAGCTGGACGTCGGGGTGCTTGGTCAGGCCGAGGGACTCGATCAGACGCATCGTCAGGGCGAGACGGGTCGGGTCCATGGGGTGGCCCGGTCCGAAGTCGTAGCCGGTTTCGGCTTCGTCCCAGTAGAGGTGCAGTCCGCAAGTATCTGCCATGGGGCACACGGTATCCGGGAGGGGCGCGGTCACGTGCGAGTCATTGCCCGTAGCGCGACTTTCCGCTGGTCAGCTTCCGCTTCGCGCAGTTCCTCGCACCCCTGGTTTCGCACTCGGCTGCGCCCCTGTCGCCGGACCCGCCTGTCCGCCCGCCGGGGCGAAGTGTCGGGCGAGCGGGAGGATGGCGAGGATCAGGAGCATCGGGGCGCCGAAGGCCCAGCGGTAGGAGGAAAGTTCGGCGAGGGTGCCGACGAGGGGGGAGCCGATGAGGAAGCCGGCGTAGTTGAAGAGGTTGAGGCGGGCGACGGCGGCGTCGCTCGCGTGCGGGAGGAGGCGGCCGCCGGCCGCGAAGACCTGCGGGATGATCGCGCAGATGCCGAGGCCGAGGACGGTGAAGCCGAGGATGCCGGCCCAGGCGGCGGGGGCGAGGGCGGCGAGCAGGAAGCCTGCGCCGGCGAGGCTCGCGCCGGCCCGGACGACCGGGACGGCGCCGAAGCGTTGGACGGCGCGGTCGCCGACGGCACGGCCGAGGAGCATGGCGACCATGTAGCCGAGGTAGGAGAGTTTGGCGAGGTCCTCGCGGCTGCCGAGGCCGTCGGTGAGGTACTTGACGCTGTAGTTGGAGACCGAGGCGTCGGCTATGTAGGCGAAGGCCATCGCGGCGCAGAGCGGGAGCAGCGGCCGCCAGGGGATGCGGCGGGCGGCGAGTTCGGCGGCTTCGCGGACGGCGTCGCCGAGTTCGGCGGGTCCGGCGAAGTGGCGGCCGATCAGGAGCGCGGCGGGGACGAGGACGATCGCGGGGCCGCCGAAGACGAGGGGGAGGCCGGCGTCGTAGTGGGCGGCGAGGCCGGCGAGGGCGGCGCCGATGATGCCGCCGAGGCTGAACGCGGCGTGGAAGCCGATCATGATGCTGCGGCCGTAGCGGTGCTGGAGGCCGACGCCGAGCATGTTCATGGAGGCGTCGAGGGCGCCGACGAGGATGCCGAACAGGCCGAGGGCGAGGGCGAGTTGCCAGAGTTGGTCGCCGAGGCCGGTGAGCGCGAGGGTGACGCAGATGGCGGGTTGGACGACCCGTAGGACGCCGCGTGCGGTGGTGCGTTTGACCAGGGTCTCGGAGCCGATGGAGCCGATGCCGGCGAGGATCGGGACGGCGGCGAGGAAGACCGGCAGCAGGGCGTCGCTGAGGCCGTAGCGGTCCTGGATCTCGGGGATGCAGGTGACCAGCAGGGCGAAGGTGGTGCCTTGGAGGAGGAAAGAGAGGGCCAGCGCGGCGCGGGCCATCCGGAGTCGCGGGGTGGGTTCGGCCGCGGCCGTGACCTGCATGGAAACCTCGCTCACCACCGACGCTACCGGCCGGTACGAAGGATGTTGGCCAGAGCGTAGGCGGTGGGCGGCGGCTGCGGGAGGGGTCGCGCGCGATCAGTTCAGGAGGTCGACGGCCCGTTCCAGGTCGGTGTAGAGGCCGGTGGCTCCGGCGGCGGTGAGCCGGTCGGGGTCGGTGAGCGCGGCGTACCCGTACACGTCCATTCCGGCGGCGCGGGCGGCCAGCACGCCGTTGCCGCTGTCCTCCAGGACGAGGCAGCGGGCCGGGTCGGCGCCCATGGTGCGGGCGGCGTGCAGGAAGAGGTCGGGGGCGGGCTTGCCGATGCCGACGTCCTGGGCGGAGAACAGCAGGTCGTCGGTGAAGTAGCCGGACAGGCCGGTGAGGCGGTGTGCGGTGCGGATCCAGGAGTGGTGGGCGGAGGAGGCGACGCAGTAGCGGACGCCGTTGTCCCGGAGGTGCTTCAGGAAGGTCTCGGCGCCGCGGACGGGCTTGAGTTCACCGGCGAAGGCGGCGAACACCCGGTCGTGGTACAGGTCGTCGAAGCCCTCGGGGAGGGTGGCCCCGTACCGCTGGGCGATCACGTCGTGCACGTGGTGCGCGGCGGTGCCCATGAAGTCGCGGTAGGAGTCCTCGACGGTGGTGGGGTGGCCGAGTTCGGTGAGGTACTCGGCGAGCACCCGGTTCGATATCGGCTCGCTGTCCACCAGCACGCCGTCGTTGTCGAGGATCAGCAGGTCGTAGCTCACGTTGTTCCAGCCTACTTTCCGCCGGTGGCGAGTTCCCGGGAGCGGTCCCGGGCGGCTTCGAGGGCGCCGAGCATGGCCGCCCGGACGCCGTGGTTCTCCAGTTCGCGGATGGCGGCGATGGTGGTGCCGGCCGGGGAGGTGACGGCCTCGCGCAGCTTGACGGGGTGCTCGCCGGAGTCGCGGAGCATCACGGACGCGCCGATCGCGGACTGCACGATCAGCTCGTGCGCGACCTGGCGGGGCAGGCCGAGCAGGATGCCGGCGTCGATCATCGCCTCGACCAGGAAGTAGAAGTAGGCGGGGCCGGAGCCGGAGAGGGCGGTGGCGGCGTCCTGCTGGCTCTCGGGGACGCGCAGGGCCTTGCCGACCGAGCGGAAGATCGCCTCGGTGCGTTCCAGGTGGGCCTCGGTGGCGTGCGGGCCGCCGGAGATGACGCTCATGCCCTCGTCGACCAGCACCGGGGTGTTGGGCATGACGCGGACCACGGGGGTGCCGGGGGCGAGGCGGTCCTCGAACCAGGCGATGGGGATGCCGGCGGCGGCGGAGACGATCAGCTTGTCGGCGGCGACGTGCTCGGCGAGTTCGTCGAGCAAGGTGCCCATGTCCTGCGGCTTGACGGCGAGGATCAGGGTGTCGGCGAGCTTGGCGGCCTCGGCGTTGGTGGCGGTGGCGACGCCGTAGCGGTCGGCGAGTTCGGTGGCGCGCTCGGGGCGGCGGGCGGTGACCAGGACGTCGGCCGGGTCGGTGCCGGCCCGCAGCAGGCCGGAGAGCAGGGCCTCGCCGATCTTTCCGGTGCCGAGGAAGGCGATCTTCTGGCCGGCGGTGGTGGTGTTGCTCATGGCGGGCCCTCCGTGTGCTGCGGTTCCTGGCGGCCATCTTCTCCCGGAACGCGCCGGCCGCGGCGCAGTTGTCCACCCTGCGGGCGGAGGTCGTTCCCGGTCCGCCCGCAGCCCGGTGTCCGGTGCGGCCGGCGGTGCCGGCGGGTGGCCGACGGTCGGCGTGACGGTGTGGCCGTGACGCCCCGTAGGGGGAATCTCAGGGGTTCTGGTGCTGGATTCCGCGGCGGCCGTGGAGCACCGTGGAGGCATGGGACACGGAGAGTTGTCAGGACGTGAGAACCGTCAGGTCGCCGTCGCCGCGGCGACGCTCGGGCCTTGGCGGACGGCGACGGCGGTGGGCGCGGTGGTCGGCGGCGCCGCCCTCGCGGTGGACGTGGTGACCGGGCACTGGTCGATGGACATCCTGGCGGGGCCGGTCGGCCTCGGGCTGTTCTTCTTCTTCCTGGTCGGCGCCGTCGGCGGGCGGCTGCGCAAGGGCGGGGACCGGCGGCTGAAGCGGTGGGCGGAGGAACACCCGTGGCAGTCGGCGGTCCCGGCGTCCGCGGCGCTGTGGCTGGCGAACACCGTGAACCTGTGGCTGCTGGGCGACTGGGGCCTGTTCGAGGCGCTGTTCACCTCGCTGCTGCCGGCGGGTCTGCTGCTGGGTGTGGCGGGCGTGGTCGGCTCGGTGAAGGCCGCCCGCAAGGGGTAGCTCCACCGCCCCCGGTGTCGGGCGTGTCGGCGGTGGTCGGCATACTTCCGGCCGTGCCGAGATTTGAGGAGCCGGGTCCGAGCGACTCCGGACAGCAGGGGAACCCCTTCAAGAGGACGGACCTGGACGACGTCCGGGGAGCGACGCCCCCCGAGGCGTCGGGCCGGGAGCCGCACCGGCTGCGCAACACGCTGCTGACCCTGCTGATACCCGTGACCGCGCTGGGGGCAACGGTGGGGGTGCTGGCCTGGAAGGGGAACCCGAAGGAGAAGCTGCGGGCCCAGTCCTCGGCGCTGCCGTCGGTGGGTGCGGCCACGGCGGCACCCACCAAGGCGCCGCCGAGCGTGGCCCCGGAGACCGCGACGGTGGACCGGCCGTGGGCGGGTTCGCCCGCCGAGGCGTGGCCGGCCGGCCCGGACGGGCTGGCGCTGCCGCAGGCCACCGCGGTCGGGGTGTTCGACCAGGAGCGGGTGGCCAAGGACCTGGAACTGGCCAAGGCCTTCCTGGTCGCCACCAACCTGGACCCGAAGGTGCTGGCGGGCGGGTATCCGCAGGCCGCGCTCGACCTGACGAACCAGCAGAACGGCGACGACCTGGCCGCGGACCTGGCCCACCCGAGCAAGGAGAACGACCCGGCGACCTGGGTGAGCCGCTTCGACCCGGAGTGGGCGGTGCCGGTCACCGACCAGGTGAAGGTGCAGGGCCTGATCACTTTCGAGGGCGACGGCGAGCAGGGCCTGCTGGTGCACGCCGACGTCACCTTCGTCTACGCGCTCAAGCCGGGCCCGCAGGTCGGCAAGGCCGCGCCGTCGACCGGGCCGTCGACCCCGGGCGGCGGCTCCCGGCCGAGCGGCGGCAGCGGCGGCAGCGGCGGCAGCGGCGGCGCGAAGTCGGTGGCTCTGATCCAGGCCGAGCCGGGGACGGTGGAGGTGGAGCGGGAGATCGTCCGCCGCAAGATCGACATCCGGTTCGCCGATCCGGCGCGCTTCCAGGTGAAGAAGGACAAGGTGTCGCTCACCAGGTGGAGCACCGAGCGGGCCAACACCCTCTGCGGTTTCCACGACGGCTACCTGCGTCCGGCGTTCCGCGCCGACCGGTCCGCCGGGACGGCCGCGCCGAGCGGCGGCCCGGCCACCGACCCGTACGACTGGAGCCGGCCGCTCGACGAGAGCGGCGAGTGCGGTACCGCCAGCCGTAGTTGACGGCCGTTCAGCGCCGTCGCCGCCGGGCCGCCTTGCGGGCGTCGCGTTCCGCACGGGCGGTCCGGCGGCGCAGCCAGGTGGCGGTCTCCTCGTCGTGGACGGCGCGCTTGAGGCCTTCGCCGGGGGCTTCGGCGAGGCTGCGCAGGAAGTAGGCGGCGAGGGCGCCGGTGAAGCCGACCAGCCAGACGCCGGCCAGTGATCTGTCCTCGGCCATCCAGCCGGTGAGCGAGGCGCGGCCCTCGGTGAGGATCTTCCAGGTGCGCAGGCCTGCGAGGGCGGTGCAGACGCCGATGGCGAGCGTCAGCAGCACGGTGAGCGGGGCGGCGCCGGAGATCCGCACCCCGGAGACGCCCAGGCGCAGCAGCAGCGCCCCGGCGGCGGTGGCCGCCAGGGCGCCGAGCGACACCAGGACGCGGCACCGCCAGTAGGCGGTGCCGCGGTCGACCCAGGTGGTGCCGAAGAAGCGGATCGGCTCGGGGGCGGGCGCGTCGTCGGCGATCGTCGTCACGGGTCCGATTATCGCCACGCCGCACGACCCGTCCCCGGGCGGCGCGCGGGGGGACTAGCCGAGCTTGGAGACGTCGCGGACGGCGCCCTTGTCGGCGGAGGTTGCCATCGCGGCGTAGGCCTTGAGGGCGGCCGAGACCTGGCGGTCGCGGGTCTTCGGGCGGTAGCCGTTGCCGTCCTCCAGCTTGAGGCGGCGCTCGTGCAGTTCCTCGAAGGAGACGTCGAGGTTGATGGTGCGGGCCGGGATGTCGATGGTGATCGGGTCGCCGTCCTCGACCAGGGCGATGGCGCCGCCGGAGGCCGCCTCCGGGGAGATGTGGCCGATGGACAGGCCGGAGGTGCCACCGGAGAACCGGCCGTCGGTGATCAGCGCGCAGGCCTTGCCGAGGCCGCGGCCCTTCAGGAAGGACGTCGGGTAGAGCATCTCCTGCATGCCGGGGCCGCCCTTGGGGCCCTCGTAGCGGATGACCACCACGTCGCCCTCGGCGATCTGCTTGGCGAGGATCTTCTCGACCGCCTCGTCCTGGGACTCGCAGACCACGGCCTTGCCGCGGAAGCGCCAGATCGACTCGTCCACGCCGGCGGTCTTCACCACGCAGCCGTCCTCGGCGATGTTGCCGTACAGCACGGCGAGGCCGCCCTCGACGGAGTAGGCGTGCTCGACGCTGCGGATGCAGCCGCCGGCGGCGTCGGTGTCGAGGGTGTCCCAGCGCTCGGACTGGCTGAACGCCTCGGCGGAGCGGACGCAGCCGGGGGCGGCGTGCCACAGTTCGACGGCCTCGCCGGAGGGCGAACCGCCGCGCACGTCCCAGGTCTTGAGCCACTCGTCGAGGGAGTCGGAGTGCACGGTGTGCACCTCCTCGTTGAGCAGTCCGCCGCGGTACAGCTCGCCGAGGATGGCGGGGATGCCGCCGGCCCGGTGCACGTCCTCCATGTAGTACTTGCCGTTGGGGGCGACCTTGGACAGGCAGGGCACCTTGCGGGAGATCGCGTCGATGGCCCGCATGTCGAAGTCGACCTTGGCCTCCTGGGCGGCGGCCAGCAGGTGCAGGATCGTGTTGGTGGAGCCGCCCATCGCGATGTCCAGTGCCATGGCGTTCTCGAACGCGGCGCGGGTGGCGATGTTGCGCGGCAGCACGGAGGCGTCGTCGCCGCCGTAGTAGCGGTTGGTGATGTCGACGACGGTGCGGCCGGCCTGCTCGTACAGGGCGCGGCGGGCGGTGTGGGTGGCCAGCACGGAGCCGTTGCCGGGCAGCGACAGGCCCATGGCCTCGGTCAGGCAGTTCATCGAGTTGGCGGTGAACATGCCGGAGCAGGAGCCGCAGGTCGGGCAGGCGTTCTCCTCGATGATCGAGATGTCCGCGTCGGAGACGTTCTCGTTCACCGCCTGGGAGATGGCGTCCACCAGGTCGAGCTTGCGGACGGTGCCGTCGACCAGGGTGGCCTGGCCGGCCTCCATCGGGCCGCCGGAGACGAACACGGTGGGGATGTTGAGGCGCAGCGCGGCCATCAGCATGCCCGGGGTGATCTTGTCGCAGTTGGAGATGCAGACCAGGGCGTCCGCGCAGTGCGCGTTGACCATGTACTCGACCGAGTCGGCGATCAGGTCGCGCGAGGGCAGCGAGTAGAGCATGCCGTCGTGGCCCATGGCGATGCCGTCGTCGACCGCGATGGTGTTGAACTCACGGGGGATGCCGCCGGCCTGCTTGATCGCCTCGGAGACGATCCGGCCGACCGGCTGAAGGTGGGTGTGGCCGGGGACGAACTCGGTGAAGGAGTTGGCGACCGCGATGATCGGCTTGCCGAAGTCCTCGCGGGCTACGCCCGCGGCGCGCAGAAGGGCGCGCGCGCCCGCCATGTTGCGACCTTGGGTGACCGTGTTGGACCTCAGCTGGGGCATCGGAGCCGCTCCTTCGAGAACTTTCGGGGTCCGTCGAGCCTACGCCCGCGCCGCCCGGATCCGGACCAGGTGTCCGCGATGCGGTCAATCCGGGCGGCTCGGGGGTCAGGGCCTGGGGGCGACGTACAGGGTCAGCCGGTAGGGCTCGATCAGCTGTCCGTCGGGGAATTCGGCGAGCAGCGCGGCCCGTTCGGCGGCCAGGATCGGGGCGCGCCGTTCCGGGTCGAGCACCGCCACGTAGGAGCGGGAGGTCAGGTCGGTGATCAGTTGATCGACCGTCAACGGGCGTTCCCAGTGGAGCGTGGTCTCGCGGACCTCCAGGCCGGCCTCGGTCAACTTCTCGGCCCCGGCGATCACTCCGCCGTAGTAGTGGTAGCCGGGCAGGGCGGCCGCCATCCGTTCCTGGTGGGCGGCCAGCCACGGTGTCTCGTACTCCTTGACGTTCCACCAGAGCGCCAGCGACCCGCCCGGGCGGAGCACCCGCAGGGCCTCCGGGATCGAGCGGTCGGGGTCGGTCCAGTGGAATGCCTGGGCGTAGGTGACGAGGTCCACCGAGGCGTCGTGGAACGGGAGTTCGTCGCCGCCGGCCTTGACCACCGGCAGCCCGGGGCTGACGTCGCGGAGCACGGCGGCCATGCCGTCGCTGGGTTCGACGGCCACCACCCGGGCGCCGCGTTCGGCCAGCAGCCGGGTGGCGATGCCGGTGCCGGCGCCGACGTCCAGCACGTCCGCGCCGTTCAGCGGGCGGCCGGAGAGGCGTTCCAGTGCGTCGAAGAGCTCGGCCGGGTAGGACGGCCGGGCCGCGTTGTACTCGGCGGCGACCGCGCCGAAGGAGTTGGCGTGGGCCTGCAGGTCACTCATCGGTTCGTCCTCTCCTCAGCCCCAGGTGCGGGAGCACAGCACCAGGCCGTACCCGTCGGGGTCCACCACTGTCACGCCGAACTCGTCCCAGTACGGGTTGTGCGCGGGCACCCGGCGGCCGCCCGCGGCGACCAGGCGCCCGATCAGGGCCTCGTCCACGGGTGCGCCCAGGTACAGCACGAACAGGTCCTCGACGGTCGGGGCCGGTTCGACGGGGTTCTCCGGGTCGACGGCCAGCTCGAAGTGCCAGGAGCCGCCCGGGAGTCCGACCATCAGCAGGTCGTGCTCGCCGGAGACCCGTTCGGTGGTGCGCCACAGCACGGACAGGCCGAGGCCCTGGACGTAGAAGCGTTCGGCCGCGGCGATGTCCCGGGTCGGGCGGGCCAGTCGGACGTGGGTGTCGGGGCCGATCGGGCCGGCCCCGCCGTTCGGTTCGATCATGGTCCGACTGTAGGCGCGGGCCCGCGGGGCTGTCCGGCGCTTCGCGAACCGACGATCCGTCAGAGCGTCGGCCGGACCGCCGCCAGGTGCAGGCGGGTGAAGGCCAGCGCCTCCGCGAGGTCGGCCTCCCGGTCGGCCGGGGAGCCGGACTTGCGGGTGTTGACCTCCAGCACGACGTGCCCGTCGAAGCCGGTCCGGGCGAGGTGTTCCAGCAGTTCGGCGCAGGGCTGCTTGCCGCGCCCGGGGATCAGGTGCTCGTCCTTGCCGGACCCGGAGCCGTCCGCCAGGTGCACGTGCGCCAGCCGGTCCCCCATCCGGTCCACCAGTTCCAGCGCGTCCACCCGCGAGGTCGCCGCGTGCGACAGGTCGACGGTGAAGTTCCGGTACTCCTCCTCGGTGACGTCCCAGCCGGGCGCGTAGGCGAGCATCTCGCGGTCCCGGTAGCGCCACGGGTACATGTTCTCCACCGCGAACCGGATCGGGGTCTCCCCCGCCATCCGGTCGATGCCCGCGACGAACTCCTTGGCGTACTGCCGCTGCCAGCGGAACGGCGGGTGCACCACCACGGTGTCCGCGCCGAGCCGCTCGGCGGCCTTCCGGGCGCGCACCAGCTTGGTCCACGGGTCGGTGCTCCACACCCGCTGGGTGATCAGCAGGCAGGGGGCGTGCACGGCGAGGATCGGCACCTCGTAGGTGTCGGAGAGCCGCCGCAGCGCCTCCACGTCCTGGCTGACCGGGTCGTTCCAGACCATCACCTCGACGCCGTCGTAGCCGAGCCGGGAGGCCAGTTCGAACGCGGTCTCAGTGGTCGACGGGTACACGGACGCGGTGGACAGCGCCACCTTGGTGTCCGGCACGTGCAGCGCCGGGTGCGGCGGCAGCACCAGCCGGTCGGTGGTGCGCAGCAGTGGCGGGCGCTCCAGCTTGCGGCGCGCCGCGCGGGCGGCCCGCGCCGCCTTCAACGGCAGGGGGCCGCGCCTCGGCTTTCGCTGGTCCGCTGAATCCACCACGCGAACCAGGTTAAGCGCAAGGCGCGGCCCCGCCGGGGTGCCGATCGGTGTGCGATGCGGCACGCGGGATCCGGGCGACTACCCGGCGATCACCTTCAGCGCCTTGGGCAGGTAGCCGGGCGAGGGGACGCCGTCCTTGTAGGAGACGCCGGTGACCACCAGGTCGTAGGTGCCGTCGCTGCCCGTACAGGCCGTCTGCAGGTTGACCCGGACGACCAGCTCGGTGCCGTCCGCGTTCACCCGCACCGGGCGCCACTCCAGCGACCCGCACGCGCGGGTCGCTCCGTTCAGCGCGAACTGCGTGTTCAGGCTGAGCCCGGTGCCGTGGACGGTCATCTCGGGCAGGCCGCCGGCCGGCAGCACGGACGGGCTGACCGACTGCGGGACGCCGGAGCGCGCGGTGCCGGTGCCCGGCCGGGCCCCCTGCAGCGTGTAGGCCAGCGGGAGCTGGGCGTAGCCCGGGGTGAGCATCAGCACGGCGTGCCCGGTGGTGGTGCCGCTGTAGGTGCACACGGTGTTGGTGCCAGTGGTCCCGTCGTCCTGGGTGCACTTGTAGGCGGTGTCGCCGTTGGCCCAGTTCTCGCGGCCGTTCACGGTCAGCCTCGGCCGCTGGACGAAGCCCTCGGTGGCGGTGGTGACGTCCACCTTCTGGCCGGGCTTCATCTCCAGCACCGCGCAGTACAGCGGGTTGTCGTCGCTCAGCACTCCGCTGCGCTGGTCGAAGCCGTCGGCGGAGACCGGGTGGGCGGCGCACTCGGGAGCCCAGCCGGCGGCGGTGGCCAGTCGCCAGACGTCCAGCTTGCTCGGGGTCTGGCCGGCGTCCAGCGTCGGGGCGGCCGCCACCGCGAGGTAGCGGGTCGAGCCGGTGGCCCGGCAGTCGGTGCTCCAGCCGGTGCACAGCGCCTTGCCGTCGGCGTCCAGCATGTTGATCACGCCGTTCGACGGGTTGGCGGCACTGTGCGTGCTCACCTGGAGCAGGTCGGCGCGGTCCGCGTCGACGGTGGTGCAGTGCGCGTCGACGGTGCTCTCGAAGGTGACGCCGGTGGACGGCGCGCCGAGCCGGCCCGAGGAGGCGGGCAGGTCGCAGGCGGCGGACGGGGTGGCATCCCGGCGGACCACCGTGTACTCGCTCAGTCGGGTGCCGGTCAGCACGGCGGTGTAGGGCGTGCCGGTCGGCGGCCGGCAGGTGGCCGGGCTGCCTCCCCAGCTCGTGCAGAACTCGTTGCCGGAGGGGTCGACCAGGTGCAGCGCGGCGTCGTACACCGGCCCCGACAGCCGGAAGCCGATCAGCTCGGTGGCCGGGTGATCGGCCGGAACGGCGAAGCAGACCTCCTGCGCCCCGTCGGCCGGCTTTCCGGACAGGCCGGTACGCAGCCCGCTTCCGGCGCCGTACGCGGCGGTGCCCCACGGTGTGCAGCCGGCGGTCTCACCGACCCGCTGCACCAGCAGCCGGTACTTCAACGGACCGCGGGCCTCCGCCGTCAGGCGGAACGGCGCGGCGCCGGTCAGCCGGCACACCTTGTAGTTGCTCTGCGTGGCGGAGCCCCGGCACTGATCGGCACCGGCGGCGTCCAGCACCCGGTAGAGCGGCGTGTTGCCGCCGGGCGTCCCGTTCACCACGTACAGGGCTTGGCCGGACGCGGTCGGCAGGGTGCGGCAGATGTCCTTCCCGGCCGACTCGAAGGTCTCGACGGGCGCGCCGGAGGCAATCTGGTCGTCCCGCCCGGCGGTGCAGCCGCGGGTCTCGGTGGCCGAGCGGAGGACCATCGCGTAGGGGCTCGCGTAGATGCCCGGCGGGACGGTGAACAGGTAGTCGCCGGCGGTGAGGTCGCACTCCCCGGACGGGCAGAGCGGGCTGAGGTCGGACCGGTACAGGGTGCCGCCGGTCTCGCTGAGGTCGCGCGCGCCCCGGAACGTGTAGTGGCCGTCGGCGGGCACCCGCAGGATCCGGCAGCGGGTGGTGTCCGTCAGGTCGAGGGCCGACCCGTACGCCTGCGGCTCGACCACCAGGCAGCCCTCCGGCCGCGACAGTCGTGACAGGGCCAGCTGGTAGGCGCGGTCGGGACCCGACCCGTACTGGACGACCACCCGGTAGGGGGCGGCACCGGTCAGCTTGCAGTCCGTGCCGGTCCTGGTGTCGGGAACGCAGACCTCCTGGCCGGTGGCGTCGAACACGGCCCAGGTCAGGCCGGGGCCCAACTGCCGCAGCACGTCGCCGGTGGCGAAGTCCGTCGTGTAGCAGTCGCCCGCCATGCCGAGCGGCACGGTGCCCCGGTAGATGGTGGGATTGCCCAGCGAACGGTCGGCGGCGCCCACCGCCACGCACTTCTGGGCGGAGACCACCGGCAGGTACGACATCACGATCGGCAGCGTCGTCGAACCGTAGTTGTACAGCCGCAGCGTGTACGAGCCTGCCTTGTCCGTCGCACACCGGGCCGGGCCGTTGCTGTAGGTGTCGGCCGAGACATCGCACTTCAGCTCGGTGCCGTCCGCGGCGAACAGCCGCGGCATCATGCCGTACAGCGTGCCCGACGTCTGGATGATCACCAGGTCGTGGTCGGCCGTCACGTCGAGCTTGAACCAGGTCGGTGTGTTCGGTGCGGCACCGCACTTCACCAGCGTCTGCGGCGCCACCAGGAACGGACACGGCCCGTCCGTGGTCGTCGGGCTGGGCGTGCTCGGATACGAAACCGGACGCGGCGGCTTGCTCGGCGTGGGAACGCCGCCGTTCGGCGCCAGGTTCTGCGGGGAGGGCGAGGTCGCACCGGGCATGATCCCGGGGTGCCCGTCGCCGCTACCGGAGCTGTTGGACCCGCCGGCCCCGCCGGCCCCGGACGGGTTCGCACTCGGGCTCGGGCCCGGACTCGGCGAGGTGCCTGGCATCGGTTCTGCGGCGGCGGACAGCGAGCCGGAGGCCGGAGCGGCCCCGGCCCTGGCCGGCAGCAGGACCGCCAGTGACATCAGCACGGCGACGACCATCAGGCCGCCGACCGTGGCAATCCAGTGTGTGACTCTTCGACGATCGGCAAACGGCACGGACATCGCGATATACCCCCCGGCAGACGCTCTCCCCTGAATCAGCCGGATCCTAGCCGCTCGCACACGAATCCCCTAGAGCGGCAACGGAGTTGGCGACTCGCTCGCAGGTCACACTTCGATCGCAACCCTGCGCGGGCGGCCCGCGCCGCCTTCAACGACAGGGGGCCGTGCCTCGGCTTTGGTCAAGCGCAAGGCACGGCCCCGTCGGGATGCCGACCGATGAGTCAGGCGGTCACCTTCAGCGCCTTGGGCAGGTAACCCGGCGAGGGGACGCCGTCCTGGTGGGGCGCACCAGTGATCAGCAGGTCGTAGGCGCCGTCGGCCCCCGTGCAGGCGGTCTGCAGGTTGACCCGGACGACCAGCTCGGTGCCCTCCGCGTTCACCCGCAGCGGGCGCCACTCCAGGACCCCGCACGCGCGGGTCGCGCCGATCAGCACGAACTGCGTGTTGAGGCTGAGCCCGGTGCCGTGGACGGTCATCTCGGGGAGCCCGCCCGCGGGCAGCACGTTCGGGCTGACCGACTCCGGGACGCCGCTGCGAGCGGTACCGGTGCCCGGTCGGGCCCCCTGCAGCGTGTAGGCCAGCGGGAGGTGCGCGTGGCCCGGGCTGAGCAGCATCACGGCGTGCCCGGTGGTGGTGCCGTTGTACGTGCACGTGGTGCCGGTGCCGTTACTGGCGTCGTCCTGCGTGCACTTGTAGGCGATGTCGCCGTTGGCCCAGTTCTCGCGGCCGGCCACGGTCAGCCGCGGACGCTCGACGAAGCCTTCGGTGGCGGTGGTGACGTCCATCGTCTGGCCGGGCCGCATCTCCAACACCGCGCAGTACAGCGGGGCGTCGTCGCTCAGTACCCCGCTGCGCTGGTCGAAGCCGTCCGCGGAGATCGGGTGGGCGGCGCACTCCGGCGCCCACCCGGCGGCGGTGGCCAGCCGCCAGACGTCCAGGCGGTCCGGGGTCCGGCCGGCGTCCACGCCCAGGGAGGTTGCCACCGCGAGGTAGCGGGTCGAGCCGGTGACCCGGCAGTCTCTGTCCCAACGGCACAGCTGCTTGCCGTCCGCGTCCAGCACGTTGAACGCGCCGTACGAGTTGGTGGCGGTGCGCATGCTCACCTGGAACAGGTCGGCGCGGTCCGCGTCGAACGCGGTGCAGTGCGCGTCGACGGTGCTCTCGTAAGCAAGGGCGGTGGACGGGGCGCCGACCCGGCCCGAAGAGACCGGCAGGTCGCAGGCGGCGGACGGGGTGGCGTCCCGGCGGACCACCGTGTACTTGCCCAGGCCGCGGCCGTTCCTCAGCACAGCGGTGTAGGGCCGGCCGGTCGGCGGCCGGCAGGTTTCGAGGTAGGCGATGCCGCAGAAGTCGTTGCCCGACAGATCGACCAGGTGCAGTTCGGCCTCGTCGTCCGGCCCCGCCACCTGGTAGCCGATCAGCTCGGTGGCCGGGTGGTCGGCCGGGACGCTGAAGCAGGCCTCCAGCGCGCCGTCGGCCGCATTCCCGGACAGGCCGGTGCGCAGGCCGCTGCCGGTGCCGTACCCGGCGGTGCCCCACGGCGTGCAGCCTGCGGTCTCGCCGGTCCGCTGGACCAGCAGGCGGTAGTTGACCGGACCCCGGGCGTTCGCCACCAGCCGGAACGGGGCGGTGCCGGTCAGCCGGCACGCCGTGTAGGTGTCGTTCGTGGGGAAGGTGCCGCACTGCCCGGCGCCGGTCGCGTCCAGCACGCGGAAAGACGCCGTCTCGCCGCTGGTCGTCCCGTTCAGCATGTGGAGGCCCTGGCCGGACGCGGTCGGCAGGGTGCGACAGATGTCCTGCCCGGCCGAGCCGAACTTCTCGACGGGCGCGCCGGAGGCCATCTGGTCGTCGCGGCCGACGGTGCAGCCACGGGTCTCGGTGGCCGAGCGGAAGACCACCGCGTACGGGTCCTTGGAGATGCTCGGCGCAGTCGTGAACAGGTAGTCGCCGACAGTGAGGTCGCACTCGCCGTTCAGGCAGGGCGTGCTGAGGTCGGACCGGTACACGGTGCCGCCCGTCTCACCGCTGGTGCTGATCCCGCGGAACGTGTAGCGGCCGTCGGTGGGCACCCGCAGGATTCGGCAGCGGCTGGTGTCGGCCAGGTCGAGGGCCACCCCGTATGCCTGCGGTTCGACCACCGTGCAGCCCTCGGGCCGTGACAGCCGCGACAGGGCCAGCTGGTAGCTGCGGTCGGGCCCCGAGCCGTACTGGACGACCGCCCGGTAGGGAGCGGTACCAGCCAGCCGGCAGTCCGTGCCGTTCCTGGCATCGGGACCGCAAACGTCCCGGCCGGTGGCGTCGAACACGGTCCAGGTCAGGCCAGGGCCCAGCTGGCGCACCACGTCGCCGGTGGCGAAGTCGGTCGTGTAGCAGTCGCCCGCCATGCCGAGCGGCACGGTGCCCCGGTAGATGGTGGGATTGCCCAGCGAACGGTCGGCGGCGCCTATGGCCACACACTTCTGGGCGGAGACCACCGGCAGGTACGACATTGCGATCGGCAGGGTCTTCGAGCCGTAGTTGTACAGCCGCAGCGTGTACGAGCCGGCCTTGTCCGTCACACACCGGGCCGGGCCAGGGGTGTTGGGGTCCGGCGAGACATCGCACTTCAGCGGCGTACCGTCCGGGCGGAACACCTGCGGCGTCATGCCGTACAGCCCGCCCGACGTCTGGATGATCACCTGGTCGTGGTCCGCCGCCACATCGAGCTTGAACAGGGTCTCCGTATTCGGGGCGGCACCGCACTTCACCAGCGCCTGCGGCGCCACCAGGAACGGACACGGCCCGTCCGTGGTCGTCGGGCTGGGCGTGCTCGGATACGAAACCGGACGCGGCGGCTTGCTCGGCGTGGGCACGCCGGACGGCACCAGGTTCTGCGGGGTGGGCGACGTCGCGCCGGGCATGAGCCCGGGGGCGTCGGCCTGGGCCGGCCCGTCGCCGTTACCGGAGCTGCCGGAACCGCCGGAGCGGTTGAAAACCGGCGCCGCGGGCGCCGCGGTGGCGGACGGCGAGGCGGAGACCGGGGCGGCCCCGGCTGCGGTCGGCAGCAGGCCGGCCAGTGACATCAGTACGGCGACGACCAGTAGGCCGCCGACCGTGGCTATCCAGTGTGTGACTCTTCGACGATCGGCAAGCGGGACGGACATCGCGATATACCCCCCGGGCGGACGTTCTCCTCTGAAACAGCCGGATCCTAGCCGCTCGCACACGAATCCCCGCAGCGAAAAGGCGGGTGGCAGCCCGTTGCCGGGTCACGCTTCGATAGCGACCCGGCTGTCCTGGCCGTCCATGGTGTCGAGGCGGCGCAGGATGATGCCCTCGCGCAGCGCCCACGGGCAGATGTCCAGCTCCTCCAGGCCGAACAGGTCCATCGCGGCGTCGGCGACCAGCGCGCCGGCCAGCAGTTGGCGGGCGCGGCCGAGCGAGACGCCGGGGATGCGGGCGCGTTCGGCGGGGGTCATCGCGGCGAGCCGGGGCAGCCAGGCGGAGAGGCCGGCCCGGGTGAGCTTGCGGGGGACGCGGACGCCCGCGCCCTCGGGGGCGGCGCCGGTCATCCGGGCGAGCTGCTTGAAGGTCTTGGAGGTGGCCACCGAGTGGTCCGGCGCGCCGAGTCGGGCGATGTCGCCGACCGCGCCGGCGATCTCGGCGCGGATGTGCCGCCGCAGTTCGCGGATGTCGCCGGGGTCGGCGACGTCGCCGGGCAGCCGGGAGGTGAGGCGGCCGGCGCCGAGCGGCAGCGAGGTGGCGACGTCGGGCTGTTCGTCGAGGCCGCAGGCGATCTCCAGGGAGCCGCCGCCGATGTCGAGGTTGAGCAGCCGGCCGGAGGACCAGCCGAACCAGCGGCGGACGGCGAGGAAGGTCAGCCGGGCCTCGTCCTGGCCGGACAGCACGGTGAGGGCGACGCCGGTCTCCTCCTCGACCCGGCGCAGCACCTCCTCGCCGTTGGTGGCCTCCCGGACGGCGGAGGTGGCGAACGGCAGCAGGTCGACGACGCCCTTGTCCTCGGCGACCCGCAGCGAGGACGCGACCATGGAGACCAGCCGGTCGATGCCGATCGGGCTGATCGCCCCGTCCGCGTCCAGCAGTTCGGCGAGGCGCAGGTCCGCCTTGTGCGAGTACGCGGGCAGGGGGGCCGCGCCGGGGTGGGCGTCCACCACGAGGAAGTGGACGGTGTTGGAGCCTACGTCGAGCACACCGAGTCGCATGACCGTCCAACCTAGCCCAAACCGGTGACCACCCGGGGTGCCGACGGGGTCACAACAGCCCGTCCCAGAGCTGCTCGACGATGACCGCCCACCAGTTCTCGGGGTCGCGCAGGGCGGTCCGGTCGAGGGCGGCCAGCGCCCACTGGAACTCGGCGACGGCGGGGCCGGCCTGCTCGGGCGGCAGGTCGCGCAGGCGCGGGTAGCGCTCGGCGAGCAGCGCGAGGCAGCGGGTGAAGGCGGTCAGGTCGGCGTTGCAGTAGCGGGCCTCGCCGGTGTCGGGGTCGACGGCGCGGACCCGGCCCTGCGCGGTGTCGACGGTGAGCAGCGCCCAGCCGTCGGTGCCGAGCAGCCGCTGCCCGAGCAGCGCGGCCCGGGCGGCGGCGGTGGCGCGGCGGCCGCGGCCGAGCGCGCCGAGGTGCTCGGCGAGGTCGGGCAGGACGGGCGCGGCCGGTTCGGCGATGCCGTCGCTCTCGGGGCGGTGCAGGGTGAAGAACCCGGCGACGGTGCGCGGCAGGCCGGTGCGCTGCAGGGCACGGGCGGCGAGCTCGGGCAGGTCGGCGGCGAGCACCTCGGCCTGCTCGAAGCGGTGCGTGCCGTTCTCGCCGAACAGCGCGGCCAGCCGCTGTGCGAGGCCGTTCTCGTCCTCGGGCTGGGCGGGCGGCACGGCGGGCGGGAACGGCACCCGGTTGTAGGCCCGGCCGGTACGGGCGACCAGGGCCCGGACGGCGGCCGCCCGGTGGTCGTGGCGCGGCCCGTACGGCTGCTCGAACTCGATCCGGACGCCGGGCAGCCGGGCCGCGATGACGTGCTCCCAGTAGCCGCCGGGGAGCATCGACAGCCGCAGGTCGGTGCGGAGCGCGATCAGGTCGTCGAGGGCGACGCCCTGCGCGGACAGCTGCTGCCAGGCGCGCAGCGCGGGGTGCGGGTGGCCGTGCGCGGAGTGCACGGTGAGCGACTGGGTGACGCCCTTGTCGTCCCGGTAGCCGATCACGGCACGGGTGCCGGGGCCGGTGACGGGCGGCAGCGCGGGGTGGTGGCTGCCGGCGCCGAGGCGGTCGCGGTAGAGCCGCTCCACCTCGGGCACCGGGACGGACGGGAAGACGGTGAGTTCGCCGCTGACCCGGTCGACCACGGCGCAGGCCGCGCCGATCTCCTCCGGGGCGCGGCGCACCCCGGTGAGCGGGTCGGTGAGGATCGGCGCGGGCTCCGGCCAGAGCACCCAGCCGAGGTCGAACTCGTGGCACCTGACAGGCCGTGAACCCTCCTGCGGGAGGTCGCCGTTGACCCAGCGGTGGGCGGTGGCGAGGGCCTGTTCACGGGTGATCATCGGCTGGTGCTCCCGGTGGTGCGGTGGATGGTGAGGCGGGAGCGCGGCGGCGCTGCCGCGGGCGCGGCCTCCGCGGCCGGGTCCTCGGCGGGCGCGCCGACCATGGCCGGCACCGGGGCCGGCGCCGGCTCGACGACCGCCCCGGACGGGACGGCGACGGTGACGGGCAGCGGCGCGGACAGGTCGATCGGGCGGTCGGCGGCGTCCACGGCGATCGCCCACAGGCCGTGGTCGGCCGGGTAGAGCGGGGTCGGCGCGGCGTAGCCGGTCTGGTGGTCGAGGTAGCTGAGCACGCCCTTGTGGTTGACGGCGTTCCAGGTGTGCGAGCGGCCGAAGCCGTCGACGGTGAGCAGCACGGCGCGGGTGCCGGTGCCGTGCGCGAGCAGCGCCTGGCCGAGCTTGCCGTGGGCCTCGGCGCCGTCGCCGAGGTCGAGGAAGCGGGTGCCGAGTTCGAGTTCGGCGCGGTCGCGGCCGCCGCGCTCGCCGGCCGGGCCGTCGGGCAGTCGGGGCGCGGCGCAGGTGGGCGCGCCGCCGAGGGTGTCGACGGCCGAGAGCGCGACGTCCAGGCAGTTGTTGGCGCGTCCGCTCTCGGCCGGGCCGCCGCCGTTGAGGACCTCGATCCACTCGCCGACCATCGGGTCCGGGTACGGCGAGGGGGTGCGGCGCACCACCTCGGCCTGGTGCGCCGGGTCGACGGGGCCGAGCCCGCCGGGCAGCCCGTAGGGGCGGCCGTCGGCGAGGGTGCGGACCACCTGCTCGGCGGAGCCGGGCCGGACCGGGCCGCCGCCGCGCCCGCCGGTGATCAGCAGCCAGGCGGCGGACGCCTGGTGCACCTGCGCGCCGGACTCGTCGACGGTGCCGGGCCGCCGGACGTCGGGCAGCGGGTCGTGCCGGACGGGGCCGCCGGGGGCCTGCTGGCCGAGGCCGCCGCCGCCCGTGGGCGGCACGGGACCGGTGACCGGGCGGGCCGCCACCGGGCGGCCGTCCGCCTGGTGCTGGCCGACGCCGACCACGGCGGCCGCCGAACCCGCCTGCCCGCCCGCAACGGGAGCACCGGCCGCGCCGCCTGCCGCCGCACCGGGGGCGCCGGGGGTGCCCGCCGCCGCGCCGGCCGCGGCGCCGGGAGCACCGGCCGCAGCGCCCGGGGTGCCGGGAGCGCCGGGGGTGCCGGCCGCGCCGGGCGTGCCGACGGGCGCGCCGCCGACCGGGCCGGGAGCACCGGCCACCGGACCTGCGCCGACCGAACCGCCGACCGGCAGACCACCGCCGCCGCCGACCGGACCGCCACCGCCACCGCCACCGACCGGACCGAGCTGGATCGAGCCGCCGCCGGACGAGCCGCCCGAGCCGCCGCCGAACACCGAACCGGAGTCGCCGCCGCGGTGGATCCCGCCACCGCCGGACGACCAGATGTCGCCGCTGCCCACCGACGGGGCGTTCGGCGCGGGCGGCGCGAACACCGAGTCGACGTGCACCGACACCGGCCCGTGCGACGAGGAGGGCGCGGGCGAGTCGCTCGGCGACCAACCGCCGCCGCCACCGCCGCCGCCATACGAGCCGCCACCGCCACCGCCACCGCCGCCGTACGAGCCGCCGCCACCGCCGCCGCCGTGCGAACTGCCGGACACGGGAGCGGAGTTGTTCTGGTAGCCCGAGTTGTTGTTGCCGCGGTGCCCGTTGCCCGCCGGGGCGGACTGCGACTGGTCGCCGCGGTCGGGTCCCTGCGCGTCGTGGATCACGCTGTCGACCTTGCTCGGCACGCCGCCCAGCGGACCGCCGCCCTGGCCGTTGGCGCCGGACGCGTTGCCGCCGTGGCCGTTCTGGCCGCCGTGGCCGTTCGAACCGCCGTTGAACGGGCCGTTGCCCTGGTCGCCGCCGCGGCCGTGGTGGCCGCCCGGGCCGCCGTTCTGGCCGTCGTTGATCGTGACCGGCTGGCCGTCCTTGCCGATCAGGTCGAGCGGGCGGCCGTCCGCGCCGAACTGGACGATCTGCCCGTTCGGGCCGACCGCCTGCAAATCCGCGTTGACGGTGACGACCTGGCCGTTGCTGCCCATCAGCAGGTGGCCCTTGGGGTCGGCGACCAGGCCGGAGACCGGGGCGCCGTTGGCGGCCGTCATCATCGGGTGGCCGTCGCCGTCGAGCTTGGGGTGGCCGTCCAGGCCGAGGGCCAGCGTGATGCCGGTGCCGACCAGCGCGCCGGTCAGGCCGACCAGCACGGGCTTGCCGTCCTTGCCGAGCAGCGGCTTGCCGTCCTCGCCCATCGCGACGCCGCTGATCGGGGTGCCGTCGGGGCCGACCAGCTGCTGGGTGCCGTCGGTGCCCTGGGCGACCTTCACGCCGTCGACGCCCTTGACCCGCTGGCCGTCGTCGCCGACCAGCACCGGGTTGCCGTGCCGGTCGGTCTTGACGGTGCCGTCGGCCTTCAGTTCGGCGTGCACGCCGGCCACTCCGGCGACCTCCACCGCGCTGCCCACGCCGGACTTCGCCAGCACGCCGGTGACCTGTCCGGAGCGCGCGGCCATCGAGCTCTCGCGCTTCTCGCCGTGCAGGCCGCGCCCGTCGGTCTGGGCGATCCGCTCCAGGGCGATCAGCGCGGGCTCCTTGGCGAGCGCCTTCGCCGCGTCCGCCATGTCCCGCTCCAGCTGCTCCAGCAGCTGGCCGATCTTGCGCTTGGCGTCCGCGACGGCGGCCAGCTCCTCGGCCTCCGCGACGCCCTCCTTCACGGCGGCGACCGCGCCGGACACCAGGCCGCCGACCAGGCCGCCGATGCCGGAGGTGAGCTCCTTGCCGGCCTGCGCGAGGTCCGCCTTGGCCTTCGCCTCGGCCGCGTCCGCCGCCCGGATCTTCTCGGTCAGCTCCTGGAGCACCGCGATGATCTCGGCCTTGCTGTGGTCGACCACGCCGGCCGCCTTGTCCAGCGCGCCCGCCACCAGGCCGGCCGCCGCGGAGGCGTCGTCCAGCTGGCCGCGTCCGCCGCCGCTGAACTGCTGCCAGTGCGCGGTGAACGCGTCCACCGCGGGGCCCTCGTTCTCGCCGGACACCCGCTGCGCGGACGTGTTGCCGCGGCGCACCAGGGCGTCCGCCTCCGAGCCGAACTCCCGCCACAGACCGGCTGCTTGGCGCAGCCCCTCCTCGTCCGCCTGCGGCCACGCGTGGCCGGTCCGTGCCAGCGCGGGGGCGAGTTCCTCCGGCAGGTTCCTGGACACGTGCTCCCCCTTCGGGTGGTGCGGTTCGGCGTGCACAGCCGCCCGCCGCGTGCTCTGACTGCGGTTCAGGCCCGGCCGGTTGCGGTCGGGTGGTTGGAGGACGGCGCGTTGAAGTCCGCGCTGATCTCGCTGTCGGTGCGCTCGATGCTGTCCGCCATGGTGTGCAGGCCCCGACCGACCCGGTCGAGCCGCTCCGCCAGGCCCTGGAGCCCGGCCAGCACGCCTTCCCTGGCCTCGCCGTACGCGGCCCCGAACGGCTTCCCCGGGGCGTCACCGCCCCACGGCGCACCGAGCGCCGCCAACCCGCTCTCCAACTGCTTCGCCGCGCTGCCGAACTCCTTCGAGACGGCCTCGAACTCCCGTCCCTCGCCGTGGAGTTCCCACGACCGGATGACGACCTTTTCGCCCATGTGCACTCCCCCGTGCAAGGGCGCTCGCGCGCCCGACCTACCCCCGGCTGGGACATCCTAGGGCCGCGCAGGGCCCCCGCCGCCCGGGCTGCGGCCCTTTTCACAGCCGTTTCACCTACACCCTCCACCGAGACCTCGGGAAATCCCCTCAGACCCGGCAAACCCGGCGAAAAGCCGCGACGCCGCACCGCGTCCTTCCCCGCCCAGGCCATACCCTTGCCGGGTGGCACCAGCTGAGAGCGCGAAGAACAAGAAGTCCAAGAAGTCCGGCAAGGCTCCCAAGCCCGCCAAGGGCCCGGTCGTCGACCTGGCGATGCCCACCGTCCGCGAAGTCGCCCTCGACTTCCCGCGCGCCTGGGTCGAGTTCACCGACCCCGCCGACGACGACCAGGTGTTCCGCTGCGACCTCACCTGGCTCACCTCCCGCTGGGGCTGCATCTTCGGCAAGGGCTGCCACGGCATCCAGCCCGGCCGCGGCGCCTCCGACGGCTGCTGCACCCTCGGCGCGCACTACTCCGACGAGGACGACGAACAGCGCGTCGTCGAACACGCCGCCCGCCTCACCCCCGACATCTGGGAACACCACCCCGAGGGCACCGACGCCAAGGGCCGCATCCGCCGCGACGGCGGCATCACCATGTTCGACGAGGACGGCGACCGCCAGACCCGCCGCGTCAACGGCGCCTGCCTCTTCCTCAACAGCCCCGGCTTCCCCGGCGGCGCCGGCTGCGCCCTGCACGTCCTCGCCCTCCGCGAGGGCCTCGACCCCCACCTGACCAAGCCCGACGTCTGCTGGCAGCTCCCGATCCGCCGCACCTACGACTGGATCGACCGCCCCGACGACACCCGCTACCTCCAGGTCTCCATCGGCGAGTACGACCGCCGCGGCTGGGGCCCGGGCGGCCACGACCTCCACTGGTGGTGCACCAGCTCCCCCGAGGCCCACACCGCCGTCGACCCGGTCTACGTCTCCTACCGCCCCGAACTCACCGAGCTCATGGGCCCCGAGGCCTACGCCGCCCTCGTCGCCCTCTGCGAGTCCCACAACCCCGAGCTCGCCCCGCACCCGGCGGGCCGGTAGGCCTCGGCCGGCTTACTTGTCGATGTCCCCGACCACGAAGAACATCGACCCCAGAATCGCCACCATGTCCGCCACCAGCGTCCCCGGCAGCAGTTCCGTCAGCGCCTGGATGTTGTTGAACGACGCCGACCGCAGCTTCAGCCGCCAAGGCGTCTTCTCGCCGCGCGACACCAGGTAGTACCCGTTCACCCCGAGCGGGTTCTCCGTCCAGGCGTACGTCTCGCCCTCGGGCGCCTTGAGCACCTTGGGCAGCCGCAGGTTGATCGGCCCGGCCGGCATCTCCGCCAGCCGGTCCAGGCACGCGTCCGCCAGGTCGAGCGCGTTCGCGGTCTGTTCCAGCAGGCACTCGAACCGCGCCAGGCAGTCGCCCTCCTCCCGGACGGGCACCCGCAGGACGTCCTGGAGTTCGCCGTACGCGAGGTACGGCTCGTCGCGGCGCAGGTCGAAGTCGACGCCGCTGGCCCGGGCGATCGGCCCGGTGACGCCGTACGCGTGGACGTGTTCGCGGGAGAGCACGCCGATGCCGGCCGTCCGGCCGCGGAAGATCTCGTTGCCGAGCACCAGGTCCTCGAACACCGGCAGCTGCGTGCGCACCACGCCGACGGCCGCCCGGACCCGGCCGAGCCAACCGGCCGGCAGGTCCTCCTTCAGGCCGCCGACCCGGTTGAACATGTAGTGCATGCGGCCTCCGGAGGCTTCCTCCAGCACGTGCTGGAGTTCTTCGCGGCCGTTGAAGGAGTGGAAGATCGGCGTGATCCCGCCGAGTTCCAGGGGGTACGACCCGAGGAACATCAGGTGGTTGAGCACCCGGTTGAGCTCGGCCAGCAGCGTCCGCAGCCAGACCGCCCGTTCGGGGACCTCCATGCCGAGCATCCGCTCGACGGCGAGGACGACGCCGAGTTCGTTGGCGAAGGCGGACAGCCAGTCGTGCCGGTTGGCCAGCATGATGATCTGCCGGTAGTCGCGGGCCTCGAAGAGCTTCTCCGCGCCGCGGTGCATGTAGCCGATGACGGGTTCGGCGGAGTTGATCCGCTCGCCGTCGAGGACCAGCTTCAGGCGCAGCACGCCGTGCGTGGACGGGTGTTGGGGACCGATGTTGAGCACCATGTCGGTGCTGTCGGGCTCCCCGGGGAGCGTCTGCGCGCCCGGGCCGATGCCGACCGTGGTCTCCGTCAGGGCCGTCGAGTCCTTCATGAGGGGAGAGTCTGCCATCCCGGGAGGTCGGCGAGGTCGTCCGGTACCGGCATGCGGACGGCCTGGACCAGCCAGTGGAACGCGCCGAGCCCGGCCGGATCGGTGAGTTCGGCGGCCTCGCCGGCCCCGCCGAGGGCCCGCAGGTAGCCGACCGGGTCGGTGCTCGCCAGCGCGAGCGGCGGCCGTTCGCCGCTGACGCCGAGCGCGTGCAGGGCGGCGCGCTGGGTGGTCAGCAGCGCCGGGCGGTCCGGAACGGCGGCGGCGTCGAGCGCGACGTGCGCGGTCAGGTCGCAGCCGCCGTCGGGGACGGGCGCGGTCTCCCGTCCGTCGCGGAAGCCGGTGAGGGTGCCGAACGGCGGCCGGGTGTCGCGGGTGTGGGCGTAGTCGACGGCCACCGCGAGGCCGCTCTCCAGCGCGTCGACGGCACCGGCCCAGGCGGCGTCCCGGGGTCCGCCGAGTTCGATCCGTTCGCCGTCGGGCCACCACCGCTCGGCCCAGGCGGCGTCCTGCCGGTCGAGCGGGTCGCCGAGCCGCTCGTGGCCCTCCTCGTCGACCTCGATGTACCGCGGTTCCTCGTCCTCGTCGCGTCCGGCGATGTCGAGCGGGACGTTGTCGAGCCACTCGTTGGCGAACAGCAGGCCGCTGACGCCGGTCGGCAGGTCGGGGCCCCAGGCGATGTCGGGGGGCAGGTCGGCGGGGCGGTCGGCGAGTTCGACGGCGTGGAACGCGACCCGGTCGCGCAGTCCGGCGGGCAGCGCGGCGCGGACGGCGACGGTGAGTTCGCCGCGGCCCGCGCCGACGTCGACGAAGGCGAGCCGGTCGGGCGAGCCGAGTGCGGCGTCGACGCCCGCCAGCAGGCGGGCCACCGCGCCGGCGAACCGGGCGGAGGCGTGCACGGAGGTGCGGAAGTGTCCGGCCGGGCCCTCCGGCCTGCGGTAGAAGCCGCCGTCGGGCCGGTACAGAGCGTGTTCGATCGCGGGCCGCCACCGCATCCATGTCATGGCGGGCGACGTTACCGGGAGGAGGCGATCTCCACCCTGGGGAGTAGCCCCGGATCGCTCCTACGACGGACCTGAACACGCCGTCCGACTCCCTAGGCTGGACACGTGCATCGACTCAACGCCTGGCTCCGCCGACACCCCCTGGTGGTGGACTCCGTCTGGGCGCTGCTGGTGCTGGTCTTCGGCGTGCTGGTGGCATCGGAACAGGTCGACGTCAACGGGGACCGGGTCTCCGGGCCGCAGCTGTGGGTGGGCCTGGCGATCGCGGTGATCCTGCCCGGCCTGATGGTGGTCCGGCGGCGCTGGCCCGGCGTCACCACCGCGGCGGCCGTCGCCCTCGGCCTCAGCCAGATCGCCGGCCGGATCGAGCCCGGCGTGTCCGCCGCCGCCTACCTGGTGTTCGCGTACACCGGCGCGGCCTTCGGCCGGACCTGGACGTCCAGACTGGCGCTGGTCGCCAGCCTGGCGGCGGGGCCGCTCACGGTGTGGCGGCTGGTCCCGTCGAGCGACAGCGCCAACGACACCCCCACCAAGCGGCTGGTGCTGGCCGCGCTGATGACCACCCCGTTCGTGCTGTGCTGGGCGTGGGGCCGGCTGACCCGGGTCCGCCGCGCCTACCTGGTCGAACTGGAGGACCGGGCCGCCCGGTTGGAACGCGAACGGGACGCCCAGGCGCAGGTCGCGGTCGCCGCCGAACGGGCCAGGATCGCCCGCGAGCTGCACGACGTGGTCGCGCACAACGTCTCCGTCATGATCGTCCAGGCCGACGGCGCCGCGTACGTCATGGACTCCTCCCCGCAGCAGACCAAGGAGGCGCTGAACACCATCGCCTCCACCGGCCGCCAGGCCCTCGCCGAGATGCGCCGCCTGCTCGGCGTGCTGCGCACCGCCGACACCACCGGCGAGTACGTGCCGCAGCCCGGCGTCGAGGAACTCCCCGACCTGCTCGAACAGGTCCGCGCCGCCGGTCTGCCGGTCGAGTTCACCGCGACCGGCGAGGTCCGCGAACTGCCCCGGGGCCTGGAACTCACCGTCTACCGGATCGTCCAGGAAGCCCTCACCAACGTCCGCAAGCACGGCGGCCCGGGCGCCAGCGCCAAGGTCACCGTCGACTTCCGGGACGGCGACCTGGAGGTCCTGGTCGAGGACGACGGCCGCGGCAGCACCCGCGAACAGCTCGTCGCGGGCGGCGCCGACGGACTCGGTCACGGCCTGATCGGCATGCGTGAACGGGTCGGTATGGTCAGCGGCAGCCTGGACGTCGGGCCCCGGCCCGGCGGCGGTTTCCGGATCCGCGCCGTCCTGCCCCTCAAAGTGTCCAAATGAAGGAGACCCGACCGATGTCCATCCGCGTGATGCTGGTCGACGATCAGGAACTGCTGCGCACCGGCTTCCGGATGGTCCTGCAGTCGCAGGGCGACATCGAGGTCGCCGCCGAGGCGGGCGACGGCCAGCAGGCCCTCGAAGTGCTGCGCACCGCCGAGGTCGACGTGATCCTGATGGACGTCCGGATGCCCCGCCTCGACGGCGTCCAGGCCACCCGCCGGATCTGCCTCGACGACCGCGGCAACCCGATCGAGGGCGCGCCCCGCGTCCTCATCCTCACCACCTTCGACCTGGACGAGTACGCCTTCGCGGCGCTCAAGGCCGGCGCGTCGGGCTTCCTGCTCAAGGACGTGCCGCCGACCGAACTCGTCGCCGCGATCCGCGCCGTCCACGGCGGCGACGCGGTGGTCGCGCCCACCACCACCCGCCGCATGATCGACCGCTTCGCCGAAGTCCTCCCCACCCCCACCGCGACGCCCGGCTCGGCGATCCTCGGCCCGCTCACCGAACGCGAACGCGAGGTCTTCCTGCTGGTCGCCCAGGGCCTCTCCAACGGCGAGATCGCCGCCCGCCTGGTGCTCTCCGAAGCCACCGTCAAGACCCACGTCGGCCGCATCCTCGCCAAGCTCGGTCTCCGCGACCGCGTCCAGGCCGTCGTCCTCGCCTACGAGAACGGCCTCGTCCGCGCCGGCGAAACCCCCTGACCCTCCGCCACACCCGCTGCGCGGCGCCCCTACCCCTTCCCTGTCGGGTCACGGGTGGGTGGGTGGGAACGGAAACAGCACCCCGCCTGCGAACAGGTCGCCGGCACCGGCAAGTCACTGCCCACCTCGCGACCTGACCTCAGGCTCTCCCGCCCCGCGCAGTTCCTCGCGCCCCTGGGTCGCCCGTCCCCGATCGCCCCCCTTCCGCCGGCGGGTGCTCGGGTGGGTGGGCGGGTGCAGCGGCCCCGTACCATTGAGCGGTACGTCTGGTACCCGCCGAGGACTGGAACGGAAGAGTGCTGCACGACTTCGGAGACCCCTCCGACCCCGGTAACCGCCCGGCCCGGCTCGCTGTCGGGGTGGTCGGGGCCGGCCGGGTCGGTCCTGCCCTGGGCGCGGCCCTGCAGATGGCCGGGCACCGCGTCGTCGCCGCGTCCGGCGTCTCCGCCGCCTCGCGGCGTCGCGCCGAGGCGCTGCTGCCGGGCGTCCGCCTGGTGACGCCGCCGCAGGTGATGGCCGCGGCCGATCTCGTCCTGCTGACCGTCCCGGACGACGTCCTCCCCGACCTGGTGAGCGGTCTGGCCGCGACCGGCGCGGTCCGCCCGGGTCAGATACTCGTCCACACCTCGGGCGCGCACGGCGTGGCGGTGCTGGAGCCCGCCACCCTGCGGGGTGCGCTGCCGCTTGCGCTGCACCCGGCGATGACGTTCACCGGCACCTCGGTGGACGTGGCCCGGCTGGCCGGCTGCCCGTTCGGCGTGACCGCGCCCGAGGAGTACCGTCCGGTCGCCGAGGCGCTGGTGGTGGAGATGGGCGGCGAGCCGTCCTGGATCCCCGAGGACGTCCGGCCGCTGTACCACACGGCCCTCGCGCACGGCGCGAACCACCTGGTCACGCTGGTCGCGCAGGCGATGGAGCTGCTGCGCACGGCGGGTGTCGCGGAGCCCGGCCAGATGCTCGGCCCGCTGCTCGGCGCGGCCCTGGACAACGCCCTGCGCTCCGGCGACCTGGCCCTCACCGGCCCGGTCGCCCGGGGCGACGTGGGGACGGTGCGCAAGCACCTCGACCGACTCGCTACGGTGACCCCGGACATCGGCCAGGCGTACCGGGCGATGGCGAGGGCGACCGCGCAACGGGCGGTCGCCAACGGATCGTTGAAGCCCGAACCGGCGGCGGCGCTGCTGGACGTACTGAACGAGGAGAACCACTGATGGCACGCGACAGGCGCCCGGCGAAGGCCCCGAAGGCGGCGAAGGTCCGCAAGGCGGTGCTGGCCCGCACCGTCGAGGAGTTCGAGGCGGCGTTCTGGCCGGACGAGCAGCCGGTGGACAACGCCGTGGTGATGACCATGGGCGCGCTGCACCAGGGCCACGCGGCGCTGGTCCGGGAGGCCCGCCGCCAGGTCGGCAAGGACGGCCGGGTCGCCGTCACGGTGTTCGTGAACCCGCTGCAGTTCGGTGCCGGCGAGGACCTCGACCGCTACCCGCGCACCCTGGACGCGGACGTCGCGCTCGCCGAGGAGATGGGCGCGGACGTGGTGTTCGCCCCGTCCGTCGACGAGGTCTACCCGAACGGCGAGCCGCTGGTGCGCCTCTCGGCGGGCCCGATGGGCAACGGTTTCGAGGGCGCGTCCCGCCCCGGCCACTTCGACGGCGTGCTGACCGTCGTCGCCAAGCTGCTGCACATCACCGACCCGGACTTCGCGGTCTTCGGCGAGAAGGACGCCCAGCAGCTGGCGATCATCCGCCGCATGGTCGCGGACCTGGACTTCGACGTGGAGATCGTCGGCGTCCCGACCGTCCGCGAGGAGGACGGCCTCGCGCTGTCCTCCCGCAACCGCTTCCTCTCCGACGAGGAGCGCACCCGGGCACTCGCCCTCTCCCGCGCCCTGTTCGCCGGCCGCGACGCCGGCGCCCAGGGCGCCAAGGCCGTCCGCGAGGCGGCCGCCGCCGTGCTGGACGACGCGGACGGCATCTCCCTCGACTACCTCGCCCTGATCGATCCGATGTCCTTCACCGAGGCGCCGGACGACTTCCAGGGCGAGGCGGTGCTCGCGCTCGCGGCCGGGGTCGGCTCGACCCGGCTGATCGACAACGTGAGCATCATCGTCCGATAAGCACTGAATCGTCCGACAAGTACGGCTGTAGCCCCGGCATGCACTCAGAGAGGCGTGACCACATGCTCCGCACCATGCTCAAGTCCAAGATCCACCGTGCCACCGTCACCCAGGCCGACCTGCACTACGTGGGATCGGTGACGGTCGACGAGGACCTGCTCGACGCCGCGGACCTGCTCCCCGGCGAGCTGGTCCACATCGTCGACATCAACAACGGCGCCCGGCTGGAGACCTACACCATCGCGGGCCCGCGCGGCTCCGGCGTCATCGGCATCAACGGCGCCGCCGCCCGGCTGGTTCACCCCGGCGACCTGGTGATCCTGATCGCCTACGGGCAGATGGAGACCGCCGAGGCCAAGGCGTACCTGCCGAAGGTGGTGTTCGTGGACGAGCACAACCGGGTCAGCGGCCTCGGCGGCGACCCCGCGGACGCCCCGGAGGGCAGCGGTCTGGTGCGCGGTGACGCCGCGTACGGTGGGGCGGACGGCGCGGCCGTCGTCGCGCACTGAAGGAGCAGCTGAAGCCATGACGCATCGTCTGACCGCCCCCGCCCCCGGCTGGACCACGAGCACCGACGTGGTCGTCGTCGGCTCCGGCGTGGCCGGCCTCACCGTCGCGCTCAATGCCCGCAAGGCCGGCCTGCGGGCCATGGTGGTCACCAAGGCGATGCTCGACGACGGCTCCACCCGCTGGGCCCAGGGCGGCGTCGCCGCCGCCCTGGGCGAGGGCGACACCCCGGAGCAGCACCTTCAGGACACCCTGGTCGCCGGGGCCGGGCTGTGCGACGAGGAGGCGGTCCGCACCCTGGTCACCGAGGGCCCGGACGCGGTGCGCCGGCTCATCGAGCTGGGCGCCGAGTTCGACCTCGACGAGGACGGCGAGATCGTCCTCACCCGCGAGGGCGGGCACCACCGCCGCCGGATCGCGCACGCCGGCGGCGACGCCACCGGCGCCGAGATCGAACGCGCCCTGGTCGCCGCCGTCGAGGCCGACCCGGGCCTCGAACTCATCGAGCACGCCCTCGTCCTGGACCTGCTCACCGACGCCGGCGGCCACGCCTCCGGTGTCACCCTGCACGTGATGGGCGAGGGCCAGCGCGACGGCGTCGGCGCGATCCTGGCCCGCGCCGTGGTGCTGGCGTCCGGCGGCATGGGCCAGGTCTTCTCGGCGACCACCAACCCGGCGGTCTCCACCGGCGACGGCGTCGCGCTCGCCCTGCGGGCCGGCGCCGAGGTCACCGACCTGGAGTTCGTCCAGTTCCACCCCACCGTGCTGTTCCTCGGCGTGGACGCGCAGGGCCAGCAGCCGCTGGTCTCCGAGGCCGTCCGCGGCGAGGGCGCGCACCTGGTGGACGCCGACGGCGTGCGCTTCATGGTCGGGCAGCACGAGCTCGCCGAACTCGCCCCGCGCGACATCGTCGCCAAGGCCATCACCCGCCGGATGCTCGCCCAGGGCACCCAGAACATGTACCTGGACGGGCGGCACTTCGGCGCCAAGATGTGGGAGCACCGCTTCCCCACCATCCTGGCGGCCTGCCGCACCCACGGCATCGACCCGGTCACCGAGCCGATCCCGGTCGCCCCGGCCGTGCACTTCGCCTCCGGCGGCATCCGCACCGACCTGCACGGCCGCACCACCGTCCCGGGCCTGTACGCCTGCGGCGAGGTCGCGTGCACCGGCGTGCACGGCGCGAACCGCCTCGCCTCCAACTCGCTGCTCGAAGGCCTGGTCTTCGCCGAGCGGATCGCCGCCGACCTGTCCGCGCTCGCCGAGGCCGGACAGCTGCCCGCCCGCACGGTGAACACGGACGCCGCGCGGGCCGCCGCGCCCGTTCCGCTGCTCGCGGCGGAGAGCCGCGGCGCGATCCAGCAGCTGATGTCCACCGGCGCGGGCGTGATCCGCTCCGCGGAGTCGCTGGCCGCCACCGCGAAGGGCCTGGCCGCCCTGCCCGACCCGGCCCACCCCGGCTCCCCCTCCGTCGAGACCTGGGAGGCCACCAACCTCCACCAGGTCGCCACCGCCCTCACCGCCGCCGCCGCGCTCCGCGAGGAGACCCGCGGCTGCCACTGGCGCGAAGACTTCCCCGACCGCGACGACACCGACTGGCAGCGCCACGTGATCCACCCGCTGGGCACGGAATGTTCTTGATGCGACGGCCGGTTGCCCCGTCCCGGGGAGCCCGGCCCCGCCCGTACCGGACCTGACTCCTCGCCCCCTCCCGCTTCGTGCAGTTCCTCGCGCCCCTGCGGGGCGCATCTATCCCCTTGGAGCTCCCTTCATGTCCCACGACGAACTCCCCCTCCTGTCCGCCGAGTCCGACGGCTGCGGCGACGGCTGTGCCTGCGGTGACGGCGAGGTGTACGAGACCGGGCTCGACCCCGCGCTGGCCGAGCTGCTGGAGGCGGCCGGCCTGGACCCGGTCGAGGTCGAGGACGTGGCGATGATGGCCCTGTCCGAGGACCTGGCCGGCGGCGAGGACGTCACCTCGGTGGCGACCGTCCCCGCCGAGGCCGTCGCGACGGCGGACTTCACGGCCCGTCAGGCGGGTGTCGTCGCGGGTCTGCGGGTCGCCGAGGCGGTCGTCTCGCTGGTCTGCGAGGAGGAGTTCGAGGTCGAGCGGCACGTCGAGGACGGCGCTTCGGTCGAGGCCGGCCAGGTGCTGCTCTCGGTGCGCAGCCGGACCCGTGACCTGCTGACCGCCGAGCGTTCCGCGCTGAACCTGCTCTGCCACCTGTCGGGCATCGCCACCGCGACCCGCGCCTGGGCGGACGCCCTGGAGGGCACCGGGGCGGTGGTCCGCGACACCCGCAAGACCACCCCGGGCCTGCGCGCGCTGGAGAAGTTCGCGGTCCGCGCGGGCGGCGGCGCCAACCACAGGATGGCGCTCTCGGACGCGGCGCTGGTGAAGGACAACCACGTGGTCGCCGCCGGCGGCGTCGTGGAGGCGTTCACCGCCGTCCGCGAGGCGTTCCCGGAGCTGCCGATCGAGGTCGAGGTGGACACCGTCGAGCAGATCGCCCCGGTGCTGGAGGCCGGCGCGGACCTCATCCTGCTGGACAACTTCAGCACCGAGCAGCTGCGCGAGGCGGTCGCTCTGGTCGCGGGCCGGGCGAAGCTGGAGGCTTCCGGTGGTCTGACCCTGGCCACGGCGCGTGAGGTCGCGGAGACTGGTGTCGACTTCCTGGCCGTCGGCGCCCTGACGCACTCCTCGCCGATCCTGGACATCGGCCTGGACCTCCGCAGTTCCTGACCCTTCCAAGCAGAAAGCGCCCCATGCTCCTCACCATCGACGTCGGCAACACCCAGACCACGCTCGGCCTGTTCGACGGCGAGGAGATCGTCGAGCACTGGCGGATCTCCACCGACCCGCGCCGTACCGCCGACGAAATGGCGGTGCTGCTCCAGGGGTTGATGGGCGCCCACCCGATCGTCTCGGCCGACGACCGGGTGGCCGGCCTGGCCATCTGCTCCTCGGTGCCGGCGGTACTGCACGAACTGCGCGAGGTGACCCGCCGGTACTACGGGGACGTGCCGGCGGTGATCGTGGAGCCGGGCGTGAAGACCGGCGTGCACGTGCTGATGGACAACCCGAAGGAGGTCGGCGCGGACCGGATCGTCAACGCGCTGGCCGCCAACCACCTGTACGGCGGGCCGTGCATCGTGGTCGACTTCGGCACCGCCACCACCTTCGACGCGATCAACGCGCGCGGCGACTACGTGGGCGGCGCGATCGCCCCGGGCATCGAGATCTCGGTCGACGCCCTGGGCGGCCGCACCGCGATGCTCCGCAAGATCGAGCTGGCCCGCCCGCGGAACGTGATCGGCAAGAACACCGTCGAGGGCATGCAGTCGGGCATCCTGTACGGCTTCGCCGGGCAGGTGGACGGCCTGGTCAACCGGATGGCCAAGGAACTCGCCAAGGACCCGAACGACGTCCAGGTGATCGCCACCGGCGGCCTGGCCCCGCTGGTCCTCGGCGAGGCCGACTCGATCGACGTGCACGAGCCGTGGCTGACCCTGATCGGCCTGCGCCTGATCTTCGAACGCAACCGCCCGGCCACCGCCTGACGGCACGTGACCACACCTGACGCCCGGTCGACCGCCGACCGGGCGTCAGATGCACCATCTCATAGGCCAATCGGGACAAACACGTCCTCAATCGCCATAAGTCGGACGTACGCCACGTACTGTCGATCCATGCCAACGCCACACGGATCGCGCGGCGGCATGGCCTTCAGCGCCGACGAAGTCCGGGTGCTGCGCCGTGCCCTCGCCCAAGCCCTCTATCCGGCCGCGCCCGATCGGCTCCCGATGCCCGCCGCCGTCGGCGAACTGTGGGCCGAGGACGTCCAGGACGCGCTCCGGCTCACCGAGGCCATCGACGAGGCGGTCCAGGAGGGCGGGCGTCTGCGCACCTTCCTGCTGGCCGACCTGAGCCGCTACCGGGCGGCTCTTCCCGGCAGCGCGGGCGGCTACCTGGAACGGCTGGAGGAGGCCGTCACCGACGGCTACCTCCCCACCGCCGAGGACCTCTCCGCCCTGCGCGCGCTGTCCCGCCAGCCCTGCGGGCCGCCCGAGCACGCCCGCCGCTCCCGGCTCGCCGGGCGGTGCCACGCAATCGCCGAGGCGGAGGTCCGGGAGCGGCTCTCCCTCGGCTCCGGGCAGCGGCACCTCGCCGCCGTACCGAACCCCGCGCCCGAACCCCACCCCGCCATCCCAGTTGGAGGACGGTTCCCGATGAGCGACCAGCACCCGCAGCCCCCCGCCGACCTCCCCCGCACCCGCCGGATGCCGACCCCCGCCGAGCTCTTCGGCCGCCGCACCCGCCCCGCCCCGCACCCCGAACCCCCCACCGACGCCGAGCGCCCCGAACTCGCCACCGGCACCGACGGCTGACCGTCCGCCACCTGCCGCGAGCCCCCTCCCCGGAGGGGGCTTCGGCGTGTCCGGGGCCGAGCGGCGGCGCGGCCGCGGGCGGGCGGTGCGATATCCCGTGGCGGAACAGCCCGTGAGCCTGGCTACCCTGGTGGGGTGAGCGATCAGAGCACTCTCCCCGCGACCGACGACCTTCCCGAGCAGATGCGCGTCCGGCGCGAGAAGCTGGACCGGCTGCGGGCGGCCGGCGTCGACCCGTACCCGGTCGGGTTCCCCCGCACCTCGACCATCGCCGAGCTGCGGGACAAGCACCCGGACCTGGCGCCGGACACCGCGACCGGCGAGCGGGCGGGCATCACCGGCCGCGTCGTGCTGGCCCGTACCGGCGGCAAGCTCTGCTTCGCCACCCTGCGCGACGGCTCCGGCGACCTCCAGGTGATGCTGTCCCTGGACAAGCTGGGCGAGGAGCGGCTGGCCGCCTGGAAGACCGACATCGACCTCGGCGACCAGGTCGGCGTCGAGGGCGAGGTGATCACCTCCCGCCGCGGCGAGCTGAGCGTGATGGTGGACCGCTGGGAGCTCACCGCCAAGTGCCTGCGCCCGCTGCCGGACAAGCACAAGGGCCTGACCGACCCGGAGGCCCGGGTCCGCCAGCGCTACGTCGACCTGATCGTGAACCCCGAGGCGCGCGAGATGCTGCACCTGCGCACCCGGGTGATCCGCTCGATCCGCCGCACCTACGAGGACCGCGGCTACCTCGAGGTCGAGACCCCGATGCTGCAGCCGATCCACGGCGGCGCCAACGCCCGCCCGTTCAAGACGCACATCAACGCGTACGACATCGAGCTGTACCTGCGGATCGCGACCGAGCTGTACCTGAAGCGCCTGGTGGTCGGCGGCGCCGAGAAGGTCTTCGAGATCAACCGGAACTTCCGCAACGAGGGCGCGGACGCCACCCACAACCCGGAGTTCACCGCCCTGGAGTCGTACGAGGCGTACGGCGACTACGACACCCAGGCCGAGCTGATCCGGGCGATCATCGTGAACGCCGCGCAGGACGCGCTGGGCACCACCGTGGTCAAGGGCCTCGGCCCGGACGGCGCCGAGCACGAGATCGACCTCGCCGAGCCCTGGCAGGAGGTCTCGGTCTACCCGGGCATCTCCGCCCGCCTGGGCACCGAGGTCACCCCCGCCACCTCGGTGGACGAGCTGCGCAAGCTCGCCGACGAGGCCGGCATCCCGTACGAGAAGGAGTGGGGCCACGGCCAGATCGTCCTGGAGATGGTCGAGCGCCTGCTGGAGCACCACGCGATCAAGCCGACCTTCATCAAGGACTACCCGACCGAGGTCTCCCCGCTGACCCGCCGGCACCGCTCGATCGAGGGCGTCGCGGAGAAGTGGGACCTGGTGATCTTCGGCACCGAGATCGGCACCGCCTACTCCGAGCTGATCGACCCGGTCGAGCAGCGCGCCCGCCTGACCGCGCAGTCCCTGCTGGCGGCCGGCGGCGACGTCGAGGCGATGCAGCTCGACGAGGACTTCCTGCGCGCCCTGGAGTACGCGATGCCGCCCACCGGCGGCCTCGGCCTGGGCGTGGACCGCCTGATCATGCTGCTGACCGGCAAGAACATCCGCGAGACGGTGCTGTTCCCGCTGGTGAAGCCGGAGAAGGCCGGAAAGAGCGACAAGGCGACCACCGCCGAGACCGACGAGGACACCGAGGAGTAGTCCCATGGAGTACGTCAGCGCGATCGTGCCGCCGCTGGTGATGGCGATCGGCTTCGCCTTCCTGGTGCGGGCCATCATCCGCAGCCAGGGCGGCGCACAGAAGGCCAAGGAGGACGCCGCCGCCGAGGCGATGGCGACCCGCTCCCCGGCCGAATAGTCCGACCGCAGACCGGCGCGTCGTTCCCCCTTTCGGGGAGCGGCGCGCCGATCTCTTTGCCATTTGCCGCCCTTTGTCCGATTCGGTCCTATCCTGGGCCGCACTATGGTGCGGCAACTCGGAGAACTCGAGAACGACATCATGACCCGGGTGTGGCAGTGGAACCGCCCGGTCACCGTTCGAGAGGTTCTGCAGGATCTGCGTTCGGAACGTGAAATCGCGTACACGACTGTGATGACGGTGCTCGACAAGCTCTATCGAAAGGGCTGGGTGCGCCGGGAGCGCGCCGGGCGCGCATACCGATATGAGCCGGTCTCCTCGCGCGAGGCTTACACCGCCGCGCTGATGAACGACGCCTGGGCGACGAGCGACAATCCGGCCGCGGCCCTGGTGCACTTCTTCGGGATGATGTCTCCGGAACAGCGCGAGTGGCTGCGCGACGCTCTGCGAGTGGCCGGCGTCGATACCGAGGAGACCCGCCCGCCCGAGGCACGATAACGTTCCCAGGCATGGAGGTCACCATCCGCCGTGCGCGGACCACCGACGTGCGCGCCGTTCGCCGGCTCATCGACACGTACTCCCGCAACGGCATTCTGCTCGACAAGCCGACCGTCACCCTGTTCGAATCCGTCCAGGAGTTCTGGGTCGCCGAACGCGACGAGGACGGCCGCGTGGTGGCCTGCGGCGCACTGCACGTGATGTGGGAGGACCTCGCCGAGGTGCGCACCCTCGCGGTCGATCCGGTCTGCAAAGGCCTCGGCATCGGCCACCAGCTGCTGGACAAGCTGCTGGAGACGGCCCGCTGGCTCGGCGTCCGTCGGATTTTCTGCCTGACGTTCGAGGTGCCGTTCTTCTCGAAACACGGCTTCGTCGAGATCGGCGAAAACGACGATCGTACGGCAGACCCGGCAGTCGTGGCCACAGAAGTCTATGAAGAACTCCTGCGCTCGTACGACGAAGGCGTCGCCGAGTTCCTCGACCTGGAGCGCGTGAAGCCGAACACACTGGGCAACTCGCGCATGCTGCTGCACCTCTGATCCGGCTCTCCGGGCACGACGGGCGGCACAGGGGTTTGTGTTTTCCGGGAAAAGGCGCTTTCCTTTCACTAGGCAATGGACCGTTATCGCGGAAAGGGAAGCCCGTGGCACAGAGGGTTCAGGTCATTCTGGAAGACGATCTCGATGGCGGCTCCGCAGACGAGACGGTGACGTTCGCTCTTGACGGCGTGGCCTATGAGATCGACCTGAAGAGCGACAACGCGGAGAAGCTTCGCGGCATGCTGGCCCCGTACGTCGAGAAGGGTCGCAAGCAGAGCGGTCGGCTGACCGCCCCGCGTCGCGGCGGCACCCGGGGCGCCGGTCGCTCCGCCTCCTCGACCGGACAGGCCGACACCGCCAAGATCCGCGTCTGGGCGAAGGAGAACGGCTACCCGGTCAACGACCGCGGCCGTGTCCCCGGCAATGTGCGTGAGGCGTACGAGAAGGCCAACGCCTCCTGACCTTCACGGCAGTCGCAGTTCGGGGCCCCGGCCGAGCCGGCCCGACAGGTCGGGCATCCGGCCCGGCGGCCCCGCGACCGGCCCCGCGACCAGCGGCGGACCGGTCAGGACCTGTGCAAGGCTGGAGTGAGCGGCGCGCTCACGGCCGCCACCGGCACGGCGGTACGCCACGCGCGGTCGAGTTGACGGCACGTCACTTCGGGTGCCCGCTCGGCCGACTTCTCGCCAGGCGAACAAGCACCCCCCGGAAACCGCGCGAATCCCGCCGCCCGACCGGGTATGAATGCAGGTGGACGGGGTCTCAGGAGCCCGGCCGGAGCACTGCGCGGGGCCGGTCCACCGGTTCCACCGGACCGTGTTCGCCGTTGGCGTAGCGGTATCCGGTGCATCGGGCCCGCCGCTGGGAACACCGTCTCCCAGCATCAGGTTGGGAAAGGTGTCGGCTGGTCGCGCAGCAGGTTTCTCCCGCTCCGGCGGGAGTTCCGTAGCCGCGCCGCTGAGCGGGACTAGCATGCGGAAGGACAGGGCGGGGACGGCCCCCGAACTGACCGACCGCTCTGAGGAGCGATTAACGATGTTCGAGAGGTTCACCGACCGCGCGCGGCGGGTTGTCGTCCTGGCACAGGAAGAAGCCCGGATGCTCAACCACAACTACATCGGCACCGAGCACATCCTCCTGGGCCTGATCCACGAGGGCGAGGGTGTCGCCGCCAAGGCGCTGGAGAGCCTCGGCATCTCGCTCGAGGCGGTCCGCCAGCAGGTCGAGGAGATCATCGGCCAGGGCCAGCAGGCCCCGTCCGGTCACATCCCCTTCACTCCCCGGGCGAAGAAGGTGCTGGAGCTGTCGCTCCGCGAGGCCCTTCAGCTCGGCCACAACTACATCGGCACCGAGCACATCCTGCTCGGTCTGATCCGCGAGGGCGAGGGCGTCGCCGCCCAGGTCCTGGTGAAGCTGGGCGCCGACCTGAACCGGGTGCGCCAGCAGGTCATCCAGCTGCTGTCCGGCTACCAGACCGGCAGCGGCAAGGAGTCGGCCACCGCCGGCGGCCCCGCCGAGGGCACCCCGTCCACCTCCCTGGTGCTCGACCAGTTCGGCCGCAACCTGACGCAGGCCGCCCGCGAGGCCAAGCTCGACCCGGTGATCGGGCGCGAGAAGGAGATCGAGCGGGTCATGCAGGTGCTGTCCCGCCGCACCAAGAACAACCCGGTGCTGATCGGCGAGCCCGGCGTCGGCAAGACCGCGGTCGTCGAGGGCCTGGCCCAGGCGATCATCAAGGGCGAGGTCCCGGAGACGCTGAAGGACAAGCAGCTCTACACGCTGGACCTCGGCGCCCTGGTCGCCGGCTCCCGCTACCGCGGTGACTTCGAGGAGCGCCTGAAGAAGGTCCTCAAGGAGATCCGCACCCGCGGCGACATCATCCTGTTCATCGACGAGCTGCACACCCTGGTCGGCGCGGGCGCCGCCGAGGGCGCGATCGACGCCGCCTCCATCCTGAAGCCGATGCTGGCCCGCGGTGAGCTTCAGACCATCGGCGCCACCACGCTGGACGAGTACCGCAAGCACCTGGAGAAGGACGCCGCGCTGGAGCGCCGCTTCCAGCCGATCCAGGTCGCCGAGCCGTCGCTCCCGCACACCATCGAGATCCTCAAGGGCCTGCGCGACCGGTACGAGGCGCACCACCGGGTGTCGATCACCGACGCCGCCCTGGTCGCCGCCGCCACCCTGGCCGACCGGTACATCTCGGACCGCTTCCTGCCGGACAAGGCGATCGACCTGATCGACGAGGCCGGTTCCCGGATGCGCATCCGCCGGATGACCGCGCCGCCGGACCTGCGCGAGTTCGACGAGAAGATCGCCGAGGTGCGCCGGGAGAAGGAGTCCGCGATCGACGCGCAGGACTTCGAGAAGGCCGCGTCGCTGCGTGACAACGAGAAGCAGCTGCTCCAGGCGAAGGCCAAGCGGGAGAAGGAGTGGAAGGCCGGCGACATGGACGTCGTGGCCGAGGTGGACGAGGAGCTCATCGCCGAGGTCCTGGCCACCGCCACCGGCATCCCGGTCTTCAAGCTGACCGAGGAGGAGTCCTCGCGTCTGCTGCGCATGGAGGACGAGCTGCACAAGCGGGTCATCGGCCAGGAGGACGCCATCAAGGCGCTCTCGCAGGCGATCCGCCGTACCCGGGCCGGTCTGAAGGACCCGAAGCGCCCCGGTGGTTCGTTCATCTTCGCCGGCCCCTCGGGTGTCGGTAAGACCGAGCTGTCCAAGACCCTGGCAGAGTTCCTGTTCGGGGACGAGGACGCGCTGATCGCGCTCGACATGTCCGAGTTCTCGGAGAAGCACACCGTGTCGCGGCTGTTCGGCTCCCCGCCCGGATACGTGGGTTACGAAGAGGGCGGCCAGCTCACCGAGAAGGTGCGCCGCAAGCCGTTCTCGGTGGTGCTGTTCGACGAGGTCGAGAAGGCCCACCCGGACATCTTCAACTCGCTGCTGCAGATCCTGGAGGACGGTCGCCTGACCGACTCCCAGGGCCGGGTCGTGGACTTCAAGAACACGGTCATCATCATGACCACCAACCTCGGCACCCGGGACATCTCCAAGGGCTTCAACCTGGGCTTCGCGGCCACGGGTGACGTCCAGACCGGCTACGAGCGGATGAAGGCGAAGGTCGGCGAGGAGCTCAAGCAGCACTTCCGTCCCGAGTTCCTGAACCGTGTCGACGACATCGTGGTGTTCCACCAGCTGTCCGAGGCGAACATCATCGAGATCGTCGACCTGATGATCGCGAAGGTGGACCAGCGCCTGAAGGACCGCGACATGGCCATCGAGCTCAGCGCGGAGGCGAAGAGCCTGCTGGCGAAGCGCGGCTACGACCCGATCCTGGGCGCCCGTCCGCTGCGCCGCACGATCCAGCGGGAGATCGAGGACCACCTGTCCGAGAAGATCCTGTTCGGTGAGCTGCGGTCCGGCCACATCGTGGTGGTCGGCGTGGAGGGTGAGGGCAAGGCAGCCAAGTTCACCTTCCGCGGTGAGGAGAAGTCCCCGGTGGCGGACACTCCGGCGGCGGTCTCGGCGACCGGCCCGGATCTGACGAAGTAATAGCGCCACAAAGCGCGTTCCAGCCGCCGCCCCCGACCTGTTCAGGTCGGGGGCGGCGGCTTTTCGGCACCCGGGTTTTTCAGTTGAAAAACTGTTTAGGTTTCCGTGCGCTGTGAATGCGGGGCGGGGCGGGACCGAACGGGTGGGATCGGGTGCGGTGCGAGTGCGACCGACCCGGTGATCACAGGCACCGTAGGTAGATTGACGGATCGTCAGATGATTTGAGTCGGCGGAGCATAGCGTCGTGGCCATGCCAGGGTCAAGGTCTTTCTTTTTTACCGGACCTTGGGTCAAATGTCGTCCACCTGTCTTGCATTGGTTCACCGGCCCGGCCATCCGCCACGCCGGTAAGGGGAGGACGTCCCACGTTGAAGATGACCAAGAAGGTCGCCGCGGCCTCCGCCGCCATCGCGGTGTCGGCCGCGCTCGGCGTCGGCATGCTGCCGGGTACGGCTACCGCCGCTCCGGTGACGCCGGTCGTGAAGGACCCGGCCGACGCCATCCAGAACGACAGCGTGCCCCGCGAGCTGCAGAGCCCGCTCACCGACAAGGTGCAGGCTGAGCAGAAGGCCGCGATAGAGCAGCTGGTCAACGGCACCGCGAAGGTCGAGAAGCACGGCAACGGCAGCTCGGTCAAGCTGGGCCGCGACAAGTACGTCGAGCTGTCGCGCGAGCGCACCGACCGGATCTTCACCATCCTGGTGGACTTCGGCGACCAGGTCGACAACACCACCAAGACCGCCGACGGCAAGGTGAAGTACGGCGGCACCCCCGGCCCGGCGCACAACCAGATCGCCTCTCCGGACCGCACCAAGGACAACTCCACGGCGTGGCAGGCGGACTACAACCAGGCGCACTACCAGGACCTGTACTTCGCGGCCAACCGGCCGTCGCTGAAGACCTACTACGAGAAGCAGTCCTCGGGCCGCTACTCGGTCGACGGTCTGGTCACCGACTGGGTGCGGGTTCCGTGGAACGAGGCCCGCTACGGCTCGGACTACTGCGGCCAGCACGTCTGCGCCAACGCGCAGGACCTGATCCGCGACGGCATCAACGCCTGGGTCGCCGACCAGAAGGCCAAGGGCCGCACCGACGCGGACATCAAGGCCAACCTGGCGCAGTACGACCAGTGGGACCGTTACGACTTCAACGGCAACGGCAACTTCAACGAGCCGGACGGCTACCTGGACCACTTCCAGATCGTCCACGCCGGTGAGGACCAGTCGGCCGGCGGCGGCGTCCAGGGCACCGACGCCCTGTGGGCGCACCGCTCGTACGTGTACGCCAACCAGGCCGGCAAGACCGGTCCGGAGAACAACAAGCTCGGCGGCACCCCGATCGGCGGCACCGGCCTATGGGTCGGCGACTACACCATGCAGCCGGAGAACGGCGGCCTGGGCGTGTTCGCCCACGAGTACGGCCACGACCTGGGCCTGCCGGACCTGTACGACACCAGCGGCCAGGGCATCGACAACTCGGTCGGTTTCTGGTCCCTGATGTCCTCGGGCTCCTGGCTGGGCGAGGGCCGCAACGAGATCGGCGACATGCCGAACGACCTGGACATCTGGTCGAAGCTGAAGCTGGGCTGGCTGGACTACGACACCGCCAAGGCCGGCAAGAACACGGTCAGCCTGCTGGGCCCGGCCGAGTACAACAACAAGCGCAAGCAGGGTCTGATCGTCGACCTGCCGGCGAAGACCGTCACCACCGAGATCAACACCCCGTTCGCGGGTGCCAACGAGTGGTGGAGCGGCAGCGCCGACAACCTGAACGTCACCCTGACCCGTGACGTCGACCTGACCGGGAAGACCTCGGCCTCGCTCACCGCGAAGGCCTGGTACGACCTGGAGCAGGACTACGACTTCGCGTACGCCGAGGTGTCCACCGACGGCGGCAAGAACTGGTCCTCGCTGGCCGGCACCTTCAACGGCACGGCGCTGCCGGAGAACTCCATCACCGGCAACTCGAACGGCTGGGGCGACCTGTCGTTCTCGCTGGACGCGTACGCCGGCAAGGCGATCAAGATCCGCTTCCACAACACCACCGACCCGGGCGTGCACGGCAAGGGCGTCGCCCTGGACGAGATCGCGATCACCGCGAACGGCGCCACCGTCTTCACCGACGGCGCCGAGAACGGTGACAACGGCTGGACCGCGTCGGGCTTCTCCCGGATCTCCGGCAAGTTCAACAAGGACTACGACCAGCACTACCTGGTCGAGAACCGTCAGTACGTGTCCTTCGACACCACGCTGAAGACCGGCCCGTACAACTTCGGTTCCGCCGCCCGTCCGGACTGGGTCGAGCACTACGCCAACCAGAACGGCATCCTGATCTGGCTGTGGGACTCCTCGCAGTCGGACAACAACGTGGCAAACCACCCCGGCCAGGGCCTGATCCTCCCGATCGACGCCCACCCGGCCCCGCTGAAGTGGAACGACGGCACCCTGATGCGTCCGCGCTTCCAGGCGTACGACTCCACCTTCCGCTTCGACCGCACCACCGGCCTGCAGCTGCACAAGGCCGACGCGCTCACCAAGATCCCCAGCGAGCGCGGGGTGACCGTCTTCAACGACAAGAAGAACACCTACTGGGACGCGTCGAACCCGTACAGCTCCGTCCAGGTGGCCAAGACCGGCACCCAGATCGAGGTGCTGTGGCAGTCGCACAACGAGCTTGAGGCTCTGATCCAGGTCAAGCACACCAAGTGACGCTCGGCTGAGCACAGCTGAAGCAGAAGGGCCCCGGCGGTTTTCGAACCGTCGGGGCCCTTCGGCGTCTCCGGCTGCTCAGAGCAGGGCGAGGAAGCCGGCCATCGCCTCGGTGATCTCCTTCGGCGTCCATTCCAGGGCGGCGGCGGTCACCGCCACCTCGGTCATCGCCACGCCGGGCTGCGGGCCGGGCTCCCGCCAGCCGCCGAACAGCGACACGCCCTGTTCCTCGGCCTGCCGGAGGCCGGCCTCGGCCAGGCGTTCGGCAGGGTGGGGCAGCCAGAGCTGGAACTGGTGGGTGTGCGGCGGCGCCGGGTTGATCCAGGCGCCCGGGGCCTCGGCGAGCGCGGCGGCGACCACCTTGGCGTGCGCCACGTAGTCGGGCAGCCGGGGCAGCTCGTTGTCCAGGCCGGCCAGCGCGGACAGTACGGCGGGCCACTGCTGCCACAGCTTGCCGCCGTAGCGGTGCCGCCAGAGCTTGATCCGGCGGACGAACTCCTCATCGCCGGCGACCACGGCACCGCTGTGTCCGCCCAGCGACTTGTAGAAGGAGACGTACACCGATCCGGCGCGGGCGCAGATCTCCGGCAGGCTCCGGCCCAGGTGCGGGGCGGACTCCCAGAGCCGGGCGCCGTCCAGGTGGACCGGCACGCCGCGGTCGGCGGCGAAGTCGTACAGCGCGGTCAACTCCTCCCAGCTGGGCAGCACGAAGCCGGCGTCGCGCAGCGGGAGTTCCAGCATCAGGACGTCGAACGGCTCGTCCAGGGCGGCGAGCTCCGCGACGGTGGGCTGCCGGGGGGCGGCGGTCTGCGGGACGCTGTGCAGGCCGCTGAGCACCTGGTGGGCGCGGCGTTCGTGGACCTCGGTGTGGGCGAGCGGGTGCATCGCGACGGCCGGCCCGTGGGTGTCGGCCCAGACCTTGAGGGCGGCCTGCTGGCCCATCGTGCCGGTCGGGAACCAGGCGGCGTCGGGCTTGCCGAGCAGGTCGGCGGTGCGGCGTTCCAGGGTGCGGACGATGCGGTTGCCGTACATGTCGGTGGGCTCGTCGAGCGGGTAGGGGCCGTCGGAGAGGGCGGCGAGGGCGGCGAGCGCTTCGCGGACGGTCTGCGGGCGGCTGCCGGACAGCAGGCGGTCGGCCCGGCGGCGGGCGAGGAAGCTGCGGTCCTGTAACGAGATGGCGTTCATTGGCCGATCATCTCCAACCGCCGGGTGGATCGGAAGACCGATCGATCCGAGGGCCGTTTGTACCCGGGGCGGTTCGGGCTCAAACCGGCCGCTTCCCGGTGGCGATGGTCACAGGCCTCCGACGACATACGACGGGCGATAGGAGGTTTGGGACGGGATGTGCCGGTCTGTCCGATGCCCGGGGGTGCTATTCCGTGAGCTTCGTCCACTACTCGCCGTCGTACGTCACACCTTTGGGCCCGGCCCGGGAGGTCGTTTACACCGGAGTCGTTCCCACCAGTTCGGCGAGCCCCCCGGCTCGGCCCCGCTCTGGCCCCGTCCGTGAGGTACCGACTCCGATGCGTTCTTTCCCCGCCACCGGCCGCCGGATTCTCCAGGCGATCAGCACCCGCCACATCCAGTCCGTCACCGGTTCCGACGCCTCCGCCGTCGCCCCGGCCCGCCGCGGCCCCGCCACGGCACTCGCCACCGGCGCCGCCGTGGTCGCCTTCGGCGCCATGCTGATCCCGGGCGGGCACGCCGCCGCGCAGACCGTTCCGGCCGCCCTGGGCGACTCCCCGTTCACCACGGCGGACGTCCAGCCGGGCGAGCTCCAGCTGTCCGCCCCGGAGCCGCACGCCGAGGACACCACCGGCCCGTTGGCCGTGGTCGCCGCCAACCTGGACCAGCTGACGAACCCGACGGACGCGCACGAGCACGCCGCCGACGAGCACCCGGCCGAGCAGCCCGCCGCCGAGCAGCCCGCTGCCGAGGAGCACCAGGACCAGCCGCAGCCGGCCGAGCAGCCCGCCGCCGAGCAGCAGCCCGCCGAGCAGCCGGCCCCGGCGCCCGAGCCCGCCCCGGCCCCCGCTCCGGTCAAGCCGGACTGGTCCTCGCCCGCCCCGGGCGCGCCGATCAGCAACCCGTACCACAAGACCAACGCCTCGTACGCGGCCGGCTTCCACACCGGCACCGACTTCGCGGTGGCCGTGGGCACCCCGCTGGTGGCGGTCGGCGACTCGACCGTGGTCTCGTCCGGCTGGGCCGGCGCGTACGGCAACCAGATCGTGCTGAAGCTGTCCGACGGCCGCTTCGCCCAGTACGCGCACCTGTCGCAGCTGGAGGTGAAGGCCGGGCAGCACGTGGGCGCGGGCGACCGGATCGGCAAGTCCGGCAACACCGGCAACTCGACCGGGCCGCACCTGCACTTCGAGATCCGCACCGCCAACCAGTACGCGAAGGTGACCGACCCGATCGGCTACCTGAAGGGCCACGGCGCGAACAACTTCTGATCCGCCGCACCCCGAGCCGTCCGAGCCGTCCGCGCGTCAGTGCGCGGGCGGCTCGATGTGTGCGGCGACCTCCAGGGCGACCTCCAGGGCCGCCTCCATCGCCTCGTCCGCGCTGACCGACGCCGAGTCGGCCGACTCCCGCCCGGGCCCGCACAGGTCGGCCTTGAGCAGGAACATCGCCGAGTGCATGGAGGTCAGTGCGACGGTGGCGCGCAGCTTGTCGCGGAAGGTCGGCTCGGGCCCGTGCAGCAGGGTGATCATCTTGATCATCCGCTCCTTGAACGCCAGCCCGGCCGCGGACTCCCGCAGCGCGGGCTGGTTCTCGTGGAAGAAGCGCAGCAGCGGCGCCCGCTCGCCCATGCCGGCGGCGAACCGGCGGAGCAGTTCGTCGCGGAGTTCCGGCGACCAGTCCTTGCCCTCGCCGAACGCGATGGCGTCGTCCAGCGGGGCGGCCATCTTCTCGACGATGCCGCGGACGATGTCGTCCTTGGTCTTGAAGTGGTAGTACAGGGCGGCCTTGGTGACGCCGAGGCGGTCGGCGATCTCGCGCAGCGAGGTCTTCTCGTAGCCGTGCTCGGCGAACAACTCCAGTGCCACGTCGATGATCCGCGCTCGGGTGTCGCTACGGGGACTCTGGGGGGTGGTCATCGCTGGCGGCCTGCCTCGTTGAAGCGGTGCGGACGGGTGTCAAGGCCCGGTTCTGTTGGCATTCTCCCTGCCCAGAGGGGCTGCTTCGAAACTGGCTTGACGACCGGCTAGGTAACAACTTACCGTGCCGAACGGCAATTAACTAGCCGGTCGTCAAGTAAGTACCGTCGCGGACACCACCGCGGCACCTGCGCCCCGGGAGAGACGCATGACAACCCAACAGTCCGAGGCGGTTCCGGAGGACGGGCCGTCCGTCGATCTCGGCAAGCCCGCCGAGGAGTTCGAGCAGCGGCCGCACCGCGAGGTGCGCCTGGTGATGATCGGCCTGGTGATCACCATGCTGCTCGCCATGCTCGACAACCTGATCGTCGGCACCGCGATGCCCACCATCGTCGGCGAGCTGAACGGCGCCGAGCACATGTCCTGGGTGGTCACGGCCTACACCCTGGCCACCGCCGCCTCCACCCCGATCTGGGGCAAGGTCGGCGACCTCTACGGCCGCAAGGGCTCGTTCCTGGTCTCGATCGCGATCTTCCTGCTCGGCTCGGCGCTGTCCGGCATGTCGCAGACCATGACCCAGCTGATCGCCTTCCGCGCCGTCCAGGGCCTGGGCGCCGGCGGTCTGATGGTCGGCGTGATGTCGATCATGGGCGCGCTGGTGCTGCCCCGCGACCGCGGCAAGTACCAGGGCATGTTCGCCGCCGTCATGGCGCTGGCCACCATCGGCGGCCCGCTGATCGGCGGCTTCATCACCGACCACCTGAACTGGCGCTGGACGTTCTACGTCAACCTGCCGCTGGGCGCGATCGCGCTGATCTTCATCGTCGTGGTGCTGAAGCTGCCCAAGGTCCGCTCCAACGCCAAGATCGACTACCTGGGCGCGGCCCTGCTCACCATCGGCATCGTCTCGATGGTCCTGATCACCACCTGGGGCGGCCACGAGTACGCCTGGAGCTCGAAGCAGATCCTCGGCCTGGGCGCGCTGTCCGTCGCCTCGATCATCGGCTTCTGCTACGTCGAGCAGCGGGTCGCCGAGCCGATCCTTCCGCTCAAGCTGTTCCGCAACCGCAACTTCACGATGGTCTCGATCATCGGCTTCATCGTCGGTTTCGCCATGTTCGGCGCGGTCACCTTCCTGCCCACCTACCAGCAGATCGTCCAGGGCGCCTCGGCGACCAACTCCGGCCTGCTGCTGATGCCGATGATGTTCGGCATGCTGGTGGTCTCGCTGGTGGTCGGCCAGGCCATCACCAAGACCGGCAAGTACCGGATCTACCCGATCATCGGCACCGTGGTGATGGGCGGCGGCTCGCTGCTGCTGTCGACCCTGTCGGTGGACACCTCCAGCTTCGCCTCGTCCTGCTACATGGTGGTGCTCGGCGCCGGCATGGGCTTCCTGATGCAGGTCACCATGCTGGTCGCGCAGAACAGCGTGGAGATGAAGGACATGGGCGTCGCCTCGTCCTCCGCCACCCTGTTCCGCACCATCGGCGGCTCCTTCGGCGTGGCGCTGTTCGGCACCCTGTACATCAACCAGGTCAACAAGAGCGTCGCGAAGCTCCCGCCGGAGGTCCTGCAGCACATGCAGCAGGGCGGCGGCAGCGCCGAGGGCATGTCGGCGATGAACCCGGCCACCCTGAGCAAGCTGCCGGCCGACGTGCTGAGCGCCTACCAGCACGGCATCTCCAACGGCATGCACACCGTCTTCCTGTGGGGCGCGGTGATCAGCCTGATCGCCGTGGCCGCCTCGCTGTTCCTGCGCGAGGTCAAGCTGCGCGGTGGCGCGGACGCCGCCGAGGCGAAGGCCGAGGCCGCGCTCGAAGGCGCGATGTGACGCCTGTCCAGGCATGACGACGGCCCGGGACCGACTGGTCCCGGGCCGTTTTCCGTCCGCTACTGCGGCAGCCGGTAGGTGCCCGGCCCGACCGGCTCCACCAGGCCGTCGGCGACCAGCCCGTCCAGGGCCCGGGCGCGTTGGATCGCGTCCGGCCAGACCACGTCCAGCCGGCCCTGCTCGACCAGGCCGTGGGCGTCCCGCAGCACCGCCAGCAGCTTGCCGCGGACCTGTCGGTCGGTGCCCTCGTAGGTCTGGCCGCGCCGCGCCGGGCCCTGGTACGGCGGGCAGCCGGCCCGCTGCCAGGCGCACTCGGCGAACAGCGGGCAGGCGCCGCACTCGGGGCCGCGCGCGGTGCACACCAGGGCGCCCAGCTCCATCACGGCGACGGCCCAGGTCGCGGCCCGCTCGTCGGTGGCCGGCAGCAACTCGTGCGCGGTACGGCGCTCGGCGGCGGTGGTGGCGTTCGCCGGGTACTCGACGCCGGTGACGGCGCGGGCGAACACCCGGCGCACGTTGGTGTCCAGCACCGCGTGGCGCTGCCGGAACGCGAACGAGGCGACCGCGGCCGCCGTGTACTCGCCGACGCCGGGCAGCGCCAGCAGCGCCGCGTGGTCGTCCGGGACGGCGCCGTCGTGCTGCTCGGTGATCGCGGTGGCCGCCGCGTGCAGGCGCAGCGCGCGGCGCGGGTAGCCGAGCCGGCCCCACATCCGCACCGCCTCGCCGGGTGCGTCCGCGGCCAGCGCGGCGGGGGTGGGCCAGCGTTCCAGCCACGCCGCGTACGCGGGCAGCACCCGCTTCACGGGCGTCTGCTGGAGCATGAACTCGCTGACCATCACCGCCCACGGCGAGGCGTCGGGGGTCCGCCACGGCAGGTCGCGGGCGTTGCCCTCGTACCAGCCGATGACGGTGGTGTGCAGCGCCTGGAGGGCGGCGGGGGTGGGAGTCGAAGCAGTGGCAACCATGGCACCCCCGATCCTGCCACGAGGTGCTGCGAGGGCTTAAAGCCCCAGGTCGTCGAGCTCCTTCAGCAGGTCGGCCCGCGAGCCGGCCGTCGTCCCGCCGCTCTTGCCGCTCCTGCCGGGCCCGGTCGGGGTGAGGGCCCGGTCAGGGTCCGCGGTCGCGGCGGGGGTGGTGGCGGCGGCCTGCTCCGGGGTGCGGGTGCGGAAGATCCAGGCGCCGACCAGGCCGCCGACCAGGCCGCCCAGGTGACCCAGCCAGGACACCCCGGGGGTGCCCGGGATGGCGGTGGTCAGCAGGTAGGCGAAGGACGCGCCCATCACCAGGCCGATCAGCGAGTCGATCAGGTTGCGGTCGAACAGGCCGCGCAGCACCACGTAGCCGAAGTACCCGAAGATCACGCCGCTGGCGCCGACGGTCACCACGTCGCCGCGTTCGAACAGCCAGACCGTCATGCCGCTGGTCACCACCAGCAGCGCCGTCAGGCCGAGGAACTTGCGCACGCCGCGGTAGGCGGCGAGGAAGCCGAAGACGAACAGCGGGCCGGAATTGCCTTCCAGGTGCTGCCAGTTCAGGTGCAGGAACGGCGCGGTCAGCAGGTCGGGCAGGCTGCTCGCCTGCCGCGCGAGGATGCCGTGCTGGAGGGCTATCTGCCCGTCCATCGCCCAGTTCGCCACCTGCACGGCCCAGATCAGGCAGAGGAAGCCGAACATGGTGAAGAACGCCCGGCGCGCCTCGGCGATCAGCTGTGCGGGGTCGAGGGTCGCGGTGCCGGGAGCGGAGTCGTGCGGGGAGGCCATGAGGGCGACTATAGGGCGGCGCACCGTCGTGTCGAGTCCCCCAGGAGGAGCAAATGGCGGATCATGTGAAAGAAGTGCCCCTGCTGCGGTGTTGATGCGTCAGCAGATGCACAAGGTCTCGTAGAGTTTGCCCGTGCCCTCTCTGCGCCAGCCCGTCGGACCGCTGCCCGCCTCGATCTACTGGCGGCGCCGCGCAGTAATCCTCGCCGCCCTCGCCGTCGCCCTGCTGCTGATCGGCTGGCTCGCGTTCGGCACCGGCGGGGACGGCAAGCAGGAGCAGAAGGCCGCCTCCGAGAGCACCGGGCCGCAGCCCGCGCCCGCCCAGTCCATCACCCCCGGCGCCTCTCCCAGCGGCTCCGCCATCACCACCCGCCCCGGCGGCCCCGCCCCGAGCGGCGGCGCGGCCGGCGAGCTGAACGTCACCGGCGGCGGCAGCGGCGGTTCGAACGGCGGCGGCAACGGGTCGACCGGCGGCAGTGGCGGGCGGTCCGCTTCGCCCGGGCCTTCGCCGGCCGTGAACACGCCCGAGGTGATGGCCCTGCCGGTGTGCGCCACCTCGCAGCTCTCGCTGGAGCTGGCGTCGGCGCAGAACTCGTACCCGGCCAAGGACAAGCCGCGACTGGCACTGACCATCCGCAACTCCTCGGGCTCGGGCTGCCGGGTCAACCTCTCGCACGAGAACTCGGCGCTCACCATCACCTCCAGCAGCAACGAGCGGATCTGGTCCTCCGCGGACTGCATCGCGGAGAAGGTCGACGCCTGGGCGCAGATCGCCGGCAACAGCGGCGTCACCGAGACCTTCGGCTGGGACCGCAGCCGCTCCAAGCCGCAGTGCGCCACCACCGACCCGACGCCGGCCCAGGCGGGCAACTACCTGGTCCAGGCCGACCTGACCGGCCCGGCCGGCGGCCCGCTGTCGGCGCGCACCTCGATCCGCCTGGAGGGCTGAGAAGGAAGCGCACACCATCCAGGTCGCGATCAACGTGCAGGTCAGTGTCCTGCGTCGCGTTCTTGCGGTGGGGTGCGTTCCCCGGCCTCGCGCCCCGTCCCCCCTCATGATGTCGGCCAGCCGGTGCCGCGCAGCGAGCGGCCGAGGGTGAGCGGGAGCAGGCCGGCGGCGAGGAGGGCGGCCAGCAGGAGGAGGACGGTGGTGGCGGGGAGGCGGTCGAGGAGGAGGCCCGCGGTCATGGTGCCGACGGGGAGGCCGGCCATCAGGAGGGTCATGGTGGCGGCCATGGCGCGGCCGCGCATCGCCTCGGGGACCTGCTGAAAGACCAGCACGTCGACCATCACCCGCAGCGCCGGGATGCCGAGCGACATCACCAGGAGCATGCCGAAGACCGCGAACGGGCCTTCGGCGACGGCCAGGACGCCGAACAGCAGCGGGGCGGCCCAGGCGACGGCGAGGAGCAGGACGCCGGGGGCGAGAGCGCGGTGCAGGCGGGTGACCAGGGGGGCGCCGAGCAGGCCGCCGACGGCTTCGCCGGTGAGGGCGAGGCCGGTGCCGGCCTCGGAGGTGCCGTGGTCGCGCAGCAGGACCATGACGGTCAGCAGCATCGCGGAGCCCGCCAGGTTGAGCGCGACGGCGACCAGCACGGTGGCCCGCAGGGTCGGGTCGCCGAAGATGTGCCGCAGCCCCACGAACACCGCGCCCTTCTCCTTGCCGTCGGCCGCCCCCGTCGGCCCGGCCGGTTCGGTGTCGAAGCGGACGGCGATCGAGGCGCCGAGCGCGGCCGCGGAGGCGAGCACGGTGGCGAGGAAGGGGACGGCGCGGCCGAGGCCGAGCAGGAAGCCGGCCAGCGGGGGGCCGGCCAGGGCCGCGCCGTTGACCCGCAGTTCGTCCTGGGAGAGGGCCTGGCGCAGCTGTTCGGGCGGGACGACGGCGCGCAGCGCGAGCATCCGGGCGGGGCCGCCGTAGGCCATGGTGGCGCCGATGGCGGCGGCGGCCAGCAGGGTGTGCGGGACGGTGAGGCGGTGGGTGAACAGGGCGAGGGCGACGCTGAGCGCGGTGAGCAGGCGGACGGTGTCGGCGAGGATCAGCACCCGTCGCCGGTCGTGCCGGTCGGCGACCGCGCCGCCGTGCAGGCCGAACAGCACGGACGCGCCGAACTGGACGGCGCCGAACGCCCCGGCGAGGGTGGGCGAGCCGGTCATGGCGAGCAGCAGCAGCGGGTACGCGGTGTCGGCGACGCAGGTGCCGAGCATCGCGGCGGCCGATCCGGCCCACAGCGTCTGGAAGCGGCGGTTGCGGCGCAGCGGTACCGCCGCGAGCGCCACCGCCGCCGTCGTCGTCGGGTTCTCGGTCACCGTCATCACTCCACCCCGTTCACACCTTGGCAACCATTCACGCCTGCGTGAATGGTTGCACGGCCGCGAATGATTGCACAAGGGATGAACGGTGTGGCTGAATGGCGACGTGGTGGATCAGAGGAAAGAACGCGAGGTCACGGACGTCGCGACGCTGAAGGCGCTGGCCGACCCGCTGCGGCTGGCCGTGCTCGGCGCGCTGATGAAGCGGGATCCGGAGCCGATGTCGGTGAAGGAGATCGCGGCGGAGCTGGACGAGGCACCGACCAAGCTGTACCGGCACGTCAAGCAGTTGGAGCAGACCGGGCTGGTGTTCGTCGCGGAGACCCGGCTGGTGTCCGGGATCGTGGAGAGCCGGTACCGCTCCGCCCAGCACTCACTGCGGCTGTCGCCGCAGGTCTACACGGAGGGCGACGAGCCGCCGGCCGCGCTGGACGCGATGCTGGCGGCGATGGACCTGGTGCGGTCGGACTTCCGGCGCAACTTCCTGGCCGGCCGGGTCGACCTGACCCCGGCCTCGCAGGGCAACCTGCGGCCGAGCAAGTTCGCGCACACCACGACGCGGCTCAGCCCGGAGCGGCTGCGGAAGCTGCGCGGCCGGCTGGACGAGGTGCTGGACGAGCTGTTCGCGGAGCCGGAGTCCACCGGGCCGGACGCCGTCGAGGTGACCCTGTTCGCGCTGATGTACGCGGTGCAGCCGGCTCCGGAGGAGTGACGGCCGCTCAGACGTAGCGTTCCAGGATGGACGACTCGGCGAGCCGGGACAGACCCTCGCGGACCGAGCGGGCCCGGGTCTCGCCGACGCCCTCCACGGTCTGCAGGTCGTCGATGGACGCGGCCAGCAGCTTCTGCAGGCCGCCGAAGTGGTCGACCAGCCGCTCGATGACGGTGTTCGGCAGCCGCGGCACCTTGGCGAGCAGCCGGTAGCCGCGCGGGGAGACCGCGGAGTCCAGCGACTCGGGGGCGCCGGTGTAGCCGAGCGCCTTGGCGACCGTCTGCAGGTCCAGCAGCTCGGCGTGGGTGAGCGCCTCCAGGTCGTCCAGCACCTCGGCGACGGTGCGGCCCTTCTTGGCGGCGCGGTCCGGGAAGTAGTCGCGGACGACGAGTTCGCGCTCCGGCTCGACGCCGGCGATCAGCTCGTCCAGCTGCAGGGACAGCAGGCGGCCGTCGGTGCCGAGTTCCAGCACGTAGCCGGCGATCTCGCCGGCGATCAGCCGGACCATCTCCAGGCGCTGCACCACGGCGGAGACGTCCCGGACGGTGACCAGGTCCTCGATCTCCAGCGCGGACAGGGTGCCGGCCACCTCGTCGAGGCGCAGCTTGTAGCGCTCCAGGGTGGCCAGCGCCTGGTTGGCGCGGGACAGCACCGTGGTGGAGTCCTCCAGGACCCGGCGGGTGCCGTTGACGTACATGGCGATCAGCCGCATCGAGTGCGAGACGGCGACGACCGGGAAGCCGGTCTGCCGGTTGACCCGCTCGGCGGTGCGGTGGCGGGTGCCGGTCTCGTCGGTGGGGATGTCGGCGTCCGGCATCAGGTGGACGCCGGCCCGCAGGATCTTGCTGATGTCCTTGTCGAGGATGACCGCGCCGTCCAGCTTGCACAGCTCGCGCAGCCGGGTGGCGGTGAACTCGACGTCCAGCACGAAACCGCCGGTGCAGAGCGCGTCGACGCTCTTGTCGAAGCCGAGGACGATCAGGCCGCCGGTGTTGGCCCGGAGCACCCGCTCCAACCCGTCGCGCAGCGCCGTGCCCGGCGCGACCGCACTGAGGGAGGCCCGCAGCAGGGCCTCCTCGCGGGTGGACTTGTCCGCCCGGTCGATGGCTGCCACGTGACTCCTTGGGGCGACCCGGACCGTGTGGCGCGGCGCCCGACGGTCTGTCTGTCATTACTGCACTTGACGGCAATTAGCAGGTGCAGTCTAACTGCGTATGACAGCGACAGGACGTGGGTCAGGCCAGTTCGTCCGAGTCGAGCGGCTCCCAGCCCGCCATCAGCTCCTCCGGGTACGCCTGGACCGGGGCGGCGGCGCGCTCCCGGGCGGGGGCCCGGCCGGCCGGAACGCCCTGCGGCGCGGCGTCCTGACGGGCCTTCGAACGGGGGCGGCGGCCGGGGATCGCGCGCAGTGCCTCGCCGATGTCGGACACCTCCACGACCTTCATGCCCGGCGGCACCTTGCCCGGGTCCGGCGGCACCAGGGCGTGCGTGAAACCGAGCCGGTGGGCCTCGGCGAGCCGCCGCTGCACGCCCGTCACCCGGCGCACCTCGCCGGCCAGGCCGACCTCGCCGATCGCCACCAGGTTGTTCGGCAGCGGCGTGTCGGTGGAGGAGGACGCCACGGCGAGGGCGATCGCCAGGTCCGCGGACGGCTCGGTGAGCTTCACGCCGCCGACGGTGGCGGTGTAGATGTCCTGCTTGCCGAGCTTCACGCCGCCGTGCCGCTCCACCACCGCGAGGATCATCGCGATCCGCGGCGACTCCAGGCCCGAGGTGGTGCGCCGCGGCGAGGGGATCTGCGAGTCGACCATCAGCGCCTGCACCTCCGCCACCAGCGGGCGCTTGCCCTCCAGGGTGACGGTCAGGCAGGTGCCGGCCACCGGCTTGTCACGGCGCGTCAGGAACAGGCCGGACGGGTCGGCGAGGCCGACGATGCCCTCGTCGTGCAGTTCGAAGCAGCCGACCTCGTCGGTCGCGCCGTAGCGGTTCTTCACGCCGCGGATCAGCCGCAGCCGGGCGTGCCGGTCGCCCTCGAAGGACAGCACCACGTCCACCAGGTGCTCCAGCAGGCGGGGGCCGGCGATCTGGCCGTCCTTGGTGACGTGGCCGACCAGCAACGTCGCCATGCCGCGCTCCTTGGACGCCCGGATCAGGGCGCCCGCCACCTCGCGGACCTGTGCGGGGCCGCCGGGCGCGCCGTCGAGTTCGGCGGAGGCGATGGTCTGCACGGAGTCCAGGATCAGCAAGCTCGGGTTGACCGCCTCGATGTGGCCGAGCACCGCGCCGAGGTCCTGCTCGGCGGCCAGGTAGAGGTGCTCGGAGAGCGCGTTGATCCGGTCGGCGCGCAGCCGGACCTGCCCGGCGGACTCCTCGCCGGTGACGTACAGGGTGCGGTGCCGGTCGGAGGCGGCCTTCGCCGCGACGTCCAGCAGCAGGGTGGACTTGCCGACGCCCGGCTCGCCCGCCAGCAGCACCACCGCGCCCGGCACCAGACCGCCGCCGAGCACCCGGTCGAGCTCCGGCACGCCGGTGGAGCGGGCGGTGGCCACCTGGCCGTCCACCTGCGCGATCGGCTTGGCAGGCGAGGAGACCGGGCCCGCCGCCGTGGTGCGGATCGGCACCGCGCCGTACTCCTCGACCGTCCCCCAGGCGTTGCACTCGGGGCAGCGGCCGACCCACTTGGGCAGCTGGTGGCCGCACTCGGTGCAGCGGTACGCCGGGCGCGGCTTGGCGGTGGTCTTGGTACGGGCAGCCATGCGCGCCACGGTAGCGCCTCGCACCGACAGGGCCCGGCGGGCGGCGGGCTGGGCGTCAACGGAGGGGCGTCAACGCTGGGGGTCAAGGGCTGGTGTCAACGGCAGGGGTCAACGCTCGGCGTCAACCGGGCGAACAAGGGAGCGGTGGCGTTACCCGAAAGAAGGACAAGCGCCCCAAACCCACCGGTCGGAGGGTTTGTGCTGCCTACCGTCGATGACGTGACCACCGGCCAGCTCCACCCCGTCGAACCGTCCCCGGCCCTGCGGGCGTACGGCGCCTGCGTCGACGGGCTGTTCACCTACTGCCTGTCCGTGCTCTGCGACCACGACGCCGCCACCGCGGCCGTGCTGGAGGTCCGCGACCTGGCGCGCCGGCACGGCGGCCGGCTCACCGAGCCGGCGCTGCTGCGCGCCTGGCTGTACGCGCTGGCCCGGCACCGCTGCCTGACCCGGCTGAACGGCGGCCGCACCACCGCACCCGCCCCCGCCGCACCCGCCGCCGCCGCGTCGGCCCCGCCCGGGACGGTCGGCGAGCGGCGTCGCGAACTCGCCTCGCTGGCCTGGCCGGAGGCGGCCGGCACCGACCCGGAGCAGCGCGAGGCGCTGGAGCTGGCGGTCCGGCACCGGCTGGACGCCGGGGAGGTCGCGGCGGTGCTCGGCCGGTCCGGCGAGGAGACGGCCGCGCTGCTGGACGCCGCGGGCGCCGAGGTCGGCCGGACCAGGACGGCGCTGCTGGTGCTCGGCGTGGGCTCCTGTCCGCGGCTGGCGCGGCTCGGCGGGGTCGGCGGGGAGTCCTGGCGGGGCTGGGTGCTCGGCGCGGCGCTGCGCCGGGAGCTGGTGGAGCACCTGGTGGAGTGTCCGACCTGCCGCGGCACCGCCGAGCGGGTCGCCGGGCAGCTCGGCCACGGCCTGGCCGGGCTGCCCGGCCTGCCGCTGCTGACCGCGCCCACCCGGCTGCGCCCGGCCCCGGCGGCGGCGGGCGGCACCGCGTTCCTGTCGGGCGCGGCGGCCGGTCGGCGGGCCGCGCTGGGCCTGCCCGGCGGCGAGCCGCAGTTCGACCGGCGCGGTTTCCCCCGGCACCGGGCAGCGGCCGGGGCGCGCGGCTCGGCGGTGCGCGGCTCGGCGGTGCGGCAGCGGGTGGTGACCACGGGTGTGCTGGCGGCGGTGCTGGCCGCGCCGGTGGTGGCGCTGTGGAGCGCGCACCGGGACGGCAACCCGGACGGGCCGGCGACGGCGGTGTCCTCCGTACGGGTGGAAGCGCCCGAGCACCGGCCGGCGGTGGCGGCGGCGCCCGCGATGAGCGCCCTGCAGTTGGCGGGCTCGGTGGCCGCAGAAACGTCCCTGCCGATGGTTCAGGGCCCGGCGCTGACGGTGCCCTCGCACGGCCCGACCCCGCCGCCCGGCCCCGCGCCGACCGCGGATCCCGCCCCGCCGTCCGCCGCCCGGGAGCAGTTGACCGTGGAGGCCGGCGAGTTCGGCAGTCGCACGGTGCTGACCCTGACCAACTCCGGTGGCAGAACGCTGAGCTGGCACGCCGTGCCGGACGTCGACTGGCTGCGGCTCAGCCGGGACTCCGGCACGCTCGCGCCCGGTCAGCGGATCACCGTCATCGTCACGGTGGACGAGTCCCGCGCCCCGCAGTCCCGGTGGACGGCGCACGTGGCGCTGGCGCCGTCCACCGCCGTGGTCACCCTGGAGGGCGGGAGCGACCACCGCGGGCTGCCGACACCCGTTCCGCCGCCGAGGCCGACATCCACGCCGACACCGACGCCGACGCCCGTGCCCTCGTCCGACGGCACGCCGTCGCCGTCCTCCACCGGCTCGCCCGCCCCGACGGCGAGCCCGTCCGGGTCGGCGGGCCAGCCCGGGTCGGCGAGCCCGTCCGGGTCGGCGAGCCCGTCCGGGTCGGCGGGCCCGTCCGGGTCGGCTGCTTCGCCGTCGGCGGCCGGCTCGCCGTCCTGAGGCAGGGTCAGCGCGGCTGGATCGGCGGGAGGCGGTAGGTGCCGTCGAGGATCGCGTCCTGCGGCTGGTACATCCGCACCATCGGGCGGAAGCCGGAGGACGGGGTGGGCAGCCAGTTGGCGAACTCGTCGGGGTCGGTGGGCTGGGCGTGCTGGAGGTACAGGGTGAGTGAGCCGTCGGGGGCGTGCACCAGGCCGGGGGTGCGGTCGCCGATCGAGTACCGGTCGATGTCGTTGGGGACGAGCAGGTACTCGGGCGTGTCGTACATGGTCACCGACCAGAACGCGCCGACCGGCGGCAGCTGTTCGAAGCGCAGCGTGTAGGAGCGGGCACCGTCCAGCGGGTGGCCGTCGGCGTCGTGGTAGGTGGTGGCGTAGGTGGCCTCGTAGGCGTGGTTGCCCCACAGGGCGGTGCGGGCGGCGACGGCGCGGGTGAGGTAGGTGGCGCGGCGGTCGGCGACCTTCCACTGGGATTCGTCGCGGGTGCCGGGGCCGAGGTGGTCCAGGTTGTAGTCGAACAGGTGCCGGTTGGCGGTCCATTCGCCGGTGGGTTCGACGGTGCCGATGCTGGCCGCCTCGACCCGTTCGCGGCCCGCGGCGAGGCCCTTGGCGAGTGCCTGCGCCCATTCGGCGGGGCCGTCGAGGTACGGGGAGCGGTCCCGGTCGAGCAGTCCGATCGGGGCGAAGCGGTGCTGGAACTCGACGTCGGCGGGGCCGGGCGGGAACGCCGCCATCCATACCCGCAGGCGCTCCAGGAACCGCAGTTCCTCCGGCACCTCGGCGTCCGGTTCGGGCAGTCCGGCGAGCGGCCGGTCCGCTTCGACCGGGGTGAGCGTCAACTCCCTTTGCAGGGCCCGCACTCGGGGCAGGTCCTCCGGTCCGGCGCAGGCGTGGCGGGCGGCGATCGCCGCGACGGTGGTCGGCGCGACGATCACCGGCACGCCCTCGGGCGGGGTGCCGTGCCAGTGCGGCGGGGCGATCAGCCAGGTCTGTTCGGCGGTGCCGGACGAACGGCGGCCCAGGTAGGCGAAGTTGTCGGTCCAGGCGTCGATGAACTGCAGCACGTAGTAGGCCCCGGCGGAGTCCGGGACGTGCAGCAGCAGTGGGCCGCCGGACAGGTCGAGCGGGGCCACCGAGTACACCGTGTCGTTGTTGACCGACACGAAGTGCGAGTCGGGGGTGGCCAGTTCGGCGGCGTGCCCGAAGGTGTTCCACTCGGTCGGGCCGATCGATCCCAGGCCGCGCCGGTGGATGGTGTCCACCATGGTCAGGTCGGCGACCAGCGGGTAGCCGTACACGAAGGCCTCGGCGGCCAGCATCTCGGGCGTGGCGTCAACCATGGCGAACGTCCTTTTCTGCTCGGCGGGTTCAGCGGATTCAACGGGGGGTGGGCGTCGGGAGCCGCCAACTGCCGTCCAGCAGCGCGGACTTCGGTCCGTACGCGCGCACCACGACCTGGTAGGGGTCGGCCGGGGCGGGCAGCCAGTTCGCCGACTCGGCCGGATCCGTGGGGCGTTCGTGCTGGAGGTACAGGGTGAGCGAGCCGTCGGGGGCGTGCACCAGGCCGGGGGTGCGGTCGCCGATCGAGTAGCGGTCGATCGCGTTGGGCGTCAACTGCCGTTCCGGGAAGCGGTACATGGTCGCCGACCAGAAGTACCGGGCCGGTGGGAGCTGCCCGGGCTCGAAGCGCAGCTCGACGGGCAGCCGGCCGCCGGCCTCGGACTCCCAGCCGCCGTACCAGGCTTCCTCGGCGGGCAGCCCGTACAGGCCGGTGAGCGCGCCGCACGCACGGTCCAGGTAGCGGCTGCCGAGTTGCTCGCGGGTGCCGAACAGGGCGCCCCCGGTGGTTGCTTCGGGTACGGCGGCGGCGAGTTCGCCGCGGGCGTCGGCGATGCCCGCGAGCATCGCCGACCGGGTCTCGGCGGGCAGTGCGGCGGGTTCGAAGTCGCCGGTGCCGACGCCGAGTTCGGCCAGGCGTTCGCGCAGCTCGGCGTCGGCGGGCAGGACCGGGAAGAAGCCGAGCAGGAAGTCCAGGAAGGTGAAGAACTCCAGGGTGCCGAGCACCTCTTCGCCGCGCCACACCGGCCACACCGGCTCGGCCGCCACCGGCCGCGGGGTGCCCAGGTGCTCGCTGAGCGGCTTGAGCCGGTACCCGGCCTGGACGCGGCGCAGCTCCGGCACGTCGTCGGGCCCGGCCAGGTACGTCCGGCCGACGATGCCCGCCAGGTTGGTGTCCGTCCGCACCACCCCGTCGAAGCCGTCCGGCGGGTTCGCCCGGTGGCCGGGGCCGGCGATCAGGTGGCGGCCGCCGCCGCTTCCGGTGGCGCGGGTGCCGACGAAGCCCGCGTACGCGGTGTCCAGGTCGTGCACCGGCAGCACGTGGTACCGCTCGGTGGCCGGGACTTCCAGCACCCACGGCTCGGCCCGCAGGTCGAGCCACGCCCACGAGTACGGGGTGTCGTTGTTCGGCGTCACCACGTCGGTGTCCGCGGGGGTGAACGGGCGCGAGAAGTGGCGGAACACGCCGAGACCCCCGACGTACCGGGGGTCCGCGTCGTCGATCGCCTGCGCATGGAGCGTCGCGTAGTTCGCCAGCATCGGGTAGCCGCGGATCCACGCCTGCGCGGCCGTCCGCCGGACCGCCTCCGGATCCATGCTGGCCGGGCCGCCCATGCCGTCCACCCTTCTCCCCCATGAAAGGGATCATTCAGACATACCGGTACACCGGGGATGCTATGCGGCGCTCCGGCCACGCGGGGCCCTCGACTCTCCGACACACCGTCAGCGGGTGTGCGATCGGGTCGGCCCGGGCGCTTTGCTCGCAGCGAAAGCGCTCTGCCGACAGCAGAGAACGCGGATGGCCGGGGGTCCGAGCGGACACCCTGCTTCCATGGACATCCTTCTGCTCGGCGGTTCCAAGTTCCTCGGCCGTGCCTACGCCGCGGAGGCGCTGGCGCGCGGCCACCGCGTCACCACCTTCAACCGCGGGGTCAGCCGCACCGACCTGCCCGGCGTGGAGGCCGTCCACGGCGACCGCACCTCGCTCGACGACCTGCGCCGGCTGGTCGACGGCCGGCAGTGGGACGCGGTGATCGACACCTCCGGCCAGCAGCCGCACGACGTCGCCACCGCCGCCCGCCTGCTGCGCGACCGGGCCGGCCACTACGGGTTCGTCTCCTCCGTCCACGCCTTCGCCGACTGGCCGGCCCTCCCGGTGGACGCGGAGTCCCCCACCCTCGACTGCGCCGGCGACGTCGGGCCGGACCAGCCGTTCGCCAACGCCCTCAAGGCGGGCTGCGAACGCGCCCTGGTCGACAACTTCGGGCCCGCGACGGCGATCCTCAACTGCGGCCTGCTGATCGGCCCGCACGAGCCGATCGGCCGCCTCCCCTGGTGGCTCGACCGGATTGCCCGCGGCGGCCGCGTACTCGCCCCCGGCGCCCCCGAGAACCCGCTCAGCCTGATCGACGCCCGGGACTTCGCCGCGTTCGGCCTCGACCTCGCGGAACGGAGCGCGACGGGGCGGTACGTGACCACCTCGCCGATCGGGTCGGCGACGACCGGGGAGTTCCTGGAGGCGTGCCGCGACGCGACGGGATCGGACGCGGAGTTCGTCTGGACGGCCGACGAGACCCTGCTCGCCGCGGAGGTGGCGCCCTGGGTGGAGCTCCCGCTCTGGGCCCCCGTCACCGACGGCTGGCACGGCACCTGGCGGGCGGACCCGGCGACGGCGATGGCGGCGGGGCTGCGGATCCGGCCGCTCACGGAGACGGTTCGCGACACGTGGGCCTGGCTGGAGGGCGGCGGGCGCACGGAGGTCGCCTACCGGCAGTTGGACACGCCGTTGGGGATCGAGGCGGGCAAGGAGGAGCGGCTGCTCAGGGCCTGACGGCGGGCGGGCGCGGGCACTGACGAAGCGACAAGCGCCGACGGGTCCGCAAGGTCGCGAACACGTGCAAGTCATTGCCCTGCGTCGCGATCTTGCGGTCGGGCGCCTCCCGCCTCGCGCAGTTCCCCGCGCCCCTGGTGGTGCTCTCCCCGGTGATGCTCTTCCCGGTGGCGCTCTCCGGGTTTCGCCCCCTCTAGTAGGTGCGGCGGGTGACCAGTTCTGCCAGGGCGAGCAGTTCGTCGGTGGCGGTCGGGTCCGGGATGGCGACGGCGAGGTGGCTGATGGCGGTGGCCATGCGTTCGCAGCTCTCGCCCTGGGCCCAGGCGCGGCCGCCGGCGCGGTCGACGGCGTCGGCGGCGGCGGCGAGTTCGGCGGGGCTGAGGGGGCGGCCGGAGGCGTAGAGGGCGGCGAGTTCGGCGCCGTCGGCCGTTCCGGAGGAGAGGGCGTGGACGACCGGGAGGGACTTCTTGCGGGCGGCGAGGTCCGCGCCGACCGGCTTGCCGGTGATCGCGGGGTCGCCCCAGATGCCGATCAGGTCGTCGATCAGCTGGAAGGCGAGCCCGATCTCGCGGCCGAAGGCGTCCATCGCGTCGGCGGTGGCGGCGTCCGCGCCCGCGTACAGCGCGCCGAGGGCGCACGCGCAGCCGAGCAGGGCGCCGGTCTTGCTCTCCGCCATGGCGAGGCACTCGGCGAGGGTGACGTCGGAGCGCTGTTCGAAGGAGCAGTCGGCCTGTTGGCCGGCGCAGAGTTCGACCACGCAGTCGGCGAGGCGGCGGACGGCGGCCGCGGCGGCGGGGTGGGAGTCCTCGGCGAGGACGCGCAGGGCGAGCGAGTGCATGGCGTCGCCGGCCAGGATCGCGCCGGTGGTGCCGAACACCCGCCAGGCGGTGGGGCGGTGGCGGCGGGTGTGGTCGCGGTCGAGGACGTCGTCGTGCAGCAGGGTGAAGTTGTGCACGAGTTCGACGGCGGCGGCGGCCCGGACGGCGTCCTGCGGGCGGCCGCCGACGGCCTGGGTCGCGGCGAGCACCAGGGCGGGGCGGATCGCCTTGCCGGCCCCGGCCGCGCTCGGGACGCCGTCGGCCTCCAGCCAGCCGAGGTGGTAGCCGGCGATCTGCCGCATGGAGTCCGGGAGGGTGTCCACGGCGGCGCGCAGCGCCGGGTCGACGACGGTGCGGGCCCGGCCGAGCAGGGCGAGCGCTTCGGCGGTGTCGCGGGCGCCGTCGAGGAGCACGGTGGTGTCCTCGCTGTGCTGTCCGCGTTCGGACACGGTGATGGCCATGGTGAGTCCTCCCCCTGGGGCCGCCCCGGGTGCGGGGCGGGGCGGATCTCCGCGCCGGCCGAGTGCCGGGGCGGTCGGCGGGGCGGGCCCGGGACGGCGGGCCCGCCGCGCGGTCAGTCGTGCCAGTTGTCGACGTCCACGTTCTCCAGCACGCCGATGGCGTCCGGGACGAGGATCGCCGCCGAGTAGTAGGCGCTGACCAGGTAGGAGACGACCGCCTTCTCGTCGATCCCCATGAAGCGGACGTTCAGCCCGGGTTCGACCTCGTCGGGCAGCTTGCCGGGGCGCAGGCCGATCACGCCCTGGTTGTCGTCGCCGACACGCATCGCCAGGATCGAGGTGGAGCCGTTCACCACCGGGATCTTGTTGCAGGTGTAGATCGGGACGCCGCGCCAGGTCGGCACCGTCTTGCCGTCCACCTGCACCGTCTCCGGGTACAGGCCGCGGCGGCTGCACTCGCGGCCGAAGGCGGCGATCGCCTTCGGGTGGGCGAGGTAGAACTTGGTGCTGCGGCGGCGGCAGAGCAGCTCGTCCATGTCGTCGGGGGTGGGCGGGCCGGAGTGGGTCTGGATCCGCTGGCTGTACTCGGCGTTGGCCAGCAGGCCGAACTCCGGGTTGTTGACCAGCTCGTGCTCCTGGCGTTCGCGCAGCGCCTCGACGGTCAGCCGCAGCTGGTGCTCGGTCTGGTCCATCGGCTTGTTGTAGAGGTCGGCGACCCGGCTGTGCACCCGAAGGACGGTCTGGGCGACGCTCAACTCGTATTCGCGCGGGGCGAGTTCGTAGTCGACGAAGGCGCCGGGCAGTTCGTACTCGCCCTCGTGGCCGGCCGACATGCCGATCTCCGCCTCGCCCTTGCGGTTCTGCGGGAGCTGGGAGTCCGCGATGAAGGCGAGGATCTGGTCGCGCAGTGCCGGGGAGCGGTCCGCGAGCTCCTGGAACGCCGGCCAGGACAGCACCATGACGGTGCCGGCGGTGGCGGCCTTGACGCTGTAGGGCCAGCGGCGGTCCGCGACGGTGAGCGCCTCGTCGCCGATGTGGTCGCCGTCGGCGAAGGTGCCGAGCACGGTGGCGTCGCCGTACCGGCCGGTGCCGATCTTGTCGACCTTGCCGTGCGCGACCAGGTAGACCTCGTCGATCTCGCGGCCCTGCTCGATCAGCACCTCGCCCGCGGCGAAGTCCCGCTGGACGAACCGGCCGGCCAGCTCGGTGAGCAGCTCGTCGTCCTCGAAGCCGCGCAGCACCGGTACTTCGCGCAGCGTGGGCGGGACGACCTGGACCTGGCGGCCGGTCTGCGCGAAGCCGACCCGGCCGCGGCCGACCGCGTACGACAGTCGCCGGTTGACCCGGTAGGTGCCGCCGTCGACCTCGACCCAGGGCAGGGCGCGCAGCAGCCAGCGGTTGCTGATCTCCTGCATCTGCGGGGCCGACTTGGTGGTCGACGCGAGGTTCTTGGCGGCCGCCACCGAGAGGCTGCTCTGCGGCCTCGGCTGGGGAATTCCGGCGGTGGTTTCGGTCGTCATTTCCGAGGGCCTCGTGATCGCTTCGACGGCGGTTGGCGGCAACCATGCTGACGGTCGATCAGGTGCTCCGGCAATCACTCGTGCGGGTGATTCAGGTGTGCGAGCCGAATAGTGCGACCAGCGCACTGGATCGATCATCGTTCGACCCGCGCGAGCCTCCCGGCGGGCCTCCACGCGCCCCCAACACCCCTTCCGGACACCCGGTTTCGAGGTGTCCGCGCAGCTCACCGCCCCATTGTTCGAATCGCTCCGGAACAGCGCTAAGGTGGCCCCCACACCGCAGGTGAGCGCCGCCGCAGCGCAGGCGAACCGGTCGGTGATGACCTCCCATTGGCACGCCCTTCTCCGGGGAGACCTCTCTTGACCGCGCCCGTCCGCGTCTGGCTGAACCGCACCTACGCCGAGAACGTCTTCTTCATCGAGCTGCTGCGGTCCGCGCCGCGGCCGGTGCACGTCCTGGCCACCCACGTCGACCCCGACTCGCCGGTGCTCGCCGCCGCCGACCTCGGGCTGCTGGAACCGGACGGGCTCTCCGCCGAGGGCTACGTGGAATTCGCGCTGGAATTCTGCGCCCGGCACGCGGTGGACGTTTTCCTCCCTCGCCTGCACCAGTTGGCGATATCGCTGCGGCGCCGGGAGTTCGAGGCGCTCGGCACCGCGCTGATCTGCCCGCCCGCGTCCGCGATCGCCCTGTTCGACAGCAAGGCGGAGGGCTACCGCGCCCTCGACGCCGCCGGCCTGCCCACCCCGCTGTGGCGGCACGCCGACACAGCGGCCCAACTGCTGGTCGCCGTCGAGGAGATCGAGGCCACCGGCGCGACCGCCTGCCTGAAGCCGGCCGGCGGCGCGGGCGGCGAGGGCTTCCGGATCCTCACCCGCGAACCGTTCAGCCTCCGTCGACTCGCCGGGTACGTCGACGCCCGGGTCCAACTCGACCTGGTGCTGGCCGCGTTGAGGAGTTCCACCGCGCCCGCCGACCTGCTGGTGATGCCCTACCTGAACGGCCCCGAGGTGTCGGTGGACTGCCTCGCCGACCAGGACGGGCGGCTGCTGGCCGCCGTCGGCCGCAGCAAGCAGGGCCGGCGCCGGAGCTTCACCGTCGACCCCTGCTACCTGGAGCCGGCGCGTCGGCTGGTCGAACGGTTCGGCGTCGGGCACCTCTCCAACGTCCAGTTCCGGCACGAGCCGGGCGGTCGGCCCGTGGTGCTCGACATCAACACCCGGCCGTCCGGCGGGCTTCACCAACTGCGGCTCTGCGGGCTGAACCTGCCCGCCGCCGCGCTCGAACTCGCGCTCGGCGAACGGCCGTTGCTGCCCGCAGTGGACGACCTCGCGCTCGGGGACTACACCCTGGTGTCGGGCATCCAGGCGATCCTGCCGCGACAGGCCGCGGCGCCCGCGCTGGAGCGGATCGACGGTCTGCTCGCCCGCTGAGCCGCGGACGGCGGTTCAGTCCGCCGGCCCGGACCAGTCCAGGGTCGGCGGCAGGACGCCCTCCAGGGTGAGCAGCCACCGCTTCACCTCCACCCCGTGCCACGCGCCGCCGAAACCGCCCAGGCCGTCGGCCGCGACCACCCGATGGCACGGCACCAGCAGTGGCAGCGGGTTGGCGCCCATCATCTGGCCCACCGTCCGGGCGGGTATCCCCGGTTCGGTCTGACCCTCGAACACCCCGCTGAGCGTGGCGAGTTCGCCGTAGGTGATGCTTCTGCCGTAGCCGACCTCGGCCAACAGGCAGCGCAGCACGGTCAGATGGGGGCCGGTCGCGAAACGCCAGTCGATCGGGAGACCCAACTCCCGCCGCTCGCCCGCGAAGTACTCGCCCACCCGGCTCTTCACCAGCGACCGCTTGCGGGCGTCCTCGCACTCCGGCACCCCGACCGGACGCCCCGCGAACACGTCCCCCGCGTACGTCGCCGCCGCCACGCCGTCCGCCGTCACCCCGAACTTCATCGCCCCACTCGGCAACGGCGTGTCCACGGTCACCCACGACAGCTCCATGGGCCCAAACCTACCGGGGGAGAGGATGCGCGGGCGCGAAACCGGGGGCGAAAGCTGTGCTCCCCGGGGGTTCGCGCCCGCCGGTCTGCCGGTCTCAGAGGTGATCGCGCAGGTACTCCGAGAGGTTGTGGCACCAGGTGGCGAGTTCCGCGCGGTCCGGGGGGTCGCCGCCGGAGAGGGCGGCGGTCGCGGGCGCGGGGAGCTGTCCCGTCGCGGCGAGGCGGGAGAGTCCGGACAGGACGGCGGAGAGCCGTTCCGCGTCCTGGTGGCTGAGCATCACGAGTGCGTCGGTGTGGCCGATGGTCATGGAGCCGGGCATCGCGTTCTCCTCGGGTCGGTCGATCCCCCCGGGTGGCTGCCCCCTCGGTCCACGGTACGACCGGCGCGGCGAGCGGGCTCCCCGCGCGAGCGGGGTCTCGCCCGTTCGGCGCGCCCGGCTGGCCGGGGCGGCCGGGCCGCAGGACGGTCGGAGCACGTGTGTCCGGGCGAGGCAGGGAGCGCAGATGGCAGAGCAGGCCGCCGGCCCGGACTCGGCGCCGGGGATTCGTGCGCTGCTCCGCAGTCCGGGTTACGGGCGGCTGCTGCTGGTGTCCGCGCTGGTGGGGGTGCCGGTCTCGTTGGCGGCGTTCGGCTTCGTCGGCCTGGAGCACGAGTTGCAGCACTGGGTGTGGGAGTCGGCGCCGGAGGCGCTGGGGTACGGGCGGGCGCCGTGGTGGTGGCCGTTGCCGGCGTTGGCGTTGGCGGGTCTGTTGCTGGCGCCGATCGTGACCCGGATGCCGGGGCGGGGCGGGCATGTGCCGGTGCACGGGCTGGGTGGGCCGCCGACGTTGCCGGTGGAGGTGCCGTCGGTGGTGCTGGCGGCATTGGCGTCGTTGCCGTTGGGTGCGGTGCTGGGTCCGGAGGCGCCGTTGATGGCGGTGGGCAGTGGGCTGGCGTTGCTGACGGTGGGGCGGGCGCGGCGGGCGGCGAGTCCGCGGCTGGCGCCGATGCTGGGTGCGGCGGGGTCGACGGCGGCGATCTCGACGATCTTCGGGAGTCCGCTGGTGGCGGCGGTGATGATGATCGAGGCGGCGGGTCTGGGCGGGCCGCAGCTGACGTTGCTGCTGTTGCCGTGCCTGCTGTCGTCGGGGGTGGGCGCGCTGGTGTTCACGGGGTTCGGGCACTGGACGGGGCTGACGATCGGGGCGTTGACGCTGCCGTCGGTGCCGAAGGCGTCGCTGCCGGACGCGGCGGATTTCCTGTGGGGGGTGCCGTTGGCGGTGGTGATCGCGGTGGTGATCGTCGCGGGGCAGACGCTGGGCCACCGGTTCGCGGCGTTCACGGCGCAGCGGACGGCGCCACGGACGGTGATCTGCGCGGTGCTGGTGGGGTTGTGCGTGGCGGGGTACGCGGTGGTGACGGGCCGGTCGCCGGAGGAGGCGGCGCTGTCGGGGCAGGCGACGTTGGGGCAGTTGGCGGCGGATCCGCAGGCGTGGCCGGTGGGGGCGTTGGTGGCGTTGGTGGTGTTCAAGGGGCTGGGTTGGGGGGTGGCGCTGGGGTCGTTGCGGGGTGGGCCGATCTTTCCGGCGGTGTTGTTGGGGGCGGCGTTGGGGGTGGCGGTGGGCGGGTTGCCGGGGTTGGGGGTGGCGGCGGGGTTGGCGGCGGGGTTGGCGGCGAGCAGTGCGGCGGTCACCCGGTTGCCGGTGACGAGCACGGTGCTGGCGTCGTCGTTGCTGGGTGATCAGGCGGTGGATTCGGTGCCGTTGGTGATCGTCTGCGCGGTGGTGGCGTTCCTGACGGCGACGTTCGTGCACCGGGTGGCGGCGGAGGCTCCGGAGGGTCGGGCGGGTGGGTCCGGGTCGGGCGGCTGATCGTTTCTCGGCCGTCGGCGGCAAAGTTTGAGTCAAAACGGTGAACGCCCGTCGAACGTGTCATGGACTCCTGTCCCACGAGCCCCAGAGGGATCATTCCCACCACGCGGGAGCAGCAGTGTTCGTGGTTTTCGGTACTGAAACCTGGCCGCCGAAGGACCGATCGGAAATGGACGGCGTGCGCACCGTCCCGGCCAGCACTGTTCGGTGGCACGACGAACGGCGAACCGCAGGTCGCGCGGGTCGCGGGGGCGTCCGGCGATCGCGCGGCGGGCCTGTGCCGCCAGGTTGGCCAGGACGGCACTCACCACATGGTGGGAAGCCGGGAAAAAGTTGGCCCCGGCACCGAATGCGAACGAACGTTCACAGCCGGTGCTGCGACCGGGACTCCGTACCGGCCGGACCGACGAGCCCTCTGGAGGGGACCATGCGTAACGAGATTCTCGTTCAGGACACCGACCTCGACCTCGACCTGCGCATCGCGGAGGTCTCGGAGGAGACCCAGGCGTTCGGCCAGGGCACCTACACCTCGCCCAGCAGCTACGCGATCGGCACCCGCTGCCCGGTCTGCTGCTGACGTCACGTCGGTGAAGCACAGGCGCGGGGCGGGCTGCGGCCCGCCCCGCGTCTCTTCGTCTCCCAGCCGCTGTATCCGACCTTGAGGGGCACCACGAACGTGCGCGCAGAGCAGGACCTGTTCGAGATCCGCGAGCCGGTGCTGGTGCGGATGGCCAGTACGCCCCGGACGGGCGGCGAGGCCCGGATCGACCCGGACGACCCGGCGCCGGGGGTGCGCCGGCTGGCCGGGGACCCGCTGCTGCGGCAGGCCGTCGAGGTCGCCAGCGGCAGCCTCGCGCTCAGCCTGCAGCGCCTGGGCGAGCCCGACGGCGCGGCGGCGCTGGGCCGCAAGCGGACCGTCAGCGCCGCCCGCACCCTGACGCGGTACGCCCGCCGTTCGGGCGGCCGGCCGACGCCGTTCGGCCTGTTCGCGGGGGTCGGCCGGGCGACGTTCGGGGCCGCCGCGAAGTCCTCGCCGGCCGGGGACGCCCGGGTCCGGGTGCGGCTGGACGGCGGCTGGCTGCACCGCCGGGTGCTGGCCTGGCTGGCCGTGCCGGAGGTGCGCCGCCGGGTCGAGGTGGTGTTGGACGACCTGTCCGTGCTGCGCGACGGCCGGCTGCTGCGGCACACCGGCGAACGTGAGATCTCGGTGCGCGACAACGCGCTGGTCGCCCGGGTGCGCGAGCTGACGGCCCGGCCGGTCGGCTACGGCGCGCTGCTGGACGACCTGGCGGGGCGCTTCCCGCAGCTGTCCGCCGAACGGATCGACGCGGTGCTGGCCGGGCTGGTCCAGCACGGTTTCCTGCTCACCTCGCTGACCCCGCACCGGGTCGACGACGCGCTGCTGTCCCGGATCGAGGCCGCCGTGGACGGGGCGGTGCCGGGCGCAGCCGAGGGCCTGCGGGCCGTCCGCGCGGCCGCGGCCGTCCACGAACGCGACCGTCCCGGCGAGGGCTTGGCGTCCTGGCGGGCCCTGCTGGACGAGGTCCGGAGGCTGGACCCGGCCGATCGGGCCGGCGAGCGGCCGCCCGTCCAGGTCGATCTGCGGATGCCCGCCGACCTGGTGCTGCCGGAGGCGGTCGGCGAGGAGGTGCGCCGGTACGCCGAGGCGATCTGGGCGATCACGCCCGAGTGGACGACCCTGGAGCACCTGCGCGACTACCGGGACCGGTTCATCGAGCACTACGGCACCGCGAGCGCCGTCCCGCTGGGCGACCTGGCCGACCCGCACCGCGGCCTCGGCCTGCCGCCCGAGTACGGCGGCGCGCTGCCCGCGCACTCCCGGTCCGGGCCCGGCGACGACGCCGACCGGCCGCGCCGCAACGCCGTCGCCGAGCTCGTCCAGCAGGCCGTCATGTCCGGCCGGGACGTGGTGCTGGACGACGCCGACATCGCCCGCCTCGCCGACGCCGCCGGCCACACCCCGGGCAGCACCCGCCCGCCGCGCACCCTGGAGCTCTGCTTCCAGCTGCTCGCCGACTCCACCGCCGCGATCGACCGCGGCGAGTTCCTGCTGCTCGGCAGCCCGCACATCGGCTCCTGGACGGCGGGCGCCACCGCCGGCCGGTTCGCCGAGCTGACCGGCCTGACCGACGGCCTCGCCGTCCTCGCCACCGGGCCCGCCGGGGACGACGTGCTGCCCGTCCAGGTCGAGCTGGCCCCGCGCGACCCGCGGTCGCTGAACATCGTCCAGGTCCCGCAGCTGCTGCCGCACCGCCTGCCGATCGGGGTGCCCGCCGACCGCGGCGACCCGCACTGCCTGGACTGGCGCACCCTGCTGGTCGCCGCCGGCGAGGACGGGCTGCGCCTGCTGCACCCCGGGTCGGGCCGTCCGGTGGCGCCGGTCTTCCCGCACATGCTCGCCCTGGACGCCCAGGCCCCGCCGGTCGCCCGCTTCCTGTCCGACCTGGCCGCGGCCCGCCCCCGGGTGTGGTCCGGCTGGGACTGGGCCGGGCTGGACACCCTGCCGTACCTGCCCGCCGTCCGCCACGGCCGGGTGCTCGCCGCGCCGCGCCGCTGGCTGCCCGGCCGCCGCCTGCGCGACGCCGCCCGCACCGCCGGGCCGGCCGCCTGGGCCGAGGGCCTGCGGCAGTGGCGCGAACGCTACCGGGTGCCCGACCGGCTGCAGATCGCCAGCAACGACCGGATGTTCCCGATCGACCTGCGGGAGAGCTGGGACGCCGAGCTGCTGCGCGCCGAACTCACCGCCCCCGAACCGAGGTTCCAGCTCGTCCAGGACCTCACCGCGGACGGCGCCGGGCTCGGCTGGAACCACGGGCACAGCACCGAGATCGTCGTCCCGCTGTTCCGCACCCCGACACCGGAGCCGGCCGCCGACGCCCGCCGGCCGATCGCCCGCTCCGCGCCGCGGCCGGCCCCGACGCGCGTCCATCTGCCCGGCGAGGACTGGCTGTTCGCGAAGCTGTACGCCGACCCGTCCGCGCACGAGGCGCTGCTGGCCGAGCACCTGCCCCGGCTGCTCGCCGACGTCGAGGGCGACATCGACCGCTGGTTCTTCCTCCGCTACCGCGACCCCGAACCGCACCTGCGGCTGCGTCTGCACGGCGACCCGGCCGTCCTCGCCGAACGCGTCCTGCCGACCCTCGGCCGGCACGTCCGGCGGCTGATCGACACCGGTGCGCTGCGCACCATGGCGCTGGACGTGTACCGGCCGGAGACCGACCGCTACCTCGGGCCGGACGCGCTGCGGGCCGCCGAGGAGCTGTTCCTGACGGACAGCCGGTCGGCGATCGTCCAGCTGCAGGCCCGGCAGGCGGGGGCGGCCGCGGTGCCGGACGAGGTGCTGGCCGCCGTCGGCCACGCCGTGCTGCTGGACTCGCTCGGCGACTGGGACTGGTGCGGCTGGGTCGACCACCTGCTGGAGAAGACCCCCGACCACCGGCTCTACCAGCGCCACCGCGCCCTGACCGACCGGCTGATCCGCCCCGGCGACGCCGCCCGGCACGCCGCCGAACTCCTCGGCGTGCCCGCCCTGGCCGCCGTCTGGACCGACTCGCCCGCCCCGCGCGCGTACGGCCGGCTGGTGCTCGCCGCGCCGGAGGCCGACCGCGACGAGGCCCTGATGTCGCTGCTGCACATCCGCCACAACCGGCTGTTCGGCATCGACCGGGCCGCCGAGTCCCGCGGCTACGCCGTCCTGCGCGGCGCCGCCCGCAGCCTGCTGGGCCGCCGGGCCAACGCCGGCTGACACTGCACCAACTCGCCCGCCCCACCGTTCACTTCACCTTGCGGAGCACCCGATGACCGTCACCGAACCCCCCGCCACGTCGTCGCTGCGCGAAGCCGCCGGGACGGTCTCCGAGCGGATTCTCGACCGGCTGGCCGACCCGGCCGCGACCATGGCCGCCACCCGGATCCCGGCCGAGGCGAACGACAGCGGGGTCGCGGAGGGGGTGTGGGTGGAGCTGACGCTCGGCAGCGGCAGTCCGGGCCTGTCGCTGGCGTTCAGCGGCGGGGCCCGGCCGCACCCGGAGCGGGTGGCGCGGGCGCACGGCTGGCTCGCCGTCGCCACCCGGGCCGCCGCCGACGGCGAGACCACGCCCAGCGGGATCTTCAAGGGCCCGGGGGCGCTGGCCTTCGCCGTGCTGGTCGCCAACCGGGCCACCGGCGGCTACACCACCGCACTGCACCGACTCGACGCCTACCAACGGCAGTTGGTGCACACCGCGCTGCCCGCCGTGCCGGACGGCCCGCTGGAGACCATCGGCCACTACGAGGTGGTGCGCGGGATGACCGGCGTCGGCCGGTACCTGCTGGCGCGCGCCGAGACCTGCGGCGAGGAGCTGGAGCGCGTCCTCGGCTACCTGATCGAACTCGGGCGCGGCGAGACCGAGCACCGCGGGGTGCGCGTCCCGCGCTGGTGGTCGCTGGACGCGCCGCGGATCGGCTCCGAGCACCTGATGCCCGACGGCCACCTCAACCTGGGCCTGTCGCACGGCGTCGCGGGCCCGCTGATGCTGCTCGCGCTGGCCTGGCGCGACGGCGTCCGGCTGCCCGGCCACCAGGAGGCGATGGAACGGATCGCCGCGCTGCTGCTGCGCTGGGCGGTGCGCGACGAGCACGGCCCGTACTGGCCGAACCACCTGGACCTCCCCGCGTACCTGGCCGGCCCGGACGCCTGGCGCAAGCCCGCCGGCTGGCCGGCCTGGTGCTACGGCGCGCCCGGCGTCTCGCGCGCCCTCCAGGTGGCGGGCGCGGTGCTCGACCGCCCGGACTGGACGGCGGCCGCCCGCGACTCGGTGGAGCGGCTGCTCGCCGTCCCGATCGACGACTGGGGCATCGCCGACCACGCGATCTGCCACGGCTGGGCCGGCGCGCTGCACCAACTCGGCCGCCTCAACGAGTACTTCGCGGACCCGCGGATCGAGCAGCGGCGCGACCTGATCGCCGCCCGGCTGGTCGACGCCTTCGACCCCGACATCCCGTTCGGCCTGCGTTTCTCCATGACCCCGAAACCGTTCGCCTCCGACGTCTCCGGCTACCTGGACGGCGCCGCGGGCGTCGCGCTCGCCCTGGACTCCTACGCCTGCGGCGGCACCCCGCACGACTGGGACATGCCGCTGCTGCTGTCCTGACCCTTCCCCGGCGCACGGGGCCGGCGGGTTGCGGGGGATGTCAGGCGCCCGGCAGGGCGGCGGTGAGGGCGGTCGGGACGCGGACCACGTCCAGGAAGGAGTAGCCGCCGTCGCCGAACTCGGACGGGGTCATCGGGCGCTTGTGGCCGTTGTTGACGACCAGCCAGACGGTGGTGTTGTCGGGCGACAGCAGCATGGTGCCGTCGGCCGGGGCGGACTTGGCGACCGCGGTGGCCTCCCAGGCGCCGGGGACGCCGCGCAGCGGCTGCTGGTCGTAGCCGAGCGCGGCGAAGTCGGCACCGCTGAGCGGGACGGCCTTGCCGCCGGCCATCACGTAGCGGGTGGTCTCCTGCCCGCTGGCGTTGGTGATCACGGTGCCGTTGGCCAGGGGCTTGGCGACGATCCAGCCCAGCCACCGCTCCGGGGCGCCGGTGGTCGGGCGGTTGGCCCAGACGTTGTTGTACTCGGGGACGGTCAGCGGCAGGGCGGACCCGTTGGCGGTGACGTACACCGACGAGTCGGCGCCCGATTCGCCCTTCAGCAGCACTCCGTCGGCGGGCTTGGCCGCGGCCGCCCGGCTCAGCCAGGCACCGGGGACGCCCATCAGCGGGCGGTCGTTGTAGCCGTCGTTGTCCCACTCGGTGCCGGAGATGGCGGCGGCCGCGCCGCCGACCATCACGAAACGGCTGTTGTCGGCGCCGTTCTGGTCCATCACCACGGTCCCGTCCGGCACCGGCTTGGCGGCGGCCGCCTTCAACCAGGCGGCGGGAACGCCGGCCGACGGGCGGGCGGCGTAGCCGCCGTTGTCCCACTCGGCGCCGGAGATCGGCAGCGCGGCGCCGCGGACCATCACGTAGCGGCTGTTGTCGGCGCCCGACTGGTCCAGCACGACCACGCCGGTGCCCAGGGTGCGCTGCGTGGCGTCGCGCAGCCAGGAGGTGGGGACGCCCATCTGCGGCTTGGTGCTGTAGCCGCCCGAGACCCAGTCGTCGCCGCCGATGTTCAGGGCGACGCCGTCGACGACCACGAAGCGGGAGTTGTCGGTACCGGACTGGTCCATCACGACGGTTCCATTCGGCGGGACGGCGGGCAGGGAGTTGAACGCGGCGTCGCCGACCGTGACGATCTTGCTGAGGTCGTAGTGGTCGGCGTCCACGTCGGAGCCCTGGATCGCCAGGCCGGCGCCGCCCACGATCACCTTGACGGTCGAGCTGGAGGCGGACTTCACCAGGGTGCCGGCCGGCAGGTTGGACGGGTTGCTGGTGGTGCCGTTGAAGATCGGGGAGATGAAGCCGCTGATCCGCTGGCCGGTGGACGAGAGGCTTCCGATCCCGGCGTTGTTGATGGTGTAGGTGGTGACGCTGTTGCTCTGGTTGCCGCCGACCACGGTGATCGAGCTGCCGTTGACGGCCGTCACCAGGTTGACGTGCGAGGCCCAGTCGGTGGTGGAGTTGAAGTCCCACACGATGGCGTCGCCGACCTGCGGGGTGCTGTGCCGGGTGCCGTGCTTGACGCCGTAGTCGTAGAAGCTGGCGGCGCCGGAGGACAGTTCATTGGCGAAGGCGACGTCGCTGCGGCCCCAGACCCAGGCCGCGAAGTCGGCGCACCAGGACTCGCGCTTGTGGCCCGCTCCGTCGCAGGAACTGCCGCTCTTGTTGGGGGGGTAGTACCCGCTGCCGCCGATGCTGCACGGGCCCTGCCCGAGCTGGCTGTTCGCGATGCTGACGATGGAGGCCGCGTCGGCGTGCGCCGAGCCGGCCGCGAAGGTGGTCAGGGCGCCGGCGGCGACCATGGCGGCCAGACCGGCCTTGCCGAACTTGTGTGCGATTTCCATGATGTGGAACTCCTTGGAAGAGGGACGCCCGATGGGCCGTCCAGAACTGGTGGAGCAAGCTTTTTGGGGTGGGCCGCGGCGGGCCCGGGGCCTTGGGCCCGCCGCGGCCCAGGGCGGGTCAGAGAGTGGGTCAGAGAGTGGTGGCGAGCACCTGGGTGGAGCCGTCGGGCATCGCGGCGACCGCCACCCGCCGGGCCGGGAAGGTCGCGGCGCCGTCGTGTCCGGCCATGGCCTGGAAGGCCGTCCAGTTGCCGTCGGTGAGCCGGACCCGGGAGTACGCCTGGTGGTCGCTGCCGATCGCCAGCACCTGCGAAGTCCCGTTCGGCAGGCCGGCGATGGCCACCTCGAAGGCCTGCATCTTCGACGTGCCGACTCCGTCGAGCGGCGCGAATCCGGCCCAACTCGCGTTGGTCAGACGGGTGTTGTGGTAGACGTTGCCGTCGCTGCCGATCGCCACCACCTGGGCGCTGCCGTCCGGCAGTCCGGCG
>NZ_JBHWID010000007.1:167538-234000 GCF_042732175.1 Kitasatospora sp. NPDC059795
ATCGCCACCTTGCTCGCCTGCATGGTCGGCGTGCCGACCCCGGCGAGCGGCGCGAAGCCGCTCCACGTCCCGTCGGTGAGCCGGGCCTCGTGGTACACGTTGCCGTCACTGCCGACCGCCACCACCTGCGCGGTACCGTCCGACATCGCCGTGATGGCCACCTCGCGGGCCAGCATGGTCGGCGTGCCGACCCCGGCCAGCGGCGCGAAGCCGCTCCAACTCCCGTTCGGGAGACGGATCTCGTGGTAGACGTTGCCGTCGCTGCCGATCGCCACCACCTGGGCGCTGCCGTCCGGCAGTCCGGCGATCGCCACCTTGCTCGCCTGCATGGTCGGCGTGCCGACCCCGGCGAGCGGCGCGAAGCCGCTCCACGTCCCGTCGGTGAGCCGGGCCTCGTGGTAGACGTTGCCGTCACTGCCGATTCCCACCACCTGCGCGGTGCCGTCCGGCATTCCGGTGATGGCGCTCTCGCGGGCCAGCATGGTCGGCGTGCCCACCCCGGCGAGCGCCCCGAACCCGGCCCAACTCCCGTTCCCGGCAACGATGCTGTGGTAGAGCGCACCGGCCGGAACGGTGGGCTCCTGGGCCACCTGGACGTCCAGGTAGTCGGCGTCGATCTCCAGCGAGTAGCCGTGGTAGCTCTCGGTGACGTTTCCCGAGTACTGGTGCACCCGCTGGTGGCCGGCCCAGTACGAGGCGGGAATCGCCGGGTCGTTGGTGTCGGCGGGACGGCCCCAGCGGGCGAAGTACACCACGTCGGGCATGGTGTAGCCGGAGATGTGGTTCGCCAGGTCGGCGATGCCGCTGTCCGAGCTGCTGTAGACGGCGGAGAGGTAGCCGCGGGCGTGCAGCCGCTCGGTCCAGGCCGACTCGAAGGCCAGCACCTTGCTGCTGTAGCCCGAGGAGTACGCCTCCATGTCGTAGTAGAGGACGCTGCCGGGGCCGAAGCCGAGGGCGACCGCGTTGTTGATCGCGTCGTCGGCGGCGGCCGCGCCCTGGCCGGCGGGGGAGGTGATGTCGGGGGCCTGCAGGCCCACGTACAGCGGCATGAAGTGCCAACCCGCGGCGGCCTGTTGGCTCACCCAGCCGGGGGTCAGGTTGGGCTGGGGGCAGCCCCGCTTGGACCCGCCGATGTAGATGCCGACGGCGCGGTACGGCGAGTCGGCCATCCAGCCCGCCATCAGGGAGCTGCTGGGGGCGGCGCAGGCGTCGAAGCCCTTGCCGGTGTAGTTGGTGCTGGTCGCCGGTACGGCCGCGGCCGTCAGCGCCTTGGCCCCGAGGGTGGCGGCCTTGGCCGGTGCCTTCGCGGGGATCGCGGCACCGGTCAGGATGCCGGTGACCAGGGACCGGTCGGTGTCGTAGCCGGCGGTGATCCGCACCGTCCCGTCGGCGGCGTCGATCTCGTGCCCGGTCTCGTCGACGGTGGTGCCGGCCGGTTCGCCGGCGGCGGGCTGGACCAGCAGGGCCTCGGTGCGGCCGATCAGGTGGGACGGGCAGTCCTGGTCCGCGCCGGGGGCGCCGAGGTAGAGGGCGTGCCGGTCGAAGCGGACGCAGGTGCGGGGGTCGGCGGACAGGTCGATCACCGGCCAGTCGGCGGGGATCGCGAACGTCCGGCCCAGGTAGTCGACGTTCTTGGTGGCGTTCTTGGCGGTGTCGGCGCCCTGCTCCGCCGCGAACGCGGGGACGGTTCCGAGGGCGGTGGCGGCCAGGGCCAGTGCGGTGGCCGCGGTGGCCAGGGCCCGGCGGTGCGGTTTCACGGCGGACAGCTCCTTCTCGATTTCGGCGTGCCGGTGCCGACCCGCCGACGGCGTCAACTGCCGTACGGGTGCCGGTCGGTGTGGGTTCTGGGTGACGCGGTGGAGAGGGGAGGGGAAGCGGCGGCGGTCAGTGCGCCGCGCGGACGGGCTGGAAGTCGCCGTGGCCCGCGAAGTACGGGTAGGGGATGGTGCGGTGCTGCACACCGGCCGCGGTGAACTCGTAGCCCAGGTAGGAGGTGTGCGCGTCGTCGGCCCAGCGGTCGAAGACCACCGCGTGGCCGAAGCCCGCCGGGTTCAGCAGCCCGTCGCCGGGGGCCAGGTCGTCGCGGCCGACGAGCGGCGTCACGGACCCGGTGGAGAGGAACTCGGACGGCTCCATCGACTCGGTCAGGCGCCAGGCCATCGCCGCGTAGCCGCCCGCGTCGGTCCGGTACCCGTCGAAGCTGCCCGTCGGGGAGCAGGCCGGGCCCGCTCCGACCCAGCCCTGCGCCCGGACCAGCGGGTCGGACGGCGTCGGGGCGAGGTTCCCGAACACTCCGACCCTCGGCATCACCCCGGACGGGTGGCAGCTGTCGTTGCTGTCGGCGTGGGCCGGCGTCGCGGCCATCAGGACCGTCGCCACCCCCGCGGTGAGCAGCGCGGCGACGGTACGACGAGCGGTGTTCGAGCGAGTCATGGCAGTCTCCCTGGGCTCTTCCGGTCGGCCGGCCGCCCCTCATGAGGCAAAGCCGCCATTTCTGACATTCCGTCAGCTGGCTTCACCTGCCGACATGAAAGAGCTTGGGTCACACACATAATCCGCCGATAACATCGACCTAACGCGTCCCGTGGGGCCGTTGGGGGGTCGCAACGGACGTGGGGGTAGAACCATGCGGTTCGGGTTGCTCGGCAGTCTCCAGGCACACGACGGCACCCGGGACTGCCCGGTGCGGGGCCCCAAGGCCCGGACCCTGCTGGCGGTGCTGCTGATCCACGCCAACCAGCCGGTCTCGCTGGACCGGCTGATCGACGCCCTGTGGGGCGAGGAGGCCCCCAGCACCGCCGAGGCCTCGCTGCGCAACCTGGTCGCCCGGCTGCGCAAGTCGCTCGGCGACGAGACCGGCAACCGGCTGCGCGCCGCCCCCTCCGGGTACCGACTCGTGGTCGCGGACCAGGAGTTGGACAGCCGTCAGTTCGAACTGGCGGTCCAACGGGCCCGCGCCGCGCACGAGGCCGCCGACTGGCCCCGGGTGCTCGCCGAGACCGCCGCCGCCCTCGACCTGTGGCGCGGCGACCCGCTCGCCGACCTGCCGGACAGCGCCGACGCCCAGGCCCGCCGCGACCAGTGGCACGAGAACCGGCTCCAGGCCCTGGAGTGGCGTTTCGACGCCGACCTGCACCAGGGCCGCCCGCACGGGCTGGTCGCCGAACTCACCCGCCTGGTCGGCGAACACCCGCTGCGCGAGGCCTTCCACGGACAGCTGATGCTCGCCCTGCACGGTGCCGGCCAGCGCGCCCAGGCCCTCACCGTCCACCAGCGGCTGCGCCGCGCCCTGATCGACGAACTCGGCATCGAACCCGGACCCGCCGTCCGCGCCCTGCACGCCCGGATCCTCGCCGACCAGCCCGAACCCGCACCCGCACCCCGGCCGGCCCGTCCAATCCCCGCCCAACTCCCCACCCCGCCCGCCCACTTCGTCGGCCGCCCGGACGAACTCGACGCCCTCCGGCAGGCCCTGCTGGCCGGCACCGACCGCCCCGGCCTGGCCGTGCTCAGCGGGATGGCCGGAGTCGGCAAGTCCGCGCTCGCCGTCCACTGCGCCGACACACTGCGCGGGCGCTTCCCCGACGGCCAGCTCTTCCTCAACCTGCGCGGCGCCACCGCCGGCCTCACCCCGCTCGGACCTCACCAGGCCCTCACCGCGCTGCTCCGCGGCCTCGGCACCAACCCCGCCGACGTCCCCGACGAGGTCGACGGCGCCGCCGCCCTGCTGCGCTCCACCCTGAGCGGCACCCGGACCCTGCTGCTGCTGGACGACGCCGCCGACCTCGCCCAGGTCCGCCCGCTGCTGCCGTCCGGCCCCGGCTGCGGCGTCCTGGTCACCAGCCGGACGCCGATGCTCGCCCTCGACGGCGCGGTCCACCTCCGCCTCGGCACGCTCACCACCAACGAGAGCATCGCGCTGGTCGAACTCGCCGCCGGCCGGGCCGGCCGCGGACTCCAACTCGCCGGCATCGAACACGCCCATCTGGCCCGCCTGGTCGAACTCTGCGGCCGGCTCCCGCTCGCCCTGCGGATCGTCGCCGCCCGGCTGGCCGCCCGCACCGCACCGTCCGTCCGCAACCTGGTCGGCCGCCTGGAGGACGACGAGGACCGGCTCGACGAACTCGAACTCGACGATCTGAGCGTCCGCCAATCACTCTCCCTGGCCCACGAGGCGCTGCGCGGCTCCGACCGCCGACTGGACCGCCGGGCCGCCGACGCGCTGATCGCCGTCGGCGCGCTCGACCTGCCCGAGTACTCCCCCGGGTTGCTCTCCGGCGTGCTGCGGATCAGCGACTCGCAGGCCGGCGCCGCCCTCGACCGGCTGGCCGACGTCGCCCTGGTCGACGAACTCGGCGGGGGCCGGTTCGCCCCGCACGACCTGGTCCGGGACTTCGCCCGCGAACTCACCGAGGACCCGGACGCCCGCACCCGTGCCGTCGCCGACGCGCTGCACTGGTACCTCGACGCCGCCGCCGGCACCGCCCGCGTCCTCGATCCGGCGCTGCACCGCGAGCGCGGACTGCCCGCCGGCAGCGACGCCGCCGACCGGGACCAGGAGAGCGCGTTCGCCTTCGGCGACGGCGAGTACACCAACCTCACCGTGCTGGTCGAGCGGTTGGCCGACCAGCACTGGGCCGCCCCCGCCCTGCTCGACCTGGTCCAGGCCCTGCTCCCCTACCTGCGGGCCCGCGGCCGCACCCCGGAACTGGTGCACCTGAACGAGATCGCGCTCCGGGTCGCCCGCCGCGAGGACCGCACCGCGGCCGAGGGCCTTGCCCTGGTCGACCTGGCCAGCGCCCACTTCGACACCGGCCGCTTCGCCGACGCCCTCGACCTGGTCGACCGGTCCATCCCGCTCTGGCAGCGCACCGGAAACCAGCACCGCCTCCAGATCTCCCTGAACAACCGCGGCATGCTGCTGCAGCTCCTCGACCGACCCCGGGAGGCCGTTCTCACCCTGCACCAGGCCCTCGACCTCGCCGTCGAGCAGAACGACGCGCTCAACGAGGCCCGGGCGCTGTCCGCCCTGGGCAACCTGCTCGAACCCGAGGACCCCGAGCTGGCCATCCCGCTGCACACCCGCAGCATCGGCGCCGCCCTGCGCCTCCCGGACCCGGTGCCGATGCAGATGGCCGGCCGCTGCAACATCGGCAACGCCCACCTGCGGCTCAACCAGCCCGCCGAGGCGCTGGGCCACTTCCGCGCCGCGCTCGACCTCGCCGAGAACGCCCCGTGGAACACCAAGCGCGAGTGCCGCCTCCGCGAGATCGAATCCCTCCGCCGCCTGCGCCGCCTCGACGAGGCCGCCGTCCTCGGTCGCCGGCTGCTCGACCACACCGCCGAGCTCGACGACGGCTACGGCACCGGCCTCGCCGAGCACGCCTACGGCCGCGTCCTGCACGACCAGGGCCGCACCGACCGGGCCGTGGGCCACTGGCGCGACGCCCTCGCCCGCCTCGCCGCCGCCGACACCCCGGTCGTCGCCGAGCTGCACGCCCTGCTCGCCACGGCCGAATCCGCCACCGGCGCCGCCTGACCGGCTCCCACCGACGTCAGGCGGCCGGACCGGCGAGGAAGCGCTCCCGCGTCAGATGCACCAACTGCGCATGCTTCTCGGCGAGTTCGAGCACGGGGCCGATCTCGAATCCGCTGGCCCGCAGGCGGGCGACGGACCGCTCGTTGCGGACGTCCGGCTCGGCGACGGCCCGGCGGACGTACGGGTCGGCGAAGACGAAGCCGAGCAGGGTGTTCACCAGGGCCTGGGTGTGGCCGTGGCGGAGCGGGCCCGCGGCGGGGGCGACGAGCAGGTGGAGGCCCAGGTCGCCGTCCTGGACGGGGTAGTGCTCGCCGAGCGGGTCGTGTTCGGGCAGGTAGGTCTGGAGGAGCGCGGCGGGCTCGCCGTCGCGCAGCACCAGGTAGGCGTGGTGGGTGTCCAGGGAGTCGACGAACTCGTAGGTCTCCCGGACCTGTTCGCGGCTCCGGCCGACCATGCCCCAGAACCGGGCCCGCTCGTCGTCGACCCAGCGGTGCACCACCTCGGCGTCGCCCGCCGGGTCGAGCGGACGGATCGTCACGGCGCCGAAGCCGGGGACGGTCTGCTCGTGGCGGGCGCCGTCCGGTGCGCGGTGGTCGACGGCGGGGCGGGTGGGGTCAGTGGTCACTGTTCTCCTCGGTCAGTCGGTTCCAGTCGGTGACCACCGGGGTGAGCGCGCCGCTCAGCCAGAGCCGGTGCTGGTCCCGGTGGTGGGGGTGGCCGGGGTGGCCGTGGGCGCCGTGCGGCACGATCCAGGCGCTGCGCTGCCGGTCGGCGAGGTCCCAGACCAGGCGGGCCGCCGAGGCGCGGGCGCTGACGTCGGTGACGCCGGGGACGGAGGACGTGGCGAGCACGCAGTCGTGGTCGCCGGACAGGCCCGGGCCGGGCCCGGCCGGCCCGGCGGGCAGTGCGGGCAGTGCGGACCAGGCGAAGAGCCGGTGCCGCTCGCCCCAGGTGTCCTCGGTCGAGCCGGCGGCGGCCAGTTCCTCGACGGCGGCCCGGACCAGCGCGGCCGGGTCGATCCCGGGCAGCAGTTCGGTGGCGAGCAGGTGTTCCAGGGCGAAGCCGATCCGGGCGGTGGCCGACAGCCAGGGCGCGAAGACCGGCGGCAGGCCGTCGGGTTCGGCGAGGGCGGCCAGTTCGGGGGTGGCCGCGTAGCGGCGCACCACGGCGGAGCGCAGCTCGGCGTAGCGTGCGGCGGTGACCGAGTGGGCGTCCATCCGCCGGTCCCAGCCGAGGAGTTCGTCGCGCAGTTCGGCCGCGCGGGCGCCGAGGTCGGGGAGCTGCGCGAGCAGGTCGAGCAGCGGGCGGGCGGAGGGCAGCAGGGTGTCGGTGTGGACGGCGGCCATCCGGTCGGTGGTCCAGTCGTCGCCGTCGGCGAGCAGCTCGGCGATCCGCTCGGCCCGGTGCGGGGCGCAGAACTCGATGCCGAGCGGCCCGGCCAGGCCGCGTTCGTTGGCCATCACAGCGCAGCCGCGCACCTCGGCGCGGGGCAGCGGCCTCAGGCCGTGCCACTCGTGGCCGGGTTCCGGGGCGGGGACGGGTCGGACCAGGTTGCGCGGGTCGCGGGCCGGGACGGTGCCGGCCACCCGGTGCAGCAGGGCGCCGGCGGTGTCGGCGGCGAGGACGACGTTGACCGGTTCGGCCCAGTCGTCCAGGGCCCGGTCGAGGTCGGCGACGGTGCGGGCCCGCAGCAGGGCGGGCAGCGCTTCGAAGCCGAGCCGGCCGGTGACCCGGGGCGGGTGGCGGAGGCTGACGGCGTCCCCGGCGCCGTCGGGGCTTCCGGCGATCAGTGGGCCGCGCGCGGTCTCGACCACCTCGACGGTGACGGGGTCGGCCCCGGCGACCTCGACGGTCTCGGTGTGCGCCGCGGCGGGCTGCCAGCCGTCGGGGCCGAGTGCCTCGACGCCGTCCGGGGTGCGGCGCAGCCGTTCCCGGTAGAGGTCCTGGTAGTCCGCCATGGAGTTGGTGATGGCCCAGGCGACGCCGCCGGTGTGGCCGAAGTGCGCGATGCCGGGTACGCCGGGGACGGCCAGGCCGACCACGTCGTACTCGGGGCAGGCGAGGCGGATCTGCTGGTAGACGCCGGGTGTCTCGATGAAGCGGTGCGGGTCCCCGGCGATCAGGGCGGCGCCGGACGCGGTGCGTTCGGGGGCGACCAGCCAGCCGTTGCTGCCGGACGCGGGCAGGCCGTCGGTGGCGAACAGGTGCACGGCGTGGTCGCCGAGCACCCGGGCGACCCGCTCCCGCCAGAGCTTGCCGGGGAAGCCGGCGAACAGGATGTGGTGGGAGAGCCAGAGCGCGAGCGGCGTCCACTCCTGCCACTGGCCGGGGGCGAGCCCGGCGGTGTCGAACTCCGGTGCCAGGTGGGCGCTTTCGCGCAGGCCGCGGTTGACGCCGGCGACGTAGGCGCGCACCCAGGCGGCGGTGGGAGCGTCCAGGGCGGCGAAGCAGCGGCGGGCGGTGTCGGCGAGCCGGACCTGCCGGGCGAAGACGTCCCAGTCCAGGTGGTCGAGGCCGAGGAAGGCGGCCGAGGTGCCCTGGGAGCGGTGGCGTTCGACCTCCAGCTGCCAGCTGCGGTCGGTGGCGGCGTTGCGGCCCTGGGCGTGGGCCAGGGCGAGCGGGTCGGCGGCCCACAGGTGCGGGATGCCGTGGGCGTCGCGGTACAGCCGGGCGTCAACCGGCGTGCCGGGCAGGGGTGGTGGCTGGGGGTCGGACACGGGATCGGCTCCGGGCTCGGCACTGGACGGAATTTCGAATTAGGTTAGCCTACCCTTTGTTCGGCACCTCAGCCCTGCGAACCCCGCGCGCACCCGTCGAGAGAGAACACCGTGACCGTCGCCAGCACCCCCCGCACCGACACCGACGACCCGAGCCTGGTCTCCGGGCAGTTCCGCTTCTTCGACGCCGAGGTGCTGCGCACCCGCCGGCTCGGCCCGACGCTGACCCGGATCACCTTCAGCGGCCCGCAGTTGGCCGGTTTCGCCTCCGGCGGGCGGGACCAGAGCTTCTCGCTCCTCCTCCCCCGCCCCGGCCAGGCCGCCCCGCTGCTGCCGGACCGCACCGGCGAGGGCTGGTACGGCGCGTGGCGGGCGCTGCCCGAGGACGAGCGGCCGGTGGTGCGCTCCTACACGATCCGCGCCCAGCGCCGGGACCCGGACGAGCTGGACGTGGACTTCGCCCTGCACGGCACCGGCCCCGACGCCGCGCCGGGTGCGGCCGGGCCCGCGTCCCGGTGGGCGGCCGACGCCGCACCGGGCGACCGGGTGACGCTGCTCGGCCCGGTCGTCGAGGACAACCGCAGTGTCGACTTCCGGCCGCCCGCCGACACCGACTGGGTGCTGCTGGCCGCCGACGAGACGGCGCTGCCCGCGCTCGGCGGCATCCTGGAGCACCTCCCGGCCGGCACCGCGGTCCGGGCCTGGATCGAGGTGCCGGACCCGGAGGACATCCAGGACCTGCCGCACGGGCCGGAGTCCGAGATCACCTGGCTGGTCCGCGAACCCGGCGCCGACGGGAGCCCGCTGGCCGAGGCGGTCCGCGCGGCCGCGTTCCCCGCCGGCACGCCGTACGCGTGGCTGGCGGGCGAGTCGTCCGCCGTGCGCGCGCTGCGCCGGCACCTGATCCGGGAGATCGGCGTGGACCGCGCCCGGGTGGAGTTCTCCGGCTACTGGCGTCGCGGTGCCTCCGAGGAGCAGCTCCGCGCGGAAAGGCTGGCAGCCGCCGCCTCCTGACCTGGCGTCACACCTTCCGCAAGGCCCGCTCCCGCACCCGGGGGCGGGCCTTCGCGTCGTCAGAAAATTAGGATAGGCTTACCTAAGTCGGGCGGAAATGACCATGCCTGCCCGCCCCCGTCTTCCAGCCCTCCGTGCCCCGTGACCGTTGAGGACCGAATTGATGAGCTTTCAGGGACCTGCCGTCCAGAACCGTTCGGCCGGCAGCGCGGTCCGCGCACGGCAGCACCTCTTCAACGACCGCACGCTCGACGCCTACCGCGACGCGCTGGCCGCCGGGGTGGACCGGGTCGGCGACCGGATCGCCCGCGCCGACCGGCCGTTCAGCGGGATCTCCCCGCAGCAACTGGCCCCGGAGATCGTGGACATCGACCTGGACCGCCCGCTGGAGGACCCGGCCGCGGCCCTGGACGAGCTGGAGGACGTCTACCTGCGCGACGCGGTCTACTTCCACCACCCGCGCTACCTCGCCCACCTCAACTGCCCCGTGGTGATACCGGCGTTGCTCGGCGAGGCCGTCCTCACCGCCGTCAACTCCTCGCTGGACACCTGGGACCAGAGCGCCGGCGCCACCCTGATCGAGCGCCGCCTGATCGACTGGACGGCCGGCCGGATCGGCTTCGGCGTGGACGCGGACGGCGTCTTCACCAGCGGCGGCAGCCAGTCCAACCTCCAGGCCCTGCTGCTGGCCCGCGAGGAGGCGCTCACCACCGCCGCCGCCACCGCCACCGCCACCGCCGAGGAGCGGACCGCCCTGCTGCCCCGGCTGCGCATCCTGGCCTCCCGGGCCGGGCACTTCAGCGTGCAGAAGTCCGCCAAGCTGCTCGGCCTGGCCCCGGACGCGGTCGTCACCGTCCCCACCGGCGCCGACCGCCGGATGGACACCGCGGCACTCGCCCGCGAACTGGAGCGCTGCCGCGCCGAGAACCTGCCGGTGCTGGCCGTGGTCGCCACCGCCGGCACCACCGACTTCGGCACCATCGACCCGCTGCCGGCCGTCGCCGACCTGTGCGAGCAGCACGGCGTCTGGCTGCACGTGGACGCCGCGTACGGCTGCGGCCTGCTGGTCTCCCCGACCCGCCGGCACCTGTTGGACGGCATCGAGCGGGCCCGCTCGGTCACCGTCGACTACCACAAGTCCTTCTTCCAGCCGGTCAGTTCGAGCGCCCTGGTGGTCAGCGACAGCGCCGTGCTGCGGCACGCCACCCACCACGCCGACTACCTCAACCCGGCCCGGGCGGTCGAGCAGCGCATCCCCAACCAGGTGGACAAGTCGCTCCAGACCACCCGTCGCTTCGACGCCCTCAAGCTCTGGCTGACCCTGCGCATCATGGGCGCGGACGCCGTCGGCAGCCTCTTCGACGAGGTCGTCGACCGGGCCGCCGCCGCCCACGACCTGCTGAGCACCGACCCGCGCTTCGAGGTGGTGACCAGGTCGCAGCTGTCCACCGTCGTCTTCCGCTACCGCCCGGACGGCGCACCGGACGGCGAGCACCTCGACCGCGCCAACCTGCACGCCCGGGAGGCGCTGGCCGCCTCCGGCGAGGCCGTGGTCGCGGGCACCAGGGTCGACGGCCGGCACTACCTCAAGTTCACCCTGCTCAACCCCGAGACGACGCTCGACGACATCGCGCACGTGCTCGACCTGCTCGCGGGCCACGCCGCCGGCCACCTGGCCGCGTCCGCCGCCTGAGCCCGCCCGTCCTCCCACCACCGCCTGCCCCGGAGACGCCTGTGTCCACCCATGACTTCATCGCGATCGGGCTCGGCCCCTACAACCTGGGCCTCGCCTGCCTGACCGCGCCGATCCAGGACCTCGACGGCCTGTTCCTGGAGGAGAAGGACCAGTTCGACTGGCACCCCGGGATGCTGCTCGACTTCTCCACCCTGCAGACCCCGTTCATGGCCGACCTGGTGACCCTGGCCGACCCGACCTCGCCGTTCTCCTTCCTCAACTACCTGAAGGAGAAGGGCCGGCTCTACCCCTTCTACATCCGCGAGATGTTCTACCCGGTGCGCGCCGAGTACAACGAGTACTGCCGCTGGGCCGCCGGCAAGCTCGACTCGGTGCGCTTCGGACAGCACGTCACCCTGGTCGAGTACGACGAGGCCGAGGGCCTCTACACCGTCACCGCCACCACCGCCGACGGCGCCACCGCCCGGTACCGCGCCCGCCACCTGGTGCTCGGCACCGGCACCCCGCCGCACCTGCCCGAGCCGTGCCGGGGCCTGGGCGGCGACCTGCTGCACAACTCCCGCTACCTGGACGGCAAGGCGGCCCTCCAGCGCAAGAAGAGCATCACCGTGGTCGGCAGCGGCCAGAGCGCCGCCGAGATCTACTACGACCTGCTGGCCGAGACCGAGGTGCACGGCTACAAGCTGAACTGGGTCACCCGCTCGCCGCGGTTCTTCCCGCTGGAGTACACCAAGCTGACGTTGGAGATGACCTCCCCCGAGTACGTGGACTACTTCCACGCGCTGCCGGAGGAGACCCGGTACCGGCTGGAGGCCGAGCAGAAGGGCCTGTTCAAGGGCATCGACGCCGACCTGATCAACAGCATCTACGACCTGCTGTACCAGAAGAGCGTCACCGGCCCCGTCCCCACCCGCCTGTTCACCAACACCGCGCTGGAGACCGCCTCCTGGGACGCCGGCACCGGCCGCTACACCCTCGGCCTGCACCACGCCGAACAGCAGCGCGGCTTCACCCTGGAGACCGAGGGCCTGGTGCTGGCCACCGGCTACCGGTACACCGTCCCCGCCTTCCTCGCCCCGGTGCTCGACCGGATCCGCCACGACCGACAGGGCCGCTTCGACGTGGCCCGCAACTACAGCATCGACACCACCGGCCGGGGGATCTTCCTCCAGAACGGCGGCACCCACACCCACAGCATCACCTCGCCCGACCTCGGCATGGGCCCGTACCGCAACTCGTGGATCCTCCGCGAGCTGACCGGCCGTGAGGTCTACCCGATCGAAAAGTCCATCGCCTTCCAGGAGTTCGGCGCTCCCGAGGGCCTCGTCGCGTGAGTGAGCACCCCATGACCGTCCTGTACTCCCGCACCGACGAGCGGCTAGGCGCGTTCGCCGTCCGCCCGCTCGACCTCGACACCGACGCGGCGCTGCTGCACGCCTGGGTCACCCACCCCAAGGCGACCTACTGGATGATGCAGGGCCTCTCCGAGGAGGAGGTCGCCGCCGAGTACCGCAGGATCGTCGAGCACCCCCACCACGACGCCTTCATCGGCCTGTGGCAGGGCCGCCCGGCCTTCCTGCTGGAGCGCTACGACCCGGCCCGCGCCGAACTGGTCGGCCTGTACCCGGCGCAGCCCGGCGACGTCGGCATGCACTTCCTCTGCCCGGCCGCCGAGCAGCCCGTGCACGGCTTCACGCTGGCCGTGATCACCACCGTGGTCGGCTTCCTGTTCGACGACCCGGCCGCCCGCCGGGCGGTGGTCGAACCTGACCTGCGCAACACCGCCGTCCACGCGCTCAACGCCGCCGTGGGCTTCGTCCCGGACGGCCCGATCACCAAGCCCGAGAAGGAAGCACTGCTCAGCTTCTGCACCCGCGAGCAGTTCCTCGCCGCCACCACCGGAGCCCGCGCATGACCGCCACCGACCGCCACCTCGCCGACCGTCACCTCGCCCATCTGCGGCCCGACACCTGGGCCGAGGCCAACCGGCGGCTGGTCCGCAAGGCGCTGGCCGAGTTCACCCACGAACGGCTGCTCACCCCCGAGGACCTCGGCGACGGCCGCTACCTGGTCCGGTCCGACGACGGTGCCGTCGAGTACCGCTTCACCGCCCGGCGGCTCCGGCTCGACCACTGGCAGATCCCCGCCGACTCGATCACCCGGCACCGCGACGGCGGCGAACTCCCGCTGGACGCCGTGGACTTCTTCATCGAGATGCGCACCACCCTCGGCCTCTCCGACCAGGTGCTGCCGGTCTACCTGGAGGAGATCACCTCCACCCTGGCCGGCACCGCCTACAAACTGGACCGTCCCGAACCGACCGCCGCCGAACTCGCCGGCGCCGACTTCCAGACCGTCGAGACCGGCATGACGGAGGGCCACCCGGGCTTCGTCGCCAACAACGGCCGGATCGGCTTCAACGGCGAGGAGTACCACCGCTACGCCCCCGAGGCCGCCCACCCGGTACGCCTGGTCTGGCTGGCCGCCCAACGCGCCCACTCGGTCTTCACCTGCGGCGCGGACACCGACTACGAACGCCACATCGCCCAGGAGCTGAGCCCCGCCGAACGGGACCGCTTCGCGGCCCGGCTCACCGCCCTCGGACTCGACCCGGCCGACTACCACCTGCTGCCCGTCCACCCCTGGCAGTGGGAGAACAAGCTCTCCGTCACCTTCGCCGGGGAACTGGCCGCCCGCCGCCTGGTACTGCTCGGCGAGGGCGACGACGAATACCTCGCCCAGCAGTCGATCCGCACCTTCTTCAACACCACCGACCCGACCCGGCACTACGTCAAGACCGCCATCTCGGTGCTCAACATGGGCTTCATGCGCGGCCTGTCCGCCGCGTACATGGAGGCCACCCCGGCGATCAACGACTGGCTCGCCGAACTGATCGAGCAGGACGACATCCTGCGCGGCACCGGCCTGACGATCATCCGCGAACACGCCGCCATCGGCTACCGGCACCGCCAGTTCGAGGCCGCCACCGACCGGTACTCCCCCTACCGCAAGATGCTCGCCGCCCTCTGGCGGGAGAGCCCCGTACCCTCCCTAGCCCCCGGCGAACGCCTCGCCACCATGGCCTCCCTGCTGCACACCGACCGCCACGGCGACTCCCTGGCCGCCGCCCTGGTCTCACGCTCCGGCCTGCCCCCCGAGCAGTGGCTGCGCCGCTATCTGGACGCCTACCTCACCCCGCTGCTGCACAGCTTCTACGCCCACGACCTGGCCTTCATGCCGCACGGCGAGAACGTCATCCTGGTCCTGGACGAGGCCGGCACCGTGCAGCGCGCGATCTTCAAGGACATCGCCGAGGAGATCGTGGTGATGAACCCCACCGCGGACCTCCCCGAACCGGTCCAACGGGTGCGCGCGGACGTCCCCGACCACATGAAGCTGCTGTCGATCTTCACCGACGTCTTCGACTGCTTCTTCCGCTACCTCGCCGCCACCCTCGACGAGGCCGGCACCCTCCCCGAGGACGCCTTCTGGCGCACCGTCGCCGGGACCGTCACCGACTACCGCGCCCAAGTCCCCGAACTCGCCCACAAGTTCGCCCGCTTCGACCCCTTCACCGAAACGTTCCCGCTCTCCTGTCTCAACCGCCTCCAACTCCGCAACAACCAACAAATGGTCGACCTCACCGACCCCTCCGCCGCCCTCCAACTCATCGGCCACCTCCCCAACCCCCTCACCCCCCACGCCTGACCCCCACCCCACCCGCCCCAAACACCAGAGGGCCCTCCCGTCACCCGACGGAAGGGCCCTCTGCCACAGCACTCCTGAAACGAGCCCCCTGTCGGGTTCGAACCGACGACCCCCGCTTTACAAGTTCAGCCACCAGTTCGATCAACCTGCCTCGGCCCCAGCGGGCAGAAGCCAGCCGATCCACCAGTGGCATCCACTACTCGCAGGTGTTCAAGCACGTTGATGTCAGCCGGTGATGTCACTGCGTCAGCGATTGCTGCTGGTGAACCCCATCGCGGTGGCGTCCTCAAAACCGTGCTCAGCAGCCACCGCAGGTCGCTGCGCGACCCACCCGGAGACGCGCGGTCCGCCGTTCACCGCCCCGCCTTCACGAACGGTGCGGACGTGCGTGAACCCGTGATCGACGTAGTACTGCTGAAGGCGCTCGTTCGTCGTCCAGGCATCCAACCGCAGCCACTTCGCACCCTCGCCGGCCGCGCGGGCACCCGCCCAGTTCAGCAACCGCCCGCCGAGGTCGCGGCCCGCATAGGCTCGCGAGACAGTCAACTTGTTGACGTAGCGCGCGGGATCGCTGAGTTCGCCTGATGTCCAGAGACCATCCTCAGCGTCGGGTGTGAGCGTGATGGTGCCCACGATCTCCGGGCCGTCCCAGAGCATGAAAACGGTGCCGGCCTCGATCGTGGCCAGCAGTTTGTCTGCCGGGTAGGGACGACTCCACTGGTCGCTGCCCAGCGCACTCAACCAGCCGGCCGCCTCCTTCCGGAAAGCGAGGAGCTGCCCAAGGTCCGCTGCTGTCGCTGGCTTGACGATCACGCCTCGACCTCCCGGCCTACAAGGTTGCCGATCTCATAGTTCATGTGGTTGAGGTCGCCTCGGAACGTCGTGATGGTGCATCGAATCGGCTTCTCCAGCGAGTAGCCGGTCCGCACCCACACCAGCACCGGCACACCGGCCCCCATCTGAAGGAGCCGCGCTTCGTCCGGCGTGGGCATCCGGGTGGAGATGTCGTCGAAGTAGCCGACCTGCTCCACTTCGAGCCCGGCCAGATACCGAGTGGTCCCCTCTTCGATGTCGCCCGGTTCGGCCAGCCGCGGCGCCCTCTCGACCAACCACATCGGGTAGCTCGTGGCCTGGGTGGACCACGGCACGCCGTCAACGTAGCGGTGGCAGAACCGCAGGACTGTCGTCGCCCCCTCGGCTACTTGAAGCTGCTCCGCGACGACCGCAGATGCCGGCTGCATCTCTACACGGAACTCCTGGTGAGGCCGCCGGCCAGCGTGCGTCACATCGGTGTTGTAGGCGTCGCCGTTCTGAGGGAACGTGAGGTTCTCGAAGCGCGACGCGTTCAGGCTGAACACCTCGTGTGAACGGACCTCGTAGCCGAGCCCTTGGCTGGCCGAGATCAATCCCTGTGCCACGAGGACGTTCAGGCCCGCGCGCACCGTGTTCCTGGAGGCGTCGAACCGATCACACAGGTCGCGCTCGGAGGGCAGTCGCGCCCCGGGCGGGAACGTCTTTCCGGGGCCGATCTCGATCCGGAGCGCGTCTGCGACTCGGCGGTACAGCGGCTGGCTACTCATACCTCTCATAATGCCCCACTGGGTCAACTGGTTCCTACATGTTGAACCAATGGGCTTGACGATCGCTCTGCGTGAGTGCAGAGTCATGTTCAGCAGCTTGTACCTACCAGTTGAGCCAGAGGCTCAAGAGGGACAAGATACCGCCGATGGGCTATGCCCAAAAGCGTTGCTACCTGCACAAATACGCCCCTTTCGAGAGGGCGTGAGCTGAGGCGGAGGACGCTGCAATCTCCGCAAAGGCCAGGGGATAGGGGCTTCGGCCCTGACTGGCGAGGTGGCCCGGCGACCGCGAGCAACGGCCGGAGAGTGGGGACGAGATCCCCCTTGCAGTGCTGTTCCCCGTGTCCGCCCGTACAGAGAGGAGGTGCCCATGGACCCGCATCGCCATCGGCCCTATGGGCCGCGCTTACACGAGCGGCCCCGGCGCAACTTGCCGACCAGGCCGCTTCACCAGTGATCACGGTGCTCGGCGCGCAACACCCGCCCCACGGTGGGCGGTTGGCGCGCGTCGGGTGCCGCGGCTGCTCGTGACGCACCGAGTGGTCCAGGCCCGCAAAGCGGGCTGCCGCGCTCCGGCCAAGGAACGCGCGGCAGCCCTGCGGGCCTGTTCACCTGACAGAGAGGTAGAGACCCGTGAGGTCGATTGTTGCAGGGCAGGTTGCCGTGGACTCGGAGGAGTTCGCGGAGTTGGCGTTGGGTGTGGACTGCGAGCTGTTCGCCGGCGTGCCGGGCGAGAGCCCGTTGGAGTACGCGACGCGGATGGACGTGGCGCTGGCGGTGCTGGCGGAGCTGGACCGTGAGGACCTGGAGCTTGCGGCGTTCGCGCGGCGGCTGATGGACGCGGCGCCGGTGCCGCTGTTCGCCGCACGCAAGGCCGCCGCCCGTCGGCCGGTCGTCTCGGCGGTGGCGGCGTGAGTGCGTTGAAGCGTCGTGCTCACCGCCGCCTGCTCGTGCTCACGAAGCGCGTGTTCGTGCTCATCGCCCGCTCGTCGGGCGGGAAGCGGGGCGTTCGGTGAACGCTCTGGTGACGCCACAGCAGGTCCGGTCGGCGGAGAAGATCCTGAGCTTCGGAACGTGGACGATCACGTTCGGGGCGGTGCTGTACAGCATGCTCACGGTGACGCCGCTGATGTCCGCGCACTCGCCGGAGGGCTGGGGTTGGACGGCTCCGATCCTGCCGCTGGTCGTGGACGCGGCGGTGGTGATCGTGGTGCGGATGGACGGCCTCCTGGCCCGTCTCGGCGGTGACGGCGGCCGGTGGCCGGTGGTGCTGCGCTGGATGACCGGTGTGGCGACGGTGCTGCTCAACGTGGGCGAATCCGCCCTGAAGCGGGACGCCGTGGGGGTCGCGGTCCACGCGGTCGCGCCGCTGCTTTTGATCGTCACGGCGGAGACCTCGCTCGCCTACCGGCGGTCGATCGCCCGCGCCGTGGCCGCCCGAGAGGCCCATGAGCGGGCCGAGCGCGACGAGCGCCGGCGGCGCGCCGAGCAGGCGCAGGAGCGGGCCCGGGCCGACCAGAAGGAAGTCGCCGAAACCGCCGCGCGCCTCGCCCGTGAGGCCGACGAGCGTCGGCGTGAGCGCGAACGCGAGCAGCGTGAGCACGACCTGAAGGTGCTGCGCGAGACCAACGAAGCGCAGGAGCGCCGGGAGGCCGCCGAACGCGCCGAGCGGGCCCGGAAGGAAGCCGACGAGCGCACCGACAGGGAGCGCCGTGAGCGCCTCGCGAGCGATCGTGAGCGCGAACGCGAACAGCGTGAGCAACAGCGGCTCGCCGCCGTCAAGGCTCGGCGGGACGAGCTGCTGTCCGGCCCCGCCGCCGCCGAGAAGCTGCCGGAGGACCTGGCCGTCGAGATCGTCAGGGCCGCGCTCGGCGCGCCGGGCACGACGCAGCGGCGCGTGGTCGAGCTGACCGGCTGGTCCACCGGCTGGGTCGCCGCCCGCTTCCGGGAGTCGGGGGCCGGCCGGGACCTGGCCGTCGCCGACTCCGCGCCACTCGCCGCCTGAGCGCGGCGCAATCCCACTCAACTTCCCTACACCGAAACCTGTTTGGAGACTTCGCATGTCCGAGATCAAGAGCACCATCGTCCCCGCCGGCCTGCGCGACTGGGCCGTGAGCTGGCCGCAGTACACGCCGCTGGACGTCACCCCGGCCGAGCTGCTGCCCGCCGCCCTGGCCGTCGAGGTCCCCGGCTGGGCCGAGGGCGCGGCCACCCCGGAGGACGTGGCCGACTGGGCCGAACGCCGGGCCGCCGCCCTGGTCCCGTTCGAGCTGGACGAGCACGGCCGGCCGCTGAACCCCGCCGGCCGGACCGGTGCCTGTGGCCGGAACCTCGGCAAGTGGGGCGAGAACGCGGCGGCGGACCCGATCGTGGTCGCGGGCGCCGGGGCGGAGCGCAAGATCCTGCTGATCACCCGGGACGACATCGGCGTCCTGGCGATCCCCGGCGGCATGGTCGACCCCGGCGAGACCGTGACCCGCGCCCTGCTGCGCGAGCTGCGCGAGGAGACCACCGTCGACCTGCGGGGCCAGCACCCGGTGATCCTCGGCACGGGCGTCGTGGACGACTGGCGCAACTCGGACCACGCCTGGGTCGCCTCCACCGCCGCGCTCTACCAGCTGCCCGCCGCCGTCCACGCGGTCGGCCAGGACGACGCCCTCAACGCCGGGTGGTACCCGTTCGGCTCAATGGCCGCCCTGGACGCCGCCGTCACCGCCGCCGGACGCACCCTGTACGCCGCCCACCGCCCGCTGATCGCCCGGGCCCTGGCCCGCCTCGCCGGCAACTGACCCACACGGGCCCGCCCGACCGATCCGGCCGGGCCACCACCACCCCCGAACACCACGACCAAGAGGAGAGACCGATGGGCTGGACCGGTTACAAGCACCTGGACAACGACTTCGACCAGCAGCGGCAGGAGCAGGTCTACGAGGTCTTCGGGAACCACGTGCCGGAGCCCGAGGACTGGTCGGACCAGATCGCCAAGGCCGACTCCGAGCGCCGCGCCTGACCACCCGGGCGCCGACACGCTCGTCGCCCCGGTCCGACACCCGGACGGCATCCGCGCCGACGCCACGCCGCTCACCGCCCGAGCCGAGCACCTCCACCCCTCAACTTCCCTTCACCACAGCCTGTTTGGAGTCTCCGTGTCCGACGCCACGATCATCGCAGGTTCCCAGATCAAGGCGGCCGGCGCGCTGCTGTCCCTCCTCAGCGCCCACCCGGACCTGCCCGCCGGCATCGCCTGCCTGGAGAAGCTCCAGGCAGGCGACCGCACGCCGTTCGAATGGGGCATCGTGGTGCGCCACCACTACTCCCTGAGCGACTTCGAGCAGTGGCGCGCCGCGCTCCGCTTCGACTCCGACCGGGTCGCCCTCGACACCAGCGACGCCACCACCAACTGGCTTCAGGTCAAGGGCAGTTGGCGCGGCGTGCCGGTCGAGATGACCGGCTTCTTCACCTTCGCCGAACCCACGGCCGCACAGGTTCTGACGTGCCACTTCTGCGGCACCGCCAAGCCCGACGTCGAGGTCGCCGCCGACCCGTTCGCGAAGGAAATCAACGACGAGGAATGGCTGATCCCGCTGTGCAAGGACTGCTACGGCGACCGCTGCGACGAGATCTGACCACCCGCCATCACCCCCGGGGCAGCCGTCCCGCCGGCAAGCTGACCGGCCGCCCCGGGGCTCCTTTCCGCACCACATCGCAGTGAGAAGGGAAGACCCCAGTGAACCAGAACAACCAGCCCGAATCCGGCGGCAGCGACGACGAACTGTTCCTGCTGCTGGCGGCGTCGATGCGCGCCGAGGCCGAGGCCCGGGGCGAGGTCCTCGACCTGGACAAGGCCCGCACGGAGCGCCGCCCCGCCACCGCCCTCGCCGACGGCGACGGCGAGGACGGCGTGGACGGGCAGTCCGTCTACGTCGACCAGCCCCTGACGGTGCCGCTGCCGACCCCGGAGGGTGCGCGGCGCCCGATCCTCCCGGCATGGGCGCTGTCGAAGTCGGAGCTGGCCGCGCAGACCAGGTGGGCGGCCGGCCATGTCGGTCACTCGCTGGCCTACCACGCGGTCCGCTCCCCGCTCTACGCCGCGAAGCTCGCCGCCCGCTCGCCGCGCGGCGCGGTGCGCTCGCTGTCGTTCCTGGGCCGGTGGACCTCCGACGCGGAGGGCCAGCCGCTCCGGTCGGCCGCCGCCCGCCGCGAGGACGCCGAGCTGTACCTGAAGCTGTGCCGGCAGCGCGACAACCGGGTGCGGCTGCGCGGCGTCATCTCCCTGCTGGCCTCGGTGTTCGGCCTCGCGGCCGTGATCGTGCTGCTGGTGATGACGTCCACCGGGACGCTGCTGGCCCTCGCCGCGGCCGTGGTCCTGGCGCTTGGTGCGGCGGGCGCGCCGGCGGACGAGCCGCTCATCGCCCGGGCCGTGGTCAAGGCCAAGGCACCCAAGCTCACCTCCGACATGGTCGTGGCCGCGCTGGAGTCCCTCGGCATCGGCGCGATCACCTCCGCCAGGTCGAAGAACAGCGGGATCACCTTCCCCGCGCCGATCACCCGCGACGGCCCCGGCTGGCGCGCGGACGTCGAACTCCCCGCCGGTGTGGAGGTCACCGACGTCATGGAGCGCCGGGGCCGCCTCGCCTCGGGCCTGCGCCGCCCGATCGGCACCGTCTGGCCCGAGCAGGCCAAGGGCGAGCACCCCGGCCGGATGGTCCTGTGGGTCGGAGACCAGGACATGGCCAAGGCCGAGCAGCCCGCCTGGCCGCTCGCCAAGACCGGCACCGTCGACCTGTTCAACCCCGTCGCCTTCGCCACCGACCAGCGCGGCAACTGGGTGAACGTGGTCCTGATGTTCGTCTCCGGGATCATCGGCGCCGTCCCCCGCATGGGCAAGACCTTCCTGCTCCGCCTGCTGCTGCTCATCTCCGCCCTCGACCCCCGCGCCGAGCTGCACACCTACGACCTGAAGGGCACCGGCGACCTCGACCCCGTCGGCGGCCAGGTCAGCCACCGCCACCGCGCCGGCGACGACGACGAGGACATCGAGTACGCCATCGCCGACATGCGCGAGGTCCGCGAGGAACTGCGCCGCCGCACCAAGGTGATCCGCTCCCTGCCCCGCGACGTCTGCCCGGAGTCCAAGGTCACCTCCCAGCTCGCGGACAACAAGTCGCTGCGGCTGCACCCGATCGTGATCGGCGTGGACGAGTGCCAGGTGTGGTTCGAACACCCCAAGTACGGCGGGGAGTTCGAGGAGATCTGCACCGACCTGGTCAAGCGCGGCCCCGCCACCGGCATCGTGCTGCTGCTGGCCACCCAGCGCCCCGACGCCAAGTCCCTGCCGACCGGCATCAGCGCGAACGCGATCCTGCGGCTGTGCCTGAAGGTGATGGGCCAGGTCGAGAACGACATGGTCCTCGGCACCAGCTCCTACAAGCGCGGCATCCGCGCCACGACGTTCTCCCGGGAGGACCGGGGCATCGCGTACTTCGTCGGCGGCGAGGGCGCGGACGCCCAGATCGTCCGCTCCGTGTTCGCCGACGCGCCCATGGCCGAAGCGATCGCCGCGCGCGGCCGCCGGGCCCGCGAACAGGCCGGGCTGCTGACCGGCTACGCCGCCGGCACCGCCGACGCCACCCCCGCCGCGACTGTCTCGTACGACCTGCTCGCCGACGTCCTCGCCGTCATGGGCCCCGACGAGCCGAAGCTCTGGTCGGAGACGATCGTAGCCCGCCTCGCCGAACTCCGCCCCGACGTCTACGGCCCCTGGGCCGAGCTGGAGGGCCGCGCCAAGGCCGACCAGCTCGCCTCCGCGCTCAAGCCCTACGGCATCACCACCGGCCAGGTCTGGGGCACCGCCCCCGAAGGCGGCAAGGGCGCGAACCGGCGCGGCATCGACCGCGCCGACCTCACCAAGGCGATTACGGAACGCGACAAGAAGCGCGCCGCCTGACCGCCGAAACCGTCGCTAGGCCTAGCAAGCACCCTCGCTAGACCTAGCGACCCCGCTAGCGACCCAAAACAGGCCTGATCAGGGACCTAGCGTCTAGCAAAGCCCCTGATGAGAGCCCCGAAACCGCTCCGGAGGCCACTGTGACCCCCCTCCTGCTCCCCGCGATAGCCACCGCCCTGCTCGTCACCCTCGGTTACAGCGCGCTGTGTGCGGCCAGCCCGTTCGGGAACTGCCGCAAGTGCGCCGGACTCGGCTTCGCCCTCAAGAGCGACCGCCACGGCAACCCCAAGCGCGGCAGGACCTGCCGCCGCTGCAAGGGCGCCGGAAAGCGGATCCGCATCGGCCGCCACCTCTACAACCTCGCCCACGCCACCTGGCGCTCCGGCACCCGCTGAACCCACCCCGCACGTCCCGCTCCGGCCCCCGGGCCGTCGAACGAAAGGCCGTGTCATGGCCCTGACCGTCTCGCTCGTCGTGCTGTTCGGCATCGTCCTCGGCCTCCTGCTGAAGGCCAAGTCCCTCGGCGTCGGCTCCGCCCTGGTCGCCGTCCTGTTCGGCTTCCTGCTCGCCTCCACCGGCGTCGCCGGGCCGATCAACAACCTCATCCACGCCCTGGTGGACGCCATCGCCAAGGTCCGCGCATGAGCCCCGCCGCCACCGCCCCGGCCGGCGTCATCCGGCCGCTGGCCGCCGCCCACCTGCGCGACGCCCTCACCGCCGCTGCCAACCGCGACCCCGCCTCCTCCCTCGCCGCGCTCATGAACATCGACCCCGACTCCTGGCAGGCCATCGAGCACCGCACCGCCCAGCTCGGCACCAGCGTCCTCGACCTGATCGCCCACGCCGCCCGCACCGGAGGAACCCGATGAACACCAGCGACCTGGTCACCGCCGCCGTCCTCTTCGGCCCCGGCACCCTCGCCCTCATCCCCCACCTCGCCTCCCAGCGCGCCTCCCGCGCCGACTCCGCCCGCGTCAACGCCGTCCTCGACCTCTCCGCCCACGACCGCGCCCACACCAAGCAGGAGACCGGCACCCCCGCCCCGCCCGACGGGGGCGAGCCCCTCCCGCAGCAGGCCCCCGTGGTCCACCTCGCCCCGGTCGAGCGCCTCGCGCCGGTCGTCGACCTCGCCGCCCGCCGCGCGGCCTGACCGGAAGGACAGCACATGCCCGACTTCACCCGCTCCACGCTGGCTTTCACCGACGACGTCGCCGACCGGCGCGACTCCTCCGACGCCCGCTCCCGCTTCGGCACCTACCTCGCCCGAAACACCGGCCTGCTCCACGACGACGGCGACCCGCTGTCCGCCCGCGAGTTCGCCTTCTCCGTCTGGCAGATCGCCACCGCCCCGATCATGTCTCCCGGCTACGTCCGCCACCGCCCCGACCTCCACGCCCTCACCCTCGTCACCCACGGCGAGGACATGGACCAGGTCGCACTCCGCATCGACGTCCCCCTGCGCCACCACCACCTCGCCGCCCGACCCGACCACCGCCTCGCCGACTGGCAGCGCGACGTGTGGGCCACCGCCGACGGCTTCACCGCCCTCACCCAGCCGAGCCACCCCACCCGGCCCGCCCTGCTGACCACCACCACCCTCCTGCTCCCCATCCCCGAGCACACCCTCGTCGCCCCGACCGCCACCCGCCCGGGCCGGGAGATGACCGACCAGGCCAAGAACGCCGTCAACGCGCTGGTGGTCTGGGCGAACACGCATGTCGCCTTCGTCAACGACCTCATCTCGGGCGGTGGCCGATGAGCGCCCCTGCGCAGGTCCAGGCGATCCGCTCGTTCTCCTTTGGTGGCGGTGTCCAGTCCATGGCGGCGCTGGTGCTGGCCGCGCAGGGCCGGATCGACTACCGCACGTTCCTGTTTGCGAACGTCGGCGACGACTCCGAACACCCCGACACCCTCCGCTACCTGGAGGAGTACGCCCGGCCGTTCGCCGCCGAGCACGGCATCGAGCTGACCACCCTCCACCGCGTGATGGTTCGCTCGAAGGAGACCCGCACCCTGTTCAGCGAGATCACCCGCGACGGGTCGAGGGCGCTGAAGATCCCGGTCAGGTTCAAGAACGGTGCCCCGGGCAAGCGGGCCTGCACCGCCGACTACAAGATCGCCGTGATCGGCCGGGAGTTGAAGCGCCGCGGGGCGACCCCCGACGCGCCGGCCACCGTCGGCATCGGGATCTCCCTGGACGAGATCGGCCGCGCCAATGACCGCAAGGCTGGCCCGTACGAGCGGATCGACTACCCGCTGCTGCGACTGGGCCTGCGCAGGACCGACTGCGCCAGGATCATCCGGGACGCCGGCCTGCCCGTCCCCCCGAAGTCGTCGTGCTGGTTCTGCCCGTTCAAGCGGGCCGAGACCTGGCACGAGATGCGCCGCTCCGAGCCGGAACTGTTCGAGCGGGCCTGCCAGCTGGAAGACCACCTCAACACCCGGCAGGCCGGCCTCGGCAAGAACGCGGTCTACCTGACCCAGTTCGGCAGGCCCCTGCGCGAGGCGATCCCCGATGGCGTCGACCCGCTTTTTGACCTCGCCAGCCTCACCGACCCGGGCGACGGCCTGTGCGACTCCGGATGGTGCATGACGTGAGCGGACCTCCGCCCCTCGCTCTCGCGGGCCTGTGGCTGGCCGTCATCACCACGGCAGGCAACCAGTGCCAGTGCACCGGCGCGTGCGGAAAGTCCCACGCCAAGGACAGCGGCAGGTGCGGCCGGGAACACGGCGGCTACCAGCAGCACCACGGCTGCGGCACCGTCCGCCTCCTCGCCGCCCCCGCCGAACCGGCCGACCTCCTCCTGCCCCCGCACCACGCCGCCGCCCTGCCCAAACAGGCCCTCGCCGCGTGGTGCCCCACCTGCCACGACGCCGCGCTCCGCCTCGCCCGCAAAGCCGCCCAGGCCGCCGCCCCGGCCGCACCGGACGCCCTCTTCGACATCTGACCCACAGGGAGAGCCCGTGCCCATCAAGCCCGTGACCTGCCACGTCGCCACCTGCGACGTCTGCGGCACCACCTACGGCTCCGACAGCGCCGACCAGTGCGCCGTCCACTCCACCACCCGCGAGTCCGCCATCGCCCTGCTCTACACCGACCCCGAGTGGCTGGTGACCGCCGACGGCCGCGTGATCTGCCTCCTCGCCGACCCGGACCACCAGGCCGCCCTCGTCGCGATGATGCCGCCCGCCCCGACGGCCGCGTGCGACGGCCAGACCGCCCTCGACATCTGACCACCCTCCACCGGCGGCCCGCACCCGACACCTATGACCGGTGCGGGCCGCCTCCGCTCCGCACGAAGGAGCCCCCGTTGACCGACTGGCACCGGGCGCTGGCCGCCGCGCATCACGCCGCCGACCGCGGCTTCGCGGTGTTCCCGACCACCCGTTCCAAGAAGCCCGCTGTGCCCTCCCCGCACCCCGAGGGCAGCCGGGAGCGCAAGGAGTGCCGGGCCGCGTGCGGCAGGCCCGGACACGGCGTCCACGACGCAACCTCCGACCACGACCGCATCGGCCTGCTGTTCGCCCGCGCCCCCTGGGCCACCGGCTACGGCATCGCGTGCGGCCGGGCCCCGCACCACCTGATCGGCCTCGACCTCGACCGCAAGAACGGCCTGGACGGTGTCGCCGAACTGTCCCGCCTCGCCCGGCAGCACGGCTTCATGGTCCCGCCGACGGCGACCGTGGCCACCCCTTCCGGCGGGCTGCACCTGTGGCTGACCGCCCCCGCCGACGCGGCCTTTCCCAACTCGGTGGGCGCCCTCGCGCCCGGCATCGACGTGCGCGGGCCCGCCGGGTATCTGATTGGCCCCAACTCCCTCGGGGACAAGGGCCGTTACCACTTCGCCCCCGGCGCCGACCCCGGCGTCGTCGTCCCCTGCCCGCCCGAACTGCTCGCCCTGCTGACCCCGCCTCCCGCCGCGTCGGTCGCGGTGGTGGTGGACACGGCGGCGGTGCGGGAGCGGATCGGTCGGCAGGACGCCTACGTGCGCGCCGCGCTGGCCGGGGAGGACGCCAAGGTCCGCGCCCAGACCCAACCCGGCCGGGCGAAGCGGCTGTTCGCCTCCGCCGCCTCCCTGGCCCGCCTCATCCACGCCGGAGCCCTCCCGGAACCACTGGCCACCGATGTCCTGCTGGACGCCGGACTCGCCACCGGCCTCAGTGAGACCGAGTGCCGACGCGCCATCACCAACGGCCTCGCCCGCGGCTCCGCCACCCACCAGCCCGCCGCCTGACCCACCCGCCAATGCCGGAACGGGGGCGGAGAAAGCCGCTTCCTCCGCCCCCCGTGCCTTCCGGCCCACGCCTGCCCACCCCCGACCTCGTCGCCAACCCGACCGAGAGCCGGAGAGGCGTCTCTCCTGCCCTCTCCGGGCCGAGCGGACTGCCGAACACCCGCCGACCCGCGACAGGCCGCCACAAGCCCAACCAGGCACCTACAGAAGGGATTTCCCGCCGATGTCCCAGCCCGCACCCCTCCCTGACGGGCCGTACGAGAACGTCACCTCCCTCTTCGGCGAGGGCTGGGAGCACACGGAGCCCCCCGCCGAGCCCGCCGACGTGTGGGATACCCCCGTCCCGCTCGGCCAGGCCCGCGCCTTGCCCGCGTTCCCCGTCGCCGCCCTGCCTGAGTGGCTCGGCGAGATGGTCGCCGCCGTCGCAGAGGAGACGCAGACCCCCGCCGACCTCGCCGGGTGCATGGGCCTGGCCGCCCTGTCCACAGCCTGTGGAGGACGGGCCGTCGTCGCAGTGCGCGGCCGGTGGCGCGAGTCGGTGAACCTCTACACCGTGATCGCCCTGCCCCCGGGCAACCGCAAGTCCGCCGTCGTCTCCGAGATGACCCGCCCGCTCCTGGCGGTCGAGAAGGTACTGATCGAACGCAGCACCCACCTGCGCGCCGAAGCCGAGACCACCGCCAAGCTCGCCCGCGCCGCCGCCGAGAAGGCTGCGGCCAAGGCAGCGAACGCCGCCCCGGACGAGCGCGATGCCCTCACCGCCGAGGCCATCGACCTCGCCCAGGCCGCCGAGCACAGCACCGTCCCGCCGCGTCCGCAGCTCATGGCCGACGACGTCACCCCCGAAAGCCTCGCCTCCCTGATTGCCGAGCAGGGCGGGCGCATGGCCGTCATCTCCGCCGAAGGGGGCATCTTCGACACCATCGCCGGCCGCTACTCCGGCACCCCCAACCTGGAGGTCTTCCTCAAAGGCCACGCCGGGGACATGCTCCGCGTCAACCGGCAGGGCCGCGACTCCCAGTTCATCGAATCCCCCGCCCTCACCATGGGCCTGGCCGTCCAGCCCTCCGTGTTCCGCGACATCGCCAAGGCCAAGGGCTTCGAGGACCGGGGCCTGCTCGCCCGCTTCCTGTACTCCCTGCCCAAGTCCATGGTCGGCTTCCGCAACCTCACCCCCGACCTGATCCCCGAACACGTCGCCGACACCTACGTCGCCCAGCTCACCGCCCTCGCCGTGACCATGCACGAGTGGACCGACCCCGCCGTCCTCACCCTCAGCCCCGAGGCGGACGCCGTCCTGCTCGCCTACCAGTACCGCACCGAGCACGCCCAGCGCCCCGGCGCCGCCCTCGCCCACGTCGCCACCTGGGCCCCCAAGCTCGACGGCGCGGTGTGCCGCATCGCCGGCCTGCTCCACCTTGCCACCCACCCCGCCGGCGGCTGGACCCGGCCCATCTCCGCCGACACCCTCACCGCCGCCACCGCCATCGGCGACTACTTCACCGCCCATGCCTTGGCCGTGTTCGACGCCATGGGCTCCGACGCCCACCTCACCAAGGCCCGCACCGCCCTCGCCTGGCTCGGCGCGAACCCCAGGGAGACCATCAGCCGCCGCGAGCTGTTCAACGCCCTGCCCCGCGCCGACTTCCCCACCGTCGCCGACCTCGACCCCGTCCTGACCCTCTTGGAGGACCACGGCTGGATCCGCCTCGCCGAGCAGCCCAAGAAGGCCAGCCGGGGCGGCCGGCCGCCCTCCCCCCGCTACCAGACCCACCCCACCGTCACCCACCCCGCCACCTGACCCTCCCCCACCCCGCCGCAGAACCCGCAGAACCTGCGAAACCCCGCCACACCCCCTCCCACCTGCACCGATCCGAAACCCATCGCCTCCCGCAGAACCTCCGGAAACCCCCGCAAAACCCCAGCCAACCGGACCCGCCGATTCCGCCCCGGGGGTTTTGCGGAGTTTCCCGAGGTTCTGCGGAAACCAGCCGCCGCCACAAACCCGCAGGCCAGAGGTCCCGAGAGGGGGTTTTGCAGGTTCTGCGGGTTCTGCGGCGCCAAACCAGACCCCGATCCGCGCGAGAGGACCGCCGTGGCTCATGTCGCACCCGTCGTCCTGAAGGTCCCCGAGGTCATGGAGGCCCTTGGGCTGAGTCGCGGAAAGGTCTACGACCTCATCCGCGCCAAGAGGCTCAAGAGCTTCACCGAGGGCCGCTGTCGCCGCATCCCCCTCACCGCCGTCCACGACTACGTCCGCACCAAGATGGAAGAGGTCGCCTGATGCCCAAACGCAACCCGAACGGCGCCGGCACCGTCACCAAGCGAAAGGACGGTCGCTACCAGGCCGCCGTCTACGTCCCGCAGCCCGACGGCACTCGGGCCCGTAAGTACGTCTATGGCAAGACCTGGACGGAGTGCGACGAGAAGCGTCAGGAACTGGTCCGCCGGGACCGCCAGAACGTCCCGACCCCGACGCGATCGGCAAAGCTCTCCGAATGGCTGCCGTACTGGCTGGAGCACTTCATCAAGCCCCACCGGAAGCGGACCACCTACGACAAGTACGAGATGCACATCAGGTTGCACCTCCTGCCGTCGCTCGGCTCCAAGTCGCTGGAGGGCGTGGGCACGGCGGACGTCCGCAAGCTCGTCGCCACCGTGACCACGAAGGTGTCGGCGGCCACCGCCAAGGAGTCGCACCTGGTGCTGCGCACCGCCCTCTCCGCCGCCGTGCGGGACGAACTGATCGCCCGCAACGTCGCCAAGCTCGTCCAAGCGCCCCGAGTGGAGTACCGCGTGATCAAGCCCTGGAGTCTTGACGACACCCTGACCTTCCTGGAGGGCGCCCGGCGCGACCCGCTGTACACCACGTTCGTGCTGGCCGTGGCGCTCGGCCTGCGGCGCGGGGAGATCCTGGGCTTGCACTGGTCGGACGTGGACCTGGACAACCGCACCCTGACGGTCCGACACCAACTCCAGCGCGTGGACGGCGTGTTGTACCAGGACTCCCCCAAGTCGCGCCGAGTGCGGGTGGTTCCGCTGCCGCTGATGTGCGTGGCCCCGCTGCGCTGGCAGCGCCTGCGCCAGGCCGAGCAGCGGCGCCAGCGCCTGGCCGCAGGCGAGGTCTGGCAGGAGTCGCCGTACGTCTTCACCACCGCGTCCGGCCGGCCGGTGGAGCCGCGCAACCTCAGCCGGTCGTTCACCCGGATCTCGGCGTCCGAGTCGCTGCCGCCGATCCGGCTGCACGACACCCGGCACGGCTGCGCGACGCTGCTGGCGGCGGCCGGGGTGCAGCCCCGGGACCTGATGGCGATCCTCGGGCACAGCCAGATCGCGGTCACGATGGAGATCTACGCCCACGTGGTGCAGGACAACCAGCGGGAGGCGATGAGCCACATGGACCGGCTGCTGAAGCGCCGTCGGCCGGGTCGCTGATGTCAGTTTGAGATGTCAGAAGGGCCCCCGACCGATACCGGTCGGGGGCCCTTCTGCGTTCGCAGGTCACTGACGTGCGGAAAGTGCTGAGCCCCCTGTCGGGTTCGAACCGACGACCCCCGCTTTACAAGAGCGGTGCTCTGGCCAGCTGAGCTAAGGAGGCGAGGTGGCCGTCCGCGGGATACGCGTCGGCACCAGTGGGCAGTGTACCGGGCGGGGGCGGCGGGATGCGGGTGGTTGGGGGGCCGGTGCGGGTGCAGGGAGGGGTGGGTGGTGGGGGTGTGATCGGATCGATGCGGAAGTCGAGGGCCGCCGAGGGCTGACAAAACGATGAACTGCCAGGTAGCGTCACGAGGAGTCGCGCCGGAGGGTCGGTGGTCCAGACCACTCGGGGCGATCGGGACAACTCAACCTTTACTCGGATCGTCCGGCACGTTCCTGCCGGTGAAGGAGCGAAGCAGCATGGCTTCTGTGACGTACGACAAGGCCACCCGTGTCTACCCGGGTGCCGACAAGCCGTCGGTCGACGCGCTCGACCTGGAGATCGGCGACGGCGAGTTCCTCGTCCTCGTCGGCCCCTCGGGCTGCGGCAAGTCCACCTCCCTGCGCATGCTGGCCGGCCTGGAGGACGTGAACCAGGGCGCCATCCGCATCGGCGACCGGGACGTGACCCACCTGCCGCCGAAGGACCGGGACATCGCGATGGTGTTCCAGAACTACGCGCTGTACCCGCACATGACCGTCGCCGAGAACATGGGCTTCGCCCTGAAGATCGCCGGCGTGAACAAGGCGGACATCCGCACCAAGGTCGAAGAGGCCGCCAAGATCCTCGACCTGACCGAGTACCTGGACCGCAAGCCGAAGGCGCTCTCCGGCGGTCAGCGTCAGCGTGTCGCGATGGGCCGCGCGATCGTCCGCCAGCCGCAGGTCTTCCTGATGGACGAGCCGCTGTCGAACCTGGACGCCAAGCTCCGCGTCTCGACCCGTACTCAGATCGCCTCCCTGCAGCGCCGCCTGGGCATCACCACGGTCTACGTCACCCACGACCAGACCGAGGCCATGACCATGGGCGACCGCGTCGCGGTGCTCGACAAGGGCCTGCTCCAGCAGGTCGACGCCCCGCGCGCCATGTACGACAGGCCCGCCAACCTGTTCGTGGCCGGCTTCATCGGCTCCCCCGCGATGAACCTGGTCGAGGTTCCGCTGGTGGACGGCGGCGTGAAGTTCGGCGGCTCGGTCATCAACATCGACCGCGCCGACCTGGCGAAGGCCGGCGACGCCAAGAACGTCGTGGTGGGCATCCGCCCCGAGCACTTCCAGATCGTCCCGGCCGGCGGCCTGGAGGGCGTCGCCGTCACCGTCAACGTGGTCGAGGAGCTCGGCGCCGACGGCTTCGTGTACGGCACCACCCAGGTGTCCGGCCAGGACAAGGACATCGTGGTGCGCGTGCACAGCCGGGAGATCCCGCAGCGCGGCGAGACCATCCACGTCGTCCCGGTCGGCACCGAGACCCACGTCTTCGCCACCACCGGCGAGCGCCTCAGCCGCTGAGTCGCCGACGCGACCGCCGACGCGACCGCGGTCACTGACTGACGCACCGGAACCCCCTGCCCACGGCGGTCGGCAGGGGGTTCCGCCGTTCCCCGGGCCCGTTCGTCAACCCGATGGCGGAACAAAACAGGACACCGGTCACTCGTTGGAGTAACGCGGCGCGCCCAAACCACCACGCACCGCTACTGTCCTGTGCGTGAAACAGCTCGTTCGCCGAATCGGCCAGACCGTTGCCCTCACTCTGCCGGTGATCCTGGTGACCACCGGAACCCTCGCCGTCACCCGCGTTCCATGGGCCCCGCCGACGGGCCTGGACCAGCAGGTGGTCGCGGCATCCAGTGGGGACGGCTCCATCGGCCGGACCTCCACCTCCCCCAACACCCAGGGCCTCGCCGCGCAGGACTCGCTCCGGGTCGACCTGATGGAGGAGCTCAAGAACCACAACCCGGGCACCGCACTCGACCTCCTCGAGCGCACCATGCGCGAGAATCCCTCCCTCACCCCGTACTGCAGCGCCCTGGCCGGCGAACTCGGCCGCGCCGCGGTCAAGAAGTACCAGGGCGACCTCCAGCGCGCCCGCTCCTTCGCCCGCCCGGTCTGCGACGGCTCCTTCGCCGCAGGTGTAGTCGGCTAGAGGTACCAGGCAGAACACCCTCAGGGGCGCGAGGAACCGCGCGAGCAAGAAGCGCACAACCGTCAGGTCGCGATCACGTGCAGGTCATTGCCCTGCACCGCGATCCGGCGGTTGGGCGCCTTCCGATTCGCGCAGTTCCCCGCGCCCCTGTCTTTGCGCCCTCCTCGCCCACGGCACAACCAGCGCCCACGGCACAACCAGCAGGGCCCCTTCCGGAGGAGGTTCCGGAAGGGGCCCTGCTGGTTGTGCCGTGGGGCCGCCGTCAGGCCGTCTCGGTGGCGGTTGCCGGCCGCATGCCGAGTTCCAGCAGCGGCGGCCCGCTGCCGAGCAGCCCGCCGATGACGCCGTGCGAGGGCTGTGAGCGCGGGCTGGCGGGTGCTCCGCCGGTGCCGGCGGAGCCGGAGGAGCCGGTACCGGCGGTGCCCCCGGTGCCGCTGCCACTGCCCCCGCCGGCGTGCGGGGACGGGACGGTGCCGCCGCCGGTGGTGCCGGCGCTGGGCTTGGGCTTGGTGGTGCTGTGCCCGGACGGGTTGGCCTTGCTGGGCATCGGGGACGGCGTGGGGGTCGGGGTGGGCGAGGCCGGGGGGGTGGAGGGGCCGTTGCTCGGCCAGACGGGGGTGCCGTACTCGGTCGCCGGGTGCACCGGCGCGGTGCGCCCGGTGCGGACGGCGGCGCCCAGCAGCGAGCCGGACAGCAGGGTCAGGCCGACGACGACGGCGGTGACCACCGAGCGGCGGCGCAGCATCCGCCGACGGACGGCGGCGGGTTCGGCGGGCCCGTGGCGCCGGAACGCTTCGAGGGCGATCCGACCGTCCAGTGAGGCGAACGGCGCGCCGGCGATCAGCAGCGGGCTCCAGGCCGCGAGGAAGATCAGGTCGGGGGTGTCGTAGGCGGGCACCGCCTTCCAGCTGACGGTGAACAGCAGCGCCGCGGAGAGTGCCATCGCGCCGCCGGCGGCGAGTCGCTGCCACAGGCCGAGGATGGACAGCACGCCGATCACGATCTCGGCGAAGGAGACCGCGAGTCCGGCGCCGACCGGGTGGGCCATCGCGAAGTCCAGCAGCGGCTGGGCGACCTTCCACGGGTGCAGCGAGGACAGCCAGCGCATCATCGAGCCGCGCTCGCCGCCGTCGAAGTACACGGGGTCGCACAGCTTGCTGAACCCGGCGTACACGGAGAGGGAGCCGAGCAGCACCCGCAGCGGCAGCAGCACCAGGCCCAGGTCGACCCGGCGGCCGGGGTACCAGGCGTGCTTGGAGCCTTCGCCGAGCGACGGCAGCTCGGGCAGCTCGCCCTCGGGCTGCCAGCTGTGTCCGCCGACCCGCACGGAGTCGTCCAGCAGTTCGGCGATGCCCACCCGCGAGGTCTCGTCCGGGTCCGAGCCGGTGCCGAAGCCGGAGCCCGCCGAGGCCCCGTACTGGCGTGGGACGGCCTGGAGTTGCTGGGTGTCCTGGTCGGCGAAGGACTTCGCCGGGGCGGGCACGGTGTTCAGCCGGACGGCGTCGAGCAGCCGGGTCGCGGCAGTGTCGTCGGGGTCGGCCTGGCCGCTCCAGGTGACCACCCGGGTCTTGCGGCGGGGTGCGGTGCCGGTGACCGAGGCGGCGGTGATCCCGGCCAGCGCGGGCACCGCCGCGGCGGCGGGCACCACGACCTGCGGGGTGACCATCGGACGGGTGCCGTGCTGCCGGCCGTACGGGTCGCCGAACGCGGCGCCGGACGGCGGGTCGATCAACGCGGTCACGGGGCCGGAGAGCCTGACCCGGAAACTTGCCTGGGTGCTGCTGAGCTTCGCCGGGTCGGACGGAACCCGGACCGTGTTGAGGCCCGGGCCGTCGTCTATCCCGGCGGAGCGCTGCCCGAAACGCCGAGGAGTTCTGGTGTCCACACCCCTCTAACCGGGTGACGGGCCCGGAGGACACTCTCCCGGGTGCATTCCGGGCGAGGATTTGAAGCGATCATGAGAAACCCGATCGGGTTCGACCGAACCCGATCGGTTGACTCACGAAAACGACGTCCTGCCCGCAGCCCCCGTCACGCTCGGTGACGGTCAGCGCTTGGCGCGCAGCCGGGCGGCCTCGTACAGCACGATGCCGGCGGCGACACCGGCGTTCAGCGACTCGGTCTGGCCGGGCATCGGGATCCGGACCAGCAGGTCGCAGGTCTCCGAGACCAAGCGGGACAGGCCCTTGCCCTCGGAGCCGGCCACGATCACCACGGGGCCGTTCAGCGCGTCCAGGTCGCCGATCTCGGCCTCGCCGTCGGCGGCCAGGCCGACCACCATCAGGCCGGCCTTCTGGTAGGCCTCCAGCGCGCGGGTGAGGTTGGTGGCGCGGGCCACGGGCAGCCGGGCGGCGGCACCGGAGGAGGTCTTCCAGGCACCGGCGGTCATGCCGGCCGCGCGGCGCTCGGGGATGACCACGCCGTGCGCGCCGAACGCGGCGGCGGAACGGACCACGGCGCCCAGGTTGCGGGAGTCGGTGACGCCGTCCAGCGCCATGATCAGCGCGTCCTGGCCCGCGTCGGCGGCCCCGTCCAGCAGGTCGTCCGGGTGCGCGTACTCGTACGGCGGGACCTGCAGCACCAGGCCCTGGTGGTTCAGGCCGCCGGTCATCTGGTCCAGCTGCGGGCGCGGGGCCTCCATCAGCGGGATGCCGCGCTCGTTGGCGGCCTGGAAGGCCTCGCGGACGCGGTCGTCGGTGTCGATGAACTGCTGCACGTACAGCGCGGTCGCGGGCACGCCGCCCTGCAGCGCCTCGACCACCGAGTTGCGGCCCACCACCAGCTCGGCCGCGCCCGCGCCGCCGCGGCCGCTGCGCGGACCGCCGGCCCGGCGCATGCCCGCACGGGACTTGGCGTCACGCTCGCGCTTCAGCGCCGCGTTGGCGGCGCGCTGCTTGGGGTGTCCCTTGCGCTCCTCGCCGCGCGGGGTCGGGCCCTTGCCCTGGAGCGCCTTCCGGCTGTGGCCGCCGGTACCGACACTCGCGCCCTTCTTCGACCCGGGGTTGCGGCGGTTCCTGCGCTGGCTGTTGCCGGCCATGGCTGTACTTCCTGTCTCTGCGTCTGCTTCGTGCGTGGGGGCCGCACCCATACAAAGGTACGGCCCCCATGCGCCCCGAGGGGCTACTGGTTGATCGTCCAGCGCGGGCCGGACGGGGTGTCCTCGATCGCCAGCCCGGCGTGGCCGAGCTGGTCGCGGATGGCGTCCGCGGTGGCGAAGTCCTTGCGGGCGCGGGCCGCCTGGCGCTGCTCCAGGACGAGCGCGACCAGCGCGTCGACCACGCCGGTGAGCTCCTCGCCCTGGTTGCCGCCGCCGGCCCACATGTCGTCCAGCGGGTCGAGGCCGAGCACGCCGAGCATCGCCCGGACCTCGCCCAGCCGGGCCGCGGTGGACTCCTTGTCGTCCGCGCCGAGCGCGCTGTTGCCCTGCCGGACGGCGGTGTGCACCACTGCGAGGGCCTGCGGCACGCCCAGGTCGTCGTCCATCGCCTCGGCGAACGACAGCGGCACCTCGGGTGCGGCGTCGACCGGGCCGCAGCGCTCGACGGCGCGCTCGATGAAGCCCTCGATCCGGGCGAACGCCGTCTCGGCGTCGCGCAGCGACTCCTCGCTGTACTCGATCATCGAGCGGTAGTGCGGGCCGGCCAGGTAGTAGCGCAGCACGATCGGACGCCAGCGCTGCACCATCTCGGAGACCAGCACCGAGTTGCCCAGCGACTTGGACATCTTCTCGCCGCTCATGGTGACCCAGGCGTTGTGCACCCAGAAGTTGGCGAAGTCGTCGCCGTACGCCTTGGACTGGGCGATCTCGTTCTCGTGGTGCGGGAAGATCAGGTCGAGCCCGCCGCCGTGGATGTCGAAGGCGCTGCCGAGGTACTTGTGCACCATCGCCGAGCACTCCAGGTGCCAGCCCGGGCGGCCGCGGCCCCACGGGGTGGCCCAGCTCGGCTCGCCGGGCTTGGCGGCCTTCCACATCGCGAAGTCGCGCGGGTCGCGCTTGCCGGTCTCGCCCTCGGCGGACGGCTGCCGCAGGTTCTCCAACTCCTGGTTGGAGAGCGCCAGGTAGTCCGGGTAGGTGGTGACCGCGAAGTAGACGTTGCCCTCGGACTCGTACGCGTGGCCGCGCTCGATCAGCCCCTGCATCATCTCGATCATCTCCGGCACGTGGCCGGTGGCACGCGGCTCCGCGCTCGGCGGCAGGCAGCCGAGGGCGTCGTAACCCTCGTTGAACGCACGCTCGTTGGCGTGCGCGATCTTCCACCACTCGGTGGACTGCTCGCGCCCCTTGGCGATCACCTTGTCGTCGATGTCGGTGACATTGCGGACGAAGGTGACCTCGTAGCCGCGGTAGCGGAACCACCGCTGCATCACGTCGAAGTTGAGTCCCGACCGGATGTGCCCGATGTGCGGGGGCGCCTGGACAGTGGCGCCGCACAGGTAGATCGAGACACAGCCCGGCACCAGCGGGACGAAGTCGCGTACCTGGCGGGTCATGGTGTCGTACAGGCGAAGGCTCACAGCGTCCAGAGTAGTGGGCGGCAGGGGGTGCCCCGCCACCTTCCGCCCACTCGGCTCGATCCGGTGTCAGACGTGGTTGACGACCTTGCGCGGGCTGAGCCGCACCACCACGCGCACCGCGTCCGGCTCGTCCCAGGCGTAGTCCTGGCCGCGGTACTTGTTCGACAGTTCGTCGATCAGCTCGCGGCCGCCCTCGGTGGTCATGCTGGCCTCGCCGCGCGCCTCGAAGTACTGGTAGGGGCTCTCCGGCGGGTTGACCAGCAACGTCACCCGCGGGTCGCGCTCCAGGTTGAGGTGCTTGCGGCGGCCCTGGACGGTGGAGAACAGGATGTCGTCGCCGTCCCGCTTCACCCAGACCACCGAGGACTGCGGGCTGCCGTCCGGCTGGATCGTCGTGACCACGGCGAAGCTCTTGTCGTCCAACAGCTTCTTCACGCCATCGGCGAGTTCCACACCCATGATTCCTCCTGTGTCCGAGCGGTGACGCTGCGTCAGCTCAGGCTAGGCGGACGGGCGTTGGTAGACCAGCGCCGTGGCGATCGCGGCGAGTCCCTCGGCGCGGCCGGTCAGGCCGAGGCCGTCGGTGGTGGTGCCGGAGACCGAGACCGGCGCGCCGACCGCCGCGGAGAGCGCGGCCTGCGCCTCGGCGCGGCGCTTGCCGATCTTCGGGCGGACGCCGATCACCTGGATCGCGACGTTGCCGATCTCGTACCCGGCCTCCCGCACCAGTCGGGCGGCCTCGCCGAGCAGGGCCACCCCGGCCGCGCCCGCCCACTCGGGGCGGTCGGTGCCGAAGTGCGCGCCCAGGTCGCCGATCCCGGCGGCGGAGAACAGCGCGTCGCAGGCGGCGTGCGCGGCCACGTCGGCGTCCGAGTGCCCGGCCAGGCCGGTTTCGCCCGGCCAGTCCAGCCCGGCGACGCGCAGCGGCCGGCCGTCCTCGAAGGCGTGCACGTCGGTGCCGATGCCGATCCGCGGCAGGATCGGTTCAGCGGTGCGGTCAGTAGGCATCGGTGGCCCTCCGGCGGGCGAGTACGGCCTCGGCGAGCACGAGGTCCAGCGGGCGGGTGACCTTGAACGCCTCCTCGTGGCCGGGCACCACGACGACCCGGCCGCCGAAGCGCTCGATCAGTCCGGCGTCGTCGGTGACCTCGACGGCCTCGGCGACGGCCTTCTCGTGCGCCGCGACCAGACCGGGCAGGTCGAAGCCCTGCGGGGTCTGCACGGCGCGCAGCGTGGAGCGGTCGGGGGTGTCCAGCACCGGTTCGGGGCCGGACGGCTGCGGCTGGACGCGCTTGACGGTGTCGGCCAGCGGCACCGCCGGGACCACCGCCTCGGCGCCGGCCCGGACGGCGGCGGCCACCGCGTCCACCACCTCGACGGGCACCAGCGGGCGGGCCGCGTCGTGCACCAGCACCACCCGGGTGCCGGCCGGGATCGCGGCCAGGCCGAGCCGGACCGACTCCTGCCGGCTGGCGCCGCCGGGGACCACCCGGACGTCCTTGCCGTCCAGGCCGTGGCTGTCCAGCAGCGCGACGACCTCCGCCACGCCGCCGGGCGGCGCGCACACCACCACCAGGCCGACCGCCCGGCTGCGGGCCAGCGCGCGGACCGCGTGCACCAGCAGCGGGACGCCGCCGAGTTCGCGCAGCGCCTTGGGGGCGCCGGGGCCGAGTCGCTCACCGCGTCCGGCGGCCGGAACGACCGCTGCCGCAAGCTGTGCTGAGGCGTTCAGGTTTGGCTCCTTGGTCGCGATGGGTATGGCCCGTGCCGAACGCGGATTCGCGAGCGGGCAGGCCCCCTTCCTGACTGCACGTTAGTGGAACCGCGCGGCCCCTTCCGCCACCGTTTCGCCGTGCCGACCCCCTTCCGGGCATGGCGAAGCGCCCGAGGCGCCCTTTCGGGCACCATCGGGCGCTGCGTCACGCCGGGTCGGGCGCGCGAAGATCGGCGCTCGGGCGGCTGGAGCTCAGGAGGCGAGGACCTCGTCGAGCAGCGTCTCGGCCTTGTCCTCGTTGGTGTTCTCGGCGAGCGCGAGCTCGCTGACCAGGATCTGGCGCGCCTTGGCGAGCATCCGCTTCTCGCCGGCCGACAGACCGCGCTCACGCTCGCGACGCCACAGGTCGCGGACCACCTCGGCGACCTTGATCACGTCACCGGACGCGAGCTTCTCCAGGTTCGCCTTGTAACGGCGAGACCAGTTGGTGGGTTCTTCGGTGTAGGGCGCACGAAGCACCTCGAATACGCGGTCCAGGCCTTCCTGACCCACCACGTCGCGGACGCCGACGAACTCGGCGTTCTCCGCGGGGACGCGAAGCGTCAGATCTCCCTGCTGCACCTTCAGCACCAGGTAGGTCTTGTCCACACCCTTGATCTGGCGAGTTTCGATGGCCTCGATCAGCGCAGCCCCGTGATGGGGGTAGACCACCGTGTCGCCAACCTTGAACGTCATGTGACAGGACCCCTTCCGTGGCTTTCCAGAATAACACGCTTTTCGGCTGACCCGAAGGGCGTTTTCGCAGGTCAGGGCGGGTTCCAGGGCTTGACAACCACCCCCGTCGCGTGCTGCGACCGGTGTTCGACGAGGGCTTCCCGCAGGTCGGAGGCGGTCTGACCCGGGCGGCGAAACCTCTGGTCACACTCCCGAAACCATGATTGGATCTTGAGTTTTTGCCCCCGACTCGCCGAGCGTCCCGGATCGTGATCGGACCGCGACACGGGGCCACCCCGTGAGAGCCGGATATGTGTGGTCGGTAGTGTGGCCCTCGACCACCGACCGTGATCCCTTTTCCGTGGGGATCATCCCCGACCAAGGAGAAGTCGCCGCCGTGAGCCGGAGCCTTCGACGCGGCGCAGCCGCCGCCCTCGTCCTCGCTGCGATCGTCCCGCTGTCCGCCTGCGCCGCGGGCAACGACGCCGACACGCTGCAGATCAAGCCGGACAACGCGGCGACCTCGATCGACAACTCGGTCAAGCTGAACAACATCGTCGTGGTCGCCCCCGCCGGGTCGGCCGGCGAGTACTCGGGCCCGGCCTCGGTCACCGCGAACATCGCGAACACCGCGCCGAAGGACGACCTGGTGCTCACCGGGATCAAGGTCGGCGGCACCGCTGCCCAGCTGACCGACGAGAACGGCGCGCCGGTCTCGCAGATCGTCATCCACGCGGGCGAGTCGGTGCTGCTGGGCGGCAAGGGCGGCGCCGCGAACGCGCAGGTGCCGAGCGCCAAGCTGTCGGTCGGCGGCTACAGCCCCACCACCTTCACCTTCGAGAAGGCCGGCGACGTCTCCGCCAACGCCAACGTGCAGCCGGCCGCCGGCTACTACGAGGGCTTCGGCCCGCAGGTCAAGACCTCCCCGTCGCCGGCCACCTCCCCGAGCGCGCCCGCGTCCCCGGGCGCCGGCGCCGGCACCGGTGCGAGCGGCTCGCCGAGCGCCCCCGCCGGCAGCTCGTCCGCGCCCGCCGCGCACTGACACCAGGCACAGACAGCACGAAGGGGCCCCGCCGCGGCGGGGCCCCTTCGTGGTGTGTCGCGGGTGCGGCTTACGGCTCGAACTTGTAGCCGAGGCCACGGACGGTGACCAGGTAGCGCGGGGCGCCCGGGTCGGGCTCGATCTTCGCCCGCAGGCGCTTGACGTGGACGTCCAGGGTCTTGGTGTCGCCGACGTAGTCCGCGCCCCAGACCCGGTCGATCAGCTGCATCCGGGTGAGCACCCGGCCGGCGTTGCGGAGCAGCATCTCCAGCAGGTCGAACTCCTTGAGCGGCAGGTCGACCTTGGCGCCGTCCACCGTCACCACGTGCCGGTCCACGTCCATCCGGACCGGGCCGGCCTCCAGCGCGCCGGGGGTGGCGGCGCCGTCGCCGTTCGCGTCCTCGCCGCGGCGGCGGAGCACCGCGCGGATGCGGGCGACCAGTTCGCGGGTGGAGTACGGCTTGGTCACGTAGTCGTCGGCTCCTATCTCCAGCCCGACGACCTTGTCGATCTCGCTGTCCTTGGCGGTGACCATGATCACCGGGACGTTGGAGCGGACCCGCAGCTGGCGGCAGACCTCGGTGCCGGGCAGGCCGGGCAGCATCAGGTCGAGCAGGACGAGGTCGGCTCCGTTGCGCTCGAACTGCTCCAGCGCGTCGGGCCCGGTGGCGGCGACCGCCACCTCGAAGCCTTCCTTGCGGAGCATGTACGACAGGGCGTCGCTGAACGACTCCTCGTCCTCGACCACCAGTACACGGGTCACGATCGGGCCTCCGGGGCAGGAAGTGTGGGTGCTGCTGAGGATGCGCGGTCCTCGACCGGGGCCTGCCCGGCGGGGAGCCGCAGTGTGAAGGTGGAACCCTGGCCCTCGACGCTCCACACCGACACGGTGCCGCGGTGCGAGGCGGCGACGTGCTTGACGATGGACAGGCCGAGGCCGGTTCCACCGGTGAGGCGGGAGCGGGCGGGGTCCACCCGGTAGAAGCGTTCGAAGATCCGCTCGCGGTCCTTCTCCGAGATGCCGATGCCCTGGTCGGTCACCGAGATCTCGATCAGTTCGCCGTCCGCCTCGCCCAGCACCGCGGCGCTGGAGATCCGGCGGGTGGCGATCGCCACCCTGGTGCGCGGCGGGCTGTAGTTCACCGCGTTCTCCACCAGGTTGCCGAGTGCTGCGGCCAGTTGGCCGCGGTTGCCGACCAGGTACAGGCCGGTGGTGCCGCCCGCGGCGATGACGATCTGCTTGGCGGCGGCGGTCTGCCGGCAGCGGTCGATCGCCTCGGCGATCAGCTCGTCCACCGCGACCGGCTCCGGATCGACCTTGAGCTGGTCGTCCTGGACCCGGGAGAGGTCGATGATCTCCTGGACCAGGCTGGCCAGTCGGGTGGCCTCGACCTGCATGCGGCCGGCGAAGCGCTGCACCGCCTCCGGGTCGTCCGAGGCGTCGGCGACGGCCTCGGAGAGCAGGGAGAGGGCGCCGACCGGGGTCTTCAGCTCGTGCGAGACGTTGGCCACGAAGTCGCGGCGGATCGCCTCGATCCGGCGGCGCTCGGTGCGGTCCTCGACCAGCACCAGCACCAACCGGGAGCCGAGCGGGGCGACCCGGACCGAGACCGCCAGCGGTTCGGCGGCCCGGGCGGAGGCGCCGGGGCGGGTGAGTTCCAGTTCGATCTGCCGGATCTCGCCGTCCCGACGGGTGGCGCGGGCCAGCGAGAGCATCTGGTCCACGGCGACCCGGCCGCCGCGGACCAGGCCCATCGCGTAGGCGGCGGAGGAGGCCTTGACCACCTCGTCGCCGTCGCCGAGCACGATCGCGCAGGAGCGCAGCACCGAGAGCACGGTGTCCACGCCCGGCGGCAGGGCCGGCTCCTGAAGAGGTTCCGGCCCTGGGGTCCTGCCGCTGCTGCTGCCCTTGCCACGGCCCTGCTCGCGCTCGCTCCAGCGGAAGGCGATGGAGGCGGTGAGGCCGACGCCGAGCCCGGCTATGGCGCAGGCAGCGGCGGCGGCCACGTTCACGTCCATGCCTGCCAGCGTAAATGGTGGCCGGGCAAGCTCTGTAAGGGTGCGATCAAGGCATCGGCCGGGCGTTGCCGAGAATTCACCTTCACGATGCCGCCGATTCACCGCTGAGGCCGCGGGGGGTCGCACGAACGGCTCAGTCTGGGCCGTGCAAGCCCGTGTGGGCGGTGACGCGGCTACCATTCGCGCCACCAGCAGCGGCCGTCCGTACGGTCGGCCCCGCATCGGGCCGCCCGGTGCAGGGCGTCCGGTCGGCACCGCCACCGACACCGGTACTGGAGGAGAAGAGCGCAATGCGCGACGCGTACCACGAGGAACTCGACTCGATCAGCGACGGCCTGGTCGAGATGGCCCGGCTGGTCGGCTCGGCGATGGGACGGGCCACCACCGCACTGCTGGACGCGGATCTGGAGCTGGCGGAGAGCGTGATCGCCGCCGACGAGAAGATCAACAACCTGCACCACGACCTGGAGAACCGGGCCATCGACCTGCTGGCCCGCCAGCAGCCGGTCGCCACCGACCTGCGGATCGTGGTCACCTCGCTGCGGATGAGCGCCGACCTGGAGCGCTGCGGCGACCTGGCCCGGCACGTCGCCAAGGTCGCCCGACTGCGTTACCCGGAGACCGCCGTCCCGAACGACCTGCACCCGATCGTGCTGGAGATGGGGCAGCTCGCGCAGCGTCTGGTGGCCAAGGCCGGCGTGGTCATCGCCACCAAGGACGTGGACAAGGCGCTGGAGCTGGAGGCGGACGACGACGCGATCGACGCGCTGCACCGCGAGCTGTTCTCGCACCTGCTGGACGACCGCTGGCACCACGGCATCGAGACCGCGGTGGACGTCACCCTGGTCGGCCGGTACTACGAGCGCTTCGCCGACCACGCCGTCTCGGTCGCCAAGCGCGTGGTGTTCCTGGTCACCGGCGAGCACGTGGACGAGTTCATGGCCACCGCGGACGCGGCGGAGTAGTCGCCACGGGGGCGCACGCCGCGCGAACCATCAGCCCCCGCGCGCCCGTTGACGGCGCGTCAGCGCAGCGTTTCACTCGAAGGGACGGGCGTCCACCGGGCTGCCCGGCTCCGCCCGGACGAGGAGGATGCAGCGCGATGAAGACGACCGGCATACCGACCACTCCCCCGCCGAGCCCGCTCGCGCCGGTCGCGGCGAAGCTGCTGCCGGTCCTCGCCGCGGGCTGCGGCTGCGGGCCCGGCTGCGGCTGCGGCTGCCAATCCGGCGCGCCCTGCCAGTGCGGCGGCGCGACCGCCGGCCACTGAACGACGCGGCACAGGGCCGGGCACCCGTGAGGGTGCCCGGCCTTTGTCGTGCGGGGAGGTGGGGCGGGGAGGTCGTGCGGGGAAGTGGTGCGGGGAAGTGGTGCGTGCGGGACGTCAGAAGGTGACGTCCATGCACTGGTAGAACGCGTTGCCGGTGTCGGCGATGTCCCAGACCGCCAGGATCACCTGGTGGCCGGTCAGGCCGGAGGGCAGCGTCGCGGTGTGGCTGAGCGTGGCCGGGGGCTGCTTGCCGCCCATCGGCACGGTCAGGAACGGCGTCGGGTTGAGGTTCGCCCGGGTGATCTTCGTGGTGGCGGCGTAGCCCGGCTTGGTGATGAAGTACCGGAACGACGTGGTGGCGTGCCGCGCCTCGATGCTCCAGGTCAGCGTGAGCTGCTGACCTGCGGTCACCTTGGTGGTCGGCCAGCCGCCGCTGCGCGGGTCGTCCAGCTGGGCCCAGCGGGCGTCGCCGCCGGCGCACAGGGTGCCGTCGGCCGGACCCTGCGCCGGGAAGCCCTTGGGGCCTTCGACGCTCTGCGGCTCCCACTGGATGTCGCCGCACTTCTTCACCACACCCGCGCCGCACAGGCCGGCCCGGCTGGGCGGGGTGGTGATGAATCCGTGCGAACTGGCGGGGATCGCCGTCGCCAGGGTCGCCGCCGCGGCGGCGATGCCGACCGCGAGGATGTTGCGCTTGCGCATGGTGCTCCTCCGTGGGGGTGGATGGAGTACATGCACGGGCACGCGCGGAGCCGCGTGGGGGTGCGGCCGTCATTGGCATGCCCGCGCTGACATTGGCCCCACGCTAGAAGCCCCCACCGACCCCCGTCAATGGTCTGAACCAATCTTCGTGGTCTGAACCACTCACCCCCGCCCGGCAGTTGACGGCCCGGGCACGGAACAGCCCCCTGGGCCGGGGCGTCGTTGCGCCGGGCAGGGGGCTGAGGAGGACGGGAAGCGTTACTTCTTCTTGCCCTGGTTCTTGACGGCCTCGATGGCGGCGGCGGCGGCCTCCGGGTCGAGGTAGCGACCGCCGGGGTTGACCGGCTTGAAGTCGGCGTCCAGCTCGTAGAGCAGCGGGATGCCGGTGGGGATGTTGAGGCCGGCGATGGCCTCGTCGGAGATGCCGTCCAGGTGCTTGACCAGGGCGCGCAGGCTGTTGCCGTGGGCGGTGACCAGGACGGTCCGGCCGTCGGCGAGGTCCGGCACGATGGCGTCGTACCAGTAGGGGAGCATCCGCTCGACGACGTCCTTGAGGCACTCGGTGCGCGGGCGCAGCTCGGACGGGATCTCGCCGTAGCGCGGGTCCTCGGCCTGGGAGTACTCGGCGTCGTCGGCGAGGGCCGGCGGCGGGGTGTCGTACGAGCGGCGCCAGAGCTGGAACTGCTCCTCGCCGTACTCGGCGAGGGTCTGGGCCTTGTCCTTGCCCTGCAGGGCGCCGTAGTGGCGCTCGTTCAGGCGCCAGCTGCGGCGGACCGGGATCCAGTGGCGGTCGGCCTTGTCGAGGGCGATCTGCGAGGTGCGGATGGCGCGGCGCAGCAGCGAGGTGTGCAGCACGTCCGGCAGCAGGCCTTCGGCGAGCAGCAGTTCGCCGCCGCGTGCGGCCTCCTTCTCGCCCTTCTCGTTGAGGTCGACGTCGACCCATCCGGTGAAGAGGTTCTTCTGGTTCCACTGGCTCTCGCCGTGGCGGAGCAGGATCAAGCGGTAGGTCGTGTCAGCCATGGGGCCCAGCTTAGTGGAGGGGGAAATTCGATGGCCGGGCTGTCCATGTGCGCCGTAATGTGCGTCCAGCTATTTGACTTCTTACCGTTTCCGCTGTTCCGGGAGCCCTGCCATGCCCCTCGCCGCCCGCCTGGTGTCCGAAGTCCGAAGGGCCGCGGGCGGGCTGCCGCGCCAGTTCTGGTGGTTGTGGACGTCCACGCTGGTGAACCGGCTGGGCGGATTCGTGGTCACTTTCCTGGCGCTCTATTTGACGGTCGAGCGAGGCTATTCGGCGGCCTACGCGGGCCTGGTGGCGGGCCTGTTCGGGGCGGGGTCGGCGGTCGCCGCGATCGGGGCGGGGGTGCTGACCGACCGGCTCGGGCGGCGGCCCACGCTGCTGGCGGCGCAGGTGTCGACGGCGGTGTTCACGGCGGTGCTGGCGTTCACGGACGGGCCGGTGGCAATCGCCGTGGTGGCGTTCCTGGCGGGTCTGGCGAACAACGCCTCCCGTCCGGCGGTCTCGGCGATGATCGCCGACCTGGTGCCGGCCGCGGACCGGGTGCGGGCGTACTCGCTGAACTACTGGGCGATCAACATCGGCTTCGGCGCGTCCGGCGCGGTGGCCGGTCTGATCGCGACGCACGGCTATCTGACGCTGTTCCTGCTGGACGCGCTGACCACCCTGCTGTGCGCGGTGGTGGTGTTCGCGAAGGTCCCCGAGACGCTGGCGCACGCGGAGGCGGAGGCGGCCGAGGAGCCGTCGGGCCCGCCGATCGGTCTGGGCGCGGTGTTCGGGGACGGCCGGTTCATGGCGGTGGTCGGGGTGAACCTGCTGCTGGCGCTGGTCTACCAGCAGGGCTCCACCACGCTGGCGATGGACATGGGGCGGCACGGCATCTCGTCGTCCCAGTACGGCCTGCTGGTCAGCCTCAACGGGGTGCTGATCGTGCTGCTCCAGCTGCCGCTGACCAGGCTGATGGAAGGCCGCGACCGCACCGCGCTGCTGGCGGCGGGCGCACTGCTGACCGGCTGGGGCTTCGGGCTGACGGCGGTGGCGGGTTCGTCCGTCGCGCTGTACGCGATGACGGTGGTGGTCTGGACGCTCGGCGAGATCGTCAGCACGCCGACGATGATGGCGCTGGTCGCCGAGCAGTCCCCGGCCCGGGCCCGCGGCCGCTACCAGGGCGTGTACTCGCTGTCCTGGTCGCTGGCGTCCTTCGTCGGGCCGATGGCCGGCGGCCTGCTGCTGCAGTACGGGGGCAGTTGGGCGCTGTGGGGCGGGTGCGCGGCCGCAGGGACGCTGGCGGCCGCGGCGTTCCTGCCGATCGGCCGTCACCGGCCGGTCGAGCAGGTGGCCGAGCAGGCCGCCGAGCCGGTCGCCACGGCGGTCTGACGGCCGTTCACGACCCGGCGTCGCCGCTGCCGGCCTGCCGCAGCCGCACCCAGCTGTCGTGGTCGTCGGCCAGGATCCGTTGGTACTCCTCCACCAGCTCCGCCACCTGTGCGGGGTCGGCGGGGGTGTCGCCGCACTCGGCCTTCAGCAGGTCGAGGCGGCGGCGCAGCGTGGACAGCCGTTGGACGGTCTCGGTGCGCTGGATCCACAGCGTCCGGTAGCCGAAGAACGCGGCCCAGGCGGCCAGCACCGTCACCAGTGCGCCGCAGGCCAGGGCGGTGCCGGCGAGCCGGTCGGCGAGCGGCTGGTCGACCTTGAGGCCGAGCAGCACGGTGATCAGCGCCGACAGGCTGACGGTGGCCAGTTGCAGGCTCAGGGCCCGCCGCCGGTCCCAGTCGCGACGGCGTCGGCGCTCCTTCAGTTCGCCGCCGATCTCGGTCTCCAGCCAGGCCAACTTCCGTTGTGCGGCGGCGTGTTCGTTGTCCATCGGTATCCTCCCCGGGCGGGAGGATACCGGGCTCAGCTGTCGGCGGGAGGGTTCTCGCTCGCCAGGTGGGCGAAGGCGGTGAGGTTGCGGGTGGACTCGCCGCGCTTGGTGCGCCACTCCCACTCGCGGCGGATCGCGGTGGCGAAGCCGAGTTCCAGCAGGGTGTTGAACGGTTCGTCGGCGTTCTCCAGCACGGTGCCCAGCAGCCGGTCCACGGCGTCGGCGGTCAGGGCCTCCAGCGGCAGCCGGCCCACCAGGTAGACGTCGCCGAGCCGGTCGATCGCGTACGCCACGCCGAACAGGCGGGTGTTGCGCTCCAGCAGCCAGCGGTAGACGCCCTCGTGGTTCTCGTCCGGGCGGCGGATCACGAAGGCGTTCACCGACAGGGTGTGGTCGCCGACCCGCAGCGCGCAGGCGGTGGACAGCTTGCGGGTGCCGGGCAGGGTGGCGACCAGCGTGTACGGGTCGGTGGCGGCCGGCTCCCAGGCCACACCGGCCTCGTCGAGCGCGGCACGGAGGAGGGGCAGTGCGTCGTCCTTGGCGGCCATGACCCCACGCTAACGGGCGGTGCGCCCCTGCGGGGTGTCGCCCCGGTCACGCCGTGCGGCCGGTCACGCCGTACGGCCGGTCCCGCGGTGCGGCCGGTCCCGCGGTGCGGCCGATCACGCCGTGCGGCCGGTCCCGCCGTGCGCGCGGACGAGGCGGCGTCAGAGGTGGCGCGCGCGGAAGGCCATCGCGCCTGCGTAGACCTCGGCGGTGGCGCCGGCCGCCGTCAGCCAGCCGAACGCCGCCGCGTGCCGGGCGGCGGCCGCGCCGCGGGCGCGGGCGAGCGCCGGGTCGGTGACGTAGGGCAGCAGGGCCTGCGCCCAGGCGTCCGGGTCGTGGCCGGGCACCAGGGTGCCGGTGCGGCCGTCGCGGACCGCGACCGGCAGGCCGCCGACCGCGGCGGCCACCACGGGGGTGCCGCAGGCCTGCGCCTCCAGGGCGACCAGGCCGAACGACTCGCTGTACGAGGGCATCACGAGGGCGGTCGCGGCGCGGTACCAGTCGGCGAGCTGCTGCTGGCCGACCGGGGGGCGGAACCGCACCACGTCGTTGATGCCGAGCTGGGCGGCGAGCTTGTGCAGGCTCTCGGGGCGGGCCAGGCCGGTGCCGGACGGGCCGCCGACCACCGGCACCACCAGTCGTTCGCGCAGCTCCGGGTGGCGCTCCAGCAGCCGGGCGACGGCCTTGAGCAGGACGTCCGGCGCCTTCAGGGGCTGTATGCGGCCGGCGAACAGCAGCACCGCGGCGTGCTGCGGCAGGCCGAGCCGGTGGCGGGCCGCGGCGCGGTCGCCGGGGCGGAAGACGTCGAGGTTGACGCCGGGGTGGACCACGGCGAGCTGCTCGGGGCGGGCCGCGTAGTGGTGGGCCAGCTCGGCGGCCTCCTCCGCGGTGTTGGCGATCAGCCGGTCGGCCGCGCCGACCACCTGGGTCTCGCCGATCACCCGGGCGGGCGGCTCGGGGGTGTCGCCCTCGGCGAGCGCCGCGTTCTTCACCTTCGCCATGGTGTGCATGGTGTGCACCAGCGGCACGCCCCAGCGCTCCGCCGCGAGCCAGCCGACCTGGCCGGACAGCCAATAGTGCGAGTGCACCAGGTCGTAGTAGCCGGGGCGGTGACCGGCCTCGGTGCGCAGCACGCCGTGGGTGAAGGCGCACAGCTGGGCGGGCAGGTCTTCCTTGAGCAGGCCCTCGTACGGCCCGGCCGTGACGTGCCGGACCAGCACGCCGGGGGCGAGCTGCACGGTCGGCGCGTCGTCGGAGTTGATCGCCCGGGTGAACACCTCGACCTCGATGTCGAGGTCGGCGAGGCGCTTGGCCAGCTCGACGATGTACACGTTCATGCCGCCGGCGTCGCCGGTGCCCGGCTGGTGCAGCGGCGAGGTGTGGACGCTCAGCATCGCGATCCGGCGGGGGCGGCGCGGACGCGAGGGGGCCGCCCCGCGGGGCATGCGGACGAGGTGGTCGGTCACCTGCGGAAGCCTCCCTGGGCGCTGCCCGTCGCCTGTCTCGGTGGTGCTGTCGGTGCGTCCGGGCCGTTTTCCGGCCGTTCACGCGCCGCCGCCCGCGGCCGGGAGCTGCGGGCGGATGGACGTCAAGCATCCCAACCGCGTCGTCGCGCCCGCGTATTCCCGCCCGCGTTCCGGCCCGCGTTCCGGCCGGTGTTCCGGCCCGCGTTCCCACCCGTGTTCCCGCCGGTGGACGGGGGCACCGGGACGCTGCGTACGCTTGGTGACCATGGCCGCAAGCGACATGCCGTCGTCCCGGGGCCGGTCGAGCCGGCCGGTGGGGACGATCACTCGGGGGACGACGAACACCAACCGGCTGCGGCGGATGGACCGCTGGATCGCGTACACCCTGGGTCGGGCGCTGCGGGCGGCGACGGCCCCGCCGGTCGCCGTGGACCTCGGGTACGGGGCGGCGCCGTGGACGGCGGTGGAGCTGGCGGCGCGGCTGCGGGCGGTGCGGGCGGACGTCCGGGTGGTGGGCATCGAGATCGACCCGGCGCGGGTGGCGGCGGCGCTGCCGATGGCCGATCCGCCGCTGCTGGAGTTCCGGCGCGGCGGCTTCGAGGTGCCGCTGCCCGGCGGGGCGCGGGCCCAGCTGATCCGGGCGGCGAACGTGCTGCGGCAGTACGACGAGGACCAGGTCGCCGAGGTGTGGTCGCGGCTGTGCGGGCGGCTGGCACCGGACGGGTTGCTGGTGGAGGGCACCTGCGACGAGATCGGGCGGCGGCACGTGTGGGTGGCGCTGGGCCCGGAGGGGCCGCGGACGGTGACCTTCGCGGCCCGGCTGGGGAGTCTGGAGCGGCCCTCGGACCTGGCGGAGCGGCTGCCGAAGGCGCTGATCCACCACAACGTGCCGGGGCGGCCGGTGCACACCTTCCTGCGGGACTTCGACCGGGCGTGGGCGGCGGCCGCGCCGCTGGGGGCGTTCGGGGCGCGGCAGCGCTGGGCGGCGGCGTGCGCGGCGCTGGCCGCGGACTGGCCGCTGCGGGACGGGCCGACCCGGCGGCGGCAGGGCGAGCTGACGGTGGACTGGGCGGCGCTGGCACCGCGCTGAGCGCTGCCGGGTCCGGGCCGGGCGAGACCGGGGCCAGGCTGGGCTGGGCTGGGCCGGGCTGGGCTGGGCCGGGCTGGGCTGGGCTGGGCTGGGTACGGTCTCCGCCCAAGTCCGGTCATCCGTTCGGCAGTTCACTCGAACGAGTTATCGAATACCCCTGGCGTGTTGACGCCCTGGCGCGCCACCATGGGGAGCGCCCGAATGCGCCGTCGCGCGCCCCCTGCGCGCCGGTCAGCGCCCCTGCTCAGCTACGCCCCCAGCTCGTCCCGCACCCCCGCGAACACCTCATAGGTCTCGGCGCCGAACAGCACGAAACGCACCTCGTCCAGGTCGGGGGCCGCCTCGGCCACGGTCGTCAGGGCGATCCGGGCGGCATCGTCCACCGGCCAGCCGAAGATCCCGGCCGAGATCGCCGGGAACGCCACCGTCCGCGCCCCCAGTTCCGCCGCCACCCGAAGGGATTCCCGATAACACGAGGCCAGCAGCTCCGCGCGCTGCCGGCGGTCCTCCGGTCGGAAGACCGGCCCCACCGTGTGCACCACCCAGCGCGCCGGGAGACGGCCCGCGGTGGTGGCCACCGCCCGGCCGGTCGGCAGGCCCTGGCCGTAGTGCGAGGCCCGCAACTTCCGGCAGTCGGCGAGGATCTCCGGTCCGCCCTTGCGGTGGATCGCCCCGTCCACCCCGCCGCCGCCGAGGAGCGAGCTGTTGGCGGCGTTGACGACGGCGTCCACCTCCTGCTCCGTGATGTCACCCTGCACCAGCGTGATCCGCATCACCGCTGCTCAACTCCCGTCAACTCCGGTTCTGTGGTGGCGGAAACCCTACGAAATCCGGCCACCGCACGCGTGGCAATAACCACATCGCCGCCGCTCAGGCGAAGAAATCCTCGGAGATCACGTTATGGTCGCGGGAAGCTCCCCGATGCCCGGTGCCACACGGGCACCGTGGACGGACACCGGCCGTTGGCCTGTCGGGGAAAGGAAGGACCGACCGATGCCCGCTACGGGAGACGGGCGGGCACCCGACGCGACCGACCACGCCGGGTCCGCCGAGCGCAGTCAGAGCCGACCCGGCACGCAGCAGCGGGCCGCGGCGATACCGCATCCGCGCAGCACCCCCGCGGGCGGCGGCGAGCCGGCCCGGGCCGCGGCCACGGACTTCCGGGTGCTGGTGATCGAGGGCGACGGGCCGGAGCACCGGCTGTTCGAGTCGCTGGCCGAGGAGCTCGGCGGGCACGCCGAACTGCACCGGGTGGACGGCATCCGCGCGGCGCTGGCCCTGCTGCCGCCGACGCCCGGCGCCGGGCGGCGCGGCGCCCGGTACCCCGACTTCCAGTGCGTGCTGCTCGACCTCGGCGCGCCCGGCGAACTGCCGCCCGGCGAACTGCCGCCCGGCAGCGACGGCCTGGACGCGCTGCGCGAGCTGCTGCAGCGCGCCCCGCACACCGCCGTGGTGGTCCTCACCGACACCGCGGGCACCGGACTCGGCGCGGCCGCGGTGGCCGCCGGCGCCCAGGACTTCCTGGTCCGGCAGGACACCGACGGCCCGCTGCTGGCCCGCGCGCTGCGCTACGCGGTGGAGCGCAAGCGCGCCGACGAGTCGCAGCGCCGACTGGTGGAGGCAGAGATCCGCGGCCAGGAGAACGCCCGCCTGCAGCGCCACCTGCTGCCCACCCCGCTGCTGGACGGCGCGGGCCTGTCCTTCACCCGCCGCTACCGCCCGGGTCGCCGCCGCGCCCTGCTCGGCGGCGACTTCTACGACGCCGTCCGCACCAAGGACGGCCGGGTGCACGTGGTGATCGGCGACGTCTGCGGCCACGGCCCGGACGAGGCCGCGCTCGGCGTGGCGCTGCGGATCGCCTGGCGGGCCCTGGTGTTCGCCGGGCTCAGCGGCCAGCACCTGCTGACCACCCTCCAGCACGTCCTGGAGTACGAACGGCGCAGCGACGAGATCTTCGCGACGCTCTGCATGGTGGTGCTGGACGCGCCGGGCGAGCAGGGCACGCCGGAGTCGGCGGAGCTGTTCCTGGCCGGGCACCCGGCGCCGCTGCTGCTGGGGCCGGACGCCGTTCCGGTGCTGCTGCCGTCCGAGCAGGCCGGCCCGGCGCTGGGCCTGCTGCCGTGCGACGCCGCCCTGGCCACCTGGCCGGCGCTGCGGCTGGGGCTGGCCACCGGCTGGCGGCTGCTGCTGTACACCGACGGCCTGGTCGAGGGGAAGGTCGGGGCGGGTTCGCCGCGGCTGGGCCAGGAGGGCCTGATCGAGCTGATCGCCGACCACCAGGCCGCCGGGCTGACCAGGGGCCGGCTGGTGGACTCGGCGATCGCCGAGGTCGAGGAGTTGAACGGCGGGGCGCTGACCGACGATGTCGCGGTGCTGCTGCTGGAGCGCAACCCGACGCCGGTGATCATGGGCTGACGGCCCGTCGGACATGCGGAAGGGGCGGCCCCGAACGGGACCGCCCCTTCTCGTTGTGCCCGGTGGCTCACCAGGGGCCGTACGGCCCGGGGTTGCGGCCGCGGCCGCGCCCGTCGCCGAGCAGCTTGATCGCGGGGCGGACGTCCACCACGTAGACGATCGAGGCGACCAGGCCGACCAGCACCAGCAGGCCGGTGAGCGGGTTGGCGCCGAACAGCAGGTCCGCGCCCAGCGAGAGGCCGAGCACGACCAGCCAGAACCCCTTGGTCTTCTTGTCGGCGGCCCGGTACGCGTCCTCGCGCCGGATCGCCGCGTCCACGAACGCGAACGCCTTGTAGCCGATGATCGCCGTGGCCAGCCACCAGAACGGGTTCAGGAGATCGATGTACAGGAACGGCACCTGGTGCTCCTCACTCTCTCCTCCATCCTGGCACGGACCGCGCCCGGTTCAACGGCCTTCGGCAGTGTGCCGTTCCCCGCACTCGTCACGGGAGGACCGTCACTCGGAGTCCGCGGCGTCGGCAGCGGCGGCCTTGTGCGCGCGGACGGGCTTCTTCGCGGCGGACTTCGGCGCGGCGGGCTTCGGCGCGGCCTTGGCACCGGCCGGCTTCGCCTCGACGGCGGGCTCGTCCACCAGGACCTCGGCGAGCACGACCTCCTCGACCCCGACCTCGACCTCGACCTCGGCGGCCGGGTCGGCGCCCGGACGGGCGGTGCTCGCGGCGTCCACCACGGTGCGGCCGCGGACGGCCAGTTCGTCGTAGACCTCCTTGGCCTTGACCGCGAAGTCCAGCGCCCGGCCGACCTGCTGCATCGCGAACTCCTGGGCCTTGGCCTGGAGTTCCTTGACGTCGGCGGGCAGCGCGGTGACCGCGCCGGTGACCTTGGCCTGGGCCTCGACCAGCCTGCTGCCGGCGTCCTGCAGGGCGGCGGCGGCCTTGTCCTGGGTGCCCTTGGGGTCGGCGGCGAGCGCCTCCAGCTGGCCGGGGACCTCGCGCAGCTTCTCGTAGGCGAGGTCGCCGGCGCCGGCCAGGGCGTACAGCGGGGTGGGGTCGGTGAGGGTCTTCTTGAGCTCGTCGCTGATCGGCATGTCGGTCCTCCGGTCGGGGTGCGCCCGCGTCAGGCGGGGTCGGTCGGGCGGGCGGGGTCGGTCGGGTGGGCGGCGGCGGCCGGGCGGGCGGCCTGGTTCTCCTTCAGGAAGGCCTCGTACACCGCCAGCAGGACCTGCTTCTGCCGCTCGTTGATCTGCGGGTCGGCGAGGATCGCGGCCCGCAGGCCCGGCCCCTGCTCGTCCCGCTCCTCCAGAATCCCGGCCTGTACGTACAGCGTCTCCGCCGAGATCCGCAACGCCTTGGCGATCTGCTGAAGGATCTCCGCGCTGGGCTTGCGCAGCCCGCGCTCGATCTGGCTCAGGTACGGGTTGGACACCCCGGCGACCTCGGCCAGCTGCCGCAGCGAGTACTGCGCGTTCCGCCGTTGCTCCCGGATGTACTCGCCGAGCGAGCCCACGTTCAGTGACGCCATGCCCGCAGTCTGCACCGCCCTGCTTGCAATTGCAAGCAGGTTGCTAGCGGGCGCACGCATCCGGGTGGCGCGGCCTCGCCGACGGCGCGGTTGCCACCGGGGCGGGCCGTCCGTTGCCGGGGCGGGCCGGTGTTCGGCGAAGGGACGGCGGCGGTGCGCCCGTTCGTGCCATGGTGGCGGGGCGGCCGGCCGTCGGCGCGCGGACCGGCGTGCCGGAGGGCCGGTCGCCCCTGGAAGGCACGCGGGAAGGACATGATGAAGCTTCTCCTCACCGACTCCGGCGTCACCAACGCGAGCATCCGGAACGCGCTGATCGAGCTGCTGGGCAAGCCGATCGCCGAGTCCGACGCCCTCTGCGTCCCCACCGCGGGGTACGGGGCGCCGACCGCCGACCCGGGCGGGCCGTGGCGGTTCGTCAGCGGCCGGACCGCCCACCCGATGACCGGCCTGGGGTGGAAGTCCGTCGGCCTGCTGGAGCTCACCGCGCTGCCCAGCATCGACCGGGCGCGCTGGGTCTCCTGGGTCCGGGAGGCCGACGTCCTGCTGGTCAACGGCGGTGACGCGCTGTACCTGGCCCATTGGATGAGGGAGTCCGGGCTGGCCGGGCTGCTGCCGTCGCTGCCCGACCTGGTCTACGTGGGGCTCAGCGCCGGAAGCATGGTGATGACCCCCCGTATCGGGGAGGACTTCGTGGGCTGGCGGCCGCCCGCCGGGGGCGACAGCGCGCTGGGCGTGGTGGACTTCTCGATCTTCCCGCACCTGGACCACCCGGCCTGCCCGGAGAACACCACGGCCGCCGCGGAACGGTGGGCGGCCGACATCGCGGGTCCGGCGTACGCGACGGACGACCAGACCGCCGTCAAGGTGGCCGACGGCGTCGTGGAAGTGGTCTCCGAGGGTCGCTGGAAGCGGTTCGACCCGGCATCATGAGCCGTTCGTCCGGCTGGGAGGGGTGACGGGGATGACGGACCGACCGATTCGCGCGGTGCTGTGCGACCTGGACGGGGTGCTGCGGATCTGGGGCGACCTGGCGGAGGTGGACGCGGCGCACGGCCTGCCGGCGGGCACCGTCGCGGGCGCGGCGTTCCGGGCGGAGCGGTTGCTGCCCGCCGTCACCGGGCTGGTCACCGACGAGCAGTGGCGGGCCGCAGTCGCGGACGACCTGGCCGCGGTGTGCGGCTCGGCGGAGCGGGGCCGGGCGGTGGCCGCCGCCTGGGGGCGGCAGCCGTCGTGGGTGGACCCGGAGGTGCTGGCGCTGCTCGCCGAGGCCCGGCGGAGCGTGCCGGTGCTGCTGGTCTCCAACGGCACCACCCGGCTGGAGGCGGACCTGGCGGCGCTCGGCCTGGACACCGCCGTCGACGCGGTGCTCAACACCGCCCGCCTCGGCGCGGCCAAGCCCGACGCCCGGGTCTACCTGGCGGCCGTCGAACGAGCCCAAGTCCCTCCCTCGCACTGCCTGTTCGTGGATGACAGCGCCGGCAACGTGGCCGCCGCCGAGGCCCTCGGAATGCGCGGCCACCACCACCGGGGTGCCGCCGGGCTGCGCCGGGCGCTCACCGACGGCGGACTGCTGACCACTCCGTGAAATACCCGGCGCTCCCGTCCGGGGACGTGCCAGCATCGCCCCATGACGACCTTCTCCGGGTACGACGGAACCACCCTGCACTACGAGCAACTCGGCGACGGCGCACCGCTGGTGGCGATCCCCGGCGGCCCGGGCGCGGACGCCCGCTACCTGGGCGCGCTGGGCGGCCTGGACGCGCACCGGCGGCTGATCCGCTTCGACCCGCGCGGCAGCGGCCGCTCCGCCGAGCCAACCGACCGGACGAGTTGCGCCTTCGGCTCGCAGGTGAAGGACCTGGAGGCGCTGCGCGAGCACCTCGGGCTGGACGCCTTCGACCTGCTCGGCCACTCCGCCGGCGCCCTCACCGCGCAGCGCTACGCCGCCGAATTCCCGCACCGGGTACGGTCATTGGTCCTGGTCACGCCGGTCGGCCGGGGCACCCGGGAGCCGGACGAGGCGGAGCTCGCGGTGATCCGCGCCTCCCGCGCCGACCGGTCCTGGTACCCGGACGCGGCGCGGGCGGCGGAGCTGGTGGCCGCCGGGGAGGGCGATCCGGCGGAGCTGTTGGCGCGCATCACCCCGTTCTTCTGGGGCAGTTGGGACGACCGGGCGCGCGCCGCGAGCTTCGATCCGGAACTGGTGCCGGGCGCGCCGTGGATGCGGGAGGCCTTCTACGCGAGCGCGGGCGAAGCCGTCCCGGTGGAGGCGCCCGTCCTGGTGGTGGCGGGCGAGCTGGACGGGATGATCGGCACCGCCCCGGCCCGGCTGGCCTCCGCGCTCCATCCGCGGGCCCGGCTGGAGGTGATGGCGGGCGTCGGGCACCGGCCGTGGGTCGAGGAGCCGGCCGAATTCACCCGCCTGGTAGACGAGTTCCTGGGCTGAGGAGTCAACTGCCCTTCTCTGCCCGGTGAATTACCGTGCCAAGGCGTCAACTACCCTCCACCAGGTGACGGTAGTCGGCAGCCAGCATCTCGGCCAGGTCGCGGCCGCGGACAGTGAGGCCGCTCGGGCCGAGGTGGTCGAGGGCCGGGTCGGGGCGCTCCGGCGGCGCGTCCGGCGGGCGGAGAGTGAACTCGCCCTGCCAGAAGGCGTCCAGGCACTGGTCGAGCCGGCGGTCGGAGTCGGCGGGGCGGGGCGTCGTCATGGTGTCACTCCCCCACGGCGTCGGCGGACAGGGCGAGCAGTTCGCGGAGCTGCTCGGCGGGCAGTTCGGTCAGCCACTGTTCGCCCGAACCGACCACGATGTCGGCCAACTCGCGTTTGGCCTGGACGAGTTCGGCGATCCGCTCCTCCACGGTGCCGACGCAGACCAGGCGGCGGACCTGGACCTCGCGGTGCTGGCCGATCCGGTGGGCGCGGTCGGTGGCCTGGTCCTCGGCGGCGGGGTTCCACCAGCGGTCGAGGTGGATCACCTGGTTGGCGGCGGTCAGGTTGAGTCCGGTGCCGCCGGCCTTCAGCGACAGCAGGAACACCCTTGGCCCGTCCGGGGATTGGAACCGGTCGACGAGTTCCTGCCGGCGCGGCGCGGACAGCCCGCCGTGCAGGTACAGCACCTGGGTGCCGAGGCGGCGGCGCAGGTGCGGCTGGAGCATCGCGCCGAACTCGGCGTACTGGGTGAACACCAGCGTCCGGTCGCCCTCCGCGAGGGCCTCCCGGAGCAGCGCGACCAGCCGCTCGACCTTGCCGGATCGGCCGCTCAACGGCGAGCCGTCGTGCAGCAGTTGGGCGGGGTGGTTGCAGACCTGCTTGAGCCGGCCGAGGGCCGCCAGCACCGCGCCCTTGCGCTCGACGCCGCGCACCCCGCTCAGGCGGCGCAGCAGTTCGGCGACCACCGCCTGGTAGAGCCCGGCCTGCTCGGGTGTCAGGTTGCAGCGGACGGTGAACTCCTGCTTGGCGGGCAGCTGTTCGCCGATCTCGGGGTCGCTCTTCAGGCGGCGCAGCAGGAACGGGCCGGTGAGGCGCTGGAGCCGTGCGGCGACCTCCCGGTTGCCGGACTGCTCGACCGGGACGGCGTAGCGCTCCTTGAACGACTCGGCGGTGCCGAACAGGCCGGGGTTGGCGAAGTCGAGGACGGCGTGCAGTTCGGCTAGGCGGTTCTCCACGGGCGTGCCGGTGAGCGCGATCCGGGGGCCGGAGCGCAGCGAGCGGATCGCCCGGGACTGCCGGGCCGAGCGGTTCTTGATGTGCTGGGCCTCGTCCGCGACCACTCGCCGCCAGCGGATCGCGCGCAGTGCGGCAGCGTCCCGCTGGAGCACCCCGTAGGTGGTGATCACCAGGTCGGCGGCCGGGTCGGGATCCTCCCGTTCGGGGCCGTGGTGGAGGTGGACGCGCAGGCCGGGGGCGAACCGGGCCGCCTCGCGCTGCCAGTTGCCGACCAGCGAGGTCGGGCAGACCAGCAGGACGGGGCCGCGGGCGCCGCGGGCGTGCTCCAGGGCCAGCAGGGCGAGCGTCTGCACGGTCTTGCCGAGGCCCATGTCGTCGGCCAGCACCGCGCCGAGGCCGAGCCGGCCGAGGGCGTCCAGCCAGGCCAACCCCCGCTCCTGGTACGGGCGCAGGGAACCGGTGAAGCCCGGCGGGGGTGGGGTGCGGTGGGCGCCGGGGAGGCGGCCGAGGCGGCCCGCGAGCAGGTCGCCGAGCGGGCCGTCGGCGTGTACGACGGTGACCGGCAGGCCGTCGACGACCGCGCCGTCGTCCAGGGCGAGCCGCAGCAGCGTCGCGGCGTCCAGCTGCGGGTCGTCCCTTCGAGCTGCCAGGAACCGCAGGGCGGCGGCGAGTTGGGCCGCGTCCACCTCCACCCACTGGCCGCGGAGCCGGACCAGGCCCTGCTGGGCACCCGCGAGCTCGTCCAACTCCTGTTGGGTGAGCGGCTGTTCGCCGATCGCGAGCTGCCAGCGGAAGTCCACCACGGCGTCCCGGTCGGCCTGCGCGGACCGCTTCACCGATCCCGGTGCGGGGCCGCTGTGCGCGGTGGCGGCCAGGCCGAGGCGGGGGCGGCGGCGCCACCAGGCGGGCAGCAGGACGCCGTACCCGGCGGCGGTCAGCCGCGGGGCGGTGTCGCGCAGGAACGCGAGCGCGCCGACCCGGTCCAGCTCGACGCCGGTGGGCCGGGTGCGGTGCAGGGCGGCCCGCAGCTCGGGGCAGAGTCGGGCGGCCCGGTCGAGTTCGGCGAGGTACGCCTCCACCGGATCGCCCAGACTGCGCGCCAGCGCGGCGAACCCCGGCCCGTCGGACCAGAGTTCGGCCGCCGGCAGCAGCAGCGAGGGCCGGTCCGCCGGCCCGGCCAGCACGTCCAACCGCCAGTTCTCGTCCGGGACTTCGGCATCGGGATCGTCCGGCGCGCTGCCCAGCGGCTCCGTCAACCGGAACGCGAGCCGCACGTCGCCGGTGGGCTCCGTCCCGGCGCTCCACGCCGCGAGGCGGTCCGCGACGTCGGGGTCGGGCGCAGCAGGGAGGCGAGGGTCGGCGCGGCGGAGGGCTGCCGGCCAGTCCTGCGACGCGGCGGCCGTGGGCAGCGCTTCGAGCGCGGTGCGGGTCTCGTGGTCGGTGAGCGCGTCCAGGACGGCGGCGAACAGGGCGCTGCCGGTGCGTTCCGCGCCGTCCTCGGCGCGGGCGATCGGCGGGCACCCGGCCGCGAGAGCGGCGGCCTCCCGGCCCGCCGGGCCGTCGAGCGCGGGCCGCCAGCGCGCCGCCCACCCGTCCGCCTCCTCCACCAGCGCGGGCAGCACCCGGCCCCGGCCGACCAGCCGCCACGCCAGGTCGTGCACCGCCGTCAGCCACCGCAGCGACGCCCCGTACGCCAGCTCCGCCGTCCGGCCGCCGGGCAGCTCGACGGTCGTCCCCGGCCAGTACGGATCGAACAGCTCACCCAGCAGCTGCGCCGCCTCCGCCCGCTCGAACACCAGCGCCGGCACCCGCCACGCCTGCAGCACCAGCCCCTTCGCGGTCGACCCCACCGGCAGGTCCGGCGACGGCGTCGGCCGCGAGCCCAGCGTCGGCAACCGCAGACTCACCCACCGCTCGGCCCCCCGCGAAGCGAGCCACGCCGGGCCCGCGCCGACAGCGGCGAGCAACCCCGCCACCTCGCCCGCCGAGCAGGCGTACGGATGCCGCGATCCCTGGACGGCCCGACCCGTGAACGCCCCCGCATCCTCCGCCCACACCCCGAGCCGGCCATCGGCCCGCCACAGCGCATGCAGGACGTACATGGGGAGAGAAGCCTCCGGCAACGAGAAGCGGGCAGGGCCTTCCACCCTAGGTGTTGCGAGCACCATCGGGGGCGCGTGGGGGTACCTCCCGGCCCGCCACGTCCGCAAGGTCGCGATCACGGGCAAGTCATTGTCCTGCGTCGCGATCTTGCTGTCGGATCCTTCCGCTTCGCGCAGTTCCCCGCGCCCCTGGCTGTACGCCCTGCCTACGCCACGTGGAAGACCGGACCCCGAGGTGTGAACGGCAGCATCGCGCCCCGCGGGACCAGGTACGCGTGTTCCCGGCGAGGCACCCGCAGGACGTCGCACTCGGCGTCCGTGATGATCAGCACCGGCGCCGTGGCCGGGAAGTCCGGTGCCCGTGTCAGCAGGTCGATGCCGGGTTGGAGCACCGTCCCGCCGCGGCCGTGGATGCGGACGCGGGAGGCGAGTTCGGCCACCGGCAGGTAGCCCGCGTCGTGCGGGGCGGCGTCGCAGCAGACGAGGCGGGCGGCGGGGACGTCGCGGGCGGCGGCGTAGGAGGCGATCGCGCCGAGGGCCTTGCCGAGCAGGACCCGGCTCATCGATCCGGAGGTGTCGAGCACGACCCCGAAGGTGCAGCGCGGGGTCTCCTCCGGAGGAGAGTAGCGGCCGGCGCGCGGGATGTCGGGGCTGCCCGCCTGCCGCCGGGAGGGCCTCGCGTAGGAGCGGAGGGGTTCCGGCCGGGGCACGAACTCGTCGAACCAGCGGGCGAGTCGTGCGTCCCAGGACAGTGGCGGGTGGGCGAGCGCGCGGATCTCCTCGACCAGTCCGGCCGGCAGCAGGCCGCGTTCGCGGGTGTGCAGGTCGAAGCCCTGGAGGAGCCCGCGCCGGTAGAACTCGTCGAGGTCGACGTAGCTGCCGCTGCCGGCCCGGGGCAGCGGTTCGCCGAGGATGTCGCCGAGGCCCTTGCCGCGCAGGGTGGCGAGGCGGCGCAGGCGGCGCTGGTCGCGGACGAGGCGGTCGTAGACCTCTTCCGCGGAGAGGCCTTTCAGCGCGGGGTCGTGGAGCAGTCCTTCGGGCATGTCGCCGACGCCCATCTCCAGCAGCCAGCCGTTGATGACGTAGTCGGCGGCGACGTTGAAGAGGTAGGGGTCGCGTCCGCCGGTGCGGTCGCCGTGGCGGAGGGCGGCGTGCAGCATCTCGTGGGCGAGGATGAAGCGCCATTCCTCGTCGGTGTGGCGGCGCAGCGGGTTGAGGTAGATCTCGCCGGCTTCGGCGTTGACGGCGGCGATGGCGATCCCGTGGGCGCGGGCGAGTTCGGCGTCGGCAACCAGGGTGAGGCCGGCGGCGAGGCCGCCGAGCAGGGGGTAGTGGGAGACGAACCAGCTGAGTGCTCGTTCCCAGGGGCGTTGCGGGCGGCGGGGGCCGTCGAGGTGTTCGCGGCGGCCGGCCGCCAGGTCCATCGCGGCGGAGACGGTGCGGGTGAGGGCGTGGGCGAAGGCGAGGGTCCAGTCCTCGGGGTCGTCCGCGCCCCACCAGGAGTGCAGGAGTTGGTCGGGTGCGTCGCCGGCGGTGCCGCAGGCGCGGTATTCGGCGGGGACGCCGTCGCGGCGCCAGCGGGCGGCGAGGGTCTCTTCGTCGCCGCCGGGCCAGACGACGGGCAGGTCGTCGGGGGCGCGGCCGATGTGGAAGGTGGCGAGGAAGCGGTTGACGACGGTGCAGCGGGCGGCGAGGTCGGCCGCGTCGGGCTGGGTGCGGGGGCCGTTGGCGGCGGGGAGGTGGCCGAAGCCGAGGTGGAGCAGGGCGTGGGCGAGGGCCCAGGCCCATTCCTCGGGTTCGGCGCGGCGGGTGCGGTGGGCGTGCAGGGTGCCGTTGGAGGTGACGACCACCCAGCCGGTGGTGGGGTGCAGGGAGCAGTGGTCCTGCTCGATGGTGCACAGTTCGGCGGGGACGGCGGCGAGTGCGGGGTTGGCCAGGGCTTTGGCGAGTCCGGCGGCGAACGCGGCCTTGGCCGGGTCCTTTTCGGGCGTGTCGGCGGGGCGGCGGCGGGTGCTCACCGGCGGGCCTCGACGAGTCGGGGCAGGTCGCGGGCGGCTTCGATGAGGAACCAGGCCGGCAGCACGGGGTTGCCGTCGGGGCCGTCGGCGATCACGATCTGGGCGACTTCGACGGAGATCTCGGCGAGTTGGACCAGCAGCGACTTGGAGCGGTAGGCGTGCTGCCGGACGGTCGGCGAGGCGTGTTCCTTGCGGGCGGGCAGTTCCTTGACGAGGCGGCCGCGGAAGCTGTCGGCGAGGTAGTAGAGCAGGTCGCGGTCCTCGACCCGGTGCGGCCAGGAGGCGTCGCCCTTGAGGATGGCCTCCAGCCCGTACGCGTTGCGGACGATCTTGACGTAGCCGCAGAAGGCGACGGCGTGCGCGGGGGTGAGCAGGCCGTGCGCGAGGACCTTGAGGGTGCCCTCGTCGAGGTCGGTGCCGAAGGAGTGCAGCGCGTCGGAGAGCATGTGCCAGGCGCGCGGGGTGGAGAACGGTTCCTCGGTCTTGGGCGGGGCGGACCACAGGTGGTCGGGCCGGTCGGTGAGGTGGTCGGTGATCCACGGGTGGACGCCGTGCCCGGCGGCCCAGCCGAGCCAGTCGTCGGCGCTGGCCCGCAGGTGGACGTGGACCAGGCGGTTGAGCAGCGCGGACGGCATCGGGCGGGCGAGTGCGCCGTCGGTGGCGCGGTTTCCGGCGCCGATCACGATGGAGCCGGCCGGGAGCTCGTAGTTGCCGATGCGGCGGTCCAGGATCAGCGAGTAGAAGGCCTTCTGGACGTCCGGGGTGGCGGCGTTGAGCTCGTCCAGGAACAGGCAGTAGGGCTGGTCGCGGGCGATGGTCTCGGGCGGGCAGAACCGGGAGCGGCCCTCGGGGGTGATCTGCGGGACGCCGATCAGGTCCTCGGGGGCGAGCTGGGTGCCGAGCAGCGAGACGCATTCCAGGCCGAGCGAGTCGGCGAACTGGTTGACCAGCGAGGACTTGCCGATGCCGGGCGCTCCCCACAGGAACACCGGCCGCACGGTGGCGAGTCCGAGCAGCAGCTCGGGGACCTGGGACGGCGACACGGTGACGGCTGACTGCACGAGTCTCCTCGGGAAGCGGTTGGGGGTTCGGCGGTCAGTGTGAACCGCCGGATCGGCCCGGCGCACCCGGTTTTCCGGCCGCCGCACGGGCCGTCCACAGGCTGGGGACAACCGACCGACCCAGACTTTGGACAACTTTCAACATCATGGTTGAAAGTTGAACCAGACCGATGTACGGTGAAGCCACGAACAAGTTGAAGCCTCAACAACACGGCTTCGACCCTCACAAGGAGAGAAGCCATGGGCATCTTCAACCGCAGCAAGAACACCACCGCCACCGTCGCCCCGGCCGCCGCCGTCCAGGGCCCGGACCTCGCCCACCTGACCGGCGACTACACCATCGACGCCACGCACTCGAAGATCGGCTTCGCGGTCCGCCACGCGATGGTCACCAACGTCCGCGGCGAGTTCACCGAGTACGAGGGCAAGCTGCACCTGGACGGCGCCAACCCGGCCGCCTCCACCGCCGAGCTGGTCATCAAGGTCGCCTCGATCCACACCAACCAGGCCCAGCGCGACGAGCACCTGCGCACCGGCGACTTCTTCGAGGCCGAGACCTTCCCGGAGATCACCTTCAAGTCGACCTCCGCCGAGCAGATCAACGGCGACACCTACCGTCTGCACGGCGACCTGACCATCAAGGCCACCACCCGCCCGGTCGTCCTCGACCTGGAGTTCACCGGCGCGGCCACCGACGTGTACGGCGCGAACCGGGTCGGCTTCGAGGGCGGCGCCACCGTCGACCGCACCTCCTGGGGCCTGACCTACAACGCCGCGCTGGAGACCGGCGGCGTGCTGATCGGCGAGAAGGTCAAGCTGGCCCTCGACATCTCCGCCGTGCGAGCCTCCTGAGACCGCCTGCCCCGGCCGCCCCGCGGCCCCCGGTACCGCCCCCGGCGTCCCCCTCGGCGGGGGCGCCGCCGTTTCTCAGGTCAACAGTGCGGCGTCCTCGGCCGGCAGCCAGCTCCCCGGCGGACGCGTCAACCAGCGGTCCTCGGCGGCGAGTTCGGCCGACGCCTCGCGCAGCGCGGCCAGCGCGGGGTGACGCAGCTCGGGCCGGTGCACCAGGCCGACCAGGCTGAGCGGCACCGGGTCGACCAGCGGCCGGGCGATCCCGCCCGGGATGTCCGGCCCGTCCGTGGTGGTGAGGATCGGGCTGCCGTGCCGGGTCAGATAGCGGGCGAACTCGGCGGCGCCGACCGGCGGGGTGCGGCCGGGCGCGGCGGCCAGGCCGTGTTCGGCGAGCAGCCGCAGACCGAGGTCGGTCCACTCGGCGGTGTCGGGCTGCCCCGCGAACACGTCCACCGGATGCCCGTCCAACGCGGCCAGCGGCACGGCCGGCAGCGCCGCCAGCGGGTGCCCGAACGGCAGGAACACCGCCATCCGCTCCAGCCGCACCGGCGTGTGCACCAGCCGGGCCCGCACGGCGCTCGGCAGCCCCGCGTACCGCCCGAACGAGACGTCCAGCCGGTGCGTCGCCAACTCCCTTGCGGCAGCAGTGAGTCCACCCAGGTAGCGGGCCAGCAGCTCGGCGTCCGGAAGGCGACGGCGGGCGGCGGCGAGCACCCGTTCGGCGGTCAGTTCGCGGTCGCCGCCCGGACTGTTGACGTCCACCAGCAGCACCCGGGTCCCGCCGAGCGCGGTGATCTCGCGTTGGATCTCCAGCAGGTGGCGGGCCTTCGGCAGCAGCGCCGCGCCCGTTTCGGTCAACTCGACGCTGCGGGTGGAACGTTGGAACAGCGCACAGCCGAGTTCCCGCTCCAGCGCCCGGACGTCCCGACTGACGGCCTGCTGGGCCAGGTGCAGGCGTTCGGCGGCGCGGCCGAAGTGAAGGGTCTCGGCGACGGCGGCGAAGCTGCGCAGCAGGCGGGGGTGGACGTCGTGGGGCACGGCCGGAGATTAACAACAGGATCCGGTCAATCGGGCGGAATAAGTGTTGGACCACGCACCGTCCCCGGCCCGAGGGTGGGGAACCGTCCCCCTCCTCCCTCTCCTGCCGGAGTTGTGCGTTGTCCATGCCGTTCGCCCGCTACCGCCCGGTGTTCGCCGCGCCGGGCGCCCTCACGTTCACCCTGGCCGGACTGCTCGGGCGGCTAGCCCTGGCGATGTACGGCGTCTCGATCGTGGTGCTGATCGCCGACCGCCGCGGCTCGTACGCACTGGCCGGCGCGGTCTCGGCGGTCGGAGTACTCGCCGGGGCGGCGCTGATGCCGCTGCTCGGGCGACTGGTCGACCGGCTCGGGCAGGCCAGGGTCGCCGTTCCCGCCGTTCTCGCGACCGCGCTGCCGACGGGTGCGCTGCTGATGTGCGTCCGCTCCGGCGCGCCCGACTGGACGCTGTTCCTGTGCTGGGCGCTGTCCGGCACCAGCCCCAACCTGGGCGGCATGGCCCAAGCCCGCTGGGCACACCTGCACCGGAACGACACCGCCGCGCTGCACCGGGCGAACGCGCTCGAACAGTCCCTGGACGAGCTGTGCTTCATGGCCGGACCGGTCCTCGGCATGGTCCTCTGCACGACGCTCGCCCCCGAGGCCGGACTGCTCGCCGCCTGGACCCTGGGCACCGTCGGCACCCTGCTGTTCGCCGCCCAGCGCGGCACCGAGCCCCCACTCCCCGAACCCGCCCAACTCGCTTCCACCGGACGGTGGTTGATCGCCACCCGGGGCTTCCCGGCACTGCTCGCCGCATTCCTCGCGGCCGGCGTGCTGTTCGGCTCGCAGGAGGTCACCACCCTCGCCTACACCGACGCACTCGGCCGACAGGCCGCGGGCGGCGTGCTGCTGGCGCTGGTCGCGGCCGGGTCCTGCGCCTCGGGTCTGGCGTTCGGCGCGATCCGGCCACGCCGCCCGGCCGCGGTCCGACTCGCGTTCGGCGCGGGCGCGATGACCCTGCTGATGCTCCTCCCGCTCGCCGCCGGCCGGGCCGGCGCAGGCGTGGTGGTGCTCGGCGCGGCACTGCTGGCCGCCGGCTCGGGCACCGCACCGACCATGATCAGCGGCATGACGCTGGTGCAGGAGCTCCTCCCCGCGCACCGCATGAACGAGGCCATGGCACTGGCCGTCTCCGCGATCCTGGTCGGCATCTCCACCGGCGCGACCCTCGGCGGCACCCTCGTCCAACACACCACCCCCGGCACCGGCTACGTCCTCCCCGCCACCGCCGCCACCCTCGCCCTACTCACCACCCTCCCCGCCGCCCTCCGCACCCGCACCCACACCCGCACCCGCACCCGCACCCGCTGACGCCCAAGCCCCCGCCGCCACGCACACAGCAGCGCGGCCACGCCTCGGGGCGAAGCAGCCGGGCGGGCTGGCGGGCTGGCGGGCTGGCGGGCTGGCGGGCTGGCGGGCTGGCGGGCTGGCGGGCTGGCGGGCTGGCGGGCTGGCGGGCTGGCGGGCAACGATCGGCCACGCTTCAAGCGAGCCCGCAGCAGGCAGCCTGGTTTCACGGCGAGCGTGCAGCAAAGCACGCGAGCTGGCGGACAACGAGCAACCACGCCTCAGGTCAGGGCGCAGCGGGCAGGCGCACAGCACCGCCGATCGCCCGCCACCGCCCACGCAAACCCGGGCCCGGACCCGGACGGAACGACCGACCGGTCGAACACCGGCCACGCTTCAAGCAAGCCCACAGCAGACGAACGCGCAGCGAACCAGCCGCGCAGC
>NZ_JBHWID010000007.1:234098-250372 GCF_042732175.1 Kitasatospora sp. NPDC059795
GCGGCGAACGCGCAGCGAACCAGCCGCGCAGCGGCGAACGCGCAGCGAACCAGCCGCGCAGCGGCGAACGCGCAGCGAACCAGCCGCGCAGCGGCGAACGCGCAGCGAACCAGCCGCGCAGCGGCGAGCTGGCGGACAACGAGCGACCACGCCTCGAGTCAGGGCCCAGCGAGCAGGCGCGCAGCGACGCCGAACGCCCGCCGCTGCCCGCACAAACCTGGGCCCGGACGGAACGACCGACCGATCGAGCACCGGCCACGCACACAGCCTGCGGCCCGCTTCAGAGCGACGCGCAGTGGGCAGGCGCGCAGCGCCGGACGTCCGCCGTGCCCTGCGCCAACCCCGGCTCGGACCGACGCGCCCTGGTATCCGCCGCCGGCTTCCGTGCGAAGCCGACCGCGCGCAGCGCCACCAACCCCGACCCCCGCCCGCACCACCCGGCCCTCGCCCACCCCCAATCCAACGCCGCACGAAACCAGCCGCACGCAGCGCCACCCGCCCCCGGCTCCCGGCCCGTGGAGCCCGCCGCGCGCAGCGCCACGCACCCCGGCCCCCGGCCCACACCGCCCAACCCTCGCTCACGCCCGATCCAATGCCGCACGGAACCAGCTGCGCACAGCGCCAACGCACCCCGGCCCTCGCCCACCCCCAACCCAACGCCGCGCGGAGCCGGCCGCGCGCAGCGCCACCCGCACGCGGCCCCCGGCCCTCGCCCCACACCCGATCCAATGCCGCACGGCCGGCCGCGCACAGCGCCACGCACCCCCACGCGGCCCGCCCGCCCCCCGTGGAGCCCGCCGCGCGCAGCGGCTAGCGCCAGCCGTACTCGTACTCCCCCAGCGCCGTCCCGTCCGGGAAGTGGGCGGTGCCGTGGCCGGTGCGGCGGCCGCCGTGGCGTTCGTAGAAGGCGATCGCGCGGTGGTTGGCGGCCAGGACGTCGAGGCGGACGGGCCGTTCGGGGTGGCGGGCGAGGGCGGCGTGCAGCAGGCGGGTGCCGAGGCCGGCGCCGGTGCGGTCGGGGTGGACGTGGAGTTGTTCCAGGCGGACGACCCCGCTGTCCGGGACGAGGTAGGCGAAGCCGGCGAGGGTGCCGTCCGGGTCTTCGGCGAGCAGCAGGGTGGGGGTGTCGGCGGGCGGTCCGTAGTCCGCGGCGAGGCGCAGTTCCCAGAGCATCGTCTGCGTGCTGTCGGCGGCGAGTGCCGCGTCCGGGACGAGTCCGGCGTAGGCGCTGCGGCGGCTGGCGGTCAGCAGGGCGGCGACGGCGGCGGCGTCGGGTGCGCCGCCTTCGCGCAGGGTGGCGGGCATGTCGTCAGCTTTCCACACGCCGGGGGTTGAACACGTTCAAGAAGTGCCCTAGAGTCATCCACGAGCGATTTTGAACGCGTTCGAAATCGCAGGACTCCCGGCCGAGGAGGGGTCCGTCCGCCCGCCAGGGGGGGGCGGTGGACGGCAGGTCGGGGGGCAGGGGGGTGGCACGCCGGTGCTGGGGGGCACCGGGGCCGCCCGTCCGGTACCGTTTCGCCCTCCCGGTCCGGAGTTGTCCCGGTCCGGGCTAGGCTCGTTTTTCACAGCTGACTACTGGGGCGAAGCGAATGGCAGGCGGGGCGAAGGTGCCAGGAAACGACCGGGAACGGCCCGACGGGGGCCCGGTAGGGTCGGACGGCGTGGAGAGCGCGAGCGACCGGAACGACCCGGGCACCGGCGTGCCCGCCGCCGAACTTGCCGGCGGCCGGGCCCAACCGAAGACCGACAAGAGCGAGGCCACTCGGGCCCTGATCCTGGAGACCGCGATGCGGATGTTCCAGGAACGCGGCTACGAGAAGACCACGATGCGGGCGATCGCCGCCGAGGCGGGCGTCTCGGTCGGAAATGCGTATTACTACTTCTCGGCAAAAGAATTTCTCATTCAGGGTTTCTACGACCGAATGACGTACGACCATGCGGCGGACGCCAGGAAGCGCATGGCAAATACCCGCGATTTCGCCACCCGGCTGGAAATCGCACTGAATTCCTGGCTCGACACGGCGGCCCCGTACCACGAGTTCTCCGCGCAGTTCTTCCGCACTGCCGCCGACCCGACCAGCTCGCTCAGCCCGTTCTCCAACGAGTCCCACCCGGCCCGGGCCACGGCGGTCGAGCTGTTCCGCGAGGTCCTGCAGGGTTCCGAACTCGCCCCCAAGCTGGACGCCGAGCTGGTCGAGCTGCTGCCCGACGTCCTGTGGCTGCACCTGATGGTCGTCGTCCTCTACTGGGTCTTCGACCGCACCGAGGACACCGAGCGCACCCGGGAATTCGTCCGCCGGTCGACCCCCATGGCGGCCCGGGTGATCAACCTCTCCCGTTACCGGATATTCCGGCCGATCGTCCGGGACGCCAAGGGGCTCATTCAGGATTTCATTCTGCCGACCATCGGAAAGACCGCCGTCAAGCAGCCTCCCGCCGAATAGGGCCGGTCAGAAGCTGTCGGGGTTCCAGGGGGCACGGGCCGCGCGGAACAGCGCGTCCGCCCGGGCGGCGGCCCCCGGGGCGAGCTCGGTGAGGAGCGCGGCGTCGGCGAGCCGGGTGGCGGTCTCGGCGCCCAGGTAGAGGGTGCCGAGCGCACCGACGCCGAGTGCCAGGTCGGCCGCGTCCTCGGTCGGCACAAGTCGGCCGGTGCCGTCGGTGGCGGTCTCCAGCGCCCAGCGGCCGGTCGTCCAGCCATACGGGTCGGTGACGTCCAGCACCAGGCGGCCGGCGGCCCGGTAGCTGCGGGCGGCGAACGCGGCGGGCAGGTCGAGCAGGCGCAGCCAGGTGAAGTCGGAGTCTTCCTCGTGCGGGCGGGCGCCGCGCGGGTCGTTCAGCAGCAGCGGCAGCGGGTCGTCGGGCCGCGTGGCGGGGACGACCACGTGACGCACCCAGTCGACGGAGAACGCGAGCTTCCACAGCGCGTTGGCGGTCTGCTGGTCGAGCGCGAGGAAGTCCCGGACGTTCAGCGGACAGTCCGGGTAGGCACCGTCGAACTTCTCGTCGACGGTGTAGTTGATCAGGCCGGTGACGGTGCCGTCGGCGGTGCGGTGGAGGGCGGTGAATCCTTCCTTCCAGTCGAAGCCGGGCAGGTCGATCTCGCCGGTGCGCAGCTGCCACCAGCGCGCCGGGCGGCCGATCGCGCCGGGCTGCGTGCCCTGCCAGCGTTCATGCAGCTCGGGGCCGTACGTGCGGACCTCCTCCAGGGTGACGAAGTCGATCCGGTGCCCCTCGTGGACGGGCAGTCCGGCCCGCAGGCCGCCGCTGCGCAGCACGTCCACCCGCCAGCCGCCGCCGCGGGTGGCGGGGCCGAAGCCGAAGCGGCCGTAGATGTTGTACTCGGCGGCGATCAGGATCGCGGCGGGCAGGCCGCGCTCCCGGGCGGCCTCCAGGTCGTTGCGCATCATGCGGCTGAGCAGGCCGCGCCGGCGGTGCGTGGAGTTGACGGTGACGCCGGTGACCGCGTCCACCGCCAGCCGGGCGCCGCCGGGGACGGTCAGCTCGGTGTCGTAGCTGAGGAAGGTGGCCACGCAGCGCGGCCCCTCCGGCGTCGGGCCGGAGTGGTCGAACGCCGCCTGCATCCGCCCCGGTTCGAAGATGATCTCGCGCCACTCCTTGGCGACCGCGACGTGCGGCCGCAGGAAGCCCCGGGCGATCGCCCTGTCCCACACGGTGAGTTCGTCACGGGTGATCGGCCGGATCTCAATGCCCTGGTCAGCGGGTTGCTGCGTGTCGTTGCCCATCCGGCCACGGTACGTCCGGCCCCGGTACCCGTCACCCGAATTTCCCTCCGCCCGCCGCCCTCCGACGCCACGTCAGAAGCCGTCCTCGGCAATGGGAACCACGCCCGCCATGAACGCGCCCGGTTCGCCACCGCCGACCTGACCGCCCTCCCCGCCGACCTGACCGCCCTCCCCGCCGCGGTGGGGACCGCCCCGGCCGGCCCGGCCCGCGCCGGCAACGCGCTCAAGAAGCAGTACGCGCCGGTCAATTGGCTCCGGGCGGACCGGCGGGCCGCCGCTCACCGATTCTGCTCCGCCAGCCTCCCGGCGAGGCCCGCCGTCGCGGTCTCGACCCAGTCCATGGTCCGGGCCGTCTCGTAGCCGAGCGCGTGGTTGATGCCGATCATGTGGGTGTTGACGGTGGCCGTGGTGGTGCAGATGCGCTCCATGTCCGGCCGCTCGTCGGCGATCCGGCGCGACATGGCGGCCTTCATCGCCAGGCCGAGCCCGTGCCCGCGGTGCGCGGCCGGTACGGAGGTGTCGTGGATGTAGCCGATCTCCCGGCGGTGCGGGTAGTTGTGCACGACGTGGACGCCGACGACCTGCCCCGTTGCGGCCTCGACGGCGACGACGACCCGCTGCTCCGCGCCGGCCTCCGCCAGCTCGCGGTCGGCCTCGCGGATCCGCTCCGGGGTCCACCGGGTCGGCCGGTAGGCGGTCCGGCCCGACGGGGCGTCCTCGATGGCCTGCCGGGCCGCGGCGAAGGACTCGACGAGCCGCTCGGGCGTCGCCCCCGTCCACTGCTCCAGCCGGTAGCCGGCCGGGACGGGCACCTCCCACAGCCGGGCGGGAGTCTCCGCGAACAGCAGGACCTGCATCACCATGCTGTGCGTCACCTCGAACCCGAGGCCCGCCGCCCACCCGGCGCCCGCGGAGTCCGGCTTCATCGGCTGGCCGATGACGATGTCGCGCCCGGCCGCCAGCACGGCGGGCATCGCGGCCCGCAGCAGCGCGGTTCCGACGCCGCGACGCCGCAGTTCCGGGTGCACGTGGACCTCGACCTGGGCGATCCCGCTGTTGGAGTCCTCGGGCAGCGCCACCCGGACCGAACCGGCCAGGCGTCCGTCCAGGGCGCCGATCCAGAAGCGGCAGGGCCCGTCCTCGACCGGCGGGGTGCGCAGGCGGCCGATCGCCGACGCGTAGGTCAGCGGCGGGTCCTCGGGGAAGTCCACCGCCACGGCCGCCGCCCGCATCGCGTGGTAGTCGGCCAACTGCCGCTCGGAGGCGTGGTCCGGGTCGAGCGGCTGTATGTCGAGGGTCACCGGATCTCCGTGTTCGCTGCGGCGCCGTGAAGCGGTCGGTTCGTGAACCACCGGCTTCAGTGTGCGGCACCCGCACGGAGTCCGGGCGGACTTCTGCCGATCCGGTCAGGGGCGGGCGTAGAAGTCGGGGCGGCCCATGATCCAGAGGCTGGCCTGTTTGATGTCGGTGCCGGGGCGGGGGGCCTCGATCATCTGGTCGTCGCCGATGTAGATGGCGACGTGGTAGATGTCGGCGGCGCGGCCGGTCTTGGTCCAGAAGACCAGGTCTCCGGGCCGGAGGTGGTCGTGGCTGACGGGAGTGGATTCGGCGTACTGGTCGGCGGCGAAGTGGGTGAGGTTCTTGCCGCCCTTGCGCCAGGCCATCATCGTCAGGCCGGAGCAGTCGTAGCCCTGCGGGCCTTCGCCGCCCCAGATGTAGGGCAGGCCGATGACCGAGCGGGCGAACTCGATGGCGGACGCCGCGCCCTCGGCGGACCAGGGCTGTTCGCGGTCGGGGACGGGGTGCAGGTGGGCCGCGGCGGCGGCGCGTTCGGCCTCGGCGCGGCGGGCGGCCTCCTCGGCCTCGCGGCGGGCGATCTCGTCCAGCGCCTCCTGGCGTTGGCGTTCGAGGTCGACGCTGGTGTCGCGGGCCGCGGCGAGTTCGGCGAGCAGGGCCTCCTGGCGTCTGCCGATCTCGGCGACCTGGCGTTCCTGGTCGGCGAGCCGCCGCTGGGCGGCGTCCTTGGCGGTGCGGACGGTGTCGGCGGCAGTCCGGGCGGTCGCCTCGGCGGCGCGGGCCTCGGCGGCGGCGCGGGCGGCGGCCTTCGCCGTGCCGGTGGCGTCGTCGAGGATCTGCCGGGTCTGGGCGCCGGCGATGCCGACGGCGGTGGCCTGCGCGGACAGCTCGGCGGGGCCACGGGAGCCCAACAGGGCGTCCAGTGCGGCGAGTTGCGGGGAGGCGCCCTGCCGGTACATCTCGGCGACCAGCCCGGCGGCCCGGTCGGCGGCCCGGACGCGGGCGGCCTCGGCGGCGACGGAGCGGCCGGCGGCGGCCTTCGCCGCCTGCTGGGCCTTGGCCAGCCGGGCGAGGGCGCCGTTGTACACCTCGACGGCCTGCTCGGCGACCTGCCCGGCCCGGTCGAGGTCGGTGCGGGCGGCGGCGAGCTTGGCCTCCAGGGCGGTGGCGTCGGCGGCCTTGGCGTCGGCGTCGGCCTTGGCCCTGGCGACCTCCTCGGCGGACGGGTACGCCTCGTCGTCCGGGTCGTCGGCGAGCCGGACGGCGGGGACGGCGGCGGGGGCGCTCGCGGCGGGCAGCAGGGTGAGCAGGGCGGCGGAGGCGAGGAGGAGGGCGGGGAGGAGTCTGCGCGGCATGACGGTCCTTCCTCGGCACGGTCTGACAATCGACCGGAGGAATCGACCGACTGTCCCATCACGTGACAATTCGGTCACGCGTCGTCAGATTCTCAGACCTGACGCGGTGTCAGCGCCATCGCCGTGCAGCCACCCGAGTGAGATGTCCGATTGTCGGAAGACGGGGCCGCCCGAAGCAGGTGGGTCGGCCACGAACCCTACCGGCCGTATGCTGCCCGCTCCGCCATCCGACGCCGCATCAGCGCGCCGACCGTCCGGCGGCACCGCCCGCCCGGCCGCACCACCGACCGCCCGGCCGCACCGCCCGCCGAAGGCCCGCCCGGCCGCACCGCCCGTCGACGGCCCGCCCGGCCCGCGTCCCGCCGCCGTGTCAGCGCGCCCGCTGCGGCGGCTTGCCGGTCGCGGTGGTGCGTGGCCGCCCGGCCCGGACGGTGCGGCGGCGGCGCTGGGCGCGGGCCCGCCGGGCCGGGTCGGTGGCGGGCGCGGCGGCCCGCCGGCCGCCGGGCGGCAGTGCGGTGGGGCGGTGGGCCAGCGCCCGGGCGGCCATCCGCTCGGCCACCGCGTGCGCCTTGGGGTGGCCGGCCGGCACCTTGTCGGGCGCCCCGGCGATCAGGTCGAACAGCCAGGTGCGCGCCCGGTCCGTCCGGGCGTGCAGCCGCCGTTCGCGCCGGGCGGCGCGGGCCATCCGGCGGGGCCGGTCGGCGTACCGCCAGCGCGCCCAGGGGCTGGACGGGCGGGCCAGCCGGATCGCGCCGATCCAGGACAGGCCGGGCACCATGATGCCGAGCAGTCCCGTCCACACCTTGCCCTTGAGCAGCGCGATCAGGCTGACCAGCGCGTTTCCGGCGATCACCGCGACCACGCCCCAGCGGGTGCTCTGGTTGGGCACCAGGCCGAGCGGCACGTACCCGGTGAGCAGCAGTGCGGTGAGCAGGATGCCGAGGATCACCGCGTCCACCGACTTGCGGCCCTGTTCGCTCCAGTAGACGTCGTCCAGGTGGAGGATCAGCGCGAACTCGTCCAGCACCAGGCCGCAGCCGATGCCGAAGGACAGGCCGAACCAGTCGATCCAGGGGTGGCCGCCGTTGGTGGCGAAGACGCCGATGCCGCCGAGCAGCAGGAAGCCCAGGCCGAACACCATGTGGTGGATGTGCAGCCCGCCGGGGGTGATGTTGCCGGGCCACCAGCGGACCTCGGCGCGGATCATCCGGGTGCTGAAGCGGATGAACACGAAGGACGAGATGAACCCGACCAGCAGCAGGAACAGGGGCTGCTTGTGGGCGTCCACGATGTGGTGGCGGTAGCCGTCGAGCAGTGCGCTGAGCATCGGGTGGTGCCTTCGATCTCGGGTTCGGTTCGTCCGCGGGGCCGCCGGGTCAGAAGCCTCGGGTGCGTTTCGCGGCCCGGCGCGGGATCAGCAGGTGCGGGGCGTCGCGGTCGCTGGCGCCGGGGTTCTTCAGGAACAGCCGGGCCACCTCGCCGCCGAGGTTGACGCCGATGGCCAGCGCCAGCGCCAGCGCGACGGCCCGGCTGGCGGAGACCAGTCCGCTGGAGGGGTGGCCCTGGGCGAACGCCAGCATGCCCAGGTACAGCGCCGAACCGGGCATCAGCGGGCCCATCGCGGCGGTCACGTACGGCAGCGCGGAGGACGCCTGGAAGCGGGCCAGCAACTGGCCGAACAGGCCGACCAGGCCGGCGGCCAGGCCGGTGGCGACGATCGCCGAGATCCCGGCGTTGTAGACCAGCACGCCGTACGTGGACCAGCCGATGCCGGCGTTCAGCACCACCATCGGCAGCGAGCGCCGGTCGGTCTGCAGCAGCATCGCGAAGGCCAGCGCCAGCACCATCGCGGCGAGCAGCTGGACCGGCGGCGAGGTGGTGCCGCCGATCGACTCGTCGGGCCGCAGCTTGGCGTTGTAGTTGACGCCGATGTACAGCACCAGCATCACGCCGATGACGATGCCCGCGACCAGGTACATCACCTCCAGCAACCGGGCGGCGGCGGTGATGTAGAAGCCGGTCAGGCCGTCCTGCACGGCGGCGACCATGGCGCGTCCGGGCAGCAGCGCGAACAGCCCACCGGTGATCACCACGGAGCCGCGCAGGTGCAGCTCGTTGAAGGAGAGCAGGATGCCGCAGAGCGCGGCGGGCATCGCGGCGATCACGAACTGGTAGAACTCGGGCAGCCCGCGGCGGGCGATGAACGAGGCCAGCCGGTCGCCGACCACGGCGGCGGCGAACGCGGCGCCGAACACCAGCCAGGCCTTGCTGTCGACCCTCCCGCCGACCAGGAACGACGCCGCGCCGGCCAGCAGCCCGGTGGCCATCGACAGCAGCCAGGCCGGGTACGGGTGCCGGTTGCGGCGGATCTCGGCGAGCCGCCGGTAGGCGTCGTTGACGGTCACCTTCTCCGCGGTGATGTCGGCGACCAGCTCGTACACGGCGGCCAGCCGCGTGTAGTCGGAGGTACGGCGGCGCACCACCCGGTCCGCGGTGACCGGCGGGTCGATCAGCGAGGGCTGGTGGGAGATCGAGATCAGGGTGAAGGTGACCTGCGGTTCGCAGTGGTCGAGGCGGTAGGCGTGGGCGATGCCCAGCATCGCGGCCTCCACGTCCTCGGCGGCCTCGCCGCTGGCCAGCAGCAGTTCGCCGATGCGCAACGACAGGTCGAGGATGCGGGGCACGTTGCGCTGGGTCTGCGCGCCGGCGGCCGGGTGCAGTTCGCGCGGGGTGCGTTCGAAGGCGGGGCGCTCGGCCATCGGCGTGCGCAGCAGGGTGCGCATCCGGTCCGGCCAGGGGGCGTCGCCGGGGGCGCCCTTGTGCAGTTCGGTCAGGTCCAGGCCGTACGCGGGGGTGTAGCCGGCGGCGTTCCACTCCTCGGGGGTGAGGGTGTCCTGGGCGAGCGGGTTGCGGACGCGGACGGCCTCGGCGGCCTCCTGGGCGGCCGTGTGCCCGAGCAGCCCCTCGGTCTGCGCGGGCTCGGGTGCGTGCGGGACGCTGACGGTCCGTTCGATGGGCGGGGCGTCCGGACCGAGCAGCCCTTCGGTGGGCGGCGCCTCCTGCGCAGGTGCGCCCTCCGGCTTGCGTTCGGACACGGTGCTTTCCTCCGCCACCCCGGCAGCCGCCCGGTCGGGCTGCCTACTGGCTCCACCTTGCCCGATCGACCCCGCCGGTGCGAACAAGGGGTGCCCACTCCCGTCGGGCCGAGCTGGAACGACCTCAGAACCTCGAGGTGTCCAGCACCAGCCCGAACGGCTCCGGCAGCCTGATCGCCACACCGAACGGGTGCGGACCGTCCACCACTGCGTAGCCCAGGTCGTGGGGCTCGGAGAACAGGGTGCACTCGCGGCTCTGCCGGTCGGCGAGCAGGTACAGCGGCGCGCCGTACTGGGCATAGCGCTTGCGCTTGGTGACGCGGTCGGTGTCGCCATTGGACTCGGAGGTGACCTCGACAACCAGCAGGGTCTGGTCGGGAGTGAGCGCGCCGGCTCCGGCGGCGAGGTCGTCCGGGACGACGGCGATGTCGGCCAGGTACCAGTTCGGGGACCCTGGCAGGTCGAGGTTGCCGGATCCGCTCACGCAGCCGAGCTCGTCGACCCGGGCGTCGAGCTGTCGGCGGATCCGGGCGACGAGCCGTTCGTGGTCCCACATCGGTGACATCAGAACGATCCGCCCCTCGATGACCTGGGCCCACCGGTCGTCGATGAGCTGCACCGCGTACTTCAGCGCCGCCTCGTGGTCCACGTCGCCGTACGCGATCGGCTGTGCACTCATGCCCGGCTCCCTCGCTCGCGTGTGGTGTCCGTCCAGACGCCTGAGATTCCCACCGTACCTGTCCCTCCCGACCGACAGGCCGACGCGTTCCGGGAGCAGGGCTGTGCCCGCCCGTGGTCCGGGAGTTCCGAACCAAGGGCGGCGGTGGTGCGGGCTACAGGCCGTAGTCCTCGACGATCTTCCGGTGTCGGTCCGGGTCGACGCCGGCGGCGTCGGCGAGGGCGGGCCAGGCGAGGGGGTGGGGCCAGTGGGCGGTGAGGTCGGTGAGGAGGGTGTCGGCCTCCTTGGCGGAGGCGGTCGGCGGGACGCCGAGCGCGGCGTAGACGCCGGGCAGGGTCTCGTCCTCGTGGTGCGGGTCGGTGACCCGGTACTGGTCGCCGCTGTAGGCCCACACCGCGTACCCGGCTTCCTGGAGGGCGCCGCGCAGGGTGTACCAGGTGTCGTCGTCGGGGCAGCAGCCGTCGATCCAGTAGGTGGTGAAGCCGGCCGGGTCGAGCAGGGCGAGGTGTTCGAAGACCGGGTGCCAGTCGTCCTCCTGGCCGGGCTCGGGGCGGTCGTTGAGCACGGCGGGCGAGAACACCACGACGTCGCCGTGGTTGAGGTCGTGGTCGTCGCCGAGCACCGGCAGCACCCGGGCGGTGGCCGGGCCGGTGCGCAGCGCGGGCAGGTCGACGGTGGTGCCGTTGTGGCGGGGGGCGCGGATCTCGATCAGCTGCCACTCCTCGTCGACCGGGCCGCTGTCGGCGTCGAACTCGATGTCGAGGCGGGCTCCGGCGGCGCGAACGGCCGCCCAGTCGCGGTTGGCGGTGGCGGCGGTGATCAGGTGCCACAGGTCGGGGGGCTGGACGGTGCGGTGCTGCTCGTCCTCGCCGGCCTCGGCGGGGTCGAGGGCGTGTTCCAGGAGTTCCTGGTAGAGCCGCTGGGCCTCGGCGTGGTCGCCGCGGCGGGTGGCGGCGGTGGCGGCGAGGCGGCGGGTGTTGAGGGCGTCCGGCTCGTGGGCGAGGACGGCGGCGCACTGTTCGCCGACCTCGGCCCAGCGGCCCTGGGCGGCGGCCCAGCGGGCGCGCAGCCAGTGCGCGTCGCCGGGGTCGGCGGAGAGCCGGTCGGCGAGCCGGTCGATGCCGTCGCCGTCCTGGGCGTCGATCAGCAGCTGGCCGAGCATGCCGGTGAGGTAGTCGCTGCCGGGGTCGAGTTCGAGTTGGGCCCAGAGCAGTTCGGTGACGGCGCGGGTGTGGCCGAGGGCGCCGAGCGCGCCGGCCAGGTTGAGCACCAGGACGGTGTCGGGCGCCTCGGCGATGGCGAGGGCGGCGGCCAGCAGGTCGGCGCCGGTCTCCGGCTCGGGGCGGTTCTCGGCCAGCCACTGCGGCAACTCGCCCACGGGGACGGGAAGTTCGGGGTGCGGCAGGGCTTCGGCGGCGGCCAGCAGGTCGGCGACCTGTTCGGCGACGCCGTCGGTGCGGCGCAGTTGGCCGAGCTTGCGCGCGCCGGTGCGGGCCAGGGTGCGGGCGACCTCGCGGGCGCCGCGGGCGAGGGCGAGCCGGCCGGCGGACAGCACGGTGGTGAGGCAGGGGCGGTGCGAGCCGGCGGCGTCGAGTTCGCCGGCCCACTCGGCGAGCCGGGCGCCGAGCGCGGCGTCGTTGGGGAACTCCCCTGCGGCGACCAGCAGTTCGACGGCGGCGGTCCAGCGGTGGCGGATGTCGGGGTAGCGGTCGGCCTCTTCGGCGGCGGGCAGCAGTTCGAGGGCGGTCGCGGCGCGGCCGAGGGCGGCGTGCTGGAGGGCGCGGCCGACCCGGAGCTTGCGGCGGTCGTCGTCGTCGAGGCGGTGCCCGGCGGCGACGTGGGCGCGCTCGGCGGTGTCGTAGGCGTCCAGGGCCTCCTGGTGCCGGCCGAGCCGGTGCAGGGCGGAGGTGCGGCTGTGCACGAAGGCCAGCGAGACCTGTTCGCCGGCCGCCCGGATCCGGGTCTGCGCGCGGTCGAGGTGGGTCAGCGCGTCGGCGGGGCGGCCGTCGTCCTCCAGGGTGTCGGCGTACTCCCGGGACAGGCAGTCGAAGCAGGCCCTGGCCGGTTCGACCCGTTCCAGGGTCTCCTCCAGCACGGCGAGCCGCTCGGGGACGTAGCCGGGGCCGTCGATGTTGGCGTGGCAGATGGTGAAGTCCTGGACGGCGCACACCGATTGGGGGCAGGAGGCGGTCTCCTCGCGGTGTGCGAACTCCAGCAGCGACACCGCCTCGGACATCGCGGCCTCGCCCTGGTTGCGCTTGTTCAGCAGGTTCTGCAGCCGCCAGTGCCGCAGGAAGACCTCGACCCAGGGCAGGCCGAGGGCGCGGGCGGAGGCCAGCGCCTCGGGGTACATGGCGTCGAGCTGCTCGTTGCGGCCCTCGACGGCGTGGCCGGCGATCTCGGCGAGCGCGTCGGCCAGCCGGTGCTGGCCGGACTCGACGAGTTGGCGGTGGGTGTCGTGCACCCAGGACCAGATGTCGGTGGTCATCGTTCCTCGTCCCCCTGCGGAGTGTCTGCGGAGATGGTGTCGGGCACCACCGACAGGCCGTCGGCGGGGACGGCGGCGGTGAGCGCGGCGACCGCCGTGGAGATGCCGCCGAGGGCTGCGGTCAGGTCGCCGCCGGCCGACCCGGAGGCCGCCGCCATGATCACCTTGAGCGAGCGCAGCAGCGCGGCGGCGGTGGCGGCCCCGGTGTGGCCGTCGCGGTAGGCGGCGAGCAGGTCGCGCACGGCGGGCGAGGCCAGGTTGAGGTAGAGCCGGGCCTTGACGGTGCCGTCGGTGCGGGCGGTGAACGCCCGGGCCAGGCGCAGCGCGGCGGACGGGATGCGGGCGTCGGCCCGGTCGTCCTCGATCCGGGCCTTGAGCTCGGCCTCGCGGTCGGGCACCAGCACCAGCGGCAGGCCGGGCGGGTCGAAGCGGGCCGGGACGAGCTGTTCGCCGTCGTCGGTGAGGGCGGCGCTCAGCCAGGCGTGCTGTTCGGCGGGCAGCGGCAGGTCGGGGGCGCGGAACAGTTCGCGGTTGCCGCTCTCGCTGCCGAGTTCGACGATCCGGCAGTCCCGCAGCTGCGCGTAGCGGCGCAGGAACGGCAGGACGGCGTACCGGTCGCCGCGGGCGATCGGCACCTGCATGGCGCGGTACAGCATCTCCTCGAAGCCGCCGCCGCTGCCGAGGGCGACGTGCACGGCGCCGTCGCCGGCGGCGCGCAGGGCGCCGGCGGTGAGTTCGCCCTGCGAGGTGGGGACGGGGACGTCGTCGGCGAGCAGGGTGAACAGCCGGTCGTCGCAGAGGGCGGCGCCGAGCAGTTCCTGGCCGTGCCGGGTGAGGATCCGCCGCCAGGCGGCGGGGTGCAGCCGGGCGGTCTCGTACAGGCCGTCGACGATGGCGTCGGCGAGGACCTGCTGGAGGGCCCGGTAGTGCTCGTCGCGCTGGAGGTCCTCGCGGCTGGCGGTGGGGGTGAGGCGGGTGGACTCGACGACGCCGCCGATGAAGCCGGCCCAGCTGGGCAGCAGGTCGCGGGCGTCGTCGGCGAGCAGCATGCCGCGCAGGTAGACGGCGAGGTCGCGGTTGTCGGTGGAGCCGTAGGTGCCGCCGTCCTGCACCCAGAGCAGGCCGACGGCGTCGGAGCGGTCGTCGGCGGGCTGCACGGGGAAGGCGGTGAGCGGTTCGAAGCTGCGGGCGAAGGCCGTGGCGAAGCGCATCCGGTGCAGGTGGGGCGAGCCGGGGACGTCCTGCCGCCAGGGCACCACGACGGTGTTGACGGCCTGCTCGTCGTCGCCGACGAACACCTCGATGGGCAGCAGCACGCAGTACCGGGCGAGGACTTCGCGCAGCGCCTCCTGGTCGGCGAGGTGGGCGTGCTCGGGCTTGAGCCGGAGCGTCACCACGGTGCCGGGCGCAGGCCGGGGCGGGGCCGCCTCGACGCTGTACTGCTCGCCGCCGCGGCTGCGGTAGGTGTGCGCGGCGTGCGGTTCGCGGTGCGAGGCGGTGGTGACGGTCACCTCCTCGGCGACCGAGAACGCGGAGAGGAAGCCCAGTCCGAACGCGCCGATGAGTTCCTGGTTGCCGGTCAGGTCGCGCAGCATCCGGGTGTAGCCGGTGCCGACGGTGGCCAGGTAGGCGTGGATCTCGGGTTCGGTCAGTCCGGCCCCGTTGTCCTCGATCGCCACCGTCCGCGCGGCCGGGTCGCCGGTCACCCGGATCAGTGGCCGGTAGTCGCCCTCCGGGTCCTCCAGCCTGCGCCGGGTGTGCGAGTCGTGGGCGTTCTGCACGAGTTCGCGCAGCGCCACCAGTGGTGTCGAGTAGAGGTGCGTGGCGAGCACGCCCACCAGGCCGCCGAGGTCGACCTCCGTGGTGCGGAGATTCTCCGACTTCTCGGACGCGGGGAATTCGACGCCACTTCCGTCGGCGCCGGAAACGGGGGGAAGGCCATCAGACATGAGGCCCCAGTGTGCCAGTACGACAATCAGGCGACCACTGTTTTCGGCATTCCCTTCTTCCTGTCGATACTCGGTCAACTCCGGCCCGCCGCCCGGGCGATCGTCCGGAATCCCGCCAACCTGCCGAAATCCCACGCCATTTACCGACCCGCCCGAAACGGTGGCCGACCATCCGTGCGACTTTCGCACCAGTTTGCAGGGAGACCACCCCCGGACGAATTAGCCGTGCAGGCTCCGCGCGTATGCGATCGGCGGGTTGCCCCCACCCGGGTCGACCTCGACCACCTCGCACCCGCCGTCCGTCGGCGATTCGGCTGACCTCGGGCGATGGCGGTCCGGCGGGGCGTCGGCGACCCTGGACAGCGGAAGCTACCGGCGATTAACTTGACTGCGCGTCCAGCCGCCCGCCCGAAGGGAGCGCACCGTGCGCCGCACTGTGTACAACGAGGATCACGAGGCGTTCCGGGAGACCATCCGGGACTTCATCGCGAACGAGGTCGTCCCGGCCTACGAGAGCTGGGAGGAGGCCGGCCACCCGCCGCGGGACTTCTACCGCAAGCTGGGCGAGCTCGGCGTCTTCGGCATCGAGGTCCCGGAGGAGTACGGCGGCGCCGGCGAGACCGGCTTCAAGTACCAGGCGGTGATCTACGAGGAGACCGCCCGCGCGGGCGTCACCTTCGGCTCCTCCGGCGTGCACACCGGCCTGGTGCTGCCGTACCTGATGGAGTACGCCACCGAGGAGCAGAAGCAGCGCTGGCTGCCCGGCTTCGTCACCGGCGACATCATGACCGCGATCGCGATGACCGAGCCGGGCGCGGGCTCCGACCTGGCCGGCATCGCCACCACCGCGAAGCTGTCCGTCGACGGCACCCACTACGTGCTCAACGGCGCCAAGACCTTCATCACCGGCGGCGTGCTGGCCGACCTGGTCCTGGTGGTCTGCCGCACCGCGCCGTACGACCCGGCGGACCGCCGGGCCGGCCTGTCCATCCTGTGCGTGGACACCGCCTCCGAGGGCTACTCGGTCGGCCGCAAGCTGCAGAAGATCGGCCTGCGCACCTCGGACACCGCCGAGCTGTCCTTCACCGACGTGAAGGTCCCGGTGGAGAACCTGCTCGGCGAGGAGGGCAAGGCGTTCTCCTACCTGACCCACAACCTGGTGCAGGAGCGCCTGGCGATCGCGGTCGGCGCGTACGCCTCGGCGGCCGCCGCGGTGCAGTTCGCGGTGAAGTACGTCAAGGACCGCAAGGTGTTCGGCAAGGCCGTCGCCGAGTTCCAGAACACCAAGTTCTCGCTGGCCGACTGCCAGGCCCAGGTGCTCGCCCAGCAGGCCATGGTCGACCAGGCGCTGGAGCTGTACCAGAACGGCGAGCTGACGGTGGCGGACGCCGCCGCGGCCAAGCTGTTCTGCACCGAGTCGGCCTCCGAGGTGATCGACAAGTGCCTCCAGCTGCACGGCGGTTACGGCTACATCCTGGAGTACCCGATCGCCCGCCTCTACACCGACAACCGGGTGTTCCGGATCTACGGCGGCACCAGCGAGGTCATGCGCACCATCATCGCCAAGTCGCTCGGCCTGTAAGGCACTTCGGGCCCGCGGACACGACGGAGGCGGGCACCCGGTCCGGGCCGGTGCCGGTCTCGGCGAGCGCCCGCAGGCCTCCCC
>NZ_JBHWID010000007.1:250382-380449 GCF_042732175.1 Kitasatospora sp. NPDC059795
TGGTTTTGGTGGTCGTGTTTTTTTTTCAAGATCGCTGGGGGGGGGTGCGCCGCGGGGGGGGCGCCCGCCTCCGTCGTGTCCGCGGTCAGTTCGCGCTCGCGCGCCAGGCCTCCAGTCCGGCCGCCGACGCGGCCTTCGCCTGGTGCACGGTGCGCTGCGCGAGCGCAGCCGGGTGGGTCTCCAGCTGCTGGAACCAGCCCCGGCCCGCGTTCGCCAGGGCGACGCAGACCAGCGCCGTGCCGGTCAGTCCGACGACGGCGCCGATCCCCGTGAGGGCCACGCCGACGGTGAGCATGCCGCGGTTCACCTGGAAACCGCCGATGAATTTCTGATTGGTCGCCATAGGACCACCATCGGGCCGCTCCCCGGCCCCCGCACGCCGAACGGGCCCCCCGTTGACCCCTGCGCGTGGCCCGGCGCGCGGCGCCCGCGAAGCCTGCCTAGGGTCGGTCCGGGGGGCCGACGGACGGAGAACGCGATGACCGAGCAGCCGGCCCGGATCGACCTGAACGCGCTGGCCGAGGAGCACGCCGCCAAGGCCGCCGCCAGCCCGCACGGCCGCAGCGCCCACCTGCTGCTGCACGACGGCGTGCTGCGGCAGACCGTGATCGCGCTGCGCGCCGGCGCGGCGCTGGACGAGCACAACGCCCCGGTCGCCGCCAGCCTCCAGGTGCTGCGCGGCCGGGTCGCGCTGACGGTGGCCGGCCGGCAGCAGGACGCGACGGCGGGCGAGCTGCACTCGATCCCGCAGGAGCGGCACGGCCTGCTCGCCCACACCGACGCGGTGGTGCTGCTCACCGCCGTCACCGCCTGAGCCGCCCGCCCGCCCGCTCGCCTGCCCGGCCTGCGGTCGGGCGGCTCAGGCGGCGGGCGCGCCCAGCACCTCGCCGCTGACCAGCGCCATCGCGCGCAGGTACTCCTCGCCGCCGGGCACCCCGTCCGGGTCGATCAGCCAGTGCGCGGCCTGGCCGAGCAGCAGCGACTGGTAGAAGACGCCCCTGGCGAGCTCGTCCGGGGTGTCCTCGTGCTCGGCCTTGCCCTGGAACAGCGCGGCCAGGCCGAGCCGGCCGAGCTTCTGCGCCTCGGCCAGCTGTTCGCGCAGCTTCGGGAGGCTCTCCAGCTGCCCGAGGATCTCGAACTGCACCGTCCACAGCCCCCGGTGCGTGGCGAAGCTGTCCCGCATCGCGTCCCAGGAGCGGACGAACCGCTCCTTCGGGTCGGCGATGTCCGCCGAGGAGGCCAGCGCCGTGCCGATCGCGGTGCCCCACTCCCCCATGGCCTCCACCAGCGCCTGGATCAGCAGCGCGTCCTTGGAGCCGTAGTGGTAGCCGATCGCGGCCAGGCTGACGCCCGCTCCGCTGGCGATGTCCCGGGCGGTGGTGCGCCCGTAGCCCTTCTCGTACAGGCAGTGCTTGGCGCTGGCCAGCAGGTCCTCGCGATTTCCCATGCGCCGATGCTACGGCAGTCCAAGACGCTTGTCTTGCTCGAATGTCTGGCACATTCGATTGAGACGCTTGTACTAGACAGGCGTGCAAGACGTCCGTACAGTCCTCGGCATGACCACCGACCACGGCCGCGCCGGCCGACGCGAATGGCTGGGCCTCGCCCTCCTCCTGCTGCCGACCCTCGTCCTCGCCATGGACATGGGGGTGCTGTTCTTCGCCGTCCCGTTCATCGCCACCGACCTGCGACCCAGCGGCACCCAGCAGCTGTGGATCATGGACGTGTACTCGTTCCTGCTGGCCGGGCTGCTGATCCCGATGGGCGCCCTGGGCGACCGGATCGGCCGGCGCCGGCTGCTGATCGGCGGCACCGCCGCGTTCGCCGCGGCCTCGCTGGTGGCCGCCTGGGCGGACGGGGCGAACCAGCTGATCGCCGCCCGGGCCCTGCTGGGCGTCGCCGGGGCGGTCTTCGGGCCCTCCACGCTGGCCCTGGTGCGCAACATGTTCCCCGACCCGAAGCAGCGGCAGGCCGCGATCGGCGCGTGGAGCGGCGTCATGATGGCCGGCGCCACCCTCGGGCCGGTGGTCGGCGGGCTGCTGATGGAGCACTTCTGGTGGGGCTCGGCCTTCCTGATCGCCGTCCCCGTGATGCTGCTGGCGATGGCCGCCGCACCGTTCCTGCTCCCCGAGTACCGCGCCCCGCAGCAGGGCCGCTTCGACCTCGCCGGCGCCGTGCTGTCCGTCGCCACCGTGCTGCCGGTCGTCTACGGCATCAAGACCCTCGCGGTGGACGGCTGGAGCCTGCGCCCCTCGCTGGTGCTGCTCGCCGGACTGCTGGTCGGCGTCGGCCTCGCCCTGCGGCTGCGCACCGCGGCGCACCCGCTGATCGACCTCTCGCTGTTCCGAATCCGCACCTACAGCGGGGCGATCACCGTCAACACCATCGCGATGTTCGCGATGATGGGCTTCTGCCTCTTCACCTCGCAGTACCTCCAGCTGGTCAAGGGATACGGCCCGCTCGCCGCCTCGCTCTGGGCGCTGCTGCCCAGCGTCGGCGTCGGCGCGGCGGTCGGCGGCTTCGGTGCGCTGGCCGGCCGGGTGCGGCCCGCGGTGCTGCTCACGGCCGGCTTCCTGGCCAGTGCGGCGGGCTTCGCCGCGATGGCCTTCGTCGCCCCCGACTCCTCGCTGGCGCTGCCGCTCACCGCCGCCGGGATCATCTCCGCCGGCGCGGTCGGCACCGTCAGCATCACCGGCGAGATGGTGCTCTCCGCCGCCCCCGCCGAACGGGCCGGCGCCGCCGGGGCCACCTCCGAGACCGCCCAGGAACTCGGCAGCTCGCTCGGCATCGCGATGCTCGGCGCGGCCGGCGCCGCGATCTACCGGACCCGGATGGACGACGCCGCCCCCGCCGCCGCCCGCGACACCCTCGGCGGGGCCGTCACCACCGCCGCTCACCTGCCCGCCGACGCCGCCGAGCAGTTGCTCGCCACCGCCCGCGACGCCTTCACCGCCGGCCTGCACGTCGCCGCGCTGGTCGGGGTGGTGGTGATGCTGGGCGCCGCACTCGCCGCCCACCTGCTGATGCGCCACCTGCGCCCGGCCGGGCAGCCCGCCGCGAACTCCCCAGTGGTACAGACCACATGACTGGTATCACCTGCATTTCGGCCGCTGTTTGCCGACGGGTGTATACGTTCGCCGATGAGGACAGGCATACTGGCCGGGTCGGGCCTTCCGCCCGGCCCAGACGTCACAGCGAGAACTTCCACGAAAGGACCGGTGGTCAGGGATGTTCCGTAACGGTCTTGAGCCCTGGCACATCCTCATCATGGTGGTGGTGCTGGTCCTGCTGTTCGGCTCGAAGAAGCTGCCCGAGATGGCCCGCGGCCTCGGCAAGTCGATGCGCATCCTGAAGGCCGAGACCAAGGCCCTGCGCGAGGAGGACGCCCCCGCCGCCGAGGCGCAGAACGGCACCGCCGCCTCGCAGGCCGCCGAGCAGCCCCGCCAGGCCGTCGAGCCGACCGTGATCACCAAGGCCGCCGAGACGTCGAAGTCGACCACGGCCTGACACCCGCCAGGCCCCGGCCGGCGCAGCAAGGTCTTCCGGAGCCCCGGACCGCCCCTCGCGGTCCGGGGCTCCTTCGTCGTACCCGAGTGGCTGACCGCTCCGTCCTGGTATCTGCTGGTAGCCACCTGACGGCGGATCACCTGGACGGTAGCGATGACGGACGAGTCCCCGGACGAGCGCGAGCTCGCCGCCCTGCGCGCCCGGGTCGCCTCCCTGGAGTCGCAGGAGCCCCGCCGCCACCACCGGGTGCGGTCGTTCTTCGCCGCGGTGCTGATCGTGCTGGCCGCGGTGCTCACCCCGTTGGCCGTGGTCTCCTCCTGGAGCCGGGCGCAGGTCACCGACACCGGCCGGTTCGTGTCGACGATGGCCCCGCTGGCGTCCGACCCGGCCGTGCAGGGCGCGGTCGCCAACCGGGCGACGGACGCGATCATGCAGCAGTTGCCGATCTCCGACCTGCTGAACGAGGTCGCGCCGACCGACCGGCCGGCCCTGAACGCGGTGCTGGGCAAGGTGGGGTCGGCGCTGACCGACGGGCTGACCGGCTTCGTCCACGACCAGGTGCTGAACGTCGTCCGGTCGGACGCGTTCCCCGCCATCTGGGAGGGCATCCTGCGCAACGCGCACGCCGCGTTCACCAAGGTGCTGACCGGGGAGGGCGGCGGCGCGGTGCAGGTGAAGGGCGACACCGTGACCCTGGACCTGGCGCCGGTGATCACCCAGGTGAAGGACCGGCTGGTGGCGAACGGGCTGGGCCTGGCCGCGAACATCCCCGAGGTGCACACCGACTTCGTGCTGGTGCAGTCGGACGCGGTGAAGAAGGCGCAGACCGGGCTGCGGCTGCTCGACCTGGCCGGGTTCTGGGTGCCGGTGCTGGCGGTGGTGTGCGCGGTCGGCGGCATCCTGCTGGCGGTGCGCCACCGCCGGGCCACCGTCACCACGGCGCTCGCGATGGCCGTCGCGGCGGGCCTGCTGGGCATCGGGCTGACCGTGTTCCGGGCGCTGTATCTGGACAAGCTGCCCGCCGACGTCGACCAGGCCGCCGCGGCGGCGGTCTACGACACCCTGGTGCGGTACCTGCGGGCGGCGGTGCGGATGCTGCTGGCGCTGGGCATCGTGATCGCGCTGGCCGCCTGGCTGACCGGGTCGGGCCGGCGGGCGGGCTGGGTGCGGCAGCTGTGGCAGGCGGGCCTGGGCGCGGTGCGGCGGGCCGCCGAGGGGATCGGCCTGCGGCTGGGCCCGGTCGGCCGGTTCGTGCACCGGTGGAAGGCGTGGCTGGGCTGGGGCGCCGTCGTGGTGGCCGCGATCGTGGTGCTGACCTGGGGTTATCCGACGGCGGTGGTGGTGCTCTGGATCGCGGTGGTGCTGCTGGCGGTGCTGGCGGTGCTGGAGTTCCTGGACGCCCGGCCCGAGGAGCCCGCGGACCGGAAGGCCCCGTCGGCGTGAAGGAGCTGGCGCGGGTGTACCTGGCCCTGCTGGGCGGTCCGGTGCTGCTGCTGACGGCGTACTTCGCGGTGCCGCTGGACTGGCTCGGACCTCGCCACCCGGTGGTCAGCTGGTTGCTGTTCGGCACCCTGCTGGCGCTGCTCGGCACGGGCCTGCTGCGCGAGGCACGACGTCAGGTGCTGGGCCGGCCGGGGCGGCCCGTCCCGGTGATCGTGATGCTGCTGTGCGGGGCGCTGGTGGTGTTCGCGGGCGCGTACCTGGCGATGTCCAAGCAGCCGGGCGAGCTGGAGGGCCTGAACACCAAGATCGACGCGCTGTACTTCACGGTGATCACCATGGCGACCGTCGGCTACGGCGACATCCACCCGGCCGGGCAGGTGGCGCGGGTCGTGGTGATGCTCCAACTGCTGTACACCGTGGTGTTCCTGACCACCGGTGTGACGGCGTTGAGCCGCCAGGTGAAGACCCGGACGATCCGGCGGGCGCGCGGCGACGAGTAGAGCCTGCGCCAGGGCCTGTCCGGGCCTAGTCCTCGCGCTGGGCCTGCATGTGCACGGCGGTGATCAGGCCGGAGATCCGGACCTGCCAGCCGTTGGCGAGGGCGGGCTCGACGGCCTTGTGCTTCTGGATGTCCTTGACCAGGCGCTGGGCGTCCTTGAGAGCGCTCTCGGCGTCGTCGGAGCGGTGGTCGTTGACGTCCTGGGTGGCCTGGTCGAGGAGCGCGGTCAGGTCGTCCTGGCGGTCGTGGTCGCGGGCGAAGGAGGCCTGGGCGACGTCGGCGCGCAGCTGGGTGAGCTGGGCGAGCACGGTGGGCTTGGCGCTCGTGGACGGCTTGGGCGAGGTGCTGGGGCGGGCCGAGGCGCTGGGCGACGGGGACGGGGGCGCGACGGGGGCGCTGCTCTCGGCCGTGGCGGAAGGAGCACCGGCGGACGGCTGGGCCTTCGGGGTGGAGTCGCCGCCGCTGAGCGAGAACGCGGCGATGCCGGCCACGCAGGCGAACACGGCGGCGCCGACGCCCGCGTACACCAGCGGGTTGCGGCCGCGCCGGGGCTCGGGCGCCTCGTCGTCCCGGTGGCGGACCGGCATTGCCATCGGCATCGGCGGGAGCACCGAGGTGCGCTGCTGCTCGGTCCAGGGCTGTCGCTGCGGCGGGGGCGGCGACGGCATGGTCGTGGGGACCGGCGGCAGGACCTGGGTGGCGGCGCCGAGCAGTTCGGCGGTGCGGTCGGTGGGTGCGGCCGGGACGGCGGCGAGCAGTTCGGCGGCGGCCGCGTTGGCGTCGGCGGGGCGCTGGTCGGGGTGCTTGGCGAGCAGCCGCAGGATCGCGGCGTCCAGCGCGGGCGGCACGTCGGGGCGGAGCGCGGCGGGCGACACCGGGTACTCGGTGACGTGCTTGAAGGCGATCGCGACGGGCGTGTCGGCGGTGAACGGCGGTGCGCCGGTGAGCATTTCGACCAGCACGCAGCCGACGGCGTACAGGTCGGCGCGGGCGTCGACGGCGCCGGCGGTGGCCTGTTCCGGGGAGAGGTAGGCGGCGGTGCCGATGACGGAGGCGGTCTGGGTGAGCTGCTGCCCGGAGGAGGAGCCGGCCCGGGCGATGCCGAAGTCCACCACCTTCACCCCGCCGTCGTGGGTGATCATGATGTTGCCGGGCTTGATGTCGCGGTGCACCAGGCCCTGGGCGTGGGCGGCGGCCAGCGCGTCGAGGACGGCGGCGGCGATGCCGACGGCGCGTTCCACCGGGAGGGTGCCGTGGTCGGCGATCAGCCGGCCCAGGGTGTCGCCGTGGACGAGTTCCATCACCAGGTACGGGGAGCCCTGGTCGATGCCGGAGTCGAAGACCGTGACGATCCGCGGGTGCACCAGCAGCGCGGCCATCCGGGCCTCGCGGGCGAAGCGTTCGGCGAACCGGGGGTCGTCGGCGAGGCCGCCGTTGAGCACCTTGACCGCGACCGGGCGGCCCAACTGGTGGTCCACGGCCCGGTAGACGGTGGCCATTCCGCCGACGCCGAGTATCTCGCCGAGCTCGTAGCGCCCGTTCAGCGCGCGTCCGATCATCGGATACTCCCCTCACCTCGGTCGGGCACCCGTGAACCATAGCGGTGCGGTGCGGCAGGGCTTTACGGCCGCTGCACCAGCAGGGCGGCGAGCAGGGCGGCCAGGGCGGCGGTGAGCAGGGCACGCGGGATGCGCGGCGAGCCGTGGACGGCCCGCCTGGCTGCGCGTTCGACGTGCGGCGAGGTGCGCGGGAAGCTCATCGCCGACTCGCCTGGCGGTGCGTCGGGTCGGTCACCGGGGACTCCAGAGGTTTTCGGGCGGGACGCCGGGGTGGGCTCCGGACGGACGGTGGACCCGGGGGAGTCCAGCCGTCCGTCCGGAGCGGTTCCGGCCGGCCGTGGACCCGGGGGAGTCCGAGGGGCCGACCGGAGCGGTTTCCGGACGGGCGGGGCCCGGGGGAGCCGTTCGCCCGTCCGGAAGTCGGTCCGGGCCGGCCGGCGGGCACAGGGGAACCCGCCGGCCGTCCGGAGTCGGGACCGGCCGGGCGGTGGACCCGGGGGGAGTGTCCACCGCCCGACCGGAGTCGGTGTCAGTCCTGGCTGTTGCCCCCGCCCCTGGACTGGTCGCCGCCCCGGCCCGGCCGGGCCGAGGACGACGGTGCGGCAGACGCGGACGCGGACGGGGACGGACCTGCCGACGGGCGGCCGTGGCCGTTGCCGCTGCCCTTGCCGTTGCGGTCGTCGTTCCGGTCGTCGTCGTTGTGGCCGCCGCCGCGGACGAGCTGCGCGCAGTACCCGTTGACCTTCTCCGGGCCGCCGGCGGCGCGCAGCAGTTCGGCCAGCGCCGGATCGACGGCGGCCTCCTTCGGCTTGGCGCCGCCCGAGACCCGGGCCGCGAAACCGCGGCAGAGCACGACCAGGTCGGGCGCCTGCCCCGGGTCGGTGGACGCCGGGTCGGCGGGCCGGCCGGATCCGCCGCTCGGGCGGCCGGCGGTGCCGGACGGCTTGGCGGTGCGGCCCGGGGCGGTGCCCGGCGACGACGCGTCGGGCGTGCCCGAGGACGGCACGGACGCGGCGGCGGCCGGCGGGGTCGGGGCCGGACCGCCCAGGACCTCGGGCAGCCGGCCCGCCCCGGCGGCGACGGCGACCCCGCCGACGGCGGTCACGCCCAGCGCGACGGCCATGGCCTTCGCGCTGAGGGCCCGCGCGAGCGCGGTGTCCGCCATCTTTCGTCTCCGGTGCTGACTGGGGGCCGGCTGGCGACGAGCCTGCCGGAACGCGGTCAGGGCTCCCTCTTCGCCGGGCAGCGGGCCGCCGTCCTCCGGCCCGGTCGCCGCAGCGGCGGCGAGCAGGTCGGCGAGCTCGGGCCGTCCTGGCACGGACTGCTGCCCGGCGGAGGGGTCCTGACCGGCCTCCGGGTCGACCGTCGTACCGCCGAGCAGCTGCTCGGCGGCGGCGCGATCGATCCGGCGGGATCGGTTGGTGCTCATCTCATATCCCTCAGCGTCGGCACCTGCGCCGGTGTCACACCCTGCGCGGAGATCTTTTTGCCGGCCGCCCGACGGGGTACCCCGTCGGCCGCTCCCCCGGTCTGGTCGAGGGCCTTGGCAAGCCGCCGCAGCCCCCGGTGCGCGGCCATCCGGACGCTGCCGGCCCGTTTGCCCAGGACCTTCGCGGCACTCTCCGCGTCCAGCCCGAGCACCACCCGCAGCAGCACCGCCTCGGCCTGGTCGGGCGGCAGCGAGGCGATCAGCGCGAGCGCGTCGGAGGTGGCGACGGTGGCCATCGCCTGGCCGGCGGTGTCCTCGACGGCGGCCAGCTCGGCCAGGTACTCGACCGGCAGGTCGGCGACCGGACGGCGGCGCACCCGGCGCAGGTGGTCCATGGCCCGGTTGCGGGCGATGGTGGCGGCCCAGCCGCGGAACCCGTCCGCGTCGCCGCGGAAGCCCGGCAGGTCACGGGCGATCTGCAGCCACGCCTCGGACGCGATGTCCTCGGCGTCCTCGGCCTTGCCTCCGACCAGCACCCGCAGGTAGCGCAGCAGCCCGGGCTGGACGGCTCTGAACAGGACCCGGAACGCCTCTTCGTCGCCGTCCTGCGCGGCCCGGACGGCCTCGGCGAGATCGGCCCGCCGGCCCGCCGGGCGGTCCGGCTGGCCCGGACGGCCGCGTCGGTCGCCGTCGTCCGCCCCGTGGTGTTCAGCACTGTGCACCCGCCACATGATGCGCCATCCGGATGCCCCGGCCCACCCGCGGGGCAGGGCCCCCGCCGTGGCGGAGCGGTGGCCGCAGGGTGTGGGGGCGGGTGCTGCACGGTGTGCGCCCGGTGCAGACCGAGGCTCCGTCAGTTTCGGGACCAAGGACCCGGACCGGGCCGACTTTCGTCCTGTCGGGCGCTGTCGTTCGCCCGCGGTTTCCCCCCACTCCTCCGCCATACCGTACAAAAGAGGGACATTCCGTCCCCGATCCGGAGCGCGACGGCCAGCCGTGCGCCTCCGCCCCCTGCACCGAGGCAGAGACACGGGAGACGCCATGAGCACCGCCCAGGAGCTGTACGCGACGGGAATCCGCGAGCACTTCGCGCCCGCCCTGCGCGCCCTCGGCCTGCACGGCTGGCGGCACTCGTTCTCGCTGCCGGACCACGACCGGTGGGCGGTGCTCGGCGTGCAGGTCGTCCATGCGGACGGGCGGGTGCGCTACACCGTCAACCTCTCCGTCACCGACAAGGCCGTCTGGGACCGGCGCAGCGTCCGGCCGGACGCCAACACGCCCACCGGGCTGGAACGTTGGCGCGCCCCGATCGGCGAGGTGATGCCGGTCGGCGGCGAGGTGTGGTGGGAGATCGCGCCCGGCCCGCGCTGGCTGGTGGCCGTCGAGGACTCGGTGGCCGCCGTCCGCGGTTACGCGCTGCCCGAACTGCGCCGCCGGCTGCGTCCCGACGACCACGGCCCCTACCTGCTCCCGGCCGCCCTCGACGGCGTCAACAACGCCCTCGCGATCGCCGGTGTCGCGCGCATCCAACGCGCCGAACTCACCGACGGCACGCTTGAGTTGCACGGCGCGTGGAGCCGCCACGACCCGGCCGCCCGGCAGGTCCTGGCCGGCGCCGCCCGCGGCTTCCTGTCCGCCCGCGACCGGCGCTTCCGGCTGGTCAGGGCGCTCGACACGCTCGGCCGCCCGCTGTGGGAGTTCCCCGACGGGAACCACGACGAGGCCCGCTGAGTCCCAGTCAGTACCGGGGCGGGAGCGCGCCGGTACCGACGCATCCGGGGGGAAGCACATGACAGGGACCGCCACCACGGCCGGCATCACGGCCGAGTTGCACGAGGCCCGCCGACTCGACTGGGACGGCTGCCTGAACGTCCGCGACCTCGGCGGCCTGCCCACCCGCGACGGCCGGCGCACCCGCACCGGCGCGATCGTCCGCGCCGACAACCTCGACCGGCTCACCGCCGAGGGCCAGAACGCGATGCTCGCGCACGGCGTGCGCACCGTGATCGACCTGCGCGACCAGACCGAGTACCGGCCGCTGCTGCCCACCCCCGACACCGTCGACCTGGTCCGCATCCCGCTCGACGCGCTGGCCGGCCCCGACTGGTGGGCCCGCTTCGGCGCCCTCGACGGCACCCCGCTGTCCTTCCGCCCCTACCTCGACCACTGCCGCGACGCCGTCGCCCGGCTGGTCTCCGCCGTCGCCCACGCCCGGGACGGCGGTGTCGTGGTGCACTGCGGCGCCGGCCGCGACCGCACCGGCCTGGCCGCGCTCGTCCTGCTCGCCCTCGCCGACGTCGAACCCGCCGCGATCGCCGAGGACTACCTGCTCTCCGCCCCCAACCTGCGGCCGCTGTGGACCCTCCTCGACCTGCCCGACGAGGAGGCCGGCATCGCCCGCACCCTCGCCGACGCCGGCACCACCGCCGACGGGGCGCTGCACCAGGTGCTCGCCGAGTTCGACGCCGCGCAGTGGCTGCCCGCCGCCGACGTCGCCGCGCTCCGACACCGCTTCCTCGAAGGGAACTGACGGTCCGTCAATTGGTTCGCGCGCCGGACTGCGGGCGAACCATACTTCGCCGCATGGTGGATTTCGCCCTTTTCGACACCCGCGGCTACCCGACCGTCGACGTCCGCACCGGCTACGCCGGGTGGGTCGACAGCTACGAACAGACCGTCCAGGACGCGATGGACGTCGACGTCCTGGCCCGACTCGCCGTCCCCGCCTGGTCCGAGGCCCGCGCCGCCGTCGACCTCGGCTGCGGCACCGGCCGCACCGGCGCGTGGCTGCGCGGGCGCGGCGTCGGCGCGATCGACGGCGTCGACCTCACCCCCGAGATGCTCGGACGCGCCCGCGAACGCGGCGCCCACCGCAGCCTCACCGAGGCCGACCTGGCCGCGACCGGGCTGTCCTCCGGGGCGTACGACCTGGCGGCCTGCTCCCTGGTCGACGAACACCTCGCCGACCTCGGACCGCTCTACCGCGAGGCCCACCGCCTGGTCCGCCCCGGCGGTCTCTTCGTCCTGGTCGGCCTCCACCCGGCGTTCATCATGTCCGCCGGCATGCCCACCCACTACGACGGCCCCGACGGCCCGGTCGCCATCACCACCCACGTCCACCTCGTCAGCGACCACCTCACGGCGGGCCTCGCGGCGGGCTGGCAGCTCGCCGAGATGCGCGAACAGACCGTCGGCGACGAATGGATCGCCCTCAAGCCCAAGTGGTCCCGCCACCGCGGGCAGCCGGTCTCGGCGGCGTACGTCTGGCGCAGGGGTTAGGGCCTGTTTGATCGGGCTCAGAAGCCGGAGTTGGGCGCCGTCACCACGCGCGTCCGTCCGTCCGCGCGCGCGGCGAGGCCCGCTTCGAGGCGGAGGGCGCGGGCGGGGCCCAGCAGGGAGAGCGCCTCGGGGACGGTCGCCCACCGGTAGGCGTCGAGCTCGCCCGCCGGGAGCGTGATCAGGGTGTCGGTCGGGAGGACGCCGAGGTCGAAGAGGAAGTGGCAGGCGGGGTGGCCGAGTTCGCCGCTGGGGTGGGTCCAGGCGACGGCCAGCAGGTCGCCCGCCTCGCGGTGGAGGCCGGTCTCCTCGTGGAGTTCGCGGGTGGCGCACTGCTGCGCGTTCTCGCCGAGGTCGACGGTGCCGCCGACGAACTGCCAGGCGTCCCGGTAGCCGGCCTTGACGATCAGGACGCGCCCGTCGGGGTCGGTGATCAGGCAGCCTGCGGCGGCGTAGACCCGGGGCAGGGAGGCGAGCCAGTCCTCGCGGGAGGCGAACTGCGGGGCGTCGGCCATGGGGCTCCTTCGGCGGGGGTGGGTGCGGGCGGCGCCAACTCTCTCACCCCCGCCGGGGGTTCAGTGCTCCGAGTGCCGTTCCGCGCCGCGGTGCCGGTGGCCGGGCAGGTCGGTGTGGGCGGCGGGCCCGTCGGCCGGGCCGGCCATCGCCGGCATCCGGCGGCCGCCGTGGCTGAACTCGGTGTCGCCGGGATAGCCGCTGCGAGTGGCGCGTTCGGTGTCGGTGTGCAACTGGGGTGCGAGTGGCGCCGGGTCGGCTTCCATGGTGCGGTCCCGCAGGACCAGTTCGGTGCCCTCGCGGAGCCTGATCATCTTGTCGGTCGAGCGCGTGGTCATCGCCGACCTCCCTCCATCGGACCGATATGACCATTATCAGCCCGTATGCGGCACGCCGCTCCGAATTCCCTTGACCGAAAGGCCAGCTCAGGACCCTCGCGGTGTGGGACCATGCCGCGTGGCCACGGTGATACAAGCCGACGAATCCCAGGAACAGCGCAGCGCACAGTCCGCCCCGCGCGGCGGTCACGCGGACCGGGTCCGGCACCCGGCCGCCCTGATCCGGCTGGTGTCCGGGCTGTGCTGGATCGCCCTGGTACTGCTGCTCGCGGGCTACGCCCGCTCCTCCGCGCTCGGCCTGGACACCGACGTCTCGCGCGCCGCCGATCTGCTGCCCTGGCCGCCCGTGAAGCTCGCGGCGGCGCTCTGCGGCGGCGCGCTGCTGCTGGTGCCGCTGGGGTACGCCGTGGACCGGGTGGTGTGCGCCGACGGCCGGCGGGTCGCGGACGGCGTCCTGGCGGCCGTCCTCGCGTACGGCCTCTCGCTCGGCCTGGATCTGCTGGCCGGCGACCTCACCACGCTCACCCACGCGCTGCCCGGCAGCGGCGGCCGCACCGACCCGGTGTACGGGCACCTCGCGCCGGTGCTGGCCTTCATGACGGCGATCGGCACCGCCGGCCGACGCCGCTGGCGCACCGCGCTGGCGGTCACGCTGACGCTCTCCGGCCTGTCGGGGCTGGTCACCGGGTACGCCACCCCGCTGTCCCTGGTGCTGTCGCTGCTGCTCGGCTGGACCACCGCGCACGCCACCCGGTACGCCGTCGGCGAGCCGGTCGGCACGCCCACCGAGGGGCAGATCGGCGCGGCGCTGGCCGCCAGCGGGGTGCGCACCGACACGGTGCTCGCGATCGGGCCCAGCCGCTACCTGGTAACCCAGCGCGACGGCCGCCCCGACCTGGACGTCCATCTGCTCGACCGGCACGTCCAGGCCAGCGGGCTGCTCGGCCACCTGTGGCTGGCGCTCCGGCTGCGCACCGCGCCCCGCCCGCTCGGCCTGCGCCCCCTGCGCGCCGGGTTGGAGCATCAGGCGCTGCTCGGCCACGCCGCGTCCGCCGCAGGCGCGCGCACCCGGACGCCCGTCGCCGCCGTCGAGCTGGGCCCGGACGCCGCGCTGGTCGCCTACCACCGGATCGACGCCCGGCCGTTCGCCGACCTGTTCACCGAGTGCGTCCCGGCCGCTTCGGCGGACTCCGGCAGCGCCTCGGTCACCGACAGCCCCTCGGTCGCCGGCAGCGCCTCGGTCGCCGGCAGCCCCTCGGTCGCCGGCAGCGCCTCGGTCGCCGGCAGCCCCTCGGTCGCCGACCCCGACAGCAGCCCGACCGACGCGGAACTGCGCGACGCCTGGCAGCAGTTGGCGCTGCTGCAGCGCCGCCGGATCGCGCACCGTTCGATCTCCCCGCAGACGGTGCTGCTGGACGCGGAGGGCAAGGTCCACCTGGTCGGGCTGGCGCGCGGCGAGATCGCGGCCGGCGACCTGCTGCTGCGGCTGGACGTCGCCGGGATGCTGGCCGTCCTCGCGGTGCACGCCGGGCCGGAACGGGCGGTGCGGGCCGCGATCGACGTGCTCGGCCGGGGGGCGGTCGGCGCGGCGCTGCCGCTGCTGCAGCCGATCGCGCTGGCCCGCGACACCCGGGCGGCGCTGGCCCGGCACAAGCAGCTGGCGGGCGAGCTGCGCGCCGAGGTGCAGCGGCAGATGCCGCAGGCCGCCACCGAGCCGGTCCGGCTGGAGCGGCTGCGTCCGCGCACCGTGCTGACCGTGGTCGGCGGGATCGTGGCCGGGTTCGGGCTGCTCCAGTTCCTGTTCGGCATGGACCGGAACCCGATCTCGCTGGTCGCCGACGCGGACCCGCTGTGGCTGACCGCCGCGGCCCTGTTCGCGGCCGTCAGCTACCCGATCGCGACCTTCGCGTTCAGCGGTTTCGTCCCGGAGAAGCTGTCGTTCCGGGCCACGCTGGCCGCCCAGACCGCCGGTTCGTTCGTCAAGCTGGTCTCCCCCGGCGGCATCGGCGGCATCGCGCTGAACACCCGCTACCTGCAGTGCGCGGGCATCCCGACCGCGCAGGCGCTGTCCAGCATCGGTGCGACGCAGCTGTTCGGCCTGGTGCTGCACATGCTGCAGCTCGCCGTGTTCAGCGCGCTGGTCGGCACCGCCGTCGGCAAGGGGCCGGTGGAGGAGGGTCCGGCGTTCCCGACCGACCTGGTGCTGGTGCTGGCCGCGGTGGCCGGGGCCGTCGTCACGGTGTCGGTGGTGGCGGTGCCGTCGCTGCGGCGGCGCGCCCAGACGCTGCTGCGGCCGCTGCGGGCCGAGGTGCTGCCGCGGCTGCTCGACCTGGCCCAGCAGCCCGGCAAGCTCGCCGTCGGGGTGGCCGGGCAGCTGCTGGTGTCGATGTGCTTCGTGCTGAGCCTGTACTGCTGCACCCGGGCGGTCGGCCAGCACCCGGGGTTCAATCCCGTCGCGGTCAGCTTCCTGGCCGGCAACGCGGTCGGCAACGTCGCTCCCACGCCGGGCGCGGTCGGCGCGGTGGAGGGGCTGCTCGCGGGGGCGCTGGCCTGGACCGCGGGCATGGACCGGGGCACCGCGTTCGCCGCGGTGCTGCTGTTCCGGCTGCTCACCTTCGTCCTGCCGGTGCTGCCGGGCTGGGCGGCGTTCGTCTGGCTGCAGCGCCGCCGCGCGATCTGACGGCGCGATCTGACGGCGCGACCTGACCGCGCCGGTCAGTCCGCCCGGTGGTCCTCGTCGCCCATCGTGACCTCCCGGACCTGCTCCACCGCGTCCCCCTCGTCGGCGGGCTCGGCCCCCAGCGCGCGCTGCCGCCGCAGCACCTCCAGGTCGTCCACCTCCGGCTCCACCGCCTCCCGGTCCTCCTCGACCCCCTCCACCACGGTCGGGGTCCGCTCGTCGTCGTCCTCGGGATACTCAGGGTTCTCCGCATTCAGGCGCATACCGCCAGTATCCGGCGCAAACCCCCGGAACCCACACCTTTGGAGCGGCGGGTCTCCCCTCGCGGCTCCTACGGTGGTGGGTGGGGCCGTGCGGTGGAGGGTGGTCGGGATGTTGGTGGCGGAGGTGGCCGGGGCGTCGGGGCGGTTGGCGGGGACGGCGGCGCGGTCGGAGAAGGTGCGGGTGCTGGCGGAGCTGTTCGGGCGGGTCTCGGCGCAGGAGGCGCCGGTGGTGGTGGCGTACCTGGCGGGGCGGCTGCCGCAGCGGAAGGCGGGAGTGGGGTGGCAGACGCTGCGGGAGCGGCCCGCGCCCGCCGGCCGGGCGACCCTGGAGGTGCTGGAGCTGGACCGCCGGCTGTCCGCGCTGGCGGCCCTCGCCGGGCCCGGCTCGCAGGGCGAACGTCGGCGGCAGGTGGGCGAGTTGATGGCGCTGGCCACCGAGCCGGAGCAGCACTTCCTGCTCGGCCTGCTCTCCGGCGAGCTGCGGCAGGGCGCGCTGGACGCGGTGGCCGTGGAGGCCCTGGCGGCGGCGGTCGGGGCGCCGGCCGAGGCAGTCCGGCGAGCGCTCATGCTGTCGGGCGAACTCGGGCCACTGGCCGGGCAGTTGGTCGCCCGGGGGCCGGCCGCACTGGACGCCTTCCGGCTGACCGTCGGCCGTCCGGTGCAGCCGATGCTGGCGCAGAGCGCGAAGGACGTCGACGAGGCCCTGGACCGGCTCGGCCCGTGCGCGGTGGAGGAGAAGCTCGACGGGGTCCGCATCCAGGCCCACCGGGACGGCGACGAAGTGCGCCTGTTCACCCGCACGCTCGCCGAGATCACCGCCCGGCTGCCCGAAGTGGTCGCGCTGGTACGGGAGTTGCCGCAGGAGCGGCTGGTGCTGGACGGCGAGGTGCTGGTGCTGGACGAGGAGGGCCTGCCGCGGCCGTTCCAGCAGACCTCCGGCCGGGTCGGCTCGCACCGCGAACACCGCGAACACCGCGAACACCGCGAACTCCCGCTGTCCGCCGTCTTCTTCGACCTGCTGCTGGCCGGCGACCGGGACCTGCTGGACGCCCCCGCCGCCGAGCGGCGCGCCGCACTGGCCGCCCTGGTACCGGAGCGCGCCCGGGTGCGGCGGCTCCGGGTGGACGATCCGTCCGATCCCGAACAGAGGCTGCTGGCCCGGGAGTTCACCCGCGCTGCGACCGCCGAGCACCGGCACGAGGGGGTGGTGGTGAAGTCGCTGGACGCGCCGTACAGCGCGGGGCGGCGCGGCTCGTCCTGGCTGAAGGTGAAGCCCGTCCACACGCTCGACCTGGTGGTGCTGGCCGCCGAATGGGGGCACGGGCGGCGCACCGGACGGCTGTCCAACCTGCACCTGGGGGCCCGGCGGGCGGACGGCGGTTTCGCGATGCTGGGCAAGACGTTCAAGGGCCTCACGGACAGCCTGCTGGAGTGGCAGACCGTCCGGCTGCGGGAGTTGGCGGTCCGCGAGGAGCGGTGGGGTGTGGTGGTGCGGCCCGAGCTGGTGGTGGAGATCGCCTTCGACGGGGTCCAGCGCTCCAGTCGGTACCCGGAGGGGGTGACGCTGCGCTTCGCCCGGGTGCTGCGCTACCGGGAGGACAAGCGCGCCGCCGAGGCGGACACCGTGGAGTCCGTGGCGGCGCTGCTGCCCTGACGGGTCAACTCCCCGTGGTGACGCGGCGGTTGGCGGCGGGGACGACCAGCGGGGTGCCGGTCTCCGGGTCCGGGATCACCCGGCACGGCAGCCGGAACACCTCCTCGACCAGATCGGCGGTGACCACGTCCTGCGGGGGCCCCGCGGCGACCAGCCGGCCGTCCCGCAGGGCGATCAGGTGGGTGGCGTAGCGGGCGGCCTGGTTGAGGTCGTGCAGTACGGCGACCAGGGTGCGTCCCTGTTCCCGGTGCAGGCGGGCGCACAGGTCGAGGACCTCGATCTGGTGCGCGATGTCCAGGTAAGTGGTGGGCTCGTCGAGCAGCAGCAGCGGGGTCTGCTGGGCCAGGGCCATGGCGATCCAGACCCGCTGCCGCTGGCCGCCGGAGAGTTCGTCCACCGGCCGGTCCGCGAGGTCGGCGACGCCGGTGTCCGCCATCGCCTCCGCCACCACCCGCTCGTCCTCCGTCGACCACTGGCGCAGCACGCCCTGGTGCGGGTACCGACCGCGCGAGACCAGTTCGGCCACGGTGATGCCGTCCGGCGCGATCGACGACTGCGGCAGCAGGCCGAGGGTCCGGGCGACCTGCTTGGCGGGCAGCGTGGCGATCGACTGCCCGTCCAGCAGCACCTGGCCCGCCGTCGGCTTCAACGTCCGCGACAGCGCCCGCAGCAGGGTGGACTTGCCGCAGGCGTTCGGGCCGACCACCACGGTGAACGAGTGGTCGGGGATGTCGACGCTCAGGCCCTCCGCGATGACGCGCTTCTCGTACGCGAGGGTCAGCTCACGACCGGCCAGGCGGGGCTCGGACTGGGCCATGGGAGGGCTCCGTTCAGGACGAGGACGGACGGGGGGCGGGGGACGGGAAGCAACGGGAAGCAACGGGAAAGCGCTTGCCGCAGGCAGTGGGAAAGCGCTTGCCGTGCTCGTTCACAGCCGGCCCGCGCGGCGCTGGCCGGCCAGCAGCCAGACCAGGTAGCCGCCGCCGAGGACGCCGGTGACCACGCCGACCGGCAGTTGGTGGTCGGCGAACAGGTGCTGCGCGGCGAAGTCGGCGGTGACCAGCAGCGCGGCGCCGGTGCAGGCGGAGGCGGCCAGGTTGGGGCCGGGGGCGCCGGTGAGCCGGCGGGCGAGCTGGGGGGCCGTCAACGCGACGAAGTTGACCGGCCCGGCGGCGGCCGCGGCGAGGGCGGCGAGCAGGACGGCCGCGCTCAGCAGGGCGAGCCGCAGGCGTTCGGGGCGCACCCCGAGGCCGCTGGCGGCGTCGTCGCCGAGTTCGAGGGCGCGCAGCGCGGGGCCGCAGCCGAGCAGCAGCAGCGGGAGCAGCACGGCGAGGGCGATCGCGAGCGGGCGGGCCTGTTCCCAGCCGCGGCCGTCGAGGCTGCCGGTGAGCCAGAGCACCGCGCGGGCGGCGTCCATGAGGTGGGTGCGGGTCAGCAGGTAGCCGTTGATGCCGGTGAGGATCGCGGCGGTGCCGATGCCGACGAGTACCAGGCGGGCACCGTGCACGCCGCCGCGCCACGCCAGGGCGTAGATCGCGGCGCCGGTGAGCAGTCCGCCCGCGACCGCCCCGCCGGCCAGCGCCTGGCTGCTGCCGCCGGCGACCACGACCAGCAGCGCGCCGGTGGACGCGCCCTGGGTGAAGCCGAGGATGTCGGGGCTGCCGAGCGGGTTGCGCACCAGGGTCTGGAACAGTGCGCCGGCCAGTGCCAGCGCGGCGCCGACCAGCAGTGCGGTGGCGACCCTCGGCAGCCGCAGCTGGTTGACGATGAAGTCCTCGGCGGGGCTGCCGTCCCCGAGCAGGGTGCGCACCACGTCCCCGGGCGCGAGCGGGTAGTCGCCGTGCCCGAGCGCGAACACCCCGGCCACCGCCGCGACCAGCAACGCCCCGGCGCAGGCGGCCAGCGCCCGCGGCCGGTACCGCATCGAGAACCGGGCGACTCGCAACGTCCTCATGCCACACCCCTCCCTCGTCGCCTCGCGCGACCGCGGCACCTGTCGGCCGCCGTCGGCCGATGAATCGTCGTCGCCCTCATGCGCGTGCCTTCCCCCGTCGTGCGAAGTACAGGAAGAACGGCCCGCCGAGGACCGCCGTGACGATGCCGACCTGGAGTTCGCCGGGCCGGCCCAGGACCCGGCCGAGGACGTCCGCGCCGAGGAGCAGGACGGGGGCGAGCACCGCGCAGTACGGGAGCAGGCGGCGCAGGTCGGGGCCGGTGAGGGCGCGGACCAGGTGAGGGATCATCAGGCCGACGAAGACGATGGGCCCGCAGGCCGCGGTGGCCGCGCCGCACAGCAGGGTGACGGCGAGGATCGCGGCGGCCCGGATCGCGCCGGGCCGGGCGCCGAGCGCGCGGGCCGCGTCGTCGCCGAGGGCGAGCGCGTTCAGCGGGCGGGCCAGCGCGAGGGCGAGGACGGCGCCGACGGCGACGAACGGCAGGACGCCGAGCACGGTCGACGGCTGCGCGCTGGCGAGTGAACCGACCGTCCAGAAGCGCATCCTGTCGAGCGAGGCGGTGTCCAGCAGCATCACGGCGCTGACGTACGAGTACAGCGTGGCGTTGAGCGCGGAGCCGGCCAGCGCGAGCCGGGCGGGGGTGGCGCCGCGTCCGCCGCCGACGGCGTAGACCAGGGCCGAGACGACGGCCGCGCCCGCCAGCGCCCACCAGATGTAGCCGGTGAAGGAGCTGACGCCGAGGAAGGCGACGGCGGTGGCGACCGCGGCGGACGCGCCGGCGTTGATGCCGAGCAGTCCGGGGTCGGCGAGCGGGTTGCGGGTGAGGGCCTGCATGACGCCGCCGGCCAGGCCGAGCGCGGTGCCGGCGAGCAGGCCGAGCAGGGTGCGCGGCAGGCGCATCTCGTGGACGGCGGTCCAGCCGGGGGCGGTCGGGTCGGTCAGTCCGTGCCAGACCTCGGCGGGGCTCAACTGCCGTGCGCCGAGGCCGAGGCTGAGCACCAGGACGGCGAGCAGCACGAGCAGCCCGGCGGCCAGGCCGAGGGCGGGCGGGAGGCCGCGGCGGGCGGTGGCGGTGCCGGGTGTCGGGAGGGAGCGGGTGATGCTCACGGGTGCTCCGGATCGGTCGGGGACTGCCGGCGCGGACCGGGTAGGGCTCAACGCGCCGGAACTTAGGTTAGGTTAACCTATCTAGCGCCGCGGCAGGCAGCAGCGCCCACCGCTGCGGCCAGGCCCCCACATCCCCTGCTCCGAACCGAGGTCCCGCCATGCCGTTCTCCTTCCGCCCGACCCGTCGCGGCCTGCTCGCCGCAGGCGGCGCCACCGCCCTCGGCGCGCTGCTCGCCGCCTGCGGATCCTCCGGCGACAAGGGCTCCGGCAAGGGCGGCGACCAGGCCTCCGGCGGCGCGAACTCCGGTGCGGGCAAGGGTCCGTGGAGCTACACCGACGACCGCGGCAAGACCGTCACCGCCAAGTCCGTACCGACCCGGGTGGTGGCCTTCACCGGTGCGGCCGCCGCCCTCGCCGACTTCGGCCTGGACAAGCAGCTGGTCGGCGTCTTCGGCGAGACGAAGACCGCCGACGGCAAGGCCGACCCGCAGGCCGGCAGCCTGAACGTCGATCAGGTCGAGATCATCGGCAACGCCTGGGGCGAGTTCTCCATCGAGAAGTACGCGGCGCTGCGCCCCGAGTTGCTGGTGACCCACATGTACGACCCGGACGCGTACTGGTACGTGCCGGACGAGTCCAAGGACAAGATCCTGCAGCTCGCCCCGTCGGTGCTGACCTCCACCGGCCGGGTGTCGATCCGTCAGCCGATCGAGCACTACGCCAAGCTGGCCGAGTCGCTCGGCGCGGACCTGAAGGCGACCGAGGTCGTCGACGCCAAGGCGCGTTTCGAGCAGGCCTCCGAGGCGCTGCGGCAGGCCGTCAAGGCGGCCGGCGGGATCAAGGTGATGGCCTGCTCGGGCAGCGCCGACCTGTTCTACGTCTCCAACCCGAAGATCTCCTGCGACCTGCTCTACTTCGCCGAGCTGGGCGTGGAGTTCATCCAGCCGGAGAAGACCGACGGCGGCGACTACTACGAGGGCCTGAGCTGGGAGAACGCCGGCAAGTACGCGGCGGACATCCTGCTGCTCGACCAGCGTTCCACCGCCCTCCAGCCCAAGGACCTGGCCGCCAAGCCCGCCTGGGGCCAGCTGCCCGCCGTGAAGGCCGAGCAGGTCACCCCGTGGGACGCGGTGCCGCGGTTCTCGTACGCCGGTTTCGCTCCGCTGCTGGAGCGCCTGACCGCCGCGATCCAGAAGTCCCGCAAGCTGGGCTGAGACCGCTCCGCGCCGGGTGGCGGGCCATCGGGCCGGCCCGCCGCCCGCGCGTCCGCAGGCCGGCCAGGCACCGCCCGAGGACATCCGGCGACACCCGACGCCACCAGCCCTTAATGCCCCATCAGTGCTCCTGCAAAAGAGTTGCAATAAGGTGGCCCTCGCAACGGATCATCCGTCGACCGAGAGGGGCTGCTCAACCATGGGTGCCTACACGCTGCCTGACCTGCCCTACGACTACTCCGCCCTGGAGCGGGCGATGTCCGCCGAAATCCTGGAGCTCCACCACTCCAAGCACCACCAGGCGTACGTCAACGGCGCCAACCTGACGCTGGAGCAGCTCGCCGAAGCCCGCGACAAGGAGCAGTTCGGCCCGCTGGTCGGCCTGCAGAAGACCCTGGCCTTCAACCTGTCCGGCCACGTCCTGCACTCGCTGTTCTGGCAGAACCTCTCCCCCGAGGGCGGCGACCGCCCGGAGGGCGCGCTGGCCGACGCCATCACCGAGCACTTCGGCACCTTCGAGGCGTTCAAGCAGCAGCTCACCACCGCCACCGTCGGCGTCCAGGGCTCCGGCTGGGGCATCCTCTCCTGGGAGCCGCTCGGCAAGCGCCTGATCGTCGAGCAGGTCTACGACCACCACGGCAACGTGGGCCAGGGCACCGTCCCGCTGCTCGCCTTCGACGCCTGGGAGCACGCCTACTACCTGCAGTACAAGAACGTCCGCCCCGACTACGTCACCCGCCTGTGGGACGTCGTGAACTGGCAGGACGTCACCACCCGTTTCACCGCCGCCACGTCCGCCTGACGCCTGCCCCGCAGACGACCGACGGCACCCGACGGCCCTGAACTTCCCGGGGCCGCACGCCACTTCGCGTGCGGCCCCGCTCAGAAGTCGAGGAACTGGTGGTCGCTCCTGATCAGTCCTTCCTCGGTGAACACCACGAAGTCGAATCCGACGGACACCACCGCCCCCGAAGCGCGCTCCACCATCTCCCAGCCGAACCGCACCGTCCCGTGGTGCCCGTCCGCATGCGGCGCGGCCCGGAACAGGTACTCCCCCGGCGCCACCCACTTCTCGTACGCACTGCCGATCCGTGCCTCCAACTCCTCGTGCCCGCACACCACTTGCCAGGGCGTGAAGTGCCGGGCATCCGGCGCGAACATCGCCGCGATCCCCTCCCGCCGCACCCCCGGATCCGGCTCGTGCCACAGCCGGACGTAGCGCCGCGCGAACTCGTTCGGATCAGTCATGGCCGTCCTTCTCCGTAGCTTCCTCGATGTGGGGCCGGCGTCGTGTCGCCCGAACCCGCCGCTCACCCGCCCCGGCGGCACCTGCCTGCCGGCGACGGCCCGGTCCCTCCCGGGGATTTCCCGGTGCCGGCGCCCGGTCGCTCCCACGGGCCTCCCGGCGTCTGCGCCGATGCCCGGCCCGGCCCGGTTCGCGGCCATTCTCTCGGCGGCGGCGGTCAGGGCGTTGAAGATTCTTGCTCGGTTCCCGCCGGGGAGTCCGCCCGTCGCAGCGTGGCCCGGACGACCTTGGGGAGCTCGCCGGCGTACTGGCGGAACACCCGGGTCAGGTGGGCCTGGTCGGCGAAGCCGTGCGTCGCGGCCAGTTCGCGCAGCGGCCGGCCGCCGCCGAGTTCCTCCACCACCGCGCGCACCCGCAGCTGATTGCGGTAGCCGGTGAGGGTGCGCCCGGTGACCGCCCGGAAGACCCGGCTGAGGTGGAACGGGGAGCAGCCGAGCTGCCGGCCGAGTTCCTCCAGTCCCAGGTTCGGCGGCCCGTCGATCAGCGCGGCACAGGCCCGGTGGGCGAGTCTCCGATGCGCGACGGCAGTCGCCGCGCGGGCGGGCTCGCGGACGGCGCAGGTCAGTCCGGCGACCAGGCGGTTGGCCCGCTCCGCCACCTCGAACGGCTCCGCGCCGGCCCGGCAGGCGGCGACGAGGCGGCGGTGGGCGAGGTCTTGGCGCGCGTCCACCGGCAGCACCCGCGAGGCGGCCGCGCCCGGGCACTCGCCGTGCACGTCCTGGTGGAACTGGAGCACCGTGCTCAGGTCGGGCGCCCGGGCCAGGCGGGCGACGGCCGCGTCGTCCCCGCAGCGCAGCAGGAAGCCCGTGGTCGGGTCGACGAGGTCCTCGCGGTCGCCGCTGCGCAGCACCAGGCACCCCGAGCGGATCAGCGAGACGACGAGCACCGCCCCGTCCGGCTGCCCGGTCGCGGCCGTCCTGAACGAGCGGTGGTCCTGGCAGCACGCGAGCTCGGTGATCCGCAGACCTGCCTGCTGTGCCAGGCAGGTCCGGGCCGCCTGGAGATCCTGTGTCATTCCGCCCTCCTCGGTGTTCGAACCAATTCCCCGGACCAGCAGTCTGGTCGCGGCCGGGAGCGGGAACCCGGGCCGATGGGGCGCTTGGCGCGGACCAATTCAAAGATGACTCAAACACGCCAAAAGGCTGGACAAACGATCTCGCCCACTGCGCCTTTCCGGAATCCATTCCGCCGGAACGGAATTCAACCAACGCTGCACGATCCCCGCCCCACACCCCCACCGAACCGCCCGCAGGATTTGACCCCACAACCCGCGCATTACGCTTTACAATGACCGTGGAAACACCGTCCTGCCTGATCACAGCACCTGCGACAGCGCCGCCCCGGACCGCCCCGCATTACCTCGCCCATAGACGCCCGACCGCACTTCGAGGGGGAGCGGGACGGGCCATGCCGGCGACTGCCGAGAATACGCAAGCAACCTGCGAAATCCGACGGGCCGCAGCGGCCGGCGCCCCGCCCGGCCGCTGCGGGGCACCGACTCCGCCGGGGAGCCCGCAGGCCGGGACAGGGGCGTCGAGCACTGGCTCTGTCCGGGCGCGGGCCGTCCGCCGTCCCGCCGATCATCCCGACGAACACCACGAAAAGCTCCGAAAGCGTCACCGGACGCATAAGGCCCGAACTGCATTTAAACGGACTTAAGTTTGGCATGCATACGCCCGTGTATGCTGGCTTGGCTCCTGGCATGTGCCACGGGCGAACAGGGGGTGTGAGTCTCACATGGAGCACTTGCAGGGAAATTCCACCACAACGGGAACAGCGACCGAAAATGACAGTGCCACGGGTTATTGGCGCTTCGGACTCCTCGGGTCGCTGGAAGTCACCTCGGACACGCACCAGCGAAAGCAATTGGGTGGCTCGAAGAACGAGAAAGTGCTCGCCATCCTGTTACTGGAGTCGGGACGAGTCGTTCCCACCACCCGCCTGACGGCGGCACTGTGGGAGGAATTCCCGCCGCGCACCGCGACCCACCAGGTCCGCAAGGCGATCGGCGAACTCCGGCTCCGCATACCGAAGAACGTGGCGAGGATCTGCACCGAGGGGCCCGGCTACCGGCTCCAGCTGGAGTCGGCCCGGGTCGACCTGCACGAGTTCAAGCGGGAGCTCGAACTGGCCCGGCAGGCCGACCCGTTGAACTCCGCCGCGGTGGCGGGCCATCTGCGGTCCGCCCTCGCGCTGTGGCGGGGCGAGGCCCTGGCCGGGATCAGCGGCCGGATCATCGAGGCTGCGGCGACCGCTCTGGAGGACAGCCGGCTGGCCGCCTACGAGTGGCTGTGCAACGTCCAGGTCAATCCCGACGAGGCCGCCACCACCGTCTCCGAGCTGCGCGAACTGGTCGACCGGCATCCGCTCCGCGAGTCGCTGCGGCACGCGCTGATGCTCTCCCTGTACCGCAGCGGCCGGCAGGCCGAGGCGCTCGCGGAGTACAACCGGGCGCGGGAGCTGCTGGCCGACGAACTCGGGATCGACCCCGGCGCCGCGCTCAACAACCTGCACGCGGCGATCCTCTCCGCCGACCCCGCGCTGCTGGCCACCGCGGAGCCCGCGCCGTTGCCCGCGCCGTCGCCCGCCGATCCCGCCGCACCGGGTGCGGCGGCGGCCCTCCGGCCCCCGGCCGCCCTCCCGGCCCCGGCCGCCCCGTCCTCCGTCGTCCCCCTCGCGCCCACGGCCTGGCCGCGGCAGAACCCCGGCACCCCTCCCCCCAGCACCCTGCCCTACGACATCGACGACTTCACCGGCCGGCAGGAGGAACTCGACTGGTTCGCCGACCTGTTGAAGGCCCCGGGCCCCGCGCCGCGACTGATCGCCGTCGACGGGATGGGCGGGAGCGGGAAGACCTCGCTCGCCGTGCACCTGGCGCACCGCATCGCGGACAAGTTCCCGGACGGGCAGGTCTTCGTCGACCTGCACGGCTTCACCCCGGGCTGCGAGCCGCTGCGGCCGGAGGCGGTGCTGGACGTGCTCCTGCGCAGCTTCGGCGTCAACGGCGACCAGGTGCCCGAGGGCCTGGCGGAACGCACCGCGGCCTGGCGCACGGCCTGCGCGAACCGCAGGCTCCTCCTCGTCCTGGACAACGTGCTCGACGAGACGCAGATCCTGCCGCTGATCCCGTCGTCGCCGAACTGCCTGGCGATCGTCACCAGTCGCCGCCGGCTGGTGAACCTCGACGGCGCCGCCCAGCTCTCCATCGGGCAGCTGCCGCCGGAGGAGGGCGTGGCCCTGGTGGAGCGGATCGTCGGCGTCGAGCGGTGCGCGGCGGAGCCGGAGGCCGTGGCCCAACTGGTCAGCCTCTGCGGCGGGTTGCCGCTGGCGCTGCGGATCGCCGCGGCCCGGCTGCGGCACCGCCGGCACTGGACGTTCGGGCATCTGGTCATGCGGCTGAGCGTGCGCCCGACCGGTCTGGACGAGTTGAGCACCGGCGACCGCGACGTGGTGGAGAGCCTGAAGCTGTCCTTCCTGGTGCTCCGCCCGGAGCAGCAGCGGGCGTTCCGGCTGCTGGGCCTCAACCCGGGTTCCGACATCGAGGTCGGCGCGGCGGCGGCGCTGTTCGGGACGGCGTTCGAGGAGGCCGAGCGGATCCTTGAGTCGCTGATCGACGTGCACCTGCTGGAGCAGCCCGAGTTCGGCCGGTTCAGCTTCCACGACCTGGTGCGGGACTTCGCCCGCAGCCTCGCCGCCTCCAGTGCCGAACCCCAGGAGGACGCGGCGCGATTCGCCGCCCTGGTGGACTACTACGTGGCGGCCGCCGAGGCCGCCGCCGACGTGCTGTTCCCCGGGCGGCTGCGCTATCTCGCCGAGCCGGTCCCGGCCGAGCCGTACGTGCTGCCGGCCTGGACCCCGCAGCTCGCGCTGAAGTGGTTCGACCGGGAGCGCCGCAACCTGATCGCCCTGCTGCGGGCGGCCTCCGACGCCGGGCTGCACCGGCAGGCCGCGGGCCTGCCGCGCAACCTCGGCGCGTACCTGACCCTCCAGGAGCACCCGCAGGAGCTCCTGGAGGTCAACGAGATCTCCGTCGCGGCCGCCCGGCGCCTGGGCGACAAGCTGCTGCTGCGGCTGAGCCTGACCAACGCCGGCCTGGGCCACTGGCTGTCCGGGCTGTGCGGCAAGGGGATCAAGTACCTGGAGGAGGCACTGGAGCTGGCGATCGAGATCGGGGACCGGCACGGCCAGGCCGCCTGCCTCAGCCGCCTCGGCTCGTTCCACAACTCGCTGGGCCGGTCGCAGGAGGCGCTGCACTACCTGCGCCGGGCGCTGCCGATCCTGCGCAGCCTGTCCGACCACCGCGAGGAGGCCAACGCCCTCAATGCGATCAGCTCCGCCCTCAACGTGCTGTGCCAGCACAAGGAGGCCGAGAAGGCCGCCTTCATGGCGTTGAAGCTGGGCCGGCGGATGAGCAACCTCAGCGACGAGGCGCTCGCCCTGCTCAACATCGCGGAGGCCCAACTCGGCCTGGCCGAGTGGGAGATGGCGATCCACCGGTTCCAGCAGGCGGCCGACACCTACGCCCAGCTGCGCAACACGACGATGGTCTGCGTGGTGGACGCCTGGCGGGCGTACGCGCTCCGGCGCGCCGGGCACGCGAAGCAGGCGATGGACCTGGCCGAGCGGGTGCTCGCGGTGGAGATCGGCTCGCCGATGCGCCGCGCCGCCATCGCCAACCTGCTCGGCGCCGTTCTGCTGGGCGAGGGGTACGAGCAGCGCGCCGAGGACCAGCACGAGTCGGCCCGCCGGGACGCCGGGGCGGTCGAGAACATCTTCGAACTCGCCCTCGCGCTCGACGGCCTGGCCGCGGTCGCGCTGCGGAGCGGCCGGCCCGGCGCGGCCGCCGCGTCCTACGCCAAGGAGGCGGAGGCGCTCTTCGCCCGGATCGGCACGCCGGTGTGCTGCCGCCGGCAGACCGAATAGCCGCTTCCCGGCATCCCGTTCCCGGCACTCCGTTCTCCCGGCGCACCGTTTCCCGGTGCGCCGTTCCCGGCCCGTCGTCACCGAGCAGGTGGCGGCGGGCCGGCCGTTTCCGCCGCGCACGGGGGATCCGCGGGGTAAGGCGGCCGGCCCGCCGCGGTCAGTGGCCGGAGCCGGCGGGGACGAGGTTCGGACTCGGGTTGTCCGTGGTGGGCCCTCCGCCGAACGCCTGCTCCCGGCCCGTCGAAGCGGCCCCGATCCCGGTGACGGGAAGGGGAGTTGCGGCCGCGAGGGAAGGCACTCGGTGGGTGACGCGACGCATGGCTGGAAGCTCCCTTTCCGTGGTGTGTGTGACGTGCGTGACCACGCTCGCACAGAGAGGTACCGATCGAGTCCTGTTCGAGCGCCGCTCGATCCCGGTGCGGGCTCCGCCCCCGGGAGCGGACTGGTACGGCCGCGGGACACCGCCTTGCGACGGTTGGCGCGCTCAGAAGGCGAATCGAGTAGAGCAAGAGCAAAGGAACGTGACACAGATGCGGGAATTCCATATCGGTGGCCACCGGATTGCCGATGACACCGACGCCTATGTGATCGCCGAGATCGGCCACAACCACGGTGGCAGCCTCGAACAGGCCGAGGCCCTGTTCCGGATGGCGGCCGAGGCCGGCGCGAGTGCCGCGAAGCTCCAGAAGCGCGACAACAAGTCCCTGTTCACGCGGGCCATGTACGACCAGCCCTACACCGGGCGCAACTCCTACGGCCCCACCTACGGCGCGCACCGCGAGGCGCTGGAGTTCGGCCTCGACGAGTACAAGCACCTCTCCGGCGTGGCTGCGGAGCTCGGCATCGACTTCTTCTCCACCGCCTTCGACCTGCCGAGCGTCGACTTCCTGGCCGAGCTCGACCTGGCCGCGATCAAGATCGCCTCGGCGGACCTGACCAACACCCCGCTGCTGCGCTACGCCGCGCAGACCGGCAAGGCCCTGGTGGTGAGCACCGGCGGCGCCACCATGGCGGAGGTCCGGCGCGCCTGCGAGGCCATCCTGCCGATCAACACCAACCTGGCCCTGCTCCAGTGCACGGCCATCTACCCGGCCACCCCCGAGGACCTGAACCTCTCGGTGATCCAGACCTTCCGCGAGGAGTTCCCGGAGGTCGTCGTCGGCTTCTCCGGTCACGACCTCGGCCCCGAGGCGAGCCTGCTGGCCTACGCCCTCGGCGCGCGCGTCGTCGAGAAGCACATCACCCTCGACCAGACGCTGCCGGGCACCGACCACGCGTTCTCGCTCAACCCGGTGGAGCTGGCCGAGCTGACCGCCGGTCTCCGCCGCGCCAAGGCCGCCCTGGGCTCGCCGATCAAGCGCTGCAGCGAGACCGAGGCCCCCGCGGTGCGCAAGATGGGCAAGAAGCTCGTCGCCGCGCGCGAGCTGCCGGCCGGCCACAAGCTCACCGCCGAGGACATCGCCTGCAAGTCGCCGGGCGACGGCCTCAAGCCGTACCAGCTGGAGCAGGTCATCGGCATGACCCTCTCGGTCGCGCTGACCGAGGACGACGCGATCCTGCCGGACCACCTGGCCGCCGGCGACGCGCTGACCGCGCTGATCGAATCCGAGGCCGGCACGCATGCCGATTGACCTGACCGGCCGGGTGGCCGTGGTCACCGGCGCGGCAGGTCGGCTCGGCACGGTGTGGAGCGGCGCGCTGCTCTCCGCCGGGGCCGACGTCCTCGGACTCGACCTCAGGGCGTCCGTCCCGGACGCCCTGGCCGACCTGCCCGCCGGCTCGGGGCGCTACCTGCCCCTGGCCGCCGACGTCACCTCGCGCGGCTCGCTCCAGGAGGCCCTCGCGACCTGCCTGGACGAGCTGGGCAGCCCGACCATTCTGGTGAACAACGCGGGCATCGACCACCCGCCCAGCGCCGAGCGGGGCGGCTGGACCTTCGCCGACGTCCCGGAGGAGTCCGTCGGCAGCATCCTGGACGTCAACGTCCGCGGCGTGCTGCTGATGTGTCAGGTCTTCGGCGTCCACATGGCCGAGCAGGGCCGCGGCTCGGTGATCAACATCGGATCGCTGTACGGGAACGTGGCCCCCTACCCGCCGCTCTACGACCACATCCCGCTCGACCCGCCGTTCCTCAAGCACCCGGCCTACGGCATGTCCAAGGGCGCGGTGCACAACCTGACCCGGTACCTGGCCGCGTACTGGGGGGCGGACGGCGTGCGCGTCAACACCCTGTCCCCCGGCGGCGTGCTCGGCGGCCAGGACCCGGAGTTCCGGCGGAAGTTCGCCGAGCGGGTCCCGATGGGCCGGATGGCGGTGGACGGCGACCTGACCGGTCCGCTGCTGTTCCTCGCCTCCGAGCTCAGCGGCTACGTCACCGGACAGGAACTGCTGTTGGACGGCGGCTATGTCAGCTGGTGACCGAACCCCCGAAGGAGAGACAATGCCCGTCGCCCTGCACCGGGTGGAGGTCGCGGAGATCACCCGCGTCCTCGACGGGGTGGCAGACCCCCTGGAGCGCTGCCGTGCCTTCTCGGCACTCACCCGGATCAACACGCTGTACATGGTGATGCGCGCCGGCTCGGGCCACCTCGGCTCCAGCTTCAGCGCCGCGGACCTGGTCAGCCACCTGTACCTGCACGAGATGCGCGAGCCGCTGGCCGAGGACGGGGACCTCTACTTCTCCTCCAAGGGCCACGACGCGCCGGGCCTGTACGCCGCGCTGATCGGCCTCGGCGGGCTGCCCGAGGGGAAGCTGCACCGGCTGCGCCGCCTCGGCGGCCTGCCCGGGCACCCCGACGTGCACACCCCGCACATGCCCTTCAACACCGGCTCGCTCGGCATGGGCATCTCGAAGGCCAAGGGCGTGATCCTGGCCGACCGCCTGGCCGGCCGTTCGCGCCGGGTCTACGTGGTCACCGGTGACGGCGAGCTGCAGGAGGGCCAGAACTACGAGGCGCTGGCCGGCGCCGTCCAGCGCGGCATGAACGAGCTGACCGTCGTCGTCGACCACAACAAGATCCAGTCGGACACCTGGGTCGAGGACGTCAACAGCCTGGGCGACCTGGAGGCGCGCTTCGCCGGCTTCGGCTGGGGCGTGGTCCGTTGCGACGGCCACGACCAGGAGGCGCTGGAGGCCGCGTTCCGCAAGCGCTGGGAGTCCTTCCCGGAGCTGCCCGCGGTGGTCGTCGCGGACACCGTCAAGGGCGGCGGCTGCGAGGCCTTCGCCGCGACCTCGATGCCGGCGGCGTTCACCGACGACGACTCGGGGACGTTCTGGCGCTACCTGTTCCACAGCGGCGCCCCGGCGCCCGAGCACTACGAGGCCGCGCACGCGCAGCTCGTCGACTCGGCCCGGGAGATCCTCGACCGCAACGGCCTCGGCCCGCTGAACCTGGTGGCGGAGGAGCCGGCGCCGGACCGGCACCCCGGCACCGAGAAGCTCTTCGAGGCGTACGGCAAGGAGCTCACCGAGCTCGCCTCGCAGGACGAGCGGATCCTCGCGCTGGACGCGGACCTGGTGCTCGACACCGGCCTGATCCCGTTCGCCCAGACCCACCCGGACCGCTTCATCGAGTTCGGCATCGCCGAGCAGGACATGGTCTCCGCGGCGAGCGGCCTGGCTTCCCAGGGCCTGCTGCCGTTCGTGAACTCCTTCGCCTGCTTCCTGCACTCGCGGCCGTACGAGCAGATCTACAACAACGCCACCGAGGGCCGCCGGATCGTCTACATGGGCGCGCTGGCCGGTCTGCTGCCCGCCGCGCCGGGCCACTCGCACCAGGCGGTCCGCGACGTCGCCGCGTTCAGCGCCCTGCCGGGCCTGACGGTGATCCAGCCGGCCAACTGCGAGGGCGTGCGGCTGGCGGTGCGGCACTGCGTCGCGACCGACGAGAGCTTCTACCTGCGGCTGGAGAGCGTGGAGGTGCCCGCCCGGGTGGCCGCGCTGCCCGCCGCGGAGCTGCGCACCGGCCACGGCCGGGTGGTGCGCGAGGGCGGCCGTACCGTCCTGATCGGCGCCGGTCCGACCGTGCTCGACCAACTCCTTCAGGCCGCCGACCTGTTGGCGGAGCAGGGCGAGGCCCCGACGGTCGTCGAGCTGCCCTGGCTCAACCGGGTCGACGCCGACTGGCTGACCGAACTGGCCGCCGGCGCCGACCGCCTGATCGTGGTGGAGAACCACTACGTGCGCGGCGGCCAGGGCGACGTCGTCGCCCGCACGCTGGCCGAGCTGAACCTGCCGGAGTCGCCGGCGTTCCGCGGCCTGGGACTGACCGAGGTGCCGCTGTCCGGCACCCCGGAGGAGATCCTGCGCGCCCACGGACTGCACTTCGAGGACCTGGCCGACGCCGTCCTCGCGGAGTCCCGCGGAACCGCCACGGCCCTGCCCCTCGCTGTCGCCGCCCGCACGCGGCGTCCCGAAGAGAACGGAGAGATCTGATGGAAACGGTGTACAACGACGTCAAGCGGCCGTCCGAGGCGGTGATCGAGGAGTTCCGCGCCGTGCTGCGCGAGTACAGCCCCTCCTGCCTGGTGACCGACGCGCAGGGTCGGATGGGCGCGATCGGCGGGCTGCTGCCGGTCAAGCCGCACCACAAGATCGCCGGTCCGGCGCTGACCGTCAGCCTGTCGATCGACAACCTGGTCGACTGCATGCCGCTGCTCGCCAAGGCCCAGCCCGGCGACGTGATCGTGGTGGCCTGTCACGAGACCACCCGGACCGCGATGTGGGGCGGCCTGATGTCGACCCTGTCGCTGAAGGCGGGCATCGCCGGCGGCATCGTGGACGGCGCCATCCGCGACGTGGACGAGATCCGCGACCTGGAGTTCCCGGTCTGGTACCGCTCCACGGTGCCGCGCCCCTCGCCCAGCGCCGAGCACAACCGCACCGAGCCGGTGCAGTTCAACGTGCCGGTGGTGATCGACGGTCAGATCATCCACCCCGGCGACATCGTGGTCGCGGACGAGAACGGCATCGCCGTCGTCCCGGCCGAGGCCGCCGAGGAGGTCCTGGAGGGCACCGGCCGGCAGATCGCCAAGGAGAAGCTCATCCGGGACAAGATCAACTCCGGTGCCACCCTGCAGCAGCTCCTGACCGAATTCGGGCACCTCTAATGGGCGGCGCACGGCCGGAGCGGATCTACGTCACCGGCGCGGACGGAATGCTCGGACAGGCGCTGATCCGGGCTCTGGGCGAGGACCCGCGCACCGCGCACTGGCCGGTGCACGGCGTCTCGCTGGTCGACTTCGACATCGCGGACGGCCGTGCGCTCAGCCGATCGGTGGCCGAGTTCCGGCCTACGGTCGTGGTGCACCTCGCCGCCTGCGCGATCGTGGACACCTGCGAGGCGGACCCGCGCCTCGCGATGCGGGTCAACGTCGAGGGCACCCGGAACGTCGCCCAGGAGAGCCGTCGGGCCGGCGCGCGGATGGTGTACCTGTCCAGCGACTACGTCTTCGACGGCCTCGCGACCCCGGAACACGGCTACACCGAGCAGGACCTGCCCAACCCGGTCAGCGTCTACGGCCTGACCAAGGTGGCCGGCGAGCGGATCACCTCCCTGGTGCCCGACTCGCTGATCGTGCGGACGTCCTGGCTGTTCGGCGGCGCGGACGAGCGGGTGGACAACGTTCTCGCCGCGGTCCGCTCCGCCGAGCGCGGCGAGCCGGCCCCGCTGGTGAGCGACCAGTACAGCCTGCCGACCGGCACCCGTGACCTCGCCGAGGCGCTGGTGCACCTGCTGTGCCTGCCGGAGCCTCCCGGCGGCACCGTCCACATCGGCAACGGCGGACGGGCCAGCTGGTTCGACGTCGGGCTCGAACTCCAGTCGCTGCTGAAGGACGACGAGGGCCCGGCGCTCGCGCCGACCCCGATACCGATGGCCGACTGCGGCTTCGTGGGCGCACGGCCGGTGGACTCCACCCTCAACACCGACCGGCTCCGCTCGCTCGGGCACTCCATGACGACCTGGCGGGAGTCGCTCCGGACCTACCTGCGCACGCTCGGCATCGGCACGGCGACGACCGACGGAAAGGGGAACGCATGAGCGCCTCGGCCTCGCGCACCTCCTGGCGCAACTGGTCCGGCACCGCCCGGTGCACGCCGCAGCGCATCCTGCGCCCGGTCGGCGAAGCCGCGCTGGTGGACGCCGTGCTGATGGCCCGCCGGTTCGGCGTCGGCATCCGCGCGGCCGGCACCGGCCACTCGTTCAACCAGCTGGCCGTCACCGACGGCCTGCTGGTCGACCTGACCCGGCACACCGGCATCGTGTCCGTGGACCGCGCCGCGCCGTCGGTGACGGTGCGCTCCGGCACCCGGCTGGGCGACCTCGCCACCGCCCTGCGCCGGATCGGCCTGGCCCTGCCGAACATCGGCACGCTGGCCGAGCAGACCGTCGGCGGGGCGCTCGCGACCGGCAACCACGGCACCGGGCTGTCCTTCGGCCCGCTGTCGGGCCTGGTCACGGCGCTGCGCCTGGTCACCGCCGACGGCGCCGTGCACGCGCTGGACGCCGAGCACGACCCCGCGCTGTTCCACGCCGCCCGCACCTCGGTCGGCGCGCTCGGCCTGGTCTCCTCGATCACCTTCCGCTGCGTGCCGGCGTTCAACCTGGAGGTCCGGGAGAGCTCGGCCCCGCTCGACACGGTGCTGAAGGACTTCTCCGGCTGGGCCGCGAGCGCCGAGCACATCAGCATGTCCTGGCTGCCGTGGAAGCCCGAGGTCGGCATCCGGACGATGAACCGCACCGACGCCCCGCCGACCCCGCGGGCGCGGCTGCGCCGCTACACGACCACCGTGCAGGAACTGTGCTGCGGCGTGACGGGCGTGGCCGGCCGCGGCTCGTCGACGGCCGTCCCGGTGCTCAGCCGGGCGCTGGCCCGGCCCCTGCCGGGGCCGGCCGACTACGTGGACGTCTCCGACCAGGTGTTCACCTTCCCGCAGCCGGTGAAGCAGATCGCCCTCGAACACGCCCTGCCGCTGGACCGGACCCCGGACGCACTGCGCGAGTTGACGGGTGCGCTGAAGCGCGCCGGGCAGTACTCGCCGTACTCGGTGCTGGTCCGGGTGGGCGCCGGCGACGACTCGCCGCTCAGCCCCGCGTACGGCCGGGACACCGGCTACGTCAACCTCACCGTGTCGCGCAGCCCCGGCCAGGTGGAGCTGCTGCGGGTGATCGAGCACGTGATGCGCGCCCACGGCGGACGGCCGCACTGGGGCAAGGCGCACACCGCGACCGCCGAGGTGCTCGCACCCCGGTACCCGCGCTGGGCGGACTTCCAGCGCGAGCGGTCCCGCGTCGACCCCGACGGCGTCTTCGCCGGCGACTACGCGGTGCGCCTGCTCGGCCCGGTGGGCGCGCCGGAGCGAGCGGTCGTGGCATGACCCTCGACACGCTGCTGTTCGACTTCGACGGCCTGATCTGCGACACCGAGAACGCCGCCCGCGAGTCCTGGCAGCAGACCTACCGGGAGTTCGGTCTCGAACTCCCGGCGGGTCTGTGGGCCCGGATGCGCGGCCGGCACGACGGCGAGCTCCTCGCGGCGGACGACCTCGGCGAACGCCTGGGGCGGGCCATGACGGCGCAGGAGCTCGATCACCGGCGTGCGCTCAAGTCCGAACTCGCGCACGCCCAGCCGCTGTTGCCCGGGGTGGCCGAGCTGCTGGGCGAGGCCGACGGTCGCGGGCTCGGGATCGCGCTGGTGTCCAGCGCGGCGAGCTCGTGGGTGGAGGCGCACCTGCGGCGGCTCGGCGTGCGCGAGCACTTCCGGGCCGTCGTCACCGGCGACCTGCCGCTGCCCAACAAGCCGGCTCCCGACCTCTACCTCCACGCCCTGGCCGAACTCGGCGTCCGCGCGCACACCGCGGTGGCCTTCGAGGACTCGGTGCCCGGGGTGACCGCGGCCGTCGCGGCCTCGCTGCGCTGCGTCGCCGTGCCCGGCGCCGCGGCCGCCGCGGACCCGTCCGCGTTCGCCGGCGCGTCGGCGGTGGTGCCCACCCTCGAATCCCTGTCCCTCGACTCCCTCGAAAGGCTCTTCGACGATGAGTTCCGCAGCACCGCGGCGTGAGCCCGCCGCACACCTCGGTTCCCTGGCCGCTCCCGGCGTGGACAGCGCCGAGTGGATCTGGCGCAGCGGCCGGCTGCAGCCATGGGGCGAGGCCACGATCCACGTCAACGCCGTGGGCCACGCCTCGGTGGCGGCGGTCTTCGAGGGCATCAAGGCGTACCTGGCCGAGGACGGCGAGAACCTGCTGCTGTTCCGGTTGGAGGACCACCTGGACCGGCTGTACGCCTCCGCGCGCATCTGCCGGGTCGAGATCCCGTGGACGCGGGACGAGTTGACCGCGGCGATCGTCGAGCTGATGACGGCGAACAAGGCCTCGGACGACACCTACATCCGCCCGTGGGCGTTCCCCGAGGGCGTGATCCGGGAGCAGATGGTCCCGGCCGGGGTGCGCTGCGAGGTCGCCATCGACAGCTGGCCGTTCCAGTCCGGGTTCAAGCGGGAGGGCTGCCGGGCCGGGGTCAGCTCCTGGCTGCGGATCAGCGACGCGATCACGCCGCCGCGGGTCAAGGCGTTCTCGAACTACCACAACGGCCGCCTGGCGCTGATGGAGGCGCGGGAGAACGGGCACGACTGGCCGATCCTGCTCAACGACCAGCACAAGGTCAGCGAGGGCCCGGGCGCGTGCATCGCGATGGTCCGGGACGGCGTGGTGGTCACCCCGGCGCTGTCCAGCGGGGTGCTGGAGAGCGTCACCCGCTCCACCGCGCTGACCCTGCTCGCCGAGGAGGGCTACGAGGTCGAGGAGCGCACGGTGGACCGCACCGAGCTGTACCTCGCCGACGAGCTGTTCTTCCTGGGCACGGCCTGGGAGGTGCTGCCGATCACCACGGTGGACGGCCTGCGGGTCGGCAAGGGCGTCGCCGGACCGGTCACCGAGCACCTGTACGAGCTGTACTTCTCGCTGGTGCGCGGCCGTTCGGGCCGGCACCTCGGCTGGCTCACCCCGGTTCCGGTCAAGGCTCATGGCTGAGGCCGGGCAGGGCGTGATGGACGCCGTGGTGCTGCACGAGCCGGGCGGCCCCGAGCAACTGCGCTTCGAGCAGTTCCCGGTGCCGACGCCCGGCCCTGGCGAGGCGCTGGTCGAGGTCGCCGCGGCGGGCGTCAACTTCGTCGACCTGTACCTGCGTTCGGGCCGCTACCCGGTGCCGATGCCGGCCGTGCTCGGGCAGGAGGGCGCGGGCGTCGTGCGCGCGTTCGGGCCCGACACGGACCCGCACGGCCTCCGGGTCGGCGACCGGGTCGCCTGGGCGAACGTGCGCGGCGCCTACGCGCAGTTCGCCGTCGTCCCGGCCGAGCGGCTGGTGCCGGTGCCGGACGCGATCGACGACCGGACGGCGGCGGCGGTGCTGCTGCAAGGCATGACCGCGCACTACCTGGTGCACGACAGCCACCCGGTGCGGCCGGGCCAGAACGTGCTGGTCCAGGCCGCGGCGGGCGGCCTGGGGCTGCTGCTGACGCAGTGGGTGACGCTGCTCGGCGGCCGGGTGATCGGGACCGTCTCCACCGCCGAGAAGGAGCAGCTGGCGCGGAAGGCCGGCGCCGCCGAGGTGGTCCGCTACGGCCCGGACGCCGGCGACGTCCCGCTGTCCGAGCAGGTCCGGGCGCTGACCGGGGGCGAGGGGGTGGCCGCGGTCTACGACGGGGTCGGCGCCGCGACCTTCGCCCAGAGCCTGGCGTCACTGCGCCCGCGCGGCACCCTGGTGCTGCACGGCGCGGCGAGCGGCCCGGTCGACCCGGTCGATCCGGCGCTGCTGCAGGCGGGCGGATCGCTCTTCCTGACCCGCCCCGACCTCACCCATCACATCCGCGACCGGTCCGAACTCCTCGATCGGGCAAGGGCGGTGTTCGACGGCCTGGCACGGGGCATGCTGCGGCTGGACGCAGTGGGCGACCGTCCGCTCCACGAAGCGGCACAGGCCCACGCGGACCTCGCCGGGCGTCGCGTGCTCGGAAAGGTCGTGCTCGTCCCTGCCGCCGGCTCCGACCGGCGTCAGGCATTTGCAAGCAACTGAGAGGAAACCGTGAACCAGACCTTCGTCCTCGGTGGCGATCTGACCGTCCAGCGCATGGGATTCGGCGCGATGCGGCTGACCGGGCCCGGGGTGTGGGGCCTGCCCGCCGATGTTCCGGCCGCGCTCGACCTCGCCCGGCTCGCCGTCGAGCTCGGCGTGACCTTCATCGACACCGCGGACTCGTACGGCCCCGGCACCAGCGAGGAGATGCTCGCCGAGGCCCTGTACCCCTACCCGGCCGGCCTGGTCATCGGGACCAAGGCGGGCCAGTCGCGTCCCTCGCGGGACGAGTGGCTGCCGCTGGGCCGTCCCGAGTACCTGCGCCAGCAGGCCGAGTTGAGCCTTCGCCGGCTGCGGCTGGAGTCCCTCGACCTGTTCCAGCTGCACCGGATCGACCCGAAGGTGCCGGTCGCCGAGCAGTTCGGCGCGCTGGCGCAGCTGCAGAAGGAGGGCAAGATCCGGCACATCGGCCTGTCGCAGGTGTCGGTGGCCGAGCTGGAGGCGGCCCGGACCGAGATCGACGTGGTCAGCGTGCAGAACCGCTACAGCCTCAGCGACCGGGTCGACGAGGACGTGCTGGAGTACTGCGAGCGCGAGGGCATCGCCTTCGTCCCGTGGCTGCCGATCGCCCGCGGTGAGCACTCGCGCGACCGCGGCGTGCTGGCCGGGGTGGCCGCCGAGCTCGGCGCCACCACCACCCAGGTCTCGCTGGCCTGGCTGCTGCACCGCTCCCCCGTGATGATCCCGATCCCGGGCACCAGCTCGGCCGGGCACCTGCGGGAGAACGTCGCGGCCGCCGAACTCAAGCTGACGGACGAGCAGTTCGCCCGTCTCGACGCCGCCTACCCGGCGAGCTGACCGGCCGGCTCCAGGCCATACGCACGGCGGACTCCGGCCGGCGGCACCGAACAGCCGCCCGGCCGGAGTCCGCCGTGTTCTGCTTCTCGTACCCGACGGCTTCGACGCCGCCGACCACCTGCGGAAGGACACGCACATGTTGGAGCTCAACGGGATCCGGGCCCTGCACGCGGTGTCGACCAGCGGGTCGATCAGCTCGGCCGCGGCCGTGCTGCACCTGACCACGTCGGCGGTGTCGCAGCGGCTCGCGAAGCTCGAACGCGAGGTCGGGCAGACGCTGTTGGAGCGCCACAGCCGGGGCGTGCTGCTGACCGACGCGGCGAAGCTGCTGGTCGACCGGGCGGACAAGATCCTGGCGCTGGTCGACGAGACCGAGGCCGAGCTGGAGGGGCACCGCGGCGCCGTGGTCGGGCAGGTGTCGATAGCCGGCTTCCCGACGGCCGCCCGCGGTCTGCTGACCGGCACCCTGACCAGCCTGGTGACCGAGTTCCCGTCGCTGTTCCCGAGGATCTCCGAGCTGGAGCCCGACGTGTCGGTGCCGCTGGTGATCCGCGGCGACCTGGACGTCGCGGTGGTGCAGGACTGGTTCAACGCGCCGCTGAGCCTGCCGCCCGGGCTGAGCCGGACCGAACTCCTCGACGACGTCGCCGACATCGCGCTCCCGGCGAGCCACCCGCTGGCGTCCCGCGAGACGCTCGACCTGGCCGAGCTGCACGGCGCCCGGTGGATCAGCTGGACGCCCGGCTCCGGCTGCTACGAGTGGCTGCTCTACACCCTGCGCGGGTACGGCATCGAGCCGCAGATCGTCCACACGGCCGGCGAGTACGCCACCCAACTGGCGCTCGTGCAGGCCGGGTTCGGCATCGCGGTGATCCCGCGGCTGGGCCGGGAGCCGATCCCGGAGGGCGTCCGGGTGGTCCCGGTGCAGCCGCTGCTGAGCCGGCACGTCTACGCGGTCTGGCGGGCCGGCGGCGACCGTCGCCCGGCGATCCGGGCGACGATCGCCGCACTGTCGAAGACGGCGCAGGCGACGCTCTGACCCGAACGGCCGGGCGTCGCCTGCGACGTGCGCTTACGCGGTGCCGGGCAGCTCCCGGATCGCGCGGACCGGCGAGAAGAACAGCATCAGCCAGCTCACGGCCAGGCCGGCGGCGCCGACCAGGACCGCGGTCCGCACCCCGGCCGTTCCCGCCAGCACACCGGCGGCGCCCGAGCCGATCGCCAGCACGCCGGTGATCAGGAAGCGGTAGGTCGCGCCCATCCGGGCCATCATGTCGTCCGCGGTGACGAGCTGACGGATCGAACCCTTCAGCACGTTGTCGAAGCCGACCTTGACCGTCGCCAGGCCCCAGGCGGCGATGCCGATCCACACCGCCGCGCCGTGCACCGCGAACGGCACCACCAGCGCGAACGGCCCGCAGCAGGCGCCCGACAGCCACAGCGCCCGGCCGTAGCCGACCTTGCTGCCGATCCGGCGGGCGACCGCCGCGCCGACGAACACCCCGGCGCCGCCCGCGGTCAGGAAGGCGCCGACCAGCGCGGCGGAGCGGTGCAGCTCCGAGACGTACAGCACCGGCACCAGCGTGATGACGATGCGCAGGCAGAAGTTGCTCCAGGACGTCTCCAGCGAGATCGTCCGCAGCACCCCGTTGCCGAACACGTACCCGAGGCCGGCCTTGACGTCCGGCCACAGCGGCTTGGCGGCGCCGGTCTTCTCCACCTGCGGTTCCTGCTTGCGGATGACGCCCAGCCAGAGCGCCGACCACAGGTAGGTGACGGCGTTGACCACCAGCGCGTACGGCGCGGTGAGCGCCTGCACGAGGAAACCGCCGATGCTCCGGCCCGCGACCTCGGCGCCCGCGAACATGCCGCCGAGCTTGGCGTTCGCCTCCAGCAGGTTGTCCCGGCCGACCAGGTGCGGGATGTACGCCCCGGACGCCACCTCGAAGAACACCGTCGCGACGCCGACCAGCAGCACCGCCAGGTAGAGGTGGACGCTGGTCAGCGCGTCGAAGGCCCAGGCGATCGGCACCGAGGCGATCAGCCCGCCGCGCACCAGGTCGGTGACGATCAGGACCGGCCGCCGCCGCATCCGCTCCAGCCACGCGCCGGCCTGCAGGCCGACCAGCAGGAACGGCAGCGAGCCGAGGAACGCCAGCGCGCTGACCTGGGCGGAGCCGGCGTGCAGTGCCTCGATCGCCACCAGCGGCACCGCGACGTAGCTGACCTGGGTGCCCACCTGGCTCAGGCTGTACGCGGTGAACAGCCGGCGGAAGTCGGCGTGGCGGGCCAGCAGCGAGCGCTGCCGTTCCTCGGGCGCCGCCGTCGACACGTCGGCGGTCATCACGCCTCCTTGTCGGGCGCCGCGTAGTGGAAGACGCCGGTCTTGCGCACGTGCGGCACGTTGCCGAGCCAGAGGATGCCGTCGAGGTCGGCCGGCAGGGCGCGGATGTGGAAGCCGCCGTAGCCGTGCGGGGTGACGAACATGCCCCAGGTGGCCTGCCAGTCGCGGATCTGCAGGGTCTCCGGGTCCACCATCGGCTCGTTCCGGGGAACGACCCGGCGCTGCACCAGCCACTCCTTGCCGTTGCCGGACGCCAGCGCCTCGCGCCAGGTCCGGTCGTCGACGGTCCAGCCGGAGACGATGCCGCGGCCGCCGTCCTGGCCGCCGGGCTTCAGGAGCAGGTCGGCGCGGTTGGCGTGGCAGTAGTCGAGCATGTCCACCCGCTCGCCGTCGGCGGTGGTCTCGCCGTCGGTGAGCAGCCGGGTCCACGGCAGCAGCCGGTCGATCAGCTCGGTCTCCTCGGCGGTGTACGCGCCGCGCCACTCGGGGTCGGAGAGCAGCGCCAGGCTGGTCTTCTGCTCGAAGAGCAGGCCGTCCAGCGGCGTGTAGAGCAGCGTCTTGCCGGCCTCGTGGGCGCGGAAGAACGGCTCCGCCTCGGCGCCGTCGCGGCCGTCCGCGCACAGCTGGTTGGTCGAGAAGTAGCGCAGGACGACGTCGATCGGGGTGTCGTCCAGGTAGAGCTTGTCGTCCTTGCTGGTGACCTGGCTGACCTCGGCGAGCAGGATCTTCATGCCGAGCCGCGCGGCCATCTCCTGGAACGAGAGCACCAGGTGCATGTAGGGCGCCAGGCCCCCGTCGGCCTCGACGAAGGCGATGACGGGCTCCGATCCGCCGGTCACCTGCTCGCCGAGCTTGCGCAGCACGTCGATGATCTGCGAGCCGGTGTGCGCGTAGTCGAGCCGGTGCTCCTCGGCGAAGGAGCGGAACGCCTCGTCCTCCAGGTGGAGCCGCAGCACCTCCGCGCGGTCGGTGCCGCCCAGGTGGGTGCCCACGTTGAACTCGAGCAGCTTGAACGACGTCCCGTCGTGGTGCAGGTCGGCACGTCCGTGCAGGATCGGAGCGACGCCGAGCCGCTTCATCAGCGCGGCCCGCCGCGGGCTGACGCCGACCGCGTCGGCGTACCGGTCGACGTTGCCGTCGAACAGCCGCTCCGGCAGCGCCGTCAGCAGGTCGAAGAAGCCCTTCAGGTCGTCGGTGAACTCCCGGATCTCCCGCTCGGCGAGGAACAGCGGGCGCGGCAGCGAGCCGGCGCCGTGCGCGGCGGCGAGCTTGGCCGGCAGCTTCAGCCGGCTGGTGACGTCGCGCAACCGGCTGTCCGGGGACAGGCACTCCTGGTTGTACGCCTCGGTGATCGCGTCGGTCATCGCGCAGTCTCCCCCTCGAAGAGCGGGCCGCGGTGCAGCTTGTGCTGCGCGGCCTGGGCCAGTGGCCTGACGACCAGTTGGTCGATGTTGACGTGGATCGGCAGGCCGACCGTGAAGCCGACGCACTCGGCGATGTCCTCGGCGGTGAGCGGCCGGTCGACGTCCGCGTAGACGGCCGCGGCCTTGCCCGCGTCGCCGGCGAACCGGTTGAGTGCGAACTCCTCGGTCCGCACCATGCCCGGGGCGATCTCGACGACGCGGACGGGCTTGCCGGCCAGTTCCAGGCGCAGCGTCCCGGTGAGGGCGTGCGCCGCGTGCTTGGCCGCCGTGTAGCTGCCGCCGCCTTCGTAGACGGAGGTCCCGGCGGTCGAGTTCATGGTGACCACAGTCGCGCCCCGGGCCGCCAGCAGTGCGGTCAGCAGTGCCCGGGTGACGTGCAGCGTGCCGAGGACGTTCACATCGAAGCTGTGTCGCCAGACCTCCGGGTCGGCGGCTTCGAGGGTGGCCGCGTCGAACGCGCCGCCGGCGTTGTTCACCAGCACGTCGCACCGGTCGACGGTGGCGGCGAACCGGGCCACCGCCTCGCTGTCGGTGACGTCGAGCACGTACGGCGTGGCCCCGGTCCGCTCGGCCACCTCGGCCAGCCGGTCGGCCCGGCGGGCCACGGCGAGCACCCGGTAGCCGTCCTTGGCCAGCCGCGCTGTGATGGCCGCTCCGATGCCGCTGCTCGCACCGGTCACGACTGCGGTCTTCACCATGGTCTTTCCTCTCTGGTCGGTCGTGTGCAGTCGGCCCGGCGGCCTACTCGACGTGGAACTGGATCCGCTCGGTCAGCGCCGCGGCCTTGGCGACCGCGTCCTGCATGTCGCGGCCCTGGGCCAGCACGTAGCCGCTGTCGCAGTCCATGACCGCGCGCAGCGGGTTGACGGTGTCGCCCACGTCCTTGGAGATCACGACGCCGACCTCGTGCCCGGCGAGCTTGTACATGTACGGGATGATGTGCGGCGGCTTCTCGCCCGCGGGCACCCGCAGCACCGGCACGTCGAGGTCGTCCAGGCCGGTGATCTTGGTGATCCGGCCGCCTTCGGGGAAGACGAAGAAGCGGATCGCCGCGCCGCCGGTCGGCTCCGGGTGGGTCTCGGGGAGCTTGTCGATGCCGAGCGGAATGGTCAGGAACATCCGGGCCAGGTCCACGCCGGTCGCCCGGCGCACCAGGTCGGGGGCGCCGGAGCCGGCGAGCCGGTTGTGGGTCTCCAGCACCCGGGGGCCCTTGGGGGTCAGCACGAACTCGCTGTGCGCGGGGCCGTCGGTCAGGCCGACCGCGTCCAGCAGCTCGGCGGTGGCGGTGCGCAGCGCCTCGCGGTGCGGCCAGGCGGTCTCGCTGACCGTCGCGACCTGCCACTCGACGAAGGTCTCGTTCATGATGTATTCGGACATTCCGACCACGATGTGGCGGCCCTGGTACGAGAACGAGTCGACGCTCACCACGGGGCCGTCGAGGTACTCCTCGGCGATGACCCGCGGGTAGCCGGCCTCCTGCAGCGTGTTCCACGCGGCGGACGCCTCTTCCGGGGTGGTCGCGACGTGGATGTGCAGGCTGGCGACGCCGTCGATCGGCTTGAGCACGATCCGGTCGCCGACCGCGGTCTGGAAGTCGGCCGCGTCCTCGGCGTCGGTCAGCGACCGGAACTGAACCGGGGTCAGGCCGGCGTCGGCCATCGCCTGCCGGGTCAGGGCCTTGTCCTTGATGATCCGCGAGGTGCGCTCGCTGGTGCCGGGCAGGCCCAGCGCCTCGTTGACCCAGCCGACCGGGATAGCGGCGTCCTCGGTGGTGGTCAGCAGCAGGTCGAAGGGGCGTTCCTCGTGCAGCGGCTTGAGCACCGCGAGGATGGCCTCGCGGTCGTCGACCGGGGCGTGCACGATCCGCTCGCAGTGCGGCCCGGCCTCGTCGATGTCGTACTTGCCCTCCTCGTGGACCAGCACGACGTCGATGCCGAGTTCCTTCGCACCGCTGATGGGGGCCGGCTTTCCACCGACCACGGCGACCCGATACATCCGATGTTCTCCTCGTTCTGTGCGGTGAATCGGCTCCGGCCGTGAACTGGCCGGTGGAGCCGGGTTGTCAGCGGTGTTCCGCGTCGCGGTCAGCTGGCGTAGCAGCGACGCAGCCACCGGGCGACCTCGGACGGCGCCGGGTCGAAGGCCTTGCGGCGGTGCAGCGCCCGGTAGTTGTCGAAGATCAGGAACTGGCCCGGCTGCAGGACGGGCGCGAAGGCGGGCTTCCGGGCCAGCTGCTCGGACAGGATGTCCAGGGCCCGCTCGGCCTCGGCGTTCATGCCCCGCGTGGTGCCGCGGTCGTAGCGCATGAGGACACCCTCGGGGGCACGCTGGAGCACCGCGGTGCCTTCCAGCGCGATCCGCCTCCCGTCGGACTTGACGTCGTTGGAGTCCGGTGCCGCCACCAGGAACTCGTTGGCGGACAGCCGCTCCAGGACGTCCTCCGGCAGCCCCTCCAGCGCGACGTCCACCCCGACGAACTCGGTGGCCACCTGCTCGACGTTGCGCACCGCGTAGAAGGTGAGGAACCGCGGCGGGAACGGCCTCGGGTCCAACCCCGCCTGGCCGAACGGCAGGTGGGGGTTGTCGGTGTGCCAGAAGAACTCGGTGTCCGCACCCCAGGAGCTGGTCTTGCCGGCCGCCTCGGGGTTGGGGACGACGTTGCGGATGAGCTTGCCGCTGTTCTCGTAGTCGACCGCGTACGGGGTCAGCCCGAGCAGCGAGATCAGGCCGAGCTGCAGCGAGTTGACGAGGGAGAGCTCGGTCTCCTCGCCGAAGCCGCTGACCGGGGTCGGCGGGAACTCCTGCTGCGGCAGGTTCGACAGCACCAGCACGTCGCTGCTGTCGCGGGTGAAGCCGGCCAGTTCGTCCAGCACGGCGGTCGGCAGCGTCCGGCGCAGCGCGTGCACGCCGATCCGGGCGAGGATCGCGGCGTCGACATCGGTGTCGAGCGGCGGGAATGGGTCGCCGAGGGCGTCGTGCAGCCGCTCGGCCAGGGCGTCGCGGACACTGTCCGCGAGGCGGAGGTCGGTGAGGGCGATACCGCCGTCACCGATGGTCGACGACGCTGTCAGGGCTCCGCTCAGTGCGTTCATCGGGTCTCCAGCCGCAGTGTTCGAAGAAGTTCTGCGAACCGCGCGTCCAGACGCTCGATGTCCGGCGCGGTGAAGATGACGTGGCCGTACCCCTCGTAGGTGTTCGGCGGGACGTCGAGGGTGTCGCCGATCCCCCGGAGGATCTCCAGGTCGTGCACGTCGTCGGAAGCCTCGGTCTCCTCGGCGCCGACGATCTCGGTCAGCGTGCCGGGCTTCTCGGGGAAGATGTTGCGGAAGCCGATCGGGGTCGGCTCCGGCCGGGGGTCGATGGTGGGCGTCCGCCCGGTCGACAGGTCGAGCATCGCCTCCAGCATGTCGACGCCCGTGCTCAGCAGCACCGACCGGTAGATCGGGCCGCCGCCCATCCGGGCGCCGGCTTCGAGGATGACCGGCTCCTTGCCGTCGCGCAGCCGCCACTCGACGTGCGAGGCGCCGGTGGTGATGCCCAGCGCGCGGTGGCAGGCGGCGGTCGCGGCGTAGATCTTCTCCACCGTCTCGGCGGGCAGCCGGGTCGGGGTGCAGGCGTAGACCTCCTCGAAGGTCGTGCCCTGCGGCAGCGGCTTGTCGTGGATCGCGATGGAGTGCGTCACCCCGTCGACGATCAGCGACTCCACGCTGATCTCGGTGCCGCCGACGAACTCCTCGATCAGGATGCCGCCGTTGTACCGCTCGTACGTCTGGTCGTACAGCGGGTCGAACGCGAAGCCCTCCCAGGCGCCCTTCTGGATCTCCGGGAACGCCTCGACCAGCTCCTGCTCGTTGTCGATCTTCTGCACGAACATGCTGTGCGCGCCGATCACCGGCTTGATGATCACCGGGTAGCCGAGCTGCTCCGCCTGCTCGACGGCCTGCCGCGCGTCGGTGACCAGCGCGAACTTCGGCTGCGGCACGTCCCCCGCCGCCGCGAACGCACTGCGCATCGCGAACTTGTCGCGCGCCGCGTACGCGGTCTGCTCGCTCACCGAGGGCAGACCGTACTCCGCGGCGATCGCCGCAGCCGTCGGCACGCAGAACTCGCTCAGCGTGATGACGGCCGTGACCGGCTCCGTCTCGTCCGCGAGCAGCGCCTTGCACGCCTTGAGGGTCTCTTCGATGCTCGTGGTGTCCGCAAGGCCGACCCGGTCGACGTACTCCGCCTCCCACGTCGGGTCCGCCATGATCATCAGCAGCCGGTCCCCGTGCCGCTGCGTGTACTCCCGGGCCTTCGCCAGAAGCAGACGCCGGCTCAGGTTCTTCTTGTGAACTAGCAGGATGCTCACGTGTTTTGCTCCCCGTCCGTCAAACGGCCATCGCCACGATCGTGGCCGGAACGGTTCGCTCGCGGTAGCGAAAGGTTTTGAACCCGGGGTTTAAGCAATCCTTGCGGCAGCCCACCGGCCCCGGCGTGGACGCGCCGCTCCCGCCGACCCGGGCGCCGGAGCCAGTGACGTGCGTCACTTCGGGCGGGCCCCGTGCAGCAAGGAGCGGTGAGGGGCCGTCATGGGGGCGGGAACATCAAAGGAGCGGAACATGAGTGCATCGGCATGCGGCTGGTGAGGCTGGACAGGCGCGGCGAGGACCCCCGGAGGATCGACTTCGTCGAGTTCGTCCAGCAGCGTTCGGCAGCGCTGTTCCGGACCGCCTATGTCCTGACCGGAAGTCAGGAGAGCGCGGAGGACCTGCTGCAGGAGGCCCTGGAGAAGGCGTGCCGCCACTGGAACCGGGTCGCCGTCGCGGACTCGCCGGAGGCGTACGTCCGCCGGATCGTGGTGAACCTGGCCAACGACCGGTGGCGCAACCTCCGCCGGATGGGCACGCGTTCGCACGACGTGGAGCGCGCCGACCCCCGCGACCCGTACCGGCTGGTGGATCTCCGCGACGAGCTGGTGCAGGCACTGCACGCCCTGCCGATCGGGATGCGCACCGTCGTGGTGCTGCACTACCTCCACGACATGGGAGACCGCGAGATCGCCGAGACGCTCCGGATCTCCGCCGGCTCCGTACGCTCGCAACTCGCCCGCGGGCTGGCCAGACTGCGCACCGCAGTCCCCCGGCCCGAACAGCCCCAGCCCGAACAGCCCCCGCCCACACCGGACGGCCGCCGGACCGCCCCACTGCCCCAGCTCGAAGGTGCGTGATGACCCCGTTCCCGCCCGACGACCGGACCGGTCACCACAGCACCGTGCCGGGCCCCGACTTCAGAGAGGCACTGATCCAGGCCATGGACGACTTCGCGAACGACGCACGCCCCCCCGCCTTCGACGGCACCGCCATCCTGCACCGCACCCGCACCCGCCGCCGGCGCGGCCTCGCCGCCCTCTCCGCATCGGCCGCCGTCATCGTGCTCACCGCCGGCACGGCCTTCGCCCTGCACACCACCGACCACCCGACCGACCACCCCGCCGCCGCGACCGCCACCGCGACCGCCGTCCCGAACACCCCGTCACCCACCGCCGGCACCGCATCCCCCGGCGCCACGATGGGAAGCGGAACCCCGTCACCCGGCATCCACACCGAACCGGGCCCGCACGACGCCTCCATCACCGTCCCCCCCGTGCTCGGCATGCCCCAGGACCAGGCCGAAAAGACCCTCACAGAAGCCGGCCTGAAAATCGGACACATCCAAACCTTCACCGACTGGAACACCCCGACCGGAGCCGTCATCAACATCGACCCCCTACCCGGCACCCCCGTCGCCCCGGACTCCCCCATCGCCCTCTTCATCTCGAAGGGGAAGCCCTGAGTGTTCCTGTGATCAACCTTCGGGTTCTGCCCCGCTCCGGGGCAGAACCCTTGGACACGAGGTAGGGCCTTCGCCCGCGGTAGTGGACACGCGTTCGGGGTCTTATGCAAAAGGCAAAAGCCCCAGGTCACGGCGAGTGAGTCCTGGGGCTTTCACAGAGCCGCCTATGGGATTCGAACCCATGACCTACGCATTACGAGTGCGTTGCTCTGGCCAACTGAGCTAAGGCGGCACCGTTGCCCGAAGAAACCGGGCTGGTGAGCCCAGGGTCGCATCGGCAACGCGGGCCAGTCTACACAGTTCCGGGGGTGGTCCGTACGCGCCGGTGATCAGGCGGAGGAGACGGCGAGTTTGGCGGCGAAGCCGGCGAAGAGGACGGCGACGGAGGAGGTGAGGCCGGCGGAGAGGCGCTTGCGGCGGCGGAAGGCGTTGGCGAGGGAGGTGCCGGCGAAGATCAGCAGGGAGAGGTAGAGGAAGGAGAAGGTCTGCAGGACGCCGCCGAGGAGGGCGAAGGAGAGGGCGGGGGCGCCGTAGGAGGTGTCCACGAACTGGGTGAAGAAGGAGAGGAGGAAGAGAATGGCCTTGGGGTTGAGCAGGCTGATGACCAGCGCGCGGCGGAACGGCCGCTCGGCGTCCGCCTCGACGGCGTCGGTGGCGGCGGTGTCGACGACGGCCCGCTCGCGCCACATCTGCCGGGCGGCCCTGATCATGCCGAGGCCTATCCACAGCAGGTAGGCCGCGCCGCCGAACTTGACCACCGCGAAGACGGCGGGGTTGGCGCGCAGCAGGGAGGCCGCGCCGAGCGAGGTGAGGCTGATCAGGGTGAGGTCGCCGAGGAAGACGCCGCAGGCGGCGCGGTAGCCGGTGCGGACGCCCTTGCGGGCGGCGACGGAGAGCACGTAGAGGGAGTTCGGTCCGGGCAGCAGGACGATGACCAGCGCGCCGAGGACGTAGGTGGTCAGGTCGTGGACTCCGAGCACGACGGTCTCCAAGGTGTCCGAGTGTCCGAGTGATCGAGCGTTCGAGAGGCGAGAACGCCGAAGGGGCTGCGCCATGTTAGCGCCAGCCCCTTCGTGCCTGAACACTCCTGACATGACCGTCCGCCATCCGGACAGCGGCCGTACTCAGCGACCGTGCTCAGCAGCCGCCGTCAGCAGCCGCCGTCAGTCCTTGCAGACCTTGCCGTTGTCGGGCGCCGCCCCGCCGAGCAGGTACCGGTTCACCGCGTCGTCGACGCAGGTGTTGTGCCGCCCGTACGCGGTGTGCCCGTCGCCGTCGTAGGTGAGCAGTCGTCCGGACTCCAGCTGCCCGGCCAGGGACTTGGCCCAGGCGTAGGGGGTGGCGGGGTCGCGGGTGGTGCCGACCACGACGATCGGGGCGGCGCCGGCCGCGCGGACGGTGTGCGGGGCGCCGCTGGCCTTGACCGGCCAGTACGCGCAGCTGAGCGCCATCCAGGCCATGTCGCTGCCGAAGTGCGGCGCGGCCTTCTGGAAGTCCGGGAGCGCGGCGGTGACCGCCGCCGGGTCGGCGAACGAGGCCGGCAGGTCGAGGCAGTTGACGGCCATGTTGGCGTACATCAGGTTCTCGTAGCTGCCGTCCTCGGAGCGGCTGTAGTACTCGTCGGCGAGCTGCAGCAGCCCGCTGCCGTTGCCGGACTGAGCCGCGGCCAGCGCGGTGCGCAGGTGCGGCCAGAGGGCCTCGGTGTACATCGCCTCGGCGACGCCGGTGAGCGCCTGGGCCTCGGTGAGCGGGCGGCTGGTGCCGGTGGGCATCGGCTCCGCGTCGAGCTTCTTGAACAGGGCGGTGAGCTTCTCGCCAGCCTCCTGCTCGGTGTGGCCGACGGGGCAGTCCTCGCGCTTGACGCAGTCCTTCGCGAACGCCGTCCAGGCGGTCTCGAAGCCGCCGGCCTGGGTGAGGTTGCCGGTGACGGCGTCCAGCGAGGGGTCCATCGCGCCGTCCAGCACGACCTTGCCGACCTTGCTCGGGAACAGCCCGGCGTACGTCGCGCCGAGGAAGGTGCCGTACGACTTGCCGACGTAGTTGAGCTTCTGGTCGCCGACCAGCGCCCGCAGCATGTCCATGTCCCGGGCGGCCTCGACGGTGGAGACGTGCCCGAGCAGTTCGCCGGCCCGGGCCGAGCAGCCCGCCGCGAACTCCTTGTCGACGGCGACCAGCGCGTCGATCTCGGACTGGCTGTCGGGCGTGATGTCGGCGGCCGCGTAGGCGTCCATCCGGTCGCCGCTCAGGCAGGTGATCGGCGCGGACTTGCCGACGCCGCGCGGGTCGAAGCCGACCAGGTCGTAGCCGGCCCGCACGTTGCCGTCGTAGCGCGACGCGACGCTCTGCACGTACTCGATCGCCGAGCCGCCGGGGCCGCCCGGGTTGAGCAGCAGCGAGCCCAGCCGGTGCGTCTTGTCGGTGGCGGGCTTGCGGATCGCGGACAGTTCCACGTCGTGGCCGTCGCCGGGGTGCGCGTAGTCCAGCGGCACCTTGAAGGTGGCGCACTCGAAGTCCGTGGTGCACGGCTTCCAGCTCAACTGCTGCGCGTAGTACGGGGCGAGGCCGGCCGGGAGGTCGGTGGGCAGCGGCTCCAGCGGGGTGGCGCCGTTCGTGGGGGCCGGCGCGTGGCCGCCCGTCGAGCTGTCGGGCGAGCCGCCCGCCGTGGGCGCCGGGTGGCCCGAGGTGCAGCCCGCCAGCAGCAGGGACGCGGCGGCGGCCAGCGCGGCGGCGGACAGGAGCCGGCGGGGCCGGGCGACTCTCATGAACGTGGGTCCTCTCCCCTGGGAACGGGCCGGCCCGGACGCCGACCACCCCGGACGTCGCCGGGAGGCCGAGCCTAGCGGCCGTGACGGCCGTACCCGGGCCACCCGGCCGCCCGCCGCACCCCGGGGGCATCGCGGCGCGCCCACACCACCGGACCGATCGTCATACCGCGAGGCGGGCGCTCACGGCTTCGACAGCTGCTCCGTCAAGTACTGCACCGCGACCCGCAGCAGCCGCATCCGCTCCCGGTCCGCCGAGTAGTCCTGGACGACGTCGGAGATCCGCACCTGCGCCCGCGCCCCGGCGTCCCGCAGCGCCGCCTGCACCGCCCGGGCGGAGGCCAGCCCGTCCGCGTCCTGCTTCGCCACGGCCAGCAGCAGCCTCGTCCGCACCTCAAAAGCCCCGGCAGACCCCGCAGCTCCCGCAGCCCCGGCAGACCCCGCAAACGCATCGCCCGCCGCAGCCGCCAGCGCAGGCCCGTCGTACCGGCCGGACACCGCCGCGCCCACCCCGTACAGGTCGGGGCGGCCCAGGGCGGCCGCGGCCGCGCAGGGGGCGCCGTCGTCCACGCCCAGCACCGCCCAGCCGTCGGGGCCGGCCGGGCGGGTGCGGAAGACCGCGCCGACGGCCGCGCGCAGCGCCTCGTCGTCCGCGACGGCCTGCGGGGCGGCGGCCACCAGCTCGCAGGGGTGGCCGGTGCCGCTCGGCGCCTCGGGGGCGACCAGCACGAACGGCCGGGCCCGGCCGAGCCCGACGGCCGAGGCCACCCCGTCGAACACGTCCGGCAGGTCCTGGTCGGCGGTCCGCCCGGCCGTCCCGGAGTGCACCACGATCACCGGGAACCGGGCCGCCGGCTCCTGCCCGTACTCGGCGGGCAGCCACACCCGCACCGCCCGCAGCCGCCCGTCCGGACCGGGCACCTCGCCCTGCAGCAGCTCACCGCCCGCCGGACGGCTCACATTGCTGAACAGCACCTCCACCGGCGGCGGCGCGGGAACCGGCGAAGGGACGGGGGCGGGCCGCTCCGCGCCGACCTGCGCCGCCGCGTGCCGCACCGCCACCCGGCCGGACGACCGCTCGCCCATCAGCGCGACCACCCCGAGCGCGCCCACGCACGTCAGGCACAGCGCCGCCGCCCCGACCCGGACCAGCACCGGATGCGACTCCACCGCCAGCCCGTACGTCCGCGCGGCCCGCAGGTCCCGCCAGCGCGACACCGCCGCCCGGGCCAGCCGGACGCCCGCCACCACAGCCACCACCAGCAACAACAGGACGAGCAGCGTTCGGGCCATGGGGGACGCACCACCTCGGGGAAGGAGCGGCCGAACGCGAGCGCGTGGCCAGTGCACAGGGTGCAAGACCGCACGCCCCTCGGCCGCCGGGCGGTACGGGCGTCTCCCCACGTTCACTCGAACGAGCTAACGACGAGCGGAGTCCACCGACGGTCGACCGACCGCGGCTCAGCCCGCCCGCAGCGCCACCGTCATCGCCTCGACCGCCAGCAGCGGGTCCACGTTCCGGTCCAGCGCCCGCCGGCAGGCCAGCACCGCCTCGATCCGGCGCAGCGTGTTCTCCGCCGCGCCCTCGCCGGCCACCCGCTGCACGGCCGGCCGCTGGTCCTCGTTGGCGAGTGCCCCGCCCGCGCCCAGTTGGACGGCCAGCACGTCCCGGTAGAAGCCCAGCAGGTCGCCGAGCGCCACGTTCAGCGTCTCCCGGCGGGTCCGGGTGGCCCGGCTCTTCTGCCGCTTCTCCATCTCCTTCACCGCACCGGCCATGCCGCGCGGCGCCCGGCTGCCCTCGGACGCGCCGTACGCGGCCCGCAGGTCGTCGGTCTCCTTGGCGTCCTGGGTCTCGGCGAGCGCCTCGGCGTCCGCCTTCGCGGTGTCGACCAGCCGCTGCGCGGCGGCCAGGCAGCCGCCGAGGTCCGCGACCTCCAGCGGGATCCGCAGCACCTCCGCGCGGCGGGCCCGGGCCTGATCGTCCACCGCGAGCCGCCGGGAGCGGTCGATGTCGCCCTGTCCGGCCAGCGCGGCCAGCCGGGCCGCCTCGGGTTCCACCCCGTCGCGCCGGACCAGCATGTCGGCGACCGCCTCCGCGGGGGGCGTGCGCAGCACCAGCAGCCGGCAGCGCGAACGGATGGTCGGCAGCACGTCCTGCACCGAGGGCGCGCACAGCAGCCACACGGTGCGCGGCGACGGCTCCTCGACGCCCTTCAGCAGCGCGTTCGCGGCCGCTTCGGTGAGGCGGTGCGCGGCGTCCACCAGGATCACCGACCAGCGGCCGCCGGTCGGGTAGCTGGAGGCCCGCAGCACCAGGGCGCGCATGTCGCCGACGCCGATCGACAGGCCGTCGGTGCGGACCTGCTTGACGTCGGCATGGCTGCCGGCGAGCACGGTGTGGCAGCCGTCGCAGAAGCCGCAGCCGGGCGTCCCGCCGAGGTCCAGGTCCGGGCTGGTGCACTGGAGCGCCGCCGCGAAGGCCCGGGCGGCCGTCACCTGCCCCGCGCCGGGCGGGCCGGTGAACAGCCAGGCGTGCGTCATCAGCGAGGCGTTGCCCTCGGGAGCCTCCCCGCGGCCCGCCAGCACGGCGGCCCGGGCTGCCCGCGCGGCCGCCTGCAACTGTTCGACCACCCGGTCCTGTCCGACCAGGTCGTCCCACACACTCACGCCGCGCTCCTCCTCGTCGTCGCCGACCCGACGAGCCTAACGCCGCCCGGGGACAGCTCCTGTCCAACGCCGAGGGGCGCGGGGAGCGACGCGGCCGGTCCTGCGCCGCGCGGCTCCCCGCGCCCCTCACTGCTGCATGCCGCTGCTGCCGTCAGTCCTTGCGGCGGAGCCAGCCCCGCTTCGGCTGTTCGTCCTGCGCCGGCTCGGGGGCCTCGGCCTCCCAGCGGGCCCACTCCTCGCGGGAGCCGAGCAGACTGTCGGTCAGGCTGGGCAGGTCGTCGAGCGGGGTCTCCTCCGCCCAGTCCGGCCGGGGCCGCAGCTCGCGGGTGCGGGAGGAGTCGTCCTCCTCGTCGCGGAACAGCCCGGGCGGCACCTGCTTGGCCTCGGGGCCCTGCTTCGGCTCCGGCTTCGGCTCCGGCTTCGGCTTCGGCTCCTGCACGGGCGCGGGCGCGGGCTTGGACGCAGGCTTGGGCGCGGGCTGCGGCGCGGGCTGCGGCTCGGCCTTGGGCAGCACCGCGGTCTCGGCGTCCTCGATCTTGGGCAGCACGGCGGTCTGGTCCAGCACCGGCTTCGGCAGCTCCCGCGTGGTCTCGCTCTCGGACTCGGCGGCCTTCGCGTCCTCGATCCTGGGCAGCACCGCGGTCTCGTCCGCCTTCGCCTCGGCGGCCTTGCGGGCCTCCTCCGCACGCTGCAGGGCCTCCTCGGCGCGGCGGCGCTGCTCCTCGCGCTGCAGGTCGCGCTGGCGCTGGAGCTCGGCGCGGGCGGCCTCCTCGGCGGCAGCCTTGCGGGCGGCCTCGGCCGCGGCGGCGAGGCGGGCCTGCTCGGCGGCCTGCCGCTTCGCCTCCTCCTCGGCCTTGCGGGCGGCTTCCGCCTCGGCGGCGCGCCGGGCTTCCTCGGCGGCCTTGCGCTCGGCCTCGGCCTTGGCGCGGGCGGCTTCCTCGGCGGCCAGGCGGTCCTTCTCGGCCTGCTCGGCGCGGAGCTCCTCCAGCAGCGCGATCCGCTTGCGCTCGGCCTCCTCGGCGGCCTTGCGGGCGGCCTCGGCCTCGGCGGCGCGCCTGGCGGCCTCCTCGCGGGCCTTGCGTTCCTGCTCGGCCTTGGCGACCTTCTCCTGGTCGGAGAGCGGCAGCTCGCGGTCGAGCCGGTGCCGGATGGCGGTGGTGACGGTGGCGGGCGCCTGGCTGCCGTCGACGACCAGGTAGCGGGCGGGGTCGGCGGCGGCGAGCGCGAGGAACCCGGAGCGGACCCGCTGGTGGAACTCGGTGGGCTCGGACTCCAGCCGGTCGAGGGCCTCGGTGAAACGATCCCGCGCGGCGGTCGGGTCGACGTCGAGGACGACGGTCAGGTCGGGCACCAGTCCGCCGGTGGCCCAGCGGGAGATCCGGGCGACCTCGGTGGCCGCCAGGTCGCGGCCGGCGCCCTGGTAGGCGATGGAGGAGTCCATGTAGCGGTCGGTGATGACGACGGCTCCGCGCTCCAGGGCGGGCCGGATCACGTTCTCGACGTGCTCGGCGCGGTCGGCGGCGTAGATCAGCGCCTCGGCGCGGTGCGACAGGCCGGTGTTGCCGACGTCCAGGACGAGGGCGCGCAGCCGCTGGCCGATCGGGGAGCCGCCGGGTTCGCGGGTGAGGACGACCTCGTGGCCCTTGGCGCGGATCCATTCGGCGAGGGCCTGCGCCTGGGTGGACTTGCCGGCGCCGTCGCCGCCCTCCAGGGCGATGAAGTAGCCCTTGCCGGCGACCCGGTGCGGTGCGGCCTCGGCCCCGCCGCGGACGGCCTGGGCGAGCTCGCGGCCGAACGGGACGACCCCGCGCTGGTCGTCGGTCTTCAGCAGGACGACGGCGGCGAGCACCAGGGTGAGCAGTCCGGCGGTGGAGACGGCGAGCGCGCCGCCGCCGTGGATGAAGGTGAAGCTGCCGGTGCGGACCTCGCCGAGCGAGACCTCGCCGTAGGCGGCGGCCAGCAGCGGCATGCCGATCAGGGCGACGGCGACGACCACCCGCAGCACGGCGTAGAGGTGCTCGGTGACCTTGCCGAGGCGGATCTCCTCGATCTCCTGGGCGAGCAGCCCCCGTCCGGTGGCGATGACCACGCCGGCGGCGAGGCCGGCCAGCACGGTGAACAGCAGCACCAGAACGAAGTCGAGGACCAGTCCGGCGAGGATCAGCGCCACGCCGGCGGTGACCAGGCCGAGGGCGAGCAGCCGGCGGCGGGACAGGCCGGGCAGCGTGGCGCGGCTGAGCCGGATGCCGACGGCGGGCGCGCCGGCGGCGGCGAGCACCAGCAGGCCGTAGCCGATCGGGCCGGCCAGGTGCTCGACGGCGGTGAGCAGTCCGAGCGCGGCGACGCCCGCCATCGAGGCGTAGGCGGCGGCGATCGAGAAGGTGAAGTACGGGGCGGAGCCGGTGCGGCCCTTCTTCAGCGACGGGCCGGGGGTGGCGTCGGTGGGGGCGCGCAGCCCCTGTAGGGGGGAGCGCGGCGTGGTGTTCGCGCCGGCGGGCAGCTCCTGGAAGTACAGCAGGGCGGCGTTGACGGCGAACAGCGCGGCGGTGCCGAGCGCGGCGACGGTGAGCTGGTGGTCGTGCAGCCAGTGCACGCCGAGCGCGGCGAGCACGTTGTTGACCAGCGTGAAGCCGACCAGTCCGGTGGCCGCCAGCGGCAGCGCGGCCCAGCCGGTACGCAGGTCGAGGGTGCGGACGGCGTCCAGCGAGGCGGCGGCCGGCGGGCCGGGCTGCTCGGGGACGGCCAGCAGGGCGGGGACGGCGGCGGCCTTGCCGATGGTCCAGACCCGTTCGGCGACGCCGGCCAGGAACACCGTGCCGAGCAGCGCCCAGGTGGCGGAGCCGGGTGCCCAGACCACCCACCAGGGGGCGAGCCCGATCAGCAGGGCGCGGGCCAGGTCGGCGCCGAGCAGGCTCCACCGCCGGTCGATCCGGCCGCCGACCAGCGCGTGCACCGGACCGAGCAGGGCGGCCCCGATCAGGCCGGAGGCGACCAGCCGGGCCGCGAACAGGGCGGCGACGGCCAGCGCCAGGGAGCGGTACCCGTGCCCGAACTGTCCGCCGAGCACGGCGGCGACCACGGTCAGCGGGACGAGCACCAGGATCGACAGCCGGTCGGCAGTGCCGCCGAGCAGCTGGGTCGTCCAGAGCTTCCGGTAGGGCTTCAGGCGGAGCAGCGCGCGAGCCCGTTCGCCTGGTGTCCCGGCGGGCGCGACCTCAAGGAGGCCGCGGGCGCCGGCGCGTGCGGTGGGGGGCAGCTCCTCGCTCGTCATACCGTCAGCGTAGCGAGTGCGCGGCCCCGACCTTAACGGGCCCGCCCGGATTCGAACAGGCCCGTTACGCAGTGTCCGTCAGCTCTCCTCGAATGTGTTCTCCGCGGTGGCGGACTCCGTGGCCGCCGTCTTCTTGGCCGCAGCAGTGGTCTTCGCGGCAGCGGTCTTCGCGGTGGTCTTCTTCGCGGCCGTGGTCTTCTTCACAGCGGTGGTCTTCTTGGCCGCCGTCTTCTTCGCCGCGGTGGTCTTCGCCGCAGTGGTCTTCTTGGCGGCCGTGGCGGTCTTCTTCGCCGGGGCCTTCTTCGCGGTCTTCTTCACCGGTCCGCGGGCGCGCTTCTCGGCGAGCAGCTCGAACGCCCGCTCCGGGGTGATGGTCTCCACCTCGTCGTCCTTGCGGAGCGTCGCGTTGGTCTCCCCGTCGGTGACGTACGGGCCGAACCGGCCGTCCTTGACCACCACGGGCTTCTCGCTGACCGGGTCGTTGCCGAGCTCCTTCAGCGGGGCGGCCGCGGCGGCCCGGCCGCGCTGCTTGGGCTGGGCGTAGATCGCCAGCGCCTCGTCCAGGGTGATGCTGAGCAGTTGGTCCTCGCTGGTCAGCGAGCGTGAGTCGGTGCCGCGCTTGAGGTACGGGCCGTAGCGGCCGTTCTGCGCGGTGATCTCGTTGCCCTCGGCGTCGGCGCCGACGACGCGCGGCAGCGACAGCAGCCGCAGCGCGTCCTCAAGCGTGACGGTGTCCAGGTCCATCGACGTGAACAGCGAGGCGGTGCGCGGCTTGACGGCGTTCTTGCCGGTCTTCGGGGTGCCCTCGGGCAACACCTCGGTGACGTACGGGCCGTACCGGCCGGCCTTGGCGACCAGCGGGTTGCCGCTGATCGGGTCGGTGCCGAGTTCGCGCTCGCCGCTGGGCTTGGCGAACAGCTCCTCGGCGAGTTCGACGGTCAGCTCGTCCGGCGGCAGCTCGTCGGGGACGTCGGCGCGCTGGCCGGGCTCGCCCTCGACGGCGGTGGGGCGCTCCACGTACGGGCCGTAGCGGCCGACCCGGAGCACGATGCCGTCACCGATCGGGAAGGAGCTGATCTCCCGGGCGTCGATCGCGCCGAGGTCGGTGACCAGTTCCTTCAGGCCGCCGAGGTGGTCGCCGTCGCCGTTGCCCGTGTCGGCGGCGCCGACGGCGGCCCCGGTGGCCTCGCCCTCGCCGAAGTAGAAGCGCTTGAGCCACGGCACGGACTCGGCCTGGCCGGCCGCGATCCGGTCGAGGTCGTCCTCCATCCTCGCGGTGAAGTCGTAGTCGACGAGCCGGCCGAAGTGCTTCTCCAGCAGGTTGACCACGGCGAAGGAGAGGAACGAGGGCACCAGGGCGGTGCCCTTCTTGAACACGTACTTGCGGTTGATGATCGTGTCGATGATCGACGCGTACGTCGACGGGCGGCCGATCTCGCGGTCTTCCAGCTCCTTGACCAGCGAGGCCTCGGTGTAGCGGGCCGGCGGCTTGGTGGCGTGGCCCTCGGGGGTGAGGCGCTCGGCGGCCAGCGGGTCGCCCTCGGAGACCTGCGGCAGCCGGCGCTCGCGGTCGTCGAGCTCGGCGTTCGGGTCGTCGGCGCCCTCGACGTAGGCCTTCAGGAAGCCGTGGAAGGTGATGATCTTGCCGGAGGCGGAGAACTCGGCGTCCCGGCCGTCGGCGGAGCGACCGCCGACCTTGACGGTGACGGACTGGCCGACCGCGTCCTTCATCTGGGAGGCGACGGTGCGCATCCAGATCAGCTCGTACAGCCGGAAGTCGTCGCCGGACAGCCCGGTCTCGGCGGGCGTGCAGAACCGGTCGCCGGACGGGCGGATCGCCTCGTGCGCCTCCTGCGCGTTCTTCACCTTGGAGGCGTAGGTGCGCGGCGCGGCCGGCAGGTAGTCGGCTCCGTAGAGCTGGGTGACCTGGGCGCGGGCGGCGGTGATCGCGGTGTCCGACAGCGTGGTCGAGTCGGTACGCATATAGGTGATGAAGCCGTTCTCGTACAGCTTCTGCGCGACCTGCATGGTCCGCTTGGCGCCGAAGCCCAGCTTGCGGCTGGCCTCCTGCTGCAGCGTGGTGGTGCGGAACGGCGCGTACGGGGAGCGGCGGTACGGCTTGGACTCGACGCTGCGGACGCTGAACGCGGTCTGTTCCAGCGCGGCGGCCAGCGCCCGGGCGGCCTGCTCGTCCAGGTGCAGGGTGTTCGCGGCGTTCTTCAGTCGGCCGTCGGTGCCGAAGTCGCGGCCGGTGGCGACGCGCTTGCCGTCGACCGAGACCAGCCGGGCACCGAAGGTCTCGGGGTTGGCCGCGTCGGCGGCGGTGCGGCCGGTGCCGAAGGTGGCCACCAGGTCCCAGTAGGAGGCGGAGGTGAAGGCGATCCGCTCGCGCTCGCGCTCGACCACCAGGCGGGTGGCGACGGACTGGACGCGGCCCGCCGACAGCTTCGGCATGACCTTCTTCCACAGCACCGGGGAGACCTCGTAGCCGTAGAGGCGGTCCAGGATGCGGCGGGTCTCCTGCGCGTCGACCAGGCGCTTGTTCAGGTCGCGCGGGTTGCGCACGGCCTCCTGGATGGCGTCCTTGGTGATCTCGTGGAAGACCATCCGGTGCACCGGCACCTTGGGCTTCAGCACTTCCTGCAGGTGCCACGCGATGGCCTCGCCCTCGCGGTCCTCATCGGTGGCGAGGAAGAGCTCGTCGGACTCCTTGAGCAGCGACTTCAGCTTGGTGACCTGGGACTTCTTGTCCGCATTGACCACATAGATCGGAGCGAAGTCGTGATCCACGTCGACCCCGAGGCGACGCACCTCGCCGGTGTACTCGTCCGGGACCTCGGCGGCCGTGCCGGGCAGGTCGCGGATGTGACCGACACTGGCCTCGACGATGTAGCCGGGCCCGAGGTAGCCCTTGATCGTCTTGGCCTTGGCCGGCGACTCGACGATGACGAGTCGCTTGCCGTGGGCGGTCTCGCTGCTCGGGGACACCTTCGCTCTTCTCTCCCGGTCGTTTACCAAAGCTCCTGGGCAGTCGCACAGCGACGGTCCCACCAGCGGAGTGTGACCGTACCCTGGCCACCCTTGTCAAACGGACGGATGCCGCGTTTTCACCGGCAAGGCCGACCGACGCCACTCGAACGGTAACCCGATGTCCGCTCTTCGGGCATGTCTTTCCCGGGCAAGCGAGCCTTCGGCGGGGCCGGGCCACGCGGTGTGACCGGCCTCTTCGGGTGCCGGACACGGTGGGAGAAAGGGGAACGGAACAGTGCGCTCCGTAACCGGACGGGCCACGGCGGGCGGGCCTCGACCAGTCGGGGCCGCGGCGAAACGGGCTGCGGCGAACGGGCCGCGGCCAACGGGCCGCGGTGATCGGCGTCGGCCTCGGGCGGGCCTGAACGGTCGGGCCTGAAAGGCCGGTGCGCGCGGATCCGGCTCACCCGGCTCCGGTTCGGTCGGCTGCCGGTTCGCTCAGCGTTGCCTGTTCGCTCAGCGCAGGGCGAGGGCGAGCAGGCTCAGGCCACCCGCCAGTGCCGAACTGCCGAGCAGCGTCCAGAACAGATCGGCGGGCAGCGAGGGCAGTTCCTCGTGCGCGGCCAGCACCACCCGGTCCGGCCGCCGCGGGTCGTAGGCGACCTGGACGGCCGCCCCGGCGGCCAGCCGCGGCGCGCGACGCAGGGGGGTGTGCCCGCGCGGCCGGGACACCACCAGGCGGCCCACCGGGTCGGGGCGCAGCTCGTGGACAGTGCCGAGTCCGGCGTCGGCGGGTCCGCCGGCCGTGTCCACGGGGTAGGAGAGCAGCGGGCTGCTGTCCATCGCCTCGGAGCGGTCCCGGTCGGCGACGACCTGGGCGGTGGCGGGCACGCCGTTGCGGCGCAGGTGGTGGCGAAGGCGCACTTCCACGGCGCACCAGAGCAGCAGTGCGCTCCCGAAGGCCGCCAGCACCACCCCGCCCACCAGCGTCGTCGGCGTCTCCACCCGGTCCTCCCCCGCACTGTCCACAGCCTGTGGACAGCACCCTGGCAGTCGGTGGACAACCTGCGGCGGACACCCGGCGTCCGCCGGGCCACGCCGGGGGAACGCCCGGGTGAACGCGGCTGCCGGAGTGCCTGGGTGTTCAACGCGGCCGGGCCCCGCCGGTCACTTGGGGGCGCCGGGGAACCTCGGAGAATCCAGGGGAATCCCGGGGGATGCGACGGCCCGGCGGGTGATCAATGTCACCGCGCCGCGGCCTCCGGGGGGCGGTTCAGCGGACCGGCTCGATGAACCCCTGTTCGGTGAGCAGCCGCAGCGACTCGGGCACCCGGGCCCGCAGCTGCGCCGCGTCCTCGCCGAGCAGCTGGGCGATCGCGTCGACGATCTCCCCGGCGGCCAGCGTGCCGTCGCAGACGCCGACGAAGCCCGCGCCGACGGTGTCCACCTTGGTGGCGCGCCGCATGCCCCGGTTGTGACGGAGCACCACGTGCTCGGGGTCCTCGGAGCCGGGTGCGCCGATCTGCTCCTGCACGACCTCGTCGGCGAGCAGGTAGCGGGCGGCCAGCAGCCCCGCGTCGTCGTGGCCGCGCAGGAAGTCCTGGCGGGCGAACCACTCCTCGATGTGCGGGCCGAGCGGCTGCTCGACCGGGTGCGGCCACTCCTCGATCCGCACCACCGGGTCGTCCGCGCCGGACGCCCGCAGGGTGATCCAGCCGAAGCCGATGGCCTCCACGCCGGCCGCCTCGAAGCTGTCCAGCCACTCCTCGTACCGGGCCCGGTAGTCGTCGCCGCGGTGGTCGCCGCCGTCGCGCAGCCACAGCTCGGCGTACTGGGCGACGTCCTGCACCTCGCGCTGCACCACCCAGGCGTCCAGGCCGGTGCCGGCCACCCAGCCGGCCACCCGGTCGCGCCAGTCCTCGCCCTTGACGTGCTGCCAGTTGGCCAGCAGCTGGCAGTAGCCGCCGGGCTCCAGGTGGGCGGCGGCACCGCGAACCACACTGCGGCACAGCTCGTCGCCGGCCATGCCGCCGTCCCGGTAGGTGAACCGACCGGCCGGGGAGATCACGAACGGCGGGTTGGAGACGATCAGGTCGAAGCGCCGCTCGCCGATCGGCTCGTACAGGCTGCCCTCGGCGGTGGTGACGTTGTCGAAACCGGACAGCGCGGCGGTCAGCCGGGTGAAGTGCAGGGCGCGCGGGTTGAGGTCGGTGGCGGTGACCCGCTGGGCGTGTCGGGCGGCGTGCAGCGCCTGCACGCCGGAGCCGGAGCCCAGGTCCAGCACTTCGCGGGCCGGGCGGCGCACCGTCAGGTTGGCCAGCGTGGTGGACGCGCCGCCCACGCCGAGCACCAGGTCGCGGCGTTCGACGCCGGCGTCGGTGCGGCCGGAGCCGATGCCGCCCGCGCCGCCGACGGCGCATCCGAGGTCGGACACCACCCAGGCGTCCGCGCTGGGCAGGCCGGCCACCTCGTCGGCGTACGGCCGCACGTCCACGGTGGCGCGCAGCTCCGTGCCGTCGCGCACCAGCCAGCCGTCGGCCAGCAGGCCCTCGACGGGCAGGGCGGCCGCGGCGGCGGTCTCCTCCACGGGCCGCTGCAGCAGGAACAGCCGCGCCAGGGTCTCCAACGGCGAGCCGCCGCGGGTCGCCCGCAGCGCCGGCACGGCCTCGCTGCGGGCCAGTGCCGCGTAGGCGGCGGGGCCGAGCAGGTCGAGCAATCCGTCGGCGGTGAAGGAGGCCTTCAGCAGCGCCTCCCGGAACTCCGCGATCCGGCGGGAATCAAGAACGGGGCTGTTCGTCACCCCGCCATTCTCCCCCGTCCACCGGCCCGCCCCGCTCAGGCCCGCCCAGGCCCGCCCACCGCACCTGCCGCGGGCCGACCGACCGTCAGCTCTTGCTCGGGGAGGGCGATCCGGAACCCTGCCCGGGCGCGCCGGAGGACGGGGCACCAGAGGACGGCGCGCCGGACGGGTTGGCGCTGCCACCGCCGGACGCGGCACCGGACGGGTTGGCGCCGGTCGACGGGTTGGCGCTGCCGGACGGTTCGGCGGCGGGCGCGCCGGGGGCGGCCGCCTTGCAGCCGGGCTGCTTCTTGATCGCGTCGCCGAGGGGGCCGCTCTGGAGGGTGGCGAGCGCGCCGGTGGACACCTGGGACAGCCGCTGCACCTGGTCGCCGACACTGCGCAGACCGTCCGCGAACTTGGCCTGATCGGCGTTGGTCAGCCCGTCCAACTTCTTCTGCGCGTCCAGGAAGCCCTGCGCCACCTGCTTCAGCTCATTGACGGCGTCCTGCTGGACCTTCTCCCCGTTGTCGATCTTCGGCACGCCGGCCTTCTGCACCGCGTCCGCCAGCTGCTGGTTGGTGGTGGCCAGCGCGGCCAGGTCGGTGGACAGCCGCTTCTGCAGGTCGACGGGGGACTCGCCCTCCTTGACGTTCCCGGTGTCGGCGAGCGCCGCCCGGGACTGCGAGATCGGGTCCCGCGCGGCGTCGCAGACGTTCTTCGCCCAGCCGTCGAGCTTCGCCGAGTCATCGGCGGAACAGCCGACGGCGGCGAGCGCGAGCAGCGCGCCGAGCGCGGAGACGGTGACCGGTCGCTTCTTCACCGGGGCCCTTTCGGTCGCTGACACCCGGTCCCGGGCATCGACCAGCGAACCTACACGGCCGCCCGCCCCCGCCGACCGGGAAGGCCGCAGCCGAGCGCATCCGCGCAGCTCAGCGGGCCCGGCAGGGTCCGTTCAGGGTCCGGTGCACGGATGTACGGGGGCTCGGGCTGTACGGGCGCGGGCGCGACAGGGGTCGAACCCAGCAGGGCTCGAACGCAGCAGGGCGCGGGCTGAGGCGCGGGCGCGACAGGGCTCAGGCGTCGGCGGAGGCCGGACTGATCGTCCAGCTCATCCGGATCACGCCGCCGTCGTCACCGTGGCCGACCTCGACGTCCTCGACCAGACCGGTGATGACGGCCAGGCCGAGGGCGTCCTCGTCCTCCGGGCCGGCGCCGCCCGCGGCACCGGCGGCGTGCGCCGGGCCGGCCTCGTCGGCGACCTCGATGAGAAAACGCTTCTCCTGCTCGGTCAGCGCGACCCGGACCGCGCCGTCCCTGCCGTTGCGCTGGTGCAGCGCCACCGCCCGGGAGCAGGCCTCGCCCACGGCGAGTCGCAACTCGTCGAGCACCGACTCGTCCACCCCGGCGCGTCTGGCCACCGCGGCGGCCACCAGCCGGGCGGTGCGCACGTGCTCGGGAAGTGCGCTGAATCGAAGTTCGACGGTTGCCATGTCTCCCCTCCGGGGTTGCTCCCTGCCGCCGGGCACACCGGCCCGCACGGCGGGGGCGGGAACACCGACCACGCCGGCCGGGCAGGGCTCAATGCCCGGCCGACCGGCGGAGGTCGATCGAGAAGATTCGGTTGGAACGGCGGACCGACGGAACGTCAGTCGGTCGCCGCGACGGCGTCGTCCACCGAGTTGTGGATCGGGAAGACCTTGGTCAGACCGGTGATCCGGAAGATCTTCAGGATGCGCTCCTGGTTGCACACCAGGCGCAGCGAACCCTCGTGCGCACGCACCCGCTTCAGGCCACCGACCAGCACACCGAGGCCGGTGGAGTCGAGGAAGTCCACGCCCTCCATGTCCACGACCAAGTGGTAGTTGCCGTCGTTGACGAGCTCGACAAGCTGCTCGCGCAACTTGGGGGCGGTGTACACATCGATCTCGCCGCCAACCTCGACGACCGTTCGATCGCCGACAGTACGGGTCGACAGGGACAGGTCCACGGAACCTCCAGCACCTTGCCTTGCTACGTCATTGCGATCTTCAGCCTGGCGGCTGCAACCGCATGGTCGCAGGCCCAGGGCGCGGCAAACCGGCAGGTCGGAGCCTCGGTTTTGCGGCCCTCGGCCGTGCGGCCGTCACGGGCTTCATTCAACCACTTGCGACCATGGGCGCACGATGGTTAACAGCGATTCTCCGTCACGCCGGTGACACACTGGGTCTTCATGCCGCCCCGTCACCACCAGCCCGAGGCCCTGCTCGCGACCCTTTCCACCGAGCGCGGCAGGTCGGATCGCCTCACCCATACGGAGCAATTGCCCGCCCGTGAGGCACGCTACGCCCCTTGGCCGGAAGGAATCCGGCAGGAGGTGGTGGCGGCCGCCGCCGAGCTCGGCGTGTTGCTGCCGTGGGCGCACCAGGCCGAGGCCATGGACCTGGCCGGGTCCGGGCGGACCACGGTGATCGCGACCGGGACCGCTTCGGGGAAGTCGCTGGGCTATCTGGCCCCCGTGCTGAGCGAGCTGCTGACCGGCACCGAGGCCCGCAACGGGCGCGGCGCCACCGCGCTGTACCTCGCCCCGACCAAGGCGCTGGCCGCCGACCAGCGCCGGCGCGCCGCCGAACTCGTCCCCGACCGGGTCCGGGTGGCGCTCTACGACGGCGACACACCGCCGCAGGAGCGCGAGTGGGTCCGCCAGTACGCGTCGTACGTGCTGACCAACCCCGACATGCTGCACCGGGGCATACTCCCCGCCCACCCGCGCTGGTCGTCCTTCCTGAAGGCGCTGAAGTACGTGGTGATCGACGAGTGCCACACCTACCGCGGGGTGTTCGGCTCGCACGTCGCCCAGGTGCTGCGTCGGCTGCGGCGGCTGTGCGCCCGCTACGGGGCCTCGCCGACCTTCCTGCTGGCCTCCGCCACCACCGCCGAGCCGGCCGTCACCGCGCAGCGGCTGACCGGGCTGCCGGCCACCGCCGTCACCGAGGACTGCTCGCCGCGCGGCCCGCTGGTGTTCGCGCTGTGGGAGCCCCCGCTGACCGAGAACGTCGGCGAGCACGGCGCGCCCGTCCGCCGTTCCGCCACCGCCGAGGCCGGCTACCTGCTCACCGACCTGGTCCACGACGGCACCCGGACGGTGGTCTTCGTCCGCTCCCGCCGGGCCGCCGAACTGGTCGCCCTGCAGGCCCAGGAGCAGCTCGGCCAGCCGCTGGCCGCCCGGGTCGCCGCCTACCGCGGCGGCTACCTGGCCGAGGAGCGGCGTGCCCTGGAGCGCGACCTGCACACCGGCCGGCTGCTCGGTCTGGCCTCCACCTCCGCGCTGGAACTCGGCGTGGACGTCTCCGGCCTGGACGCCGTCCTGCTGGCCGGCTACCCCGGCACCCGGGCCTCGCTCTGGCAGCAGGCCGGGCGCGCCGGCCGCGAGGGCCAGGGCGCGCTGGCGGTGCTGATCGCCCGCGACGACCCGCTGGACACCTACCTCGTCCACCACCCCGACGCGCTGTTCGCCACCCCGGTGGAGGCCACCGTCCTCGACCCGGACAACCCGCACGTGCTCGCCCCGCACCTGTGCGCGGCCGCCGCGGAACTGCCGCTCACCGACGCCGACCTGGAGCTCTTCGGCCCGTCCAGCGAGCCGCTGCTCCCGGTACTGGAGCGGCGCGGGCTGCTGCGCCGCCGGAGCGACGGCTCCTGGTACTGGACCCGTCGGGAGCGTGCCGTGGACAACGTCGACCTGCGAGGCAGCGGCGGCAGCCCCGTGCAGATCGTCGAGGCGGACACCGGGCGGCTGCTCGGCACCGTGGACGCGGAGGCCGCGCACACCACCGTGCACACCGGCGCCGTCCACCTGCACCAGGGCCGCACCTATCTGGTCCGCGAGTTCGACCTGGAGTCCTCGGTCGCACTGGTCTCCCCCGCGAACCCGCCGTACACGACCTCCGCGCGGGACGTCACCTCGATCTCGATCCTGTCCACCGACACCACCGAAGAGTGGGGCGAGGCCCGGCTCAGCTTCGGCTCGGTGGAGGTGGTCAACCAGGTCGTCGGCTACCTGCGCAAGCGGATCTCCACCGGCGAGATCCTCGGCGAGAGCAAGCTCGACCTGCCGCCCCGGACACTGCGCACCCGGGCCGTCTGGTGGTCCGTCACCGAGGACCAACTCCTCGACGCGACCATCCCGTTCGACCAGCTCCCCGGCGCGGCCCACGCCGCCGAGCACGCCTCGATCGGCCTCCTCCCGCTGTTCGCCACCTGCGACCGCTGGGACATCGGCGGCGTCTCCGTCCCCCTGCACCCCGACACCGGCCTTCCGACGGTCTTCGTCTACGACGGCCACTCCGGCGGCGCGGGCTTCGCCGAACGCGGCTTCCACCGCGCCGTGGAGTGGCTGACCGCGACCCGAGACGCCATCGTCGCCTGCGAGTGCGACCGCGGCTGCCCGTCCTGCGTCCAGTCCCCCAAGTGCGGCAACGGCAACGAGCCCCTCGACAAGGCCGCCGCGATCCGCCTGCTCACCGTCCTGCTCGCCCACGCCCCCACCCGACCGGACGCCGCCGACGCGTCCGACTCGGCCGGCGGCTCGACCGGCTGACGGGGCGTCCGTTTCCGGGGCGCTGTCGCCCCAGGCCCACAGCGGGCCGGCCCGGGAACGTGCCCGGGCCGGGCCGAGCGGGACGGGCAGGCCCCGGATCGGGACCTGGACCACCACCTCGACGGCGTCCTGGCCCGACAGGACCTGGCAGGAGACGAGCTCGGCGCGCTCCTGGGCCCGCGTCAGCTCGGCCGCCCGACCGCAGCCGCCGTCCGGATCGAGCAGCAGACGGTCGGCGGCGGCCAGTGCGGCCAGGTCCGCCGCCGACTCGGCGCGGTGCCGGGCGGCCACCACCTGCCCGACCATCAGGCAGGCCGAGAACACCACCACGCCCAGCAGCCCCAGGGCGACCAGCCACACCGTCGCCGACCCGCGGTCGGACGCGTCGGCCCGGCCCGGCGCGGTGTCTCGCTCCCGCACGGCGGGTCACCTCCTCTCGGATCTCAGCTGTCGTCGGTCAGGACGTCCTCGCGGGCGCTCACCGCGGTGGCGGTGAGGCGGACCGTCAGGAGGGCGGCGAGGCGGCCGGGGCCCGGACAGGGGGCCTCGACGGTGACGCGGGCGGTGGTGGCGTCCAGCACGACGGCGACCTTCGCGCCCTTCGGAGCGGCTGCCGCGGCAAGCGCGGCGGCGTCGCCGTCCCCTCGGGCGGCGGCCCGGGCACCGGCCCGGGCCGCGTCCACGCAGCGGATCTGGGCGCCCGCGGCGACCACGCCCCAGATCAGCATCGCCGCGAGCAGCACCAGGGCGGGCAGGGCCACCGCCGTCTCGGCCGTGACCGTCCCCGCGTCCGACGACCGGCCGCGGCCGGCCCGGCGCTCAGGCCGCGTGCAGGGCACGGTCGAGGACCTCCGACAGCGCGCCGGAGACCGTGTCGCTGGTCACCACCTTGTAGAGCACCGCCGCGAAGGCGCACGCCGCCACCGTGCCGATCGCGTACTCGGCGGTGCTCATTCCGGCGTCCGGCGGCCCCTCCGCGACCTTTCGGTACCGCCGGCGCAGCCAGCCGCCGAGCCTGCGTACGGCGCGGATCGCGGATGCCGGGCGGACCGGCAGGGAGAGCGTCATCATCGGTGAAGTCCCTTCAGAGGGTCGGAGATTCGACAGGTCGGTCAGAGTCGCTGGGAGAAGGCGCCGGTCAGTCCCATCACCACCGGAACGACTCCGATCAGCACGAACGCGGGCAGGAAGCAGAGCCCGAGCGGCGCGGTCGCCAGGACGCCGGCCCGGCGGACCCTCGCGTGCGCCGCCCGGGCGGCCGTCGCCCGTTGGGACTGCGCCAGGCCGACGAGGGCGGTGGCCGGCGGTGCGCCGCTGAGGGTGGTGCGGGCCAGGCAGCGGGCGAGCGGCGCCATCGGCGGGCAGTCGGCGGCCAGTTGCTCCCAACAGCGTTCCGGGGAGGCACCGAGGGAGAGTTGGGCCGCCACGCCGGTCAGGCGCTCCCGCATCGGGGACGGCACGCTCTCGGCGACCGCGAAGGCCGCCCCGGCCGGGGAACCGCTCGACCCGAGGCAGGCCGCCAGCAGGTCGGCGGTGAGCGGCAGTTGACGCACCAGCCAGTCCCGCTCGGTGGCCCGCCGACGTTCGCCGGGCGACCGGACTCGGGGCAGCAGCCGCCACCCCGCCCAGCCCACCGCCAACCCGACCGCCGGGCCCGCCCAGCCGCCGACCAGGACGGCCGCAGCCGCCCCGAACAGCACGGCCTGCGGCCGGTCGCCCGCCACCCAAGCGATCGCCCGCCGTACGGCCGCCCCAGCCCGCCCATCCGGTGCCGGGACGGCCGCCACCGCCGCCGGGACGCAGTGCCCGGCCCTGCGGCGCACCGCCCTACCCCGTGCCCTCGCCAGCACCTCGCCGGCCAGGCCGACGGCGGCCACCGGCAGCAGGATCACCATGACGTCCACCTCACCTCCGTCGCATCGGAATCAGCTCGAACTCAGGCCACTCGAACTCAGGTCATCTGTCGGTCGATCGGCGCGCCTCCCGGCGCCGTCCGGTGGGTCGCCCCGGACCCGGACCGGACCGGCGCACCTGTTCACTCCCACCGGTCCGCCCGAACAGCCAGGTGATCACCCGTCAGGGGCGGTACGGCGGTGAGCCACCGGTCCTGCCGCGAGCGGGAGATCCCGCAGCCGCCGGCCGCGGCCCGGACCGGACCGTGTCGGGCCGCGCGTTCGACCGGGCGGGGTCGGGCCGGGGCATCCTCGGCCGCCCGGACGATCCGGGTGGTCCAGACGATGCCGGCGGCCTCCAGGGCCGCCCCGGCGAGCAGACTGAGCAGTCCGGCCGGGGTGTGCAGCAGGACTTGGACCGGGTGGGCGCCGAGTGCGCCGCCCAGGCCCATGCCCACGGCGGGCAGGGCCGCCAGCACGATCACGGTGGTGCGTGGACCGGCGAGTTCGCCCGCGATCTCCTCGGCGAGGGCCCGCTCGGCGCGCAGCGCGTCCGCGACCTGTTCCAGCCCGAACGCCAGCCCCGTGCCGCTCTCGGTACTCACCCGCCAGCAGGCCGCGATCGCCACCGCGCCCTCCCCACCGGGCAGTTCGGCCACCTGCCGGAGGGCGGCGGGCAGGTCTGCCCCGTAGCGGCCCGCCGCCAGCCGGGCCGTCGGTTCGGGGCCGAGCCGACGGGCCCAGTCGGGAGCGGACCGGGAGACCACCGCGTGCATGGCCTGCTCGGGCGTCGCGCCGCTGCGCAGTTCGGCCGCAAGGCCGGCGCACAGGTCGATCACCGCCGCGGCTCTTCGCCGCGCCGCCCTTCCTGCGGCGTACCGGGCCCGCCATCGGCGGAGCGGCAGCACGGCGCAGGCCGCCCCGATCAACGGGAGCACCGAGGCGGTGCCCTGCCCGGCCGCCGCTCCGATCGGGAGCAGCAGCAGTTCGGGCACCAGCCAGCGCGGCCGTCGCCGCCACCCGGCCCGGATCCGGGCCGGGCGGGCGTCCGGTGCCCGATGGCGATTCAGCATCTGCCGCAGCCGCCCGTCACCGTGCTGCCGGTGGCGGGCCGCCCTCAGCCAGACCGCCCCGAACAGCGCCGCGCCGAGTCCGGCGGCCGCACCGAGCAGAGTCGCCGCGCAGGTGGCACCGCCGGCCGATGCCATCACTGCCACGGCCTCGAACTCCTCTGCCATCACGACCTCCTGACTTCCGAGCGCAGCAGCAGTCGCCACGCCACCACTCCGATCACGCAGAGCGCGATCGCCCACACCAGCTCGATCCGGCCCGGCGTCACGACACCTCCACCGGGGTCTCGTCGGAGGGAGCGCCGCTCGGGCCCGGATCGGGCTCGGCGCTCGCTTCGGGGTGCGGGGGCAGTTCGACGCCGCGTTCGGCGCAGACCTCCCGCAGCCGGGCCCAGCCGGGACCGGGTCGGCTGCGTCCGTCGCGGTCGAAGTGGACGGCGGCGGTGGTGGTGGTCAGTCCGTCCGGGGCGGCGACCAGGAGGTGCAGGCCGGTGACCCGGCGGCGGCCGTCGGCACGGTCACGACCGAGGTGGACGACGGCGTCGAGCCCGGCCCGGAGCTGGCTGTGCAGCGACTGCCGGTCGAGTCCGGCGAGCGCGCCGAGGGCCTCCAGCCGGGCGGGCACATCGGCGGCGGTGTTGGCGTGGACGGTGCCGCAGCCGCCCGGATGACTGGCATAACCATCCACGTATGCTGTGCCGGGCCGTGGCCCACCCGATCAAGAGAGAGGGCCACTGTGCCAACCGTTGTGATCTACGACCGCTTGTCCCGCTTGTTCGCGGAAGAGGCTCCCGACCATCGCATCAACGCATGCAAGGCGTACGCCGAGCAGCGCGGGTGGCAGGTGATCCACATAGCCACCGACACCAACGTGTCCGGCGCTACGAAGTTGGAAGACCGCCCCGGTATGCGGGAGGTCCTGTCCTGGCTCCCGCGCGCTGACTACGTGCTCGCCGCAAAGCTGGACCGGTACGCCCGCAGCGTCTTGGAGTTCCAGCGCTTGTTGAAGGCAGCGGACTCCACCCACGCCACTGTGGTCACCGCCGACGGCGTGGTGTCGCCGGAGAACGCTTCGATCACCATCAACGTCCTGGCTGCGTTCGCCGAGTACGAGCGGGACATGATCACGGCCCGCATCCAGGCATCGAAAGATCACTTCAAGGCTCGCGGAAACCACTTGGGCGGTCTCGCGCCCTACGGCTACGCGGTCGATGGGCCGGTGAACAACAAGCGGTGGACCATCGACGAGACCGCCGCTTCCATAGTCCGCGAGTGTGCGGAGCAGGTGACGCAGCACGGCGCTTCGATGGCTGGTCTGGCCCGGAGCCTGAACGAGCGGGGCGTACTGCCCCCTGCCGATCACGCGCGACAGCGCGACGGACGCAAGGTGAGGGGGCAGCGCTGGCACACGACGACGGTGCGGGACGTGCTCTACACACCTGCGCTCCGTGGCTGGCTCGTACAGGCCGTTCCGGGCGAGAAGCGGGGGGCGCTGACCAATCAGCCGGTCCTTGACGCTGAGGGCCGCCCGCTGTCTGCTGGCCCAGCAATCCTGGACGCCGAATCCTGGTCTGCGGTACGGGCGATCCTGGATGAGAAAGCCAAGGGGCGAGGCGTGGAGCGAAGCGGGAAGGCCCTGTTGCTGCACGTGGCGCGCTGCTCCGAGTGCGACGGGCCGATGTATCGGCAGCGTCGCGAGGAACGCGGGAAGGACTACAGCACATACGTGTGCCGAAGCGGTGTCGGTAAGCAAGGCATCCACCGACCGAACGTGATCGTTGCCGCTCCAGTTGAGGCCATGGTGACTGCTGACTTCCTCAAGAGGTTCGGGCGTGGCACGTTCATGCATTGGGCCGAGCCCGACGGCAGCGCGGTGCTCCAGCTCTCGGAGGTGACGGGACAGATTGAGCGCTTGGCCGGAAACCTGGTGCACCTTGAGCCCGGTGGAGCGGCAGCACGGCTGGCGATCACGCAGCTGAACGCGCTTGAGCGCCGACAGGCAGAGCTACGTGCTGAGGCAGAGCACGCCGAGGGACGTTGGGTGGACACCGGCGGCAGCGTGGCGGAGGAGTGGAACCGGCGGGCAAGCGAGGAAGGGCGACGGGGCTTGCTCACCGATCTGGGCACACGGGTGGTGATATCGCCCCCGGTACCGGGGGCACCCAAGCGGTTCAACCCCTTGCGGGTGTCCGTCGACTTCGAAGGCCCGGCATGGGTGCGTGACGTTGATCCGGCGGCAGCCGCATTGGCGGCGATCGCTGGAGAAGAACTGCTCCCCTAGCGCCTCTCAGGTCCGTGCACAGCCCCGTTCGACCCTCGTTGGTCGGGCGGGGCTTCGCTGTGCGTGCTAGCGGTTCGACAGGCTGGCCGGCTGTGGCCCCGGCATGCAGTTTGGTCGCCAGCGCGAGAGCGCAAAACACCAGGTCAGAGCACATCTGTCACGTTTCTCTGAGGGGTAGTTACACATTGAGAACCACACTAAGCACTTCTCATCTGGCCCTATAAGGGAACTACGGGAACCGTAACGTGACCATGGAGTTTCGTGACGGGCTCACGGACGGTCCGCTCATGCGCTGCCCCAGCAGGGGTGCGAGAGGCGCAGGAGGGGGCCTAGGAGGCCCGTAGGGCAGCGGGGTGGGGTGCTGCGCCACTCGACCCCACCAAGGCCCTTACGCGGCGCTCTGGCCCCTCGGTGTGCAGCCGTTCACCACTCCAAGTCAATCAAGGTGGGAACAGGGCGAAGTGTTAGCCGCTCCGCGTAGATCACTGCGGAGGTTTCTTAACTAGCCGCCGTAGATACATGTGGAGGCCCGGAGTGCTCATTAACTTTCCCCGGTTACTCCAACTGCGAGGGAGACTCACCCCGAGCACTAGGCCGGATAGGCGCTGAATGTCAGCCCAGCGAACCAACGGCCCGGGAGCGTTCCGACGCGCCCCAACAATTGATCAACTGAATATTGAGCCCCGGCATGGCGACACGCTGTCGTCCCGCCGGACACTCGCCGATAGGGATTTCGTCGCCTGTCGGTAGGCCCCGTGTTTCGGGTGCTGCTTTCCCAACGGTCATGTCGGAGACCGATGGACGTGCAGCACTCGTGATGCGGGGCCATTTTTTGTACCCAAATCCGACTAGGAGCTGACCAATGGACCGACGGTCCGAAATTGCCAAGCATGTCAACAACGCCCGTGCCGAAGTGGAGGCGGAGAGCGCCGCCAACGCCAAGCACGAAGGTGAGTCCCCGCAGCCGGCCACCGACCTATCCGCGCTGCGTCAGCAGATCGGTGCGAAGTTCTCCATTCCCGAGACGCTGCGCGACCGGCTTAACGGCTCGACTGTCGAGGAAATCACGGCTGACGCTCAGAATCTCGCGGGACACTTCCGCTCTAGTCTCCGGACTCAGCCTAGCTCGCTGGTAAAGGGTGGAGGCGCTTCCGAGCCCAATCCTGATAGCGGAGAAATCGACCCGGTGAAGCTCGCCGCCCGAATCCTTCAGCGCCGAATGGCTAGCTAGGCCATGACGTCAAATCCAATCACGCCAACTTCTCGCCGAAAAGGAATGTGATCAATGCCTTACGTTGCCCCCGATGCCCGATCTGCTCGCCTCAATTCGCTGTACGACCAGGCGTCTCGGGATGTCCCGCGCTACACCTACACGTGCACGCCAGAGAGCGTGGAGCACGCTCTTGCTCACTTTGACGAAATGCTGCGCAAGCGTGCGGAATCTGACGACGCCGTGTCCTTCGCCGAGGCTGACCTTGCCAACGTGGAGGGTAGGGATCAGCTCGCTGTCAAGGTGGCCCTTGCGCAGGGAAAGCCGCTTCCCAAGCCGACCAATCGGGGCCCGCTGGAGGCCCGCCTTGCGGAGGCTCAGCGCGTCCAGATGGCCGCCTATGAGCTTGCCGCTGAGGCCGCTTCGGAGATTCGTGCTGCTGCGGTCGCCGTGCGTGCTGAGTGGCGCTCTGACGTGACCGGCCTGGCCGAGGAGAAGCGCGCTGCCGCTGTAGTCGCAGCAACTCAACTTGCCTGTCTCATGGATGAGTTGACGGCCCTGGCCGACACCGTCGAGGACCTTGACGCGGACCTGGGCAATCCGTGGAACGCGAACGAGCAGCAGTGGCGGCACATGGCGCCGCGCGGGGGCATCAATTGGCGTGCGGACCGTGATGCCCTGGACCGAATTGTGACTGACCGGCTGGAGTACAGCGGCAGCTATTTCGGTGGACTTCCCGGCCGACTGGACCAGAATGCCGACCCCGAATCGGCATGGGACCCGGCGGCCGGCCCGTCGTCGCCCGCAAACGAAATGGAGCCGTGGAACCGGTGAGTTACGTACTGACTGACCGAGAGATCGGACTCAAGGCGCTAAGCCACGTAACCCGGGATTTCGAAACTGGCTGCCTCATTTCGGGAAGACTGGACCGAAAGGGGCGCGCGACGGTCCGGTACTACGTGGAGGGGAACACAAAGCGGGAACTTGCACACCGCGCGATCTACCGAGTCCTTTACCGGCCGCTCGCTGCCAATGAGGAACTGCGTCGCACTTGCCGCGACGCCCGGTGTGTTGAGCCAGCACACTTCGCGCTAGCGGGCGCATAACAGTCAAGCGCAATGGTTGGGCCCGGCATATTCGCCGGGCCCTTTGCCGCACCAAAAGTCAGAGAGAACTGAAAAAGGAGAGAGTGTCATGATGATTATCAACACATGGAGCGCGATACGTGCTGACCATTGGCCACGCCTGCAACTGGTGCGACAAGTCCCTTAACGGTAGGAGGAATAAGCGATACTGCAACGGCGCTTGCAGGCAAGCTGACTACCGAGCGTCACAGCCCAAGCAGTGCGAGGGGCAGGGAGTCTGCTCGCGCTGCGGGCAAAGTCATCCTGAATTCAGGAATCAGCACGGGGTTTTCTGCACCGACTGCATAGAGTCGAAGGCAGAGCAGGAGGAGGGGAGAGAAGACGCGCGCTGGTCGGCTACCTGCCAGCTTCCCGACTGCTCCAATGAGGCTGGCTGGACAGGAATGGGCAGGGCTCGGTCCTTTTGCTCGGATGCCCATAAGGCCAAGGCTTACCGCCTTCGCCGAAAGGGCGTGCCTGCTGCCGCGTGAGATCTAAACTCGCGCCTCCCCCTGGGGGGTGTCCCCCTCCCCCCTATCTCTGTACCGCAGCGCCTTAGCAGGAATCGGCCTCTGTACGGGTCTGGGACTTTCGGGTTGAGCCGCCTTCTCCGTGAAATGCCTAGTCAGACCGCATTTCGCTGCCCAGAAACAGCGGGCCTGACGCGCGGGTGCACATGCGGGTGCACGTGGGCGCGCGCACGCGAGGGAGGCCGAACGTCAGAATGCCATCTAATCAATGCCAGGGCAGACCATGGGCGGCTTTTCAGGTGAGGTCTGGGGAAATGGGTCAACCCAACCATTTGGAGCCCTCAAATATCAGTTCTGAAGCCCAGCGAAAGGCCCCTTTTGAAGATCGTCCATCCACCCTGCGGCCGGGAGTGGTCCGGCTTGCGTGCCCAGCACTGTCCCGCCTGCTGCGAGACCTTCGCCAGTACCAGGGCCGGTGACGCCCACCGTTCAGGCCCGTACGGTGCCCGCAGGTGCCTGCCACCGGCCACGGCCGGTCTCTGGGAGGACGCTCGGGGCCTCTGGCATCGCAAGCCGTACCGAGACTGCTGAGTGGTCCCGCACCCCCGTCTGACCCTTCACAGGGTCGGGCGGGGGCCTTCTGTCGTTTGCCCTGACGCCCTCTTGTGCTGATCGACTGACGGAGCGATAGTCGTGCAACTGACTGCAATCGGCTCGACACAGGGAGATGTCATGAGGTTGCGTTTCCTCGGGATCATTCCGAACACCCCCGTCGACGACTCGCCGACGATCTGGCTGGATGAGGCCACTGGTGATCTCCTGATCCAGTCCTACAAGGCCACCGACGACGAGGTGAAGGCGTGCCAGGAGATCGGGTCAATTCCCGGTCACAGCACGGACGTTCCCGCACACGAGACGATCATCCGGCTCCCGGCTGTGATGCTGCAGTACATCCCGCGACCGGAGGGCGGAAACGGTGAAGTACCCCGTACGTGAGGGCCTGGCCAGTGCACAGCGCTCCGCCGTGCACTTGGAGATGCGTGACAGCTATACGCCTGACGATCCGGAGTTCACTCGCTGGCGGGCGGGTCACCGGTATGACAATGATCCGGCGAACTTGCCTGACTGGTGGGGCTCTTGGGCTGACCTAGCGGCCGAGACCATCGGGCGCGGAGTGGTCATGCGGCGTGCCCGGATCGTCTCGGAGCCGGTGACGGACTACATCCGATATGAGCATGACCTGACGTTCGCCAACGTCGCAGCGGGTGAGCTTGTCCGCTGGCTGCCCCGGCGGAAGGCTGCCGACATCGCCTTGCCGGGAACGGACCTGTGGATGTTCGACGGGTCGGCGGTGCTGTTCACGTACTTCTCCGGTGCGGGCGAGGTAGTGGACCGGGAATGGCGCACCGAGCCGGCCGTTGTGGAGTTGGTCAGTTCTGCCTTCGAAGCGGTGTGGGAGCGGGCCACGCCGCACGAGGATTACAAGCTGGCCTGACCGATCATGTCCGTGTCTGGTTCCTCTCACGTCCAAGCAGCCCGGCAGGTCCTTGCAGATCGCCTGCGGGAGATGTGCAAGGACGCCGGGTTGGACGGCAAGCAACTGGCGGTGCTGTGCGGCTGGCACCCGTCCAAGGTTTCCCGGATCTCCACCGGCAGAACATCCCCGTCCGCCGATGACCTCCGCGCGTGGTGCAGTGCGTGCGGCAGGGAGGGCGAAGCGGCGGATCTGGTCGCCTCCCTGCGGGCCGTGGAAGGCATGTGGGTTGAGTGGCGCCGCATGGAGCGTGCAGGGCTGAGAAGGGCGCAGCAGGCCGTTCTACCCCTGTTCGAACGAACCCACTGGTTCCGGGCCTACTCGTCGTGGCTTGTGCCCGGACTTCTTCAGACTCACGGCTATACCGAGGACGTGTTGCGCGCCGTCCAGCAGAGGCGGGTAACGGTCGATGACGTGGCCGATGCCGTGGCCGTGCGGATGGAACGCCAACGGGTGCTCCGCGAGGGGCAACGACGCTTCGCGTTCCTGCTTGAGGAGTCCGTACTTTTCAACGGGCTCGGCGACGCTGATACCCAGGCCGAACAGCTTGAGCGGCTGATCACCGTGAGCACGCTGCCCAACGTCAGTGTTGGGATCGTCCCCGCCCGGCTGCACCGTACGCGGATGCCGGTCGAAGGGTTCTGGATCTTCGATACGGCGCAGGTGAACGTCGAGCTTGTCTCCGGGCATCTCACCCTGACGCAGCCCAGTGAGGTGGCGATGTACGCCGACACCTTCGCGACGCTGGCTGACATGGCGGCCTATGGCCCGAAGGCACGTGCGCTGATCACAGCCGCCATTCATGCTCTCGGGTGATGGCGTGCAATCTCGTAGAATTTCGTAGCTCCCAACTTGCCTGACTTCCTAGCGTGTTGCCATCGGTTCCAGCGACGCCGAGGGAGTGGCCCGCATGGCGGTGAGCACCAACGCCCGCAAGATCAAGACCCGCGAGGAGTACCGGGCGGAGCAGCGGAAGCGCGCCCCCGCCGGGGATGCGCTGGCCGACTACGACCCGGCGTACGCCGCCAAGGCCATGGGGCGGGGCATCCCGCAGGACTGGCCGCTGTGCACCTGCGACGCGGACATGTGCCCCGACAAGGGGGCCGCATGACGCTGCCCGAAACGCCCACCACGGCCCCCGCAGCCTGCCCGGTGGCCCGGTCGTTCGACCGCATGGCCAAGGTCTTCGCAGAGGCCCCCGAGGGGCATCAGGACGCGGACGCCGAGAGCGACATTCAGGCGCTCCGCGACAAGCACAACGCGGAGTGCGTCAGGGGGTGTGCGCCGTGACGACGCTCTCTGAACCCCCGGTGCTGGCCGACGGCGCGCCGGAGAACCCCTGTGTGGGGTGCGCCTACTTCGATGGGATCGAGCGGCAGTACTCGGCCGAGACGAACCCGACCATTGCGCGGCACCTGGTCCGGTGGCGGCAGCAGCATGCCGACGACGGGGAGTGCGACACCCCCGAGGCGGGACCGGATGAGTGACGGCCAGGACGACCCGCAGACGGCCGTGGGTGACCTCCCCGGGGGTGCTGCGCCCGTGGACCCGTATGAGTGGCTCAGGGCCCACCCATGGCCCCGCAAACGGCCCGTCGGGCCTCGGCCGGTTCTCACCCCGGAGGAGCACACCGAAATGCCCTTGACGGCGGAGGAGCGACGACGGCGGGCGGCGCTGCTCGCACGGGTACGGGAAGCCAACCACCCGAGGCGCTGACGCGCCCAACAGACTCCCGTCCCGGCCGCCTGGGGAAGGATCTGGCCGGGACGGGCCAGCAAGGTGCACGACGGGCCGTGAGAACCCTCTCGGCCTGAGGTGACAACGGAGGGGCAACACCCATGAGCAAGCACGGCGGCGGGTCCGGCGACGGCAAGGGCGGCGGGCAGCAGGACGACAGCAACAGCGGCAACAAGCACGGTGGTGGCGGGTCCTCCGAGGGTGGGAACACCAGCGACGGCCAGGGCCCGGCGGACGGCAAGTAGCCAGTGAGCACCAAGCACGATGCGGAGGCCGGTCGGACCCGGCTGGCCTCCGCGCTCATCGCTAACGGGTCTCTCGCCTCGGACTGGCTCGGGCCGTACAACGCCGTGCCGCGCCACCTGTTCGTGCCTGACACGATCTGGCCCGGCCAGGCCGACGGCGTGCGCCAGGGGGAGGCTGTACACCGGTACACCGATCCTGCCGGGTGGTGGAACGCCGTCTACTCGGACGTGCCGCTCACTACGCAGTTCGACGACGGCAACCACACCGGGGACGCACGGGGCACGACGCCCACGTCGTCCAACTCGATGCCCACCATGGTGTTCTCGATGCTCGCCGCCCTGGATGTGCAGGACGGCAACCGGGTGTTGGAGATTGGCACCGGGACCGGCTGGAACGCCGCCCTGTTGTCCCACCGGCTCGGGTCCGGGAACGTGGTCACCATCGAGGTCGACCAGGACAGCGCCGCCGACGCGCAACGCCGTCTCGCTCGGGCTGGGTACTTCCCCACGCCCGTGGTCGGCGACGGAACGAAGGGCCACCCGGACGGCCTCCCCTTCGATCGGGTGATCGCCACCTGTTCGGTCGGGCAGGTGCCGCACGGATGGGTGACCCAGACCCGGCCGGGCGGGCTGATCGTCGCCCCGTGGGGGCCGGAGTACGGCGGGGAAGCCGTGGTGCGGCTCACGGTCGGTAACGACGGCACGGCAAGCGGCCGGTTCGTCGGGTCGTCCGCCTTCATGCGGCTGAGGCAGCAGCGCACCCCCCGACCGAACAGCCTTGAGTACCTGTCCGGGCCGTGGCCGGCGGACGGCTCGAAGTCGTCAACTCGGCTTTCACCGGACGACGTTGGCGGATGGCTTGAGATGTTCGCCATTGGCGTGCAGGTGCCCGGCGCGTTCCCGCTGACCGAGCGGTACGACGACGGCACGTACACGCTGTGGCTGCATGACACAGCCGTCACGTCGTGGGCTACCGCCGACTGGGAGCCCGACCGGACGGCCTATGAGGTGGTGCAGTCCGGGCCCCGGAACCTCTGGGACGAGGTCGAAGCGGCGTGGCGCTGGTGGGACGAACAGGGCCACCCCGGCTTCGATCGATTCGGACTCACCGTGGCCCCGGACGGCCACACGGTGTGGCTGGACAGCCCAGAGAACCCGGTGCCACTCCGGGGGCTAACCGGACAACCGGCCCAGCCGTCGTAGACCCCTCGCGGGGCGACCAGCCCCTTTGAGCGGCCCCGTCTGTGCGCTTCCCCCGTGGCGTACGGGCGGGGCTTCTCCGTGGCCGGGCACTCCGTGTACGGTTTGCATAGTCACGCGCCTTCGTGGCCGGTGTTGAGGGCGGCCAGCAGGTCGACCACCTCGGCACCGCGGACCTCGCCGACGACCAGCCGGTCGGGCCGCATCCGCAGCGCCTGCCGGACCAGGTCGCGCAGCGTCAGTTCGCCCAGCGACTCCTGGTTGGGCGGGCGGGACTGGAGCCGGACGACGTGCGGATGGTCCGGCCGCAGCTCGGCCGAGTCCTCGGCCAGCACGATGCGTTCGTCGACCGGGACGAGCCCGAGCAACGCGGCGAGCAGCGTGGTCTTGCCGCTGCCGGTGCCACCGGAGATCAGCAGCGACAGCCGGGCCCGGAGCACGGCGCCCAGCAGGTCGGCACCGGACGGGGGCAGGGCCCCGGCGGCCACCAGTTCGGCGAGCGTGAACGGCGTGCTGCGGCAGGTGCGCAGCGAGATGTGGGTGCAGTCGGCGGCGATCGGCGGGAGGACGGCGTGCAGCCGGGTGCCGTCGGACAGCCTGGCATCCACCCAGGGGCGGGCGTCGTCCAGGCGGCGACCGGCGGCGGTGGCCAGTCGGTGGGCGAGCCGGCGGACAGCGTCGGTGTTCGGGAAGCGCACCTGGGGTGCGCGTTCCAGGCCCTTGCCTCGGTCGATCCAGATCTGGTCGGGCCCGTTGACCAGGACGTCGGTGACGCCGGGTTCGGCCAGCAGCGGGTCGAGCGGCCCGGCGCCGACGATCTCGGCGCGCAGGCTGCGGACGGTGTTGAGCAGGTCGGCCCCGCCGAGCGGTGGCCGGGTGGCGCGCAGCGCGGCGGCGACCGAGCCGGTGGTGGGCGCGGCTCCGGATTCGACGAGCCGGAGCCGGACGGCGTCGACGAGTTCGGCGCCCCCGTCGGCCGTCGGCGGCCCGTCCCGTTCGGGTGCGGCCGGCGGTCGTCGGCGGACCAGGTGGCGCACCGTCGGACCGGTGCGCGGGCCGGCTTCGGCCGGGGCGACGTCCTCGGCGGGCCCCGGCGGGGCGCCGAGCAGGGCTCGGGCGCGGGGTACGGCGATGCGCCGGTGGGTGCGGGTGATCGGGTGCCGGGCGGGCCTCGGCTGCCCGGTGTGCCCGGCGGCGCCGGCGTCGACGGGGTGGGTGTCGACGGCGTGCAGGCGGTTGGCCATGGGTTCTCCTCAGGCCGCCACGACGGGCGGCATCGCTTCGGTCAGGAATCGCCCGCAGAACCGGGCCAGCGGCCCGCCGTCCCGCAGGCCGGGCGGGGCGCCGCGTTCGGCGTCCAGGGCGAGGCCGGGCTCGGGGGCGAGCTCCCCGGCCAGGCGCAGTTGCAGGCCGCGGGCGATGTCGGCGGCGGTGAGACCGGACGGCCCGGGGGTGCGGACGACGGCCCGCAGGTCGGCGAGCCGTATCCGGACGGCTGCGGCGACCCGGTCGGCGGCCGCCAGCGCGCGCAGCTCGGCGGGGACCACGAGCAGCCCGGTGTCGGCCTGTTCGAGCGCCTGGGCAGCCGCCGCGTCGAGGTGTCTGGGCAGGTCGAGGACGACCAGCCCGCCGCGTCTGCGGGCGGCGGCCAGGACGCTGCACATGGCTTCGGCGGGGATGGTCAGGGTGTCCGAGCGGTCCCAGGACAGGGCGCTGAGCCGGTGCAGTTCGGGCAGTGCCTTGGCGAGCTCGGTGCCGCTGATCCGGCCGCGCGAGGCGGCCAGGTCGGGCCAGCGCAGGCCGCCGGTCTGTTCGGCGCCGAGCAGGACGTCGAGTCCGCCGCCGAGCGGGTCGCCGTCGATCAGCATCGTACGGTGCCCGGCCCGGGCGGCGCGGACCGCGAGCGCGCAGGCCAGCGTGGAGGCCCCGGCGCCGCCGCGCCCGCCGAGCACGGCGACGGTGAGCGCGGGCGGCCCGACGCCTTCGGTGGCGTCGGCGATCCGGTCGAACAGCCAGGACTGCGCGTCGGGCAGGAACAGCACGTGCTCCGCGCCGAGCCGGACGGCGCGGACCCAGATCTCGCCGTCGTCGAGGTCGAGCCCGAGCAGCAGCACGCCGGGGCGGCGGGGCAGATCGGCGCACCGTTCGGCGAGGTCGTCGCCGACCAGCACCAGAGGGGCGTTCTCCCACAGCCGGGCGGGCGGTGGGGCGCCGCTGAGCAGCCGTGGTTCGGCTCCGGCGGCGGCGCACAGGCGGGTGAGTTGCTCGGCGAGGTTCTCGTCGGCGGTGAGGATCAGCGGGCCGAGCGGGGGCTCGGGGCCGGTGGCGTGCGGGTCGGTGAGGAATGCGGACAAGGCGGGCCTCCGCGTGGTGCGGGACGGGTCTGACGGCGCGTCGGACGCGTCAGCCCGGGTGGGCCGGCGCGGCGTCGCGGACACCACGGTGGGGGACGGCGCGGAATGTGTCAGCGGAGTTCGCAATGCCTGTGGATAACCCGCCCCTGTGGATAACCAGGCTCACTCGGACGGGGGTCAAATCAGTTCGGAATTGACGCATCGGGTATACCGATATGACGTTCGATCCACTACGGAGAGTGACAAATCGATGGGGTGCAGAGAACCCTCGACAGCGACTCGGAAACCGCTGGAGCGCCCCCCTGAACCGCCCGTCACGCCACTCCCTGGGGGCTCAATTGCCTAGGAAAATGGCCCCGGACATGCGACGACCCCCGCCGGGGGGGAGAGCGGGGGTCGTCTATCCACGGCCCGGCTCGGGGGGGAGGAGCCGGACCGGGTTAGCACGGTCGCGCGAACGATCCGTGACTTCCATGGTGTACCCGACCGCCCAGAAACACAAACCCGCACGCCTCCGGGTCCACCGAATGGCCGCCTGTTTTGCCGGTCCCTCTATCCTCGGTTCCCGTGGACACCACCGAGAACGCCGACTTCGCCGACCGCGGTGCCGACTCCGACGCACCGGACTCCACCGAGCCCGTAACGGACACCACAGCGCCCGCCCGACCCGGGTACGGCGTGCCGCGGACCGCCGCCTTCTTCGACCTCGACAAGACGATCATCGCCAAGTCGAGCGCACTCGCCTTCAGCCGCCCGTTCTACCAGGGCGGCCTGATCAACCGCCGCTCGGTGGTGAAGAGCGCCTACGCCCAATTCGTCTTCCTGGTCGGCGGCGCCGATCACGACCAGATGGAGAAGATGCGGGCCTACCTGTCGGCGCTCACCCGGGGCTGGAACGTCCAGCAGGTACGGGAGATCGTCGCGGAGACCCTGCACGGCATGATCGACCCGATCATCTACGACGAGGCGGCCTCGCTGATCGAGCAGCACCACGCGGCCGGGCGGGACGTGGTGATCGTCAGCAGCTCGGGCTCCGAGGTGGTCGAGCCGATCGGCCAACTGCTGGGCGCCGACCACGTGATCGCCACCCGTCTGCACGTCGAGGACGGCCGCTACACCGGCGAGATCGAGTACTACGCGTACGCCGAGAACAAGGCCGCCGCGATCCGCGAGCTGGCCGAGCGGGAGGGCTACGACCTCGCCAACTGCTATGCGTACAGCGACTCGTCGACCGATCTGCCGATGCTGGAGACGGTCGGCCACCCGGCTGCGGTGAATCCGGACCGGGCGCTGCGCAAGGAGGCGGTGGCGCGCGAGTGGCCGGTGCTGGTGTTCAGCCGGCCGGTCGAACTGACGCGTCGGCTCCCGGAGTTCCGCGCGCCGAGCCGTTCGGTGCTGGCCGCGGTGGCGGTCGGCGCGGCGGCGCTGACGGCCGGGGTGCTCTGGTACAGCGCACGGCGGCGCCGCCCGACGGCCTGAGCCGCGAGCCGCGCAGTGCCGGGCGGAACGGTCCTGCACGGGGCAGCGGTTCACTAAATCGGACAAACCATACGGGAACCCGGCAAACCTATATTTTCCGGGTTCCCCTTCCGTCTGATCTGCGGTAGAAATGGATTAGGCCCGCGAGACCCGGTCAGGACCCAACAGGGTCGTTCCGACAACGCAGTTCAGGCCCCACGGACCCTTGCGCGGACAATCGGGCACCCACATGCAGCCGACCCGCTGTCGGGCCGCCGCACCAGGCGAAGGGCAACAGGATCCCGCCTGATGGGCAATGAACGGTGCATGCACTGGTAACCCGGTCTCCGTGCCAGCGGCGACGCCCGGAAGTCTCGGACGTCGCCGCAACCGCGTTCGCCACAACCGCGTGCGCCGCAACCGCGTGCGACCCGACTGCGTGAGCCCCGACCGCATGAGCCCCGACCGCATGAGCCTCGACCGCATGAGCCCCGACCGCGTGCGCGGAGTCGGCGCAACCGCGCCGGGGCCCCTGCCGGTTCAGACCATGCCGCGCTGCATCGCCTCGCACACCGCGGTGCTCTCCCGGACGCCCAGGCCGAGCCCGGTGGCGCAGTGGCGGAGCCAGCGGGCCATGCCCTCGGGGGTGCCCTCCAGGTAGCCCAGCAGCGCCTGCCGGTAGGCGGCGGTGCCGAGTTCGGCGAGGCCGACCTCGGCGGGGCAGATCGCCTTCGGGTCGAGGCCCTCGGCGGTCAGCACGATCCGCTGGGCGGCGCGGGCGACCAGGCCGTTGTAGGTGCCGAAGGGGCGCAGCGCGAGCAGTTCGCCATGCACGACTGCGGCGACCACCAGGGCGGGCGCGCCGCCGGTGGGGCGTTCGGCGCGGGCGGCCAGCAGCCCGGCGAGCTGGTCGAGGCGGGCGGCCGCCTCGTCGGCGGGTGGCGGCGGCGGGAGTTCGCCGACCGGGCCGTCGGGCGCGGCGCCCTCGGTGGCGGCGAGTTCGCGCGGAAACAGCGGTGCGGTGCTCTCCCCGGGGTGGCGCGGGCGGCCGGCGGACGGGTCGGCGTCGCCGACGGCGAGCAGGTGGAGGCGGGCCAGCACCTGGAGCGGGGAGGTGCGCCAGACGCTGAGCAGTTGGCCGGCCTCGGCGGAGAGGCGCAGGGCCGCGCCGATCGTGCGGGCCTCGGGGTCGGCGCCGAAGTCGGTGCGGCGGCGGACTTCTTCGAGCGGCCAGTCGGCGCCTTCCAGGGCGGCGGAGGCGCGCGCGCCGCGCAGTGCGGACTCGGACGTCACCTCGCCCGCCCGGCGTCGCATCACGCGGTGTCCGTAGAGGCGGTCGACGTTCTTGCGCACCTCTGCGACGGCCTCGGGGACCCCGGACAGCTGGGCCAGCGGGGCGAGCGGGTCTGTTCCTGTGGTCACCTACCCGAGAGTAATGAATCGACGGGGCGACCGGGCAGCAACCCCCGGGTCACCCTTTCGTGGCAATCCGCCCTTCCCCCATGTGCGACACCCCAAACCACCGCTAGCATGAGCCGCAATCGGTGACGATAACGATTTCCAACAAGCGTCAACCGCGACAGTGGTGCCACCGCACCCCCGCGGCAGCGCGCGGCGAACAGAGCCATGCACCACAGAGCTACAGAGCCACAGAGCCGGAGACTCAGATGAAGATCGCCTTCGTCGGCAAGGGCGGCAGCGGCAAGACCACCCTGTCCGCACTGTTCATCCGCCATCTGGCCGCCGCCGGCTGTCCGGTGGTCGCCGTCGACGCGGACATCAACCAACATCTGGGCCCGGCCCTGGGCCTGACGGACGCCCAGGCCGCGGCACTGCCCTCGCTCGGCGCGCACCTGCCGGAGATCAAGGAGTACCTGCGCGGTGCCAACCCGCTGATCCGCTCCGCCGAGGAGATGATCAAGACCACCCCGCCCGGCCCCGGCTCCCGGCTGCTGCGGATCGTCGAGGAGAACCCGGTCTACGCGGCCTGCGCCCGGCCGATCGCGCTGGACGAGGGCTCGGTACGGCTGATGGCGACCGGCGCGTTCACCGAGGAGGACCTCGGGGTGGCCTGCTACCACTCCAAGGTGGGCGCGGTGGAGCTGCTGCTCAACCACCTGCTGGACGGCCCGGACGAGTACCTGGTCACCGACATGACGGCCGGCTCCGACTCGTTCGCCTCCGGCCTGTTCACCCGCTTCGACCTGACCTTCCTGGTCGCCGAGCCGACCCGCAAGGGCGTCTCGGTGTACCGCCAGTACAAGGAGTACGCCCAGGACTTCGACGTCCACCTGCGGGTGATCGGCAACAAGGTGCAGAGCCCGGACGACCTCGAGTTCCTGCGCCGGGAGGTCGGCGACGACCTGTACGCCGTGTTCGGGCACTCCGACTGGGTGCGGCGGCTGGAGCGCGGGGACGAGCCGCCACTGCGCGCGCTGGAGCCGGCCAACCGCGAGGTGCTGGGCCGGCTGCGCACCGCCGCGGACGCCGCCCACCAGCTGCGCGACCCCGGCCGCTACAGCGCCCAGGCGGTCCGCTTCCACCTGCGCAACGCGGAGAGCTGGGGCAACGCCAAGATCGGCGCGGACCTGGCCACCCAGGTGGACCCGGCCTACGTGCTGGGCGTCGAACAGGCCCGGACCGCCGGAGTCTGAATCGCACCCGCCCCGAGGGGCCGACCCGTCCAGCTGGACGGGTCGGCCCCTCGGCGTTTCATCGCATTCCCGGTCGGTTCGGGTACCACACGATGTGGTGAAAAGCCCTTTTTGCGCTACCACCCGACACACACGCTGTGCAAAGGTCTCATTACTCTCGGTTTACCAAGTCTTGAACCCGGATCGCCACTGGCCGTCGCCGCGCCGTCCGGGCCTCGCGCAGCCACCCATCGCCCGGTCGCCGCCGACACGCCCCCTGCGACCCGCGACAGCCGATCCGGCCAAGAGACCCGAGAGATCAGAGAGACCCCACCAGCGGGCGCGGCTGCGTCCGCTCCCCCGGAAACCACCGGAAGAAGACGGGAAGAGACATGCCCCTCGACATCTCCAGCGCCCCCATCGCCTCCGACACCACGGACCACGCCCCGCCGCCCGGGGTGGCCGCGCTGGCCGGGCGGCGGGTGCGCGCCCTGCTGGTGCACGACCTGCCGGCCTCGCTCGCGGTGTTCCTGATCGCGGTGCCGTTCTCGCTCGGCATCGCGCTGGCCACCGGCGCGCCGCTGACGGCCGGTCTGGTCGCCGCCGCCGTCGGCGGGTTGGTGGCCGGACTGCTCGGCGGCACCCACCTGCAGGTCAGCGGGCCCTCGGCCGCGCTCACCGTGGTCACCGCCGGGGTGATCGCCCAGTACGGCTGGCAGATCGCCTGCCTGGTGACGGTCGCCGCCGGGCTGCTGCAACTGCTGCTCGGCTCACTGCGGGTGGCCCGCGCCGCGCTCGCGGTCTCCCCCGCCGTGGTGCACGGCCTGCTGGCCGGGGTGGGCCTCACCGTCGCGATCGCCCAACTGCACGTCATCCTCGGTGGCTCGCCGCAGAGTTCGGCCCTGGCCGACCTGCGCTCGCTGCCCGCCGAGCTGGCCGGCCCGCACCCGCCCGCGCTGATGGTCGGCCTGCTCGCGCTCGCCGTGCTGTTCGGCTGGCCGAAGCTCGGCCGGCTGCCGGGCCCGGTCGGCCGGGTCGGCGCCCGACTGGCCCGGCTGCCCGCCGCACTGGTGGCGATCGCCGCCGCCACCACGCTCTCGCTGATCGCCGAACTGCGGCTGGCCCGGGTCGAACTCCCGGTCTGGGAGCACCACCAGTTCTTCTCCCCGCCCTCGCCGGGCGTGCTGGCCGGTCACTGGGCGGCGCTGCTCGGCCTGGTGCTCACGGTCGCCGCGGTGGCCGGCGTCGAGTCCCTGCTGTCCTCCGTCGCCGTCGACCGGATGACCCGCCGGGTCGGCGACCTGGATCGTGAACTGCGCGCCCAGGGCGTCTCCAACCTGCTCTCCGGGCTGCTCGGCGGCCTCCCGGTGGCCGGCGGCGCGGTGCGCTCCACTGCCAATGTGCAGGCCGGCGCGGCCACCCGGGCGTCCGCGGTGCTGCACGGCTGCTGGGTGGCGGTCGCGGCGCTGGTGCTGACGGCCGGGCTGCGCCGGATCCCCCTGGCCGCGCTCGCCGCGCTGGTGCTGGTGGTCGGCGTGCAGATGGTGAGCTTCGCGCACATCCGGCGGGTGCACCGGCACCGCGAGTTCCCGGTCTACCTGGCCACCGTGCTCGGCGTGGTGCTGCTCGGCGTCCCGCTCGGGGTGGTCCTCGGCGGTTCGGTCGCCGTGCTGCTCGCCCTGTACCGGCTGACGCAGGCCCATGTCGAGGTGGTCGCCGAGCCGGACGGCTCCTGCACCGTCCGCACCCACGGCCCGCTGACGTTCGTGGCCATCCCCCGGCTGAGCCGGGCGTTCGCCCGGATCCCCGCCGGTACCCGGGTGACGGTCCGGCACGACGGCTCCTTCCTCGACCACGCCGCGTTCGAGGCGCTGCACGCCTGGCGCGCCGACCACCAGGCCACGGGGGCCCAGGTCTCCATGTCGACGGACCATCAGGCGCAGGAGGTGCTCGATCCCGACGGCACCGTCCTGGTCGACGATGCCCCCGGCGCGCACCGCTGCAGCGCGTGGACGCCCTGGGTCGGCCACCACTGCATCGAGCCGAGCGCGGACGATCCGCACGGCCGGCTGCTGCACGGCGTGCGCGGCTTCCAGCAGCACACCGCCCCGCTGGTCCGCCAGGAGCTGGCCCGGCTGGCCCGCGACGGTCAGGCGCCCTCACAGCTCTTCCTCACCTGCGCGGACTCCCGGATGGTCACCAGCATGATCACCAGCTCCGGCCCGGGAGACCTCTTCACCGTCCGCAATGTCGGCAACCTGGTACCCGCCCCCTACGAGCCGGGCGCGGCGGACGACTCGGTGGCCGCGGCCGTGCAGTACGCGGTGGAGGTGCTGGAGGTCACCTCGATCACGATCTGCGGGCACTCCGGGTGCGGCGCGATGAAGGCCCTGCTGGACGGCGTGACAGAGCAGCCCGGGCCGCCCACCGCCCTGGCCCGGTGGCTGCGCAACGGGCGCGGCTCGCTGGCCCGACTGCGGCGGGCCCCGGCGGAGTTCGAGGGCCGCGCGGCGTCAGACGTGGTCGAGCAGCTGTGCATCACGAATGTGGTGCAGCAGCTCGACCAGCTGATGGCCAACCCGGCCGTGGAACGCCGGGTCGCGGACGGGTCGCTGCGGCTGGTCGGCATGTACTTCGATCTGGCCGCCGCCCAGGCCTATGTGATGGACCGTCAATCCAACCGCTTCGCGCCGGTGCACGCGGAGGCCGGGCAGACGCCGGGACCGGAGACCGAGCTGGCGGCGTAACCGGCCGCCCGAAGGGCGAACCGGGGACGGCCGACCGACGGTCGTGAAGAAGGAACAGGGGCGCGTGGAGAGTTCTCCAGCGCCCCTGGTTGTGCGTCAGCCGCCGGTGCGGCGGGTGAGCAGGTTGGCCAGGTCCGCAGGGGTGACGTAGCCGGACCAGCGGTGGTCGTCGAACAGGTGGACGCCGGCGTCCCGGTAGCACTGATCGACGAGTTGCGAGCAGATCATGTGCTTGGTGGAGGCGACGTACTTGCGCAGCGGCGGGCCCGCGGGAAGGTGCAGGCGGTGCGCGCCGAGGGCGAGGTAGTCGGCGAAGGAGTAGGGGGTGCCTATGTAGGAGCGGGCAGCGGTGGTGACGGCAGTGCGCTGGTCGTCGGTGAGCGGTATGCGGTCGGTGGACCAGAGCACGTGTCGCCCGTCGTAGTTGCCGAGCGGATTGAGTGCCGCGCCGCCGGGTTGGGCCTCGACCAGGAGGCCGTCGCCGACGAGGACGAAGGCGTGTTCGTAGTCGGAGAATCCGTCGCCGTTGAGGAATTGGCCGATCCGGATCAGGCGGCCGGTGCGTCCGTCCATGCGGACGACCGCGAAGTCGCCGGGCCGGGGTGAGGTGTCGGTCATGCAGAACCCCCGTCACTGTCGCGTACGGTGATGGGTTGCGTACCGTCAGTGGAGTACCGGGGCGGGGGGTCGTCAAGGTGCTGTGCGGGATTGATCCGACCCGGGGGCGGGAAGGCGTCGGGAGGACCGGGCGAGCGACACCGGAGGCGTCCATCGGGGGCGCGGCCTGCTGCCGATCAAAGGTCTACACCAATTTTCCGGAGCCTCTTGTCAACACGGCTCTTGGCCTGGTGAGCTGTGCGCTGGGACACACGGGACCATCCTCCGCACGAGGTTCCCGGTATTTGAGACTCGATGAGGAGTGCGCGTTGAGCAACGAGAGCCTGGCCAACCTGCTCAAGGAGGAGCGGCGCTTCGCCCCGCCCGCGGAGCTCGCCGCCTCCGCCAACGTCACCGCCGACGCCTACGCCCAGGCCTCCGAGGACCGGCTGGCCTTCTGGGCCGAGCAGGCCCGGCGGCTGAGCTGGGCGGTCGAGCCCACCGAGACCCTGGACTGGTCGAACCCACCGTTCGCCAAGTGGTTCGCGGACGGCAAGCTCAACGTGGCGTACAACTGCGTCGACCGCCACGTCGAGGCAGGCAACGGCGACCGGGTCGCGATCCACTTCGAGGGCGAGCCGGGCGACAGCCGGGCGATCACCTACGCGCAGCTGAAGGACGAGGTCTCCAAGGCGGCCAACGCCCTGCAGGCGCTCGGCGTGGCCAAGGGCGACCGGGTCGCGATCTACCTGCCGATGATCCCCGAGGCGGTGGTCTCGATGCTCGCCTGCGCCCGCATCGGCGCCGCCCACTCGGTGGTCTTCGGCGGCTTCTCGGCCGACGCGGTGGCCTCCCGCATCACGGACGCGGACGCCAAGGTGGTGATCACCGCCGACGGCGGCTACCGCCGCGGCAAGCCGTCCGCGCTGAAGCCGGCCATCGACGAGGCGCTGACCAAGGTCGACGGCGTGGAGAACGTCCTGGTCGTGCGCCGCACCGGCGAGGAGGTGGCCTGGACCGAGGGCCGCGACGTCTGGTGGCACGAGCTGGTCGACGCGCAGTCCGCCGAGCACACCCCCGAGGCGCACGACGCCGAGCAGCCGCTGTTCATCCTGTACACCTCGGGCACCACCGGTAAGCCCAAGGGCATCCTGCACACCTCGGGCGGCTACCTGACCCAGGCCAGCTACACCCACCACGCGGTGTTCGACCTGAAGCCGGAGACCGACGTCTACTGGTGCACCGCCGACATCGGCTGGGTCACCGGCCACTCGTACATCACCTACGGCCCGCTCTCCAACGGCGCGACCCAGGTGATCTACGAGGGCACCCCGGACACCCCGCACCAGGGCCGGTTCTGGGAGATCGTGCAGAAGTACGGCGTCACCATCCTCTACACGGCGCCCACCGCGATCCGCACCTTCATGAAGTGGGGCGACGACATCCCGGCCCGCTTCGACCTGTCGAGCCTGCGGGTGCTGGGTTCGGTCGGCGAGCCGATCAACCCGGAGGCGTGGGTCTGGTACCGGGAGCACATCGGCGCGGGCAAGACCCCGATCGTCGACACCTGGTGGCAGACCGAGACCGGCGCCATGATGATCAGCCCGCTGCCGGGCGTCACCGAGACCAAGCCGGGCTCCGCCCAGCGCGCGCTGCCGGGCATCTCCGCCACCGTGGTGGACGACGAGGCCCGCGAGGTGCCGAACGGCTCCGGCGGCTACCTGGTGCTGACCGAGCCGTGGCCGTCCATGCTGCGCACCATCTGGGGCGACGACCAGCGCTACATCGACACCTACTGGTCGCGGTTCGAGGGCCGCTACTTCGCCGGTGACGGTGCGAAGAAGGACGAGGACGGCGACATCTGGCTGCTCGGCCGGGTGGACGACGTGATGCTGGTGTCCGGCCACAACATCTCGACCACCGAGGTCGAGTCGGCGCTGGTCGGCCACCCGGCGGTGGCCGAGTCGGCGGTGGTCGGCGCGACCGACGCCACCACCGGCCAGGCGATCGTGGCGTTCGTGATCCTGCGCGGGTCGGCCTCCGACAGCGCCGACCTGGTCGCCGAGCTGCGCAACCACGTGGGCAAGACGCTCGGCCCGATCGCCAAGCCGAAGCAGATCAACGTGGTCTCCGAGCTGCCGAAGACCCGCTCGGGCAAGATCATGCGCCGTCTGCTGCGCGACATCGCCGAGGGCCGCGAGGTGGGCGACACCACCACGCTGGCCGACTCCTCGGTGATGAACCTGATCCAGTCCCAGCAGTCGGCGAGCAACGAGAGCTGACCTTCCCTCAGCCACCGGGCCGGGCCCGCTCCGTGAGACATCGGAGCGGGCCCGGCCCGTTGTCGTTCCCCCGGGAACGAATCCTCATAAAGTAAGACAGAACGACATACCTCTTGCCGCGCCCCGTAGGATGTCAAGGAACCATCAAGGTTCTGAGGCGCGCCGGGAAGTCTGGTCGGCACTGCACCACCCGTGTGTCCGCATGCCGCCCGCCTCAGGAGGTCCCCCGTGGCCAGCCCGTCCAACGAGCGCCGTCAGTTCCTCGGCCTGCTCCCGCTGCCCGAACGCCGCTTCCTCGCGGACGCCCTGCGCACCGAGACGGTCGGCGGAATCCTGCTGCTGGGCGCCGCCATCGTCGCGCTGATCTGGGCGAACGTCTGGCCGCACGCCTACGAGACGGTGCGGGGGCTGACCTTCGGCCCGTCCGCGCCGCTCCACCTGGACCTGCCGCTGGAGGCCTGGGCACAGGACGGGCTGCTGACGATCTTCTTCTTCGTCGCGGGCATCGAGCTGAAACGCGAATTCGTGGCCGGGGAACTGCGGACGCCGAGTGCGGCGCTGCTGCCGGTGGTGGCGGCGGTGTGCGGCGTGGTGCTGCCGGCGGTGCTGTACACGGTGGTGAACGTGGTCGGCGGCGGGCATCCGGCGGGCTGGGCGATCCCGACGGCCACCGACATCGCGTTCGCGCTGGGCGTGCTGGCCGTGGTGGGCAGCCATCTGCCGTCCGCGCTGCGGGCGTTCCTGCTGACCCTGGCGGTGGTGGACGACCTGATCGCGATCCTGATCATCGCGGTCTTCTACTCGTCCGGGATCACCTTCTGGGCGCTGGGCGCGGCGCTGGCGGGGCTGGTGCTGTTCTGGTTCCTGCACCGGCGCGGGCTGGGCCGTTGGTGGGTGATGGTGCCGCTGGGCGTGGTGATCTGGGCGCTGATGCACGAGAGCGGCGTCCACGCGACGGTGGCCGGTGTGGCGATGGGCCTGATCCTGCGCTGCCACCGCGAGGAGGGCGAGGAGCACTCCCCCGGCGAGCACGTCGAACACCTGGTGCGGCCGCTGTCGGCGGGGTTCGCGGTGCCGATGTTCGCGCTGTTCGCGGCGGGTGTGCCGGTGTCCGCGAAGGTGCTGGGCGAGGTGTTCACCGAGGCGGCGCCGCTGGGCATCGTGATCGGCCTGCTGATCGGCAAGTCGGTGGGCATCTTCGGCGGCACCTGGTTGGCCGCCCGCTACACCAGGGCCACCCTGAACCCGCAGCTGACCTGGTCGGACATGTTCGCGCTGTCCACCGTGGCGGGCATCGGCTTCACGGTGTCGCTGCTGATCAGCGATCTGGCGTTCGTCGACGACCCGCATCTGGCGGAGCTGTGCAAGGAGGCCGTCCTGGTGGGTTCGCTGACCTGTGCGGTGGTCGGCACCCTGCTGCTCAAGCGCCGCAACCGGTACTACCGGCAGCTGTGCGAGGACGAGGACCGCGATTCGGACGGCGACGGCATCCCCGATGTGTACCAACGCAGGCGGTGACACGCCGTCCGGCGGGGACCCGGAGTGGTGCCCGACTCACCGGTAGGGGCATGATGCTGAGCTGACACCGGTGCGTGACGCACCCTCAGCACGCCGCACGCCCAGCCCCCGAAATGGAGACGCCGATGGCCGCAGGAGCCACCAACCCGAACGGCAACGGCCGCATCCCGCACGAGGGCGAGCGCACCGTCGGCGAGCTGTTCGCCGCGGCCTCCGCCGAACTGTCCAGCCTGGTGCACGACGAGATCGCGCTGGCCAAGGCCGAGATCAAGGCGGACGTCGTGCGCGGCGGCATCGGCACCGCGGCCGGCGTGGTGGCCGGCGTGGTGGCCCTGGCGTCGATCCCGATGTTCTCGTTCGCCTTCGCCTGGGGCCTGCAGGCGCTGGGCATCACCACCGGCTGGTCCTTCGCCATCGTCGGCGGCGCGTACGTGCTGATCGCGCTGCTGCTGGCGTTCATGATGATCCGGTACTTCAAGAAGGTCCGGAAGCCGGAGCGCACCATCGCCGGTGCGCAGGCCACCGCGCAGGTGCTGAAGAACGCCAGGCCGCGACCGGCCACCAAGGAGGAGATCGACCGGGCACTGGGCCGGATCCAGTGACCTACGGCCGGTAACGGTTTGCGCCCGGGTGCGAGTGCCGGGCAGGTACGGAGGGCGCGGGTATGACAGGCTGCGGGTATGTCGTTGGACCAGAAGCCCGTGGATGAGCCCGCCTCCGTTCCCGTCCGGCCGGCTGCCGGGGAGCCGTGGAGCGTCCGCTCGGCCGGGCCGTGGACGCACCGCGATCTGGCCGCGAACGGCGCGCGTTTCCACATCGCCGAGATCGGCGAAGGGCCGCTGGTGCTGCTGGTGCACGGCTGGCCGGAGTACTGGTGGGCGTGGCGGCACCAGCTGACGGCGCTCGCCGAGGCGGGCTTCCGGGCGGTGGCGCTGGACCTGCGCGGGATGGGCGGCTCGGACCGCACCCCGCGCGGCTACGACCCCGGCAACCTGGCGCTGGACGTCACCGGCGTGATCCGTTCGCTGGGCGAGCGGCAGGCGCACCTGGTGGGGCACGGCACCGGCGGCACGCTGGCCTGGGTGGCCGCGGTGATGCGTCCCTCGGTGATCCGCAGCCTGACGGTGGTGTCGGCCGCGCACCCGCGGCACCTGCGGCGGGCGCTGCTGACGGACCGGAAGCAGATCGCCGCGTTCGAGCACGTGCTGGGCTTCCAGCGGCCGTGGATCCCGGAGCGCCGGCTGGTCGCGGACGACGGGGCGCTGGTGGGCGACTACCTGCGGGCCTGGACGGGGCCGAACATGCTGTCCGAGGAGGCGGTGGCCTCCTACCGCCGGGCGATCCAGGTGCCGAGCACCGCGCACTGCTCGATCGAGCCGTACCGCTGGCTGATGCGCTCGATGGCGCGGCCGGACGGCATCCAGTTCGCGCGCCGGATGAAGAAGCAGATCACCGCGCCGGTCCTGCACGTGCAGGGCGCGTCCGATCCGGTGCTGCTGTCGCGGACGGCGTTGGGGGCGGGCGAGTTCGTCTCCGCGCCGTACCGGTGGCGGCTGCTGCCGGGGGTGGGGCACTTCCCGCACGAGGAGGTGCCGGAGGAGTTCGCGGCGGAGCTGATCGGGTGGGTCAGGCAGCACAAGGACGGCTGACTTCTCGGCGTCAACACCGGTGTGCTTCCTGAGACTTGACAGCGTTCATATGACAAGCGCATAAGCCAGTCGCATGCCGCCAGGGCGGTTACTCCGGGCGGCCCCAGGGAATCCCTCCGGTATGACCTGGATGCCCGATCGAGAAGCCCAGCCGCGCCGAGGCCGCCGTGGCAGCAGCAGCTCGCAGCAGCACGTTCCGCAGCCGGAGTGGCCCTACCAGCCCGCCGAGCGGACGCCACGCAGCACGGGGTACCGGCTCGGCATTCCAAAGATCATCGGACGGCGCGCCCGCTGGGTCGGCGCGAGGTTGCGCCGGGAGGGCTGACAGAGCCTGTCGGCACGGAACCCGGGCGGAATCGAACGGACCGGCGCAAAGCAGAGGGAGCACCACCCCGGTGGTGCTCCCTCCCGTGTCGGCGAAGAGGTCTCAGCCCAGCACGGTCGGCGAGATCGCGGTGGACCAGAGCAGCAGGCCGAAGGTCGCCACCGTCATCACCGGGACGAGGATCTTCGTCTCCATGTCGTTGCCGGTGCGCTTGATCAGGACGATCTCGTAGCGCTCCTTGTGCGGCCACAGCAGTGGCGAGCCCTGCTTGGTCAGGCAGTCGCCGAGCAGGTGCGCCAGGGTGCCCAGGGCCACCGCGTAGGGCAGCCAGCCCGGGGCGTTGGGCAGCCAGGTGAGCATGCCGAAGGTGCCGAGCGCGGCCAGGCCGACCACGGTGATCCAGGACACCGCTCCGTGGCCCGGCGGGTGCATGCGCAGCGCCTTGATCGCCATGGCGAGCAGGAAGAAGCTCAGCCCGATGGTGAAGTACCGGCCCAGGAAGGTGATGCCGGCCCAGCTGCCGCCGCCCATCAGGGCCACGAACAGCAGTGAGTGGGTGGCGTGCCGGTGGCCGCCGGAGGCCCAGGCGACGAAGCGGCACAGCATCTTGGAGACCGGGCCGAGGAAGTTGGCGATCGTCCCGTCGTGGTGGTCGAGGTCCGGCAGCAGTGCCGCGCCGGCGCACAGCACGGTGCCCATCAGCACGTCGGCGGGCGTCAGGTGCATCCCCATCAGCGGTGGGACGAACGGCGCGGTGGCCGCGAACAGCAGCGCGCCGCTGACCGCGTGCGAGTGACCCATCATGACGTGTGTCGAACCTCTCCCGTGGAGCTCCGCCGGGGCGGCCCGGCTGGGCCGTTCGGGTGAGCTCGGCCGACGCTACCAGGCGAGGCCGACGGGTCGTCAGAGGCTGCGCGGCGGGCGGCCGGTCAGAGCGCGCAGCCCTCGGTGTCGACCTTGCCGGAGGCGGTGGCGCCCTGGGCGACGTCGTCCTTCACCTCGTCGGCGGTCAGCACGTAGCCGGTGTCGGGGCTGTCCAGGGACTTGGCGAACACCACGCCGTACACCTGGCCGTCGGGGGTGAGCAGCGGGCCGCCGCTGTTGCCCTGGCGGACCAGTGAGCGGATCGAGTAGACGTCGCGGACCACCTGGCCCCGGTGGTAGATGTCCGGGCCGTTGGCCTGGATGCGGCCGCGGATGCGGGCGGGCTGGACGTTGAACGCGCCGTTCTCGGGGAAGCCCGCGACGATCGCCGAGTCGTTGCTCCGGGCCTCGCCGGCGAAGGTCAGCGGCGGGGCGTTCAGCCGGGGGACGTCCAGCACGGCGATGTCGCGCTGCCAGTCGTAGCGGACGACGGTGGCGTCGTAGAGCTGGCCGATGCCGCCGATCTGCACGGTCGGCTCGTCGACGCCGCCGACCACGTGCGCGTTGGTCATCACCCGGTGCGGGGCGAACACGAAGCCGGAGCCTTCGAGGGTCTTGCCGCAGGAGGGGGCGGTGCCCAGCACCTTCACCAGGGAACCCATGGCCCGGCGGACGCCGGCGCTGCCGGCCAGGGCCGGGTCGGGCGGCTCCACCTCGGTGATCGGCTCCTGCTCGAACGGATTGAACACCTGCGGGAAGCCGTTGCGGGCGAGTTCCTTGCTGAAGTCGGAGAACCAGTTCGGGGCGTCGGGCGGCAGCGCCGCCTGCACCGAACCGAGCACCGCGGAGTTGCGCACCTGCTTGGAGACGGTGGGCAGCGAGGTGCCCGCCAGCAGCAGGCCGATCAGCCAGGCCACCAGCAGCATGGACAGCACGTTCACCAGCGAGCCGCCGACGGCGTCCAGGATCTTGACCTTGCCGCGGCCGATCCGTCCGCGCAGCTTCCAGCCGAAGTGGGTGGTGATCGCCTGGCCGACCGCGGCGAGCAGGACCACCCCCACGACCGCGACCACCGAGGCCGTGGTGCCCTGGGAGAGGTGACGCAGGAGCAGCGGCAGCAGCTGGACGGCGATCAGGCCGCCGCCGAGGAAGCCGAGCACGGAGAGCACGCCCACCACGAAGCCCTGCCGATAGCCGGAGACGGCGAAGCCCAGTGCGGCGGCGATCAGCAGGAGATCCAGGACATTCACCCGGATACCCTCCCACGTCCCACCGGGCGGGGGACACCGGCCGCCGGTGGTCGCCCGATCGGGTCAGCCCGGCAGGCACCGCGCCCGGGAAGGTTGCGACTGTCTGACCATCCGGACAGCTGACGAGGGATCAGGGAGTCGTGTCATGGAACAGCCCAGGTGGGACGTGCCGGTCGTGGACCGCACCGAATTCCGGCCCGCCCTGGACCTCCCGCCGTCGGCACGCCAGAACCGGTTGACCGTGCTGCTGCGACTGCTGCTGCTGATCCCGCAGTTCATCGTGCTGTGGCTGCTGTCGATCGTCGCGTTCGTGGTCGCGGTGATCGGCTGGTTCGGGGCGCTGTTCGGCGGTCGGCTCCCCCGGTTCGCCGCCGAGTGGCTCGCCGGATTCGTCGCGTACGACACCAGGGTCTACGCCTCGATGCTGCTGATCGTCGACCGCTATCCGCCGTTCCGCTTCCAGGCGCCCGAGCACCCGGTGCGGATCGAGCTGCGGCCCGGCGAGCCGCTGAACCGGCTCGCGGTGTTCTTCCGGCTGGTGCTGGTCGCTCCGGCGGCGATCGTCCAGGGGCTGTTGCAGGCCGGCTGGTGGACGGTGTCGGTGATCCACTGGCTGGTGGTGCTGATCATGGGGCGGATGCCGCAGGCGCTGTTCGAGGCCACCGCCGCGGTGCTGCGGTACCGGATGCGGTTCCAGGCGTACCTGCTGATGCTCACCTCCACCTACCCGAAGGGCGTGTTCGGCGACCCGCCGAACGCCGAGCCGGAGCGCTCCGCGACCCGGCCGCTGGTGCTGACCGGGGCCGCGAAGGCGCTGCTGGTGATCTACCTGGTGCTCGGGGCGGCGTCCTGGGCGGCGGGCTCGGCGAGCGACCAGTGGCAGTCCGAGGACGACAACCCCTACACCGGGGACGTGGTCTCGACGCTCGCCCCGCTGCCCGTCGGGCGCTGAGCGGCGGTCAGGAGCCGGAGCGCAGCGACAGGGCCACGGCCTCCTCGGAGAGTTCGACGGTGCGGCCGCCGTCCCAGGGGCGTTCCAGGCCGCTGAAGTGCAGCACCCGGTCGATCACCCCGGCGGTGAAGCCCCACACCAGTCGGCCGGCCACCTGGAAGGCGGGGCCGGTGAACCCCGACGGGTGGCGCAGCCGGGCCCGGTTCGCCGGGTCGGTGAGCTCCGCCAGCGGCACCCGGAAGACCGCGCCGGTCTCCGCCGGGTCGACCACCGCGACCGGCGACTCGCGCCGCCACCAGCCGAGCACCGGCGTCACCACGAAGCCGCTGACCGGGATGTACAGCGCGGGCAGGCGGGCGAACAGCTGCACGCCGGACGGGTCGAGGCCGGTCTCCTCGGTGGCCTCGCGGAGCGCCGCGGCCAGCGGGCCGGTGGTGGCCGGGTCGCCGTCCTCCGGGTCCAGCGCGCCGCCGGGGAAGGACGGCTGGCCGGCGTGCGAGCGCAGGCTGCGGGCCCGTTCGATCAGCAGCAGGTCGGGGCCGGTCGGGCCCTCGCCGAACAGCATCAGCACGGCGGACGGGCGGCCGCCCTCGGCGGGCGGCAGGAAGCGGCTGAGCTGTTCCGGCACGGCGCGTTCGGCGGCGTCGCGCACCGGCAGCAGCCAGTCGGGCAGGCCGTCCCGGAGCACCGCGGGTTCCGTCATTCCTGGCCTCCGGCGTTCTTCCGGGCCGCCCGGACCGCGTCCGGGGCGGTGTCGGGCAGTGGGTGTCCGGCCGCGACCTCGGCGCGGGCCGCGACCTCGCCCGGGAAGTCGGCCGGGGGGCGCAGGCGCTGGCCCGGCTGCCCGGCGAGCTCGTACTTGAGCAGCTTGCGGGCCTGGTCGGGGTCGGTCTCGCCGATGCCGTACGAGGGGCAGAGCGGTGCGATCGGGCAGGCCCCGCAGGCGGGCTTGCGGGCGTGGCAGACGCGGCGGCCGTGGAAGACCACCCGGTGCGAGAGCATCGTCCACTCCGACTTCGGGAAGATCGCCATGACGTCGGCCTCGACCTGCTCCGGGTCCTCGGCGGTGGTCCAGCCGAAGCGGCGGGCGAGGCGTCCGAAGTGGGTGTCGACGGTGATGCCGGCCCCGCCGAACGCGTTGCCGATCACCACGTTGGCGGTCTTGCGGCCGACGCCGGGGAGGGTGACGAGGTCCTCCAGTTTGCGCGGGACCTCGCCGTCGTAGCGGTCGCGCAGGGCGATCGACAGGCCGATCAGCGACTTCGCCTTGGCGCGGAAGAAGCCGGTGGGCCGGATGATCTCCTCCAGCTCCTCGGGGACGGCCGCCGCGAGGTCCTCCGGCGTCGGGTACTTCGCGAACAGCGCCGGGGTGGTCTGATTGACCCTCAGGTCGGTGGTCTGCGCCGACAGCACGGTCGCCACCAGCAGCTGGAACGGCCCGTCGAAGTCCAACTCGGGGTGCGCGTACGGGTACAGCTCCGCCAGTTCACGGTTGATCTTCCGGGCCCGGCGCACCATCCCCAGGTGCGTCTCGGGCTTCTTCCGCCCGGCCTTCGCGACCTTGCTCTCTGCCATGCACGAAGGCTACGCCGATCCGCGGGGCCCACGGCCGCTTTGCCCGGGGGACGACGCACTGCCCGGCGCTCCGTCGGGGAGCGTCGGGCGGTCGGTGCGGCGGGACGGGTCAGGCGGCGGCCTCCGCGGGCTCGGCGGCGGGGGCCGGAGTGCGCAGGGTGAGCAGCGAGGCCAGGGCGCCGAGCAGGGCCAGCGCGGCGGCGCCGACGAAGGCGGCGGAGAAGCCGTGGGTCAGGGCGACCGGGTCGCCGAGTTCGCGGGAGCCGTTGGCGGCGGCGACGGCGGTCATGGCGGCCAGGCCGAGGGCGGAGCCGACCTGGTACGAGGTGTTGACGATGCCGGAGGCGAGGCCGCCCTCGGCGGGGTTCGGGACGGCGAGCGCGGTGCCCAGCGACGGGATGAAGGCGAGTGCCATGCCGACGGCGGCGAGCAGCGAGGCCGGCAGGACGTCGACCGCGAAGCTGCCGTTCGGGCGGGCCAGCGACAGCCAGTACATGCCGGCGGCGAGCGCGGCCAGGCCGGTGACGATCAGCGGCTTCGGGCCGAAGCGGGCGATCAGGCGGGGCGCCAGGACGATCATCATCACCATGATCGCGGCGGTCATCGGCAGCAGCGCCGCACCGGAGGCGAAGGCCTTCAGGCCGAGCACCTGCTGCAGGTAGAGGTTGAGGAAGAACCACATCGGGATCCAGGCCGCCGCCATCAGCAACTGCGCCAGGTTGGCGCCGGCCAGGTTCGGGCTGCGCCAGATGCCGAGCCGCATCAGCGGCTCACTGCGGCGGGACTGGACCGCGACGAACGCGGCGATCAGCAGCAGGCCGGCGGCCAGCACCAGCCAGGTCTGCGCGGAGCCCCAGCCGATCTCGGGGGCCCGGACGATCGCGAACACGGTGACGGCGAGGCCGGCGGTGACGGTGATCGCGCCCAGCCAGTCGATCGAGCCCCGGCGGGCCGCGGCGGCGGGCATCACGGACGGGCTCATCGCGAGCACCAGCAGCGCCACCGGGAGGTTGACCCAGAACACCCACTCCCAGCTGGCGTACTGGGTGATCAGGCCGCCGAGGAAGACGCCCGCGGTGCCGCCGGCCGGGGCGGCCGCGCCGTACAGGGCGAAGGCCTTGGGCAGTTCGGTGGGACGTCCGCCGAACAGGGTCATCAGCAGGGTGAGCGCGGCCGGGGCGATCAGTGCCGAGCCGGCGCCCTGGGCGGCGCGGCCGACCAGTTCGACCCAGGCGGTGCCGGCCAGGCCCGCCACCAGGGAGCCGGCGGCGAGGACCGTCCAGCCGGCCGCGAAGACGCGCTTCGCGCCGAGCAGGTCGGACAGGCGTCCGCCGAGCAGCAGCAGGCCGCCGAAGGCGATCACGTAGGCGTTGAACACCCAGGACAGGTTCTCCTGCGAGAACCCGAGCGCGGACTGCATCTTCGGCAGGGCCACGCCGATGATCGAGGTGTCCATGATGACCATGAACTGGGCGAGGGCGATCAGGGCGAGCGCCGTCCAACGGCGCGGTGCGGGTGGTGCGCTGAGGTCGGACATGGCCGGGGACTCCTTGGGCATATACCGGGAGGGGGTATGTGGGGCACGTGGGTGTGCGCGGGGATTTCCCGCGCGGGGGGCGGAGCGGCGGATCAGTGGTGGTGCGCGGGCTCGGTGGGCGCGGGGGTCGGGGCGTTGTCCGCGCCTGCGCCTGCGTCTGCGCCTGCGCCTGCGGTGAGGGTGAAGGCGGCGGTGTGGACGGTGCCCGCGTGCTGGAAGTCCAGGAACAGGCGGTAGTCGCCGGCGCTGGGCGCGGTGGCCGTGAAGTCGACCTCCGGGCCGGGCTTGGTGACGCCGTCGCCGGGCTCGCCGTCCGGGTGGACGTGCAGGTAGCCGAGGTCGCCGGCGCGCAGCACCACCAGGTGGCCGTAGGCGGCGAGGTACGGGTCGAGGTCGTCGACCGGACGGCCGTCCTTCGACACCGCGAAGGCGAGACGGCCCGCCTTTCCGGCCGCCAGGTCGCCGGTGAGGGTCACGGTGTAGCCGTCGACGGTCACCGAGTGGCCGGTCTGCGGGAGGGCGGCGGGCCGGTAGTCGCCGGTGGCGTGCAGGTCCGCGCCGAGGGTCAGCGACTCGGTCTCGGCGGCCGGGACGAAGTCGGCGAACAGGCGGTAGTCGCCGGCCTTGGCGATGTCCGCCGGGACGGTCCAGGTGCCGTCGGCCGCGCGGACCGGGTGGAGGTGCTGGACCGAAGTCAGGTCGCGGCTGGCGACGATCAGGTGCAGTTCCTTCTCGTGCGCCGGCTTGTAGGCGGTGAGCGGGCGCCCGTCCGGGGCCAGCACGCGGAAGCTCAGTTCGGTCGGGCCGGCGGCCGGGACGATCGTGCGGTCGAGGCTCAGGGTGTAGCCGCGGTCGGAGATCTGCAGGCCGCCGACGGGGTGGTCGTCGTGGCCGGCGTGCTCGTCCTGCGCGGCGCGCTCGTCGTGCGCGGCGTGACCGGCGGTGTCGTGGGCGTGTCCCGCGGCCGGGGTCGGGGTGCGGCCGACCGCGTGGCCGACTCCGTAGGCGGTGCCGAACGCGAGGGCGAGGCCCGAGGCGAAGACGGCGACCTTGAGTGCGGTGTTCATGGCGGACTCCCTTTGGGTGGGTGGGGTACCTGGCGACACGACGGAGTAGATACCCCCTGGGGGTATGTGTCAAGCGCAGCAGAGTCCTCTCACAGGGGCAGCCGGGGGGAAAGGCGAGGTCAGGACGGGCGGAAAAATCTCGCGCCCTTCGAGAGGGGCGCCGCCGCGCGCAGGCCGCCGAGGAGAGGGAAACCGCAGGCCAGGACGCAGGCGGGCCGGGGAGGTCTCACACCCGCCGGGAGGGGCGCAGCCGCATGCAGGCCATTGAGGTGCCGCGAGGCCTGGGACTTCGCCTTCCGCCTCGCGGAGTTCCCCGCGCCCCTGGCGCACGGGAGAGCGAGAGGGGGCGGTGGGTGCTTGCACTACATACCCCCTGGGGGTATAAATGGAGTCACCGGGAGGGATACCCCCTCTGGGTATCGAGAACGACAACGGAGGAATCCCATGTCCTGCTGCTCCAGCGACGGCACCTGCTCCACCACCGTGACCGTCGACGCGCCGGCGGCCGTGACCAGCGTGTTCGCGGTGTCGGGGATGACCTGTGGGCACTGCGAGAAGAGCGTCGGCAAGGCGATCGGGGCCCTTGAGGGCGTCCGGGCCGTACAGGTGGACGTGAAGAGCGGGCTCGTCACCGTCGGGTCGACGGTCGAGCTCGACGACGAGACGGTGCGTGCCGCCGTCGACGAGGCCGGCTACGAGCTGACCGGCCGCGCCTGAGAGAGATGAGCCCGGCCGACGGCCGGGATGTTCGAGACCACGAGGAGCCTCTGATGACCACCCAGGCAGCACCCGCCTCCACCGAGGTGGAACTCCGCATCGGCGGCATGACCTGTGCCTCCTGCGCCGCGCGGATCGAGAAGAAGCTCAACCGCATGGACGGCGTGCAGGCCAGCGTCAACTACGCCACCGAGAAGGCCAAGGTGGTCATCGACGGGCCCGTCGAGGTCTCCGACCTGATCGCCACCGTGGAGGCCACCGGTTACACGGCGGCCCTGCCGGAGCCGCCGGCCGAGGAGCGGGGCGGGGCGGCCGAGGAGACGGTCGACGAGCTGGCGCCGCTGCGGCAGCGGCTGATCACGGCGCTGGCGCTGGCCGTGCCGGTGATCGCGATGGCGATGGTGCCGGCGCTGCAGTTCGACAACTGGCAGTGGCTGTCGCTGACGCTGGCCGCGCCGGTGGTGACGTACGCGGCGTGGCCGTTCCACCGGGCCGCGTGGACCAACGCCAAGCACGGCGCGGCGACCATGGACACCCTGGTCTCGTTGGGCACCGGCGCCGCGTTCCTGTGGTCGCTGTGGGCGCTGTTCTTCGGCGACGCGGGCATGCCGGGCATGCGGCACGGCTTCGAGTTCACCATCGCCCGCTCCGACGGCGCGTCGAACATCTACCTGGAGGCGGCGGCCGGCGTCACCGCGTTCATCCTGGCCGGCCGGTACTTCGAGGCCCGGTCGAAGCGGACGGCGGGCGCGGCGCTGAAGGCGCTGCTGGAGCTGGGCGCGAAGGACGTGACGGTGCTGCGGGACGGCCGCGAGGTGCGGCTGCCGATCGGGCAGCTGGCCGTCGGGGACCGGTTCGTGGTCCGGCCGGGCGAGAAGATCGCCACGGACGGCACGGTGGTCGAGGGCAGCTCCGCGGTGGACGCGTCGATGCTGACCGGCGAGTCGGTGCCGGTGGAGGTCGGTCCGGGCGACGCGGTGACCGGGGCGACCGTGAACGCGGGCGGCCGGCTAGTGATCGAGGCGACCCGGGTGGGTGCGGACACCCAGCTGGCGCGGATGGCGAAGCTGGTCGAGGACGCGCAGAACGGCAAGGCCGCCGCGCAGCGGCTGGCGGACCGGATCTCCGGCGTGTTCGTGCCGGTCGTGATCACCCTGGCGCTGGCCACCCTGGGCTACTGGCTGGGCACCGGCGAGGGCTGGACCGCCGCCTTCACCGCCGCCGTCGCCGTGCTGATCATCGCCTGCCCGTGCGCCCTGGGTCTGGCCACGCCGACCGCGCTGCTGGTCGGCACCGGTCGCGGCGCCCAGCTGGGCATCCTGATCAAGGGCCCCGAGGTGCTGGAGAACACCCGCAAGGTCGACACCGTCGTGCTGGACAAGACCGGCACCGTGACCACCGGCCGGATGACCCTGGTCGGCGTGCACACCGCCGCCGGCACCACCGAGGAGGAGGCGCTGCGGCTGGCCGGCGCGCTGGAGCACGCCTCCGAGCACCCGATCGCGCAGGCCGTGGCGACCGCCGCGCAGGAGAGGTTCGGCGAGCTGGAGCCGGTCGAGGGTTTCGAGAACGTCCCGGGTCTGGGCGTACAGGGCGTGGTCGACGGCCACGCGGTGGTCGCCGGACGGGAGGCGCTGCTGGCCGACTGGGCGCAGCAGCTGCCGGCGGAGCTGTTGGCCGCGAAGGCCGAGGCCGAGCGGGCCGGCCGGACCGCGATCGCGGTCGGCTGGGACGGTGCGGCGCGGGCCGTGCTGGAGGTGGCGGACGCGGTGAAGCCGACCAGTGCGGAGGCGATCGCCGAGCTGCGGGCGCTGGGTCTGCGTCCGGTGCTGCTGACCGGTGACAACAGGCTGGTGGCGGAGTCGGTGGCGGCCGAGGTCGGCATCCCCGCCGAGGACGTGATCGCCGAGGTGCTGCCGGAGGACAAGGTGGCGACCGTGCAGCGGTTGCAGGCCGAGGGTCGGACGGTCGCGATGGTCGGCGACGGCGTCAACGACGCGGCGGCGCTCGCCCAGGCCGACCTGGGCCTGGCGATCGGCACCGGCACCGACGCGGCGATCGAGGCGGCGGACCTGACCCTGGTGCGGGGCGACCTGCGCTCGGCGGCGGACGCGATCCGGCTGTCGCGGCGGACGCTGGCCACCATCAAGGGCAACCTGTTCTGGGCCTTCGCCTACAACGTGGCGGCCCTGCCGCTGGCGGCGACCGGCCTGCTCAACCCGATGATCGCGGGTGCCGCGATGGCCTTCTCCTCGGTCTTCGTGGTCGGCAACAGCCTGCGGCTGCGGACCTTCAAGGCCCGCTGACCAGGCCCGCCGAGCACCACGGGAGCACGGGGCAGCACGCGAAGCGGCCCGGTCCGGGAGTCTCCCGGACCGGGCCGCTTCGCGTGGGCGCAAGCGATCAGTTTCCGAGAAGCCGGGTGGGCGGCCCCGTTCCTACGATGAGGAACGTCAGCGAGGCAGCGGAACGGGAGAGCCGGTCATGGCGGAGAAGCACGAGGGTTTCACGGCGGACGAGCGCGCGGCGATGAAGGAGCGCGCCAAGGAGTTGAAGGCGGAGTCGAAGCGGGCGTCGTCCGCCGCGAAGGCGGCCGAGGCGGAGCGGGACCTGCTGGAGAAGATCGCCGAGATGCCGGCCGAGGACCGGGTGCTGGCCGAGCGCTTCCACGCGATCGTCACCGAGGTCGCGCCGGAGCTGGCCCCGAAGACCTGGTACGGGATGCCGGCGTACAACAACAAGGACGGCAAGCCGGTGTGCTTCTTCCAGAGCGCCGCCAAGTTCAAGTCCCGGTACGCGACGATCGGCTTCAGCGACCACGCCCGGCTCGACGACGGCGACCTGTGGCCGGTGTACTACGCGGTCGCCGAGCTGGGCGAGGCCGAGGCGGCGCGCATCGCCGAACTGGTGAAGCGCGCCGTCGGCTGACTCCTCAGGAGTAGGCGCGCAGGGCGAGCAGGGCGGCCAGGGTGACGCCCGGGCGGGCTTCGTGCTCGGTGGACTCGGACCAGCGGGCCCAGTTGATCGGCCAGCCGCCGTCGGGGAGTTGGGCGGAGACCAGGTGGACGAGGCCGCGTTCCAGTTCGGCGTCGGTGAACCAGGCGCGGGCCAGGCTGTCCGGGCGGGGCGCGAAGTCGTGCGGCAGGTGGTACTCGCGCGGTGCGTACCCGGGGGCGATCCGGACCTGCTCGGGGTGGGCCGGGTCCAGCAGCACCAGCTGCCGGCGGCGCACCAGTTCGCCGAGGCGGGCGGCCTGTTCGGCGGCCCAGGCGCGGTCGGGAGCGGCGTCCAGGATGCCGACGGCGGTGAACACCTCGTACGGATGGGTGGTGTCGATCGCCTCGACGGCGCGGCGGCAGAACTCCTCGGCGCCCTTCAGCCAGGCGTGCCGGACGCCGTGGCGCAGCAGCGGGGCGGCGATCTGGCCGGTGGAGAGGAGTTCGGCGGGCGGGTCGTCGGCGATCGGCAGGAACGGCGGGTGCGGGTAGCGGCGCAGGCTGGGCAGGACGGCCGGCACGCCGCCGTCGGGGGTGGTCAAGGTGGCGACCCAGTCGCAGAGTTCGCGTCCGCGCGGGCCGTTCAGTGCGCCGGCCTCGCCGAGGATGCGGGCGGCGGCGCCGGCCGCCAGCGGTTGGGCGGCGGGGCCGCGGACGTCGGGCTCCAGGCCGTACGCCCAGCCGCCGTCGGGGGTGCGGTAGGCGTCCAGGGCGGCGAGGACGCCCGCCGGGTCGGGGGCGTCGAACAGGTGGGTGAAGCGCCGTTGTTCCAGGACCCGGCCCGCGGTCCACAGGTAGTCGCCGGCGCGCTCGATCGTGCTGTCGTCGATCCATGCCATGTGCCGACCGTAGGCGGCCGCGGCGGGCGGCGGGCGGTCTTTGCGGGGTGGCGCGGAAAAAGTTTCGCGGGGACCGATGAGTTCCGCCGGGGCCGGTCGTCCTTTCCTGTGACGGCGACGACGGCAACGACGACAGTGCGGAGGACCTCGGAATGAGCGTCAAGGGACCGGCGAGCTACTTCCCCTCGATCGAGCAGAAGTACGGGCGTCCGATCGCGGACTGGCAGGAGCTGATCCGCAGTTCGCCGCTGACCAAGCACATGGAGCTGGTCGGCTGGTTGAAGAGCGAGCACGGGCTGGGCCACGGCCACGCCAACGCGCTCGTCGTCCACACGCTCGCCACGCTCGCCCGCTGACCATCGCACCGCACCTCACCTCAGGAGTTCGAAGATGACCGAGTTCGTGACGTCCGCCGACGGCACCCGCATCGCGTACCGGGCGGTGGGCGAGGGCCCCGCCGTGGTGATCGTGGACGGGGCGCTCTGCCACCGCGCGTTCGGCCCGTCCACCGGGATCGCCGACCGGCTGGCCGACGGGCACCGGGTGTTCGGCTACGACCGGCGCGGGCGCGGGGAGAGCGGGGTGGGCGCCGGGTACGCCGTCGAGCGGGAGATCGAGGACCTGGCGGCGCTGGTCGCGGCGGCCGGCGGCTCGGCGACGCTGTTCGGCCTGTCCTCCGGCGGGGCGCTGGCGCTGCGGGCGGCCGGTGCGGGCATCGGCGTGGAGCGGGTCGCGGTGTACGAGCCGCCGTTCAGCACCACCGAGGAGCAGCGGGCCCGGTTCTCGGCGTACCGGGCGGGTGTGGGCGAGGATGTCGCGGCCGGTGAGCGGGGGGCGGCGGTCGCGCGCTTCATGGCGTTCGTCGGGATGCCCGAGCCGATGATCGACGGGATGCGGCAGTCGCCCGGCTGGCCGGTGTTCGAGTCGGTCGCGCCGACGCTGGTCACGGACGCGGAGGCGCTGGACGGCGCGGGCGGCGCGCCGGTGCCGGTCGAGCGGCTGGCCGCGCTGACCGTGCCGGTGCTGGTGCTGGACGGCGGGCTCAGCCCGGAATCGCTGCGGGACGCGGCCCGGGAGACGGCCGCCGCCGCGCACGCCGAGTACCGCACCCTGGAGGGCCAGACCCACGAGGTGGCGCCGGAGGCGCTGGCGCCGGTGCTCGCGGAGTTCGTCGCCAAGGGCTGATCGCCGCGAGCCGGCGGGCCGCCGGGCCCGCGGCAAACGCGATGCCGTGCGATCCGCGCCCCTGCTACCGTCGGGGAACTTCACCTGGCTGTCCCGAGGAGCAGACTCCGATGCATGATGCCCGCGCCCTGATCGACCTGGGGGACGAAGCCGTCCGGCGGCTCGCACGTCGCGGCTACCGGCTCGACCTGTCCGCGCTGGAGGGCCTGCAGTCCCGGCGCAACGCGGGCATCCAGAGCGGCGACGAGCTGCGGGCGCGGTCGAAGCAGGTCGCGCAGGAGGTGCAGCGGACGGCGAAGCAGGGCGGGGACGTCTCGGAGCTGAAGGAGAGCGCCCGTTCGCTGAAGGAGCAGATCCAGCGGAACGAGGCCGAACTCGAAGCCGTCCAGCAGGAGTTGACCGAGCTGCTGCTGACGATCCCGAACCTGCCGCTGGACGGGTCGCCGGACGGCTTCTCGGACGCGGACGCCCGTGAGGTGCGCCGGGTCGGCGAGCCGCAGTCGTTCGACTTCGCGCCGAAGGACCACGTCGACCTGGGCGAGACCATGGGCATCATGGACTTCGCCCGGGCCACCAAGCTCTCGGGTTCGCGGTTCAGCGTGCTGCGCGGCACCGGCGCGGCGCTGGAGCGGGCGATCGTCGCGCTGCTGCTGGACCTGCACACCCGCCGGCACGGCTACGTCGAGCACGCGGTGCCGTACCTGGTGAACCGGCGCTCCATGACCGGCACCGGGCAGCTGCCGAAGTTCGAGGAGGACCTGTTCCGGACGGGGGTCGCCGACCGGGACCTGTTCCTGATCCCGACCGCCGAGGTGCCGCTGACCAACCTGTACGCGGACGAGATCGTGCCGCCGGCCGAGCTGCCGCTGGCGCTGACCGCGCACACGCCGTGCTTCCGTTCGGAGGCCGGCTCGTACGGGCGGGACACCCGGGGGCTGATCCGGCTGCACCAGTTCTCGAAGGTGGAGATGGTGCGGATCTGCGCCCCCGGCGAGTCGGGCGAGCAGGCGCTGCTGATGGTGTCGCACGCCGAGGCGTGCCTCCAGGAGCTCGAACTCTCGTACCGCGTCGTCACGTTGGCGGCCGGTGACACCGGGTTCTCGTCGCAGCTGACGTACGACCTGGAGGTGTGGCTGCCCAGCCAGGACACCTACCGGGAGATCTCCTCGGTGTCGGACTTCGGCACCTTCCAGGGCCGCCGGGCGGGCATCCGCACCCGGGACGAGAACGGGAAGCCGACGCCCGCGGCGACGGTGAACGGTTCGGGTCTGCCGCTGGGCCGGACCATCGCGGCGGTGCTGGAGCAGCACCAGCAGGCCGACGGTTCGGTGCTGCTGCCGAAGGCGCTGCACAAGTACCTCGGCTTCGCCCGGATCGCGGCCGACGGCACCCCGGTCGAGGAGTAGAACTTCCGTTCTAGACAGTCGAGTTGACGGCGCGCGGCCGGGGGGCCGCGCGCCGTCGGCGTGTTCAGGCCCCGGTGGGGAGGGTCGCCGCGACCTGCCAGCCGGTGCCGTGCGGGCCGGCGGTGAGTTCGCCGCCGAGGTCGGCGATCCGGCTGCGCAGCGCGGCGAGGCCGGTGCCGCCGCCGGGTCGGGCGTGGGCGTGGGGATGGGCGGGGCCGGCGTCGGTGACGGTGACGGTGAGCCCTGCGCCGGGGTGGTGGACGAGGGCGACGGTGATCAGGTCGGCGGCGGGAGCGTGGCGGCGGATGTTGGTGAGGGCCTCCAGCGCGACCCGGTAGGCGGCGTCCTCGACGGCGGGCGGCAGGGCGGGCAGTTCGGCGCGGCCGTGCAGGGCCGGCCGGTCGGGGAAGTGGTCGAGCAGGGCGGGGAGTTCGGTGAGGGTGTGGCGGCGCGGGGCGGCGTCGTCGGGGGCGCGCAGGGTGTCCAGGGTGTGGTCCATGGAGGTGAGGGCGCGCTGCCCGGCGGCCTCCAGGCGGGCCAGCAGCCGGGCGTTCTCGGCCTCGTCGTAGCCGCTGACCTGGGCTGCCTGCACCTCCAGCAGGATGCCGGTGAGCTCGTGGGCGACGTAGTCGTGCAGGTCGCGGGCGACGGCGAGGCGCTGTTCACGGCGGGCGTCGCGGACGGCGCGGACCCGGCGGTCGTCCTGGCCGCGCAGGTAGAGGGCGGCGCCGAGGGCGGCGGCGACGGGGACGACGGCGAGCAGCAGCCCGGCCACGGAGGCGTCCAGCGGCACGGGTTGGCGCAGCGCGAAGCGCAGCGGCAGGGCCAGCGCGGCGGCGGTGGTGAGCGTGCCGGCGGCCCAGGCCGGGCGGGCCGGCAGCCGTCGGACCGTGCGCACCACCAGGACCAGCAGGGTGGCGAACTCGACGGGCATCCAGACCAGTTCGAGGCCGTGGTCGCCGAAGTAGCCGGCGTCGACGGCGAGCGAGAGCAGCGCGGCGGCGACGGGTGCGAGGACGGGCGGCAGGCGGAGCCCGGTGAGGGCGAGGACCAGGGCGGCGGTGGCGGCGGGCAGCCAGGCCGAGCCGTGGGCGAACGCGGCGGGCAGGAGCAGCAGTGCGGCCGCGACGGCGGTCAGGGCGGGGCGGGCGCCGGTCATGCGGGCAGGTCGGTGAGGTAGCCGAGTTCGAAGGCGCGCATGGCGATGCCGACCCGGTTGCGGACGCCGAGTTTGCGCTGGATGTGCGCGACGTGGGTCTTCACGGTGCCGGCCGAGATGAACAGGGCGGCGGCGATGTCGGCGTTGGTGCGCCCGGCGGCGACCTCGCGGGCGATCTCCTGTTCGCGGGTGGTGAGCGGTTCGGCGAGCGGCGCGGTCTCGGGGCGGCGGCCGGTGACGTGCTGGAGCAGGCGGACGGTGACGGACGGGCTGATCAGGCTGTCGCCGGCCGTCGCGGCGCGGACGGCCTCGATCAGCAGGGCCGGTCCGGAGCGCTTGAGCAGGAAGCCGGAGGCGCCGCCGCGCAGCGCCGGGTACACGTACTCGTCGAGGTCGAAGGTGGTCACCACGACCACCTTGACCTGCGGGTCGGCGGTGGGCCCGCAGAGCTGCCGGACGACTTCGAGGCCGTCCATCCGGGGCATCCGGACGTCCACCAGGGCGACGTCGGGCCGCAGCGCGCGGGCGGCCTCGACGGTGGCGACGCCGTCGGCGGCCTCGCCGACCACCTCGATGTCGGGTTGGGTTTCGAGGATGCGGCGCAGTCCGCGGCGCACCATCTCCTGGTCGTCGGCGAGCAGTACCCGGATGGTCACCCGGCGGATTCTGCCACAGCCCGATTGTCGCGCCGGGCGCGATGGTTGACGGGGCGTTACGGTCGGGGGATGGCTGAGGTGGTGCGGGCGAAGTGGCTGGCGCGGGCCGCGATCGGATGCGGCGCGGCGGCGGTCGGGGTGCTGGCGGCGGGGGCGGGGCTGCGCGGGGCGCTGGTGGTGGCGGTCGGGGTGGCGGCGTTGGCGCTGATCGCGGCGGGGGTGTGGTGGGCGCTGTCGCGGCGCGGGCCGGTGCGCTGGCTCGGGGCGCTGCTGGCGGTGGCGGCGCCGGCGGGTGCGGTGGCGCTGGTCGTCGGGGCGGGGACGTGGCCGTGGGTGCTGGGCGCGGTGGCGCTGTGGTCGGCGGGTCTGTCGCTGGGGCGGTCGGCGCTGCGGTCGGCCCGGGGGCCGCGCGAGGTGCGGGAGCGGGAGGCGCCGGGGCCGCGCAGGCCGGTGCTGATCATGAATCCGGAGTCCGGCGGCGGGAAGGTGCGGGAGTTCCGGCTGGCCGACCGGGCACGGGAGTTGGGGGCCGAGGTGGTGCTGCTCGACCCCTCGGCCGGGCCGGAGCAGGACGTGGCGCTGCTGGCGGAGCGGGCGGTGGCCGACGGCGCGGATCTGCTGGGGGTGGCCGGCGGGGACGGCACGCAGGCGCTGGTGGCGCAGGTCGCGGCCCGGCACGGGCTGCCGTTCCTGGTGGTGGCGGCGGGCACCCGCAACCACTTCGCGCTGGATCTGGGCCTGGACCGGGACGATCCGGCGAGCGGCCTGGACGCGCTGACGGACGGCGTGGAGCTGCGGGTGGACCTGGGCGAGGTGGCGGGCCGGGCCTTCGTGAACAACGTGTCGTTCGGCACGTACGCGGAGGTGGTGCGGAATCCGGACTACCGGGACGCGAAGGCGTCGACGGCGCTGGCGATGCTGCCGGACCTGCTGGTGGGGTACGCGGGCGCGGAGCTGCGGGCCGAGGTGGGCGGGGAGGTGCTGGAGCGGCCGCAGGCGGTGCTGGTCAGCAACAACCCGTACGACGCCGGGGACCTGCTGGATCCGGGGCGGCGTTCGCGGCTGGATCTGGGCCGGCTGGGGGTGCTGGGGGTGAAGGTGGACGGCGCGGCGCAGGCGGCGGAGCTGGCGTTGCGGGGTACGAATGCGGAGGCGGTGCGGACGCTGATGGGGCGTGAGGTGCTGGTGACGGCGGAGGCGGCGAGGATTCCGGTGGCGGTGGACGGCGAGGCGTTGGAGCTGGACGTCCCGGTGCGGTGCGTGATCCGCCCGGGGGCGCTGCGGGTGCGGGTGCCGCGGCACCGGCCGGGTGCGGTGCGGCCGGCGCCGCCGCTGTCGTGGCGGCGGCTGTCGCGGCTGGCGGCGGGCCGCGTCGAGGCGAACGGCGGTGCGCGGTGAGGGTGTTGGAGCGGTGGGCGCCGGCCGGGCGGCGGGTGGTGGCGGACTTGTCGGCGGTGGATCTGGCGGTGTACGCGGCGGTCGCGGCGACGCCGACGCCGGCGCTGGACGAGGGTCTGCGGCGGCTGTCGACGGCGGCGGACAACTCGAAGCTGTCGGTGGCGGTGGCGTGCGGTCTGGCGCTGGTACCGGGGGCGTCGCGCCGGGCGGCGCTGGTGGGGCTGGGGTCGGTGGCGGTGGCGTCGGCGGCGGCGAACCTGGCGGGCAAGTCGCTGGCGCGGCGGACCCGGCCGGACCGGGTGGCGGGGAAGGTGCCGCAGGCGCGGCACGTGCCGATGCCGGAGTCGGCGTCGTTCCCGTCCGGGCACACCGCGTCGGCGTTCGCGTTCGCCACCGGAGTGGCCTCCCAACTGCCGTGGGCGGCAGCTCCGTTGGGTCTGCTCGCGGCGGCGGTGGGCTATTCGCGGGTGCACACGGGGGTGCACTACCCGGGGGACGTGGTGGCGGGCGCGCTGCTGGGGACGGTCGCGGGCAGTGTGGTGGCGGGCGCGGGCCGCCGCCTGGTGGCGCGTCAGGGCAGGTAGCGGTAGCCGAGGCCGGGTTCGGTGATCAGGTGCCGGGGGCGGTGCGGGTCGCGTTCGAGCTTGCGGCGCAGGGCCGCGAAGTGCACCCGCAGGTAGTTGCTGTGGTGTTCGTGGCCGGGGCCCCAGACGGCGGTGAGGAGCTGTTGGCGGCCGACCAGCCGGCCGGGGGCGGCGAGCAGCACGCCGAGCAGCCGCCATTCGGTGGGGGTGAGCCGGACCGGGCCGTCCGGTCCGGTGGCGCGGGCGGCGGCCGGGTCCAGGGTGTGGTCGCCGACCCGGGCGAGCGGCGGGGCGGCGGCGGGCGCGGGGCGGCGCAGGACGGCGCGCAGGCGGGCGAAGAGCTCGTCCATGACGAAGGGCTTGGTGAGGTAGTCGTCGGCGCCGCCGTCGAGGGCGTGGATGCGGTCGGCGGGGTCGGTGCGGCCGGACAGCACGATGACCGGCGCGGCGCTGTGGCGGCGCAGGGCGCGCAGCACGTCCATGCCGTCCTGGTCGGGCAGGCCGAGGTCGAGCAGGACGGCGTCGGGCGGGGTCCGCTCGGCCAGTTCGAGGGCCCGCCGGGCGGTGTCGGCGGTGAGGGCGGCGTACTGGCGGGCGAGCAGGTTGAGGCGCAGGGTGCGCAGCAGGCGGGGTTCGTCGTCGACGGCGAGGACGCGGGTCATCGGGTTTCCTCGTGGGGTGCTTCGGTGGCGGCGTGGGGTGCTTCGGTGGCGGCGGGCAGGGTGAGCAGCATGGTGGTGCCGCCGCCGGGGGTGTCCTCGACGTCGAGGCTGCCGCCCATGGCTTCGGCGAGGCCGCGGGAGAGAGCGAGGCCGAGGCCGAGCCCGGTGGTGTTGTCGGTGTCGCCGAGGCGTTGGAACGGCAGGAAGACCCGGTCGCGGTCCTCGGGCGGGATGCCGGGCCCGCGGTCGACGATGCGGATCTCCACCCGGTGGGCGTGGGCGGAGGCGGTGACCAGGACGGGTGCGCCGGGCGCGTTGTGCCGCAGCGCGTTGGTGACGACGTTGGCGAGGACGCGTTCGAGCAGCGGCGGGTCGGCGAGGACCGGCGGGGCGGTGTCGAGGTCGAGCGACCGGACGGGCGCGTCGGGGTCGGGCAGCGAGTCGAGGGCGCGCGGCAGGATCTCGTCCAGGTGGGTGGGTTGCAGGTGCAGGGTGAGGGCGCCGGCCTGGAGGCGGCTGAGGTCGAGCAGGTTGTCGACCAGGCGGGTGAGTTCGACCAGGGACTCGTCGGCGAGGGCGAGCAGTTCGGCGCGGTCCGCGGCGGAGAACTCGACCTCGGGGCTGCGCAGCGAGCCGACGGAGGCGAGGGCGGTGGCGAGCGGGGTGCGCAGGTCGTGGCTGACGGCGGCGAGCAGGGCGGTGCGCATCCGGTCGGCGGCGCGGATCGGTTCGACCTCGGCGGCGACGGTGGCGAGCCGGTCGCGTTCGAGGGCGGCGGCGAGGTGGGCGGCGAACGCGGCCAGCACCCGGTGGTCGGTGTCGGGCAGCCGACGGCCGGTGAGCACCAGCAACGCGTCTGCGCCGACCGGGAGTTCGGTGGTCTCGGGGTGGTCGTCGGCGGCGGCCGGGGTGTCGGTGCGGGCGAGCACCTCTCCGGTGGCGGGGTCGAGCAGGGCGGCGGTGTCCAGGCCGAAGGAGGTGCGGGTGCGTTCCAGCAGGGCGGGGACGGCGTCGGCGCCGCGCAGCACCGAGCCGGCCAGGGTGGAGAGGGTCTCGGCCTCGGCGGTGGCGCGGGCGGCCCGGGCGGTCTGCCGGGCGGAGTGGTCGACGACGGTGGACACGCACAGCGCGACGGCGGCGAACACGGCGAGCGCGATGAAGTTGTTGGCCTCGCCGATGGTGAAGGTGTGCACCGGCGGGATGAAGTAGTAGTTCAGCAGCAGCGAGGCGACCACGGAGGCGAGCAGCGCTGAGACCGCGCCGCCGAGCAACGCGACGGCGACGACGCCGAGTTGGAAGATCAGCGCGTCGGTGGTGAGGTTCAGCGCGGTGTGCGCCTGGGAGAGCAGGGCGGTCAGCAGCCAGGGGACGGCGAGCCCGGCGGCGTACCCGGCGAGGGTGCGGCGGCGGGAGTGCCGGCGGCCCAGCGAGGGGAGGCGGCCGCGGCCGGTGAAGGCGTGGGTGACCATGTGGACGTCGATGTCCTCGGACCGGTCGACGGTGGTCTCGCCGATGCCGGGGCCGGTGAGGAAGCGGTTGGTGCGGCCGCGCCGGCTGGTGCCGAGGACGAGTTGGGTGGCGTCCCGGGCCCGGGCGAAGGTCAGCAGTGTCTCGGGGATGTCGTCGCCCACCACCACGTGGTAGCTGCCGCCGAGGGATTCGACCAGGCTGCGCTGTTCGGCGAGCCGGCCGGGCGAGGCGCCGGCCAGGCCGTCGCTGCGGGTGACGTGCACGGCGATCAGTTCGCCGCCGGCGGTGCGGTCGCAGATCCGGGCGGCGCGGCGGATCAGGGTGGGGCCCTCCGGTCCGCCGGTGAGGGCGACGACGACGCGTTCGCGGGTCTCCCAGACCCGGTCGATGTTGTGCACGGCCCGGTAGTCGCGCAGCCCTTCGTCGACCCGGCCGGCCAGCCAGAGCAGCGCGAGTTCGCGCAGCGCGGTGAGGTTGCCGACCCGGAAGTAGTTGGCGAGCGCGGCGTCGACCTTCTCGGCCTGGTAGACGTTGCCGTGGGCGAGGCGGCGGCGCAGCGCCTGCGGGGCCATGTCGACCAGTTCGATCTGGTCGGCGCGGCGCACCACCTCGTCGGGGACGGTCTCGCGCTGCGGCACGCCGGTGATCTTCTGCACGACGTCGTTGAGCGACTCCAGGTGCTGGATGTTGACGGTGGTGACCACGTCGATGCCGGCGGCGAGGAGTTCCTCGACGTCCTGCCAGCGCTTGGCGTGCCGCCCGCCGGGGATGTTGGTGTGGGCGAGCTCGTCGACCAGGGCGAGTTCGGGGCGGCGGCGCAGCAGCGCGTCCAGGTCGAGTTCGGCGAACTCGGTGTCGCGGTAGCGCCGTACGGTGCGCGGGAGTTGCTCCAGGCCGTCGAGCAGGCGGGCGGTGCGCGGACGGTCGTGGGTCTCCAGCAGGCCGACCACCACGTCGGTGCCGCGTTCCCGGCGGCGGTGCGCCTCGTCGAGCATCCGGTAGGTCTTGCCGACGCCGGGGGCCGCGCCGAGGTAGACCCGTAGCCGGCCCCGCCGGCGGCCGGTGGGCTGGGCTCCGAGGTCGGCTGGCATGGCGGCTCGTCTCACGGTCGTGGGCGGAAGGGGCTCGGGGACGCGGCCGGCCGACCCGGGCGGGGGAGCGCCCGGGTCGGCCTGCTTCGGTAAGGGACTCGTCGTCACTTCAGGTCGGCGACCGCACGGTTGAGCAGGACGACGTTGACGCCGGGCTGCCCGAGGAAGCCGAGGCTGCGGCCGTCGGTGTACTGGGCGATCAGCTGCTCCAGCCGCTCGGCGGGCACGCCGCGGGCCTCGGCGACCCGCTTCACCTGCTGCTCGGCGTACGCGACGGAGATCTGCGGGTCGAGTCCGGAGCCGGAGGCGGTCAGCGCGTCCGCCGGGACGCTCGCCGGGTCGACGCCGTCGAACGCGGCGACGGCGGCGCGGCGCTCCTCGACGGCCTTCAGCAGTTCGTCGCTGTTCGGGCCGAGGTTGGAGGCGCCGGACGACTTCGGGTCGTAGCCGCCGGCGGACGGGCGGGGCTGGAACCACTTCGGGTCGGGCTGCGCCTGCTCGTCCGGGTCGTCGGGGTTCTGCTTGGGCAGGTCGAAGCTCTGGCCGAGCAGGCTGGAGCCGATCTCCTTGCCGTCGGCCTTCACCACCGAGCCGTTGGCCTTGGCGGGGAAGGCGAGTTGGCTGATGCCGGTGATCAGCAGCGGGTAGGCGATGCCGAGGATCACGGTCATCACCAGCAGCATCCGCAGCGCGGTGAGGTGGGTGCGCAGGAAGGTGGGCATGTCTCGTTCTCCTCTCTTGTCAGTTCAGGCCGGGGATGAACTGCACGACCAGGTCGATCAGCTTGATGCCGACGAACGGCACCACCAGGCCGCCCAGGCCGTACACCCCGATGTTCCTCGACAGCAGCGAACTGGCGTCGGAGGGACGGTACTTGACGCCGCGCAGGGCCAGCGGGATGAGGCCGACGATGACCAGCGCGTTGAAGACGATCGCCGAGGTGATCGCGGAGGTCGGGCTGTGCAGGCCCATGATGTTCAGGTGGCTCAGGCCCGGGTACACGCCGGCGAACATCGCGGGGATGATCGCGAAGTACTTGGCCACGTCGTTGGCGATCGAGAAGGTCGTCAACGCGCCGCGGGTGATGAGCAGTTGCTTGCCGATCTCGACGATCTCGATCAGCTTGGTCGGGTTGGAGTCCAGGTCCACCATGTTGCCGGCCTCCTTGGCCGCCATGGTGCCGGTGTTCATCGCCACGCCGACGTCGGCCTGGGCGAGCGCGGGGGCGTCGTTGGTGCCGTCGCCGGTCATCGCGACCAGCTTGCCGCCCTCCTGCTCCTTCCGGATCAGGGCCATCTTGTCCTCGGGCGTGGCCTCGGCGAGGAAGTCGTCGACGCCCGCCTCCTCGGCGATCGCCCGCGCGGTCAGCGGGTTGTCGCCGGTGATCATCACGGTCTTGATGCCCATCCGGCGGAGCTCCGCGAACCGCTCCCGCATGCCCTCCTTCACCACGTCCTTGAGGTGGATGACGCCGAGCACCCGGGGCGGGCGTCCGCCCTCGCGGTCGGCGACCACCAGCGGGGTGCCGCCCGCCGCGGAGATCCCGTCGACCAGCTGCGCCACCTCGGCACCGACCGAACCGCCGTGCGCGGTCACCCAGTTGGAGACCGAGGCGGCCGCGCCCTTGCGGACCTCGCGCCCGTCCACGTCCACCCCCGACATGCGGGTCTGCGCGGTGAACGGCACCCACTCGGCGTGCGCCAACTCGCCCTGGGCGCGGGCCCGCAGGCCGTACGCGGTCTTGGCGAGCACCACGATCGAGCGCCCCTCGGGGGTCTCGTCGGCCAGCGAGGACAGCTGCGCGGCGTCCGCCAGCTCCTCGACGCCCACGCCCGCGGCGGGCTGGAACTCGGCGGCCTGCCGGTTGCCGAGCGTGATGGTGCCGGTCTTGTCGAGCAGCAGCGTGTTGACGTCGCCGGCGGCCTCCACGGCACGGCCGGACATCGCCAGCACGTTGCGCTGCACCAGCCGGTCCATGCCGGCGATGCCGATCGCCGACAGCAGCGCGCCGATGGTGGTCGGGATCAGCGCCACGATCAGCGCCACCAGCACCACGGTGGGCTGCGGGGCGCCCGCGTAGGTCGCCATCGGCTGGAGGGTGACGACCGCGATCAGGAAGACGATGGTCAGCGAGGCCAGCAGGATGTTCAGCGCGATCTCGTTCGGCGTCTTCTGCCGGGCCGCGCCCTCCACCAGGGCGATCATGCGGTCGATGAAGGTCTTGCCGGGCTCCGAGCTGATCTTCACCACGATCCGGTCCGACAGCACCTTGGTGCCGCCCGTCACCGCCGAACGGTCGCCGCCGGACTCGCGGATCACCGGCGCGGACTCGCCGGTGATCGCCGATTCGTCGACGCTGGCGATGCCCTCGACCACGTCGCCGTCACCGGGGACGACCTGCCCGGCCTCGACCACCACGTGGTCGCCGAGGCGCAGCGCGGTGCCCGGCACCTCCTCCTCGTCCTTCCGGGCGGGCCAGTCGACCAGCCGCCGGGCGGTGGTGTCGGACTTGGTGCGGCGCAGCGTGTCGGCCTGCGCCTTGCCGCGGCCCTCGGCGACCGCCTCGGCCAGGTTGGCGAACACCGTGGTCAGCCAGAGCCAGGCGGTGATCGCCCAGGCGAACACCGACGGGTCGGCGATCGCGGCGACGGTGGTGACCACCGAGCCGACCTCGACCACGAACATCACCGGGTTCTTCACCATCACCCGGGGGTCGAGCTTCTTCACCGCGTCGGGCAGCGCGGCGAGCAGCAGTTTCGGGTCGAGCAGGCCCGCGGAGACTCTGTGCGGCGCCTGTTCGGGGGCCGCCGGTTCAAGGGTGGTGGACATCAGTGGAGACCTTCTGCGATCGGCCCGAGGGCCAGGGCCGGGAAGTAGGTGAGGCCGACGACGATCAGCACCACACCGGAGAGCAGTCCGACGAACAGCGGCTTGTGCGTGGGCAGCGTGCCCGCGCTCGCCGGGACGGGCTGCTGCCGGGCCAGCGAGCCGGCCAGCGCCAGCACGAACACCATCGGCAGGAACCGGCCGAACACCATCGCCAGGCCCAGCGCCGTGTCGTACCAGGCGGTGTTCACGGTGATGCCGCCGAACGCGGAGCCGTTGTTGTTCGCGGCGGAGGTGAACGCGTACAGCACCTCGGAGAAGCCGTGCGCACCGGAGTTGAGCATCCCGGCGCGCTCGCCGGGCAGGGCGATCGCGGTGCCCGCGCCGATCAGCACGATCGTCGGCGTGGTGAGGATGTACAGCGAGGCGAACTTCATCTCCCGGCCGCCGAGCTTCTTGCCCAGGTACTCGGGGGTGCGGCCGACCATCAGACCGGCCACGAACACCGCGACGATCGCCAGGATCAGCATCCCGTACAGGCCCGATCCGGTACCGCCGGGCGCGATCTCGCCGAGCATCATGTTGAAGATCGTCAGACCGCCGCCGAACGGCGTGTACGAGTCGTGGAAGGAGTTCACCGCGCCCGTCGAGGTGAGCGTGGTGGACGCCGCGAACAGGCTGGACCCGGCGATGCCGAGCCGCTGCTCCTTGCCCTCCATCGCCGCGCCGGCGGCCTGCAGGGCGGTGCCGCCGTGCTGGTGCTCGAAGAAGGTGATCAGCGCGGCCGAGGCCACCCAGAACAGGCCCATCACCGCGACGATCGCGTAGCCCTGGCGGTGGTCGCCGACCATCCGGCCGAAGGTGCGCGGCAGCGAGAACGCGATCACCAGTATCAGGAAGATCTCCACCAGGTTGGTGAAGCCGGTCGGGTTCTCGAACGGGTGCGCCGAGTTGGCGTTGTAGAAGCCGCCGCCGTTGGTGCCGAGCAGCTTGATGACCTCCTGCGAGGCCACCGGCCCGCCCGGGACCGCCTGCTGACCGCCGGTCAGCGTGGTCACCTCGTGGAAGCCGTGGAAGTTCTGCACCACACCGTTGGCGGCCAGCACCAGCGCGAACACGATCGCGATCGGCAGCAGCAGGCGCAGCGCGATCCGGGTCAGGTCCACCCAGAAGTTGCCGACCCGGTCGGTGCGGTTGCGGGTGAACCCGCGGATCAGCGCCGCCACCACGGCGATGCCGACGGCCGCGGAGACGAAGTTCTGCACCGCCAGGCCCGCCATCTGCACCAGGTGGCCCATCGCGGACTCGCCGCTGTACGACTGCCAGTTGGTGTTGGCGGTGAACGAGATCGCGGTGTTCCAGGCCTGGTGCGCCTCCATCTCGGGCACGCCCAGGCTCAGCAGCAGGTGCGTCTGAAGGCGGATCAGCCCGTACAGGAACAGCACCGACAGCGCGGAGAACGCCAGCACCGACCGCAAGTACACCGGCCAACGCTGATCGGCGTCGCCATCGACGCCGACCAGTCGGTACAGGGCCTTCTCGGCTCTCAGATGTTTCGCGGTGGTGAGCAGCCGCGCGATGTAATCACCCAGCGGCCGGTAGCACAGGGCCAGCGCTCCGACCAGGGCGACAGCCTGGAGCCAGCCGGCAAGAGTGGCACTCATGTCAGAACTTCTCCGGGTGGATCAGCGCGAGAACGAGGTAGCCGACCAGCGCGGCGGCGACGATGAGACCGACGATGTTCTCCGTGGTCACAGCTTCTCCACCCCCCGCGCGATCAGGGCGATGACGGCGAACACGGCAACCGTGACGCCGACATAGATCAGATCCGACATGGCATCCACCAAGGTGGCTCGGGACAACGGCCTGCGTATCTCGCCGGCTCCCTGAGCCAATCAGCGCAACGGCCCGCCTCGACGGCCCCTGACGCCCTCCATACGGGTGGTTCCCCGACCTTTACGCCTCCTTGACGCGAGCCTTCCCGGCCGCCCGGAGCCCGTCGCGATCTGCCGGCCCACCGCACCGCCGGGGGCGTGAGCCGGGCCCGGCCGGGGGCTATGCGCCGAGGTGGGCGGCCAGGGCGGTCAGCGTCTCGCCGAGGGGGCGGTCGAGGCGGAGGGCGGCGAGGGCGTCGGCGCGGGTGGTGCCGCGGTTGACGATGGCCACCGGCTTGCCGGACTTGGCGGTGTGGCGGACGAAGCGCAGGCCGGACATGACGGTCAGCGAGGAGCCGAGGACCAGCAGGGCGCGGGCCTCGTCGACCAGGCGGTAGCAGAGCTCGACGCGGTCCTTGGGGACGCTCTCGCCGAAGAACACCACGTCGGGCTTGAGGACGCCGCCGCAGCGGGTGCAGTCGGCGACCACGAACGACGCCACCAGGTCCTCGGGCAGTTCGACGTCGCCGTCCGGGTTGAGCCGCGAACCGGCGTCCCGGAAGGCCGGGTTGAGGGCGGCGAGGCGTTCGTCGAGTTCGGCGCGGGGGCTGACGGCGGCGCAGCCGAGGCAGATCACCCGGTCGAGGCCGCCGTGCAGCTCGACGGCGTCGGCGGTGCCCGCGGCGCGGTGCAGGCCGTCGACGTTCTGCGTGATGACGGCGGAGAGCGGTCCGGCGGCGCGCAGCCGGGCCACCGCGAGATGGCCGACGTTCGGCCGGGCCCCGGCGATCACGGCGCGCCCGGCATGGCTGCGCGCCCAGTAGCGGCGGCGGGCCGGCTCCCCCGCCAGGAACTCCTGGTACGTCATCGGCGCCCGGTGCCGCCGGATCCCGTCCGGCCCCCGGTAGTCGGGAATGCCGGACTCGGTGGACAGCCCGGCCCCACTCAGCACCGCCACCCCGCCACCGGCCAACAGCCGCACCAGCGCGGGCAGGCCGTCCTCGTGCGCAGTCATACCGTCCATTGTGGAACGCCCGGAGCGGAACCGGCAGACAGAAACGGTCCGGACGGTGCCCCCATGCACCGTCCGGACCGTTCGGGGTGCGGCGTCCGGGCCCCCCACGGCCCGGCGCCGCCGTTTTCAGTGCCGTTCCCGGCGGGCCTTCTCCCAGGGGAGGGCGGCGAGGAGTGCGGCTGCGGTGAAGAGGGCGAGGTGGCGGGCCTCGGCGGCCGGGCCGGACCAGCCGAGTTGGGCGTAGCGGTGCTCGGCGAAGCCGTTGTGGAACAGCCAGAGCGCCAGGCCGACGAGTGGTGCGGCGGCCGGCCGCGAGCGGGTGCCGAGGGCGGCGCATCCGGCGGCGAAGGCGGTGAGCGCGAAGCCGCCGGCGCGCAGTTCGCCGAGCGGGGCGAGGGTCAGGGCGATCGCCGCGCCCAGCAGCAGCGCCGCCGCACCGGACATCGCGACCGGCAGCCGCTCACGCATCGCCGGACACCGCCACCAGTCCGCGCAGCTCCGCGTCCAGGGCCCGGGCGGCGAACAGGCGTCCGCTCAACTCGTCGAGGGTGTGGGCGAGTTCGGGGCGCGGTACGACCAGCACCGGGCAGGTCGCGCGGCGCAGGCAGGCCCGGGGCACCGAGCCGCGCAGGCCGCGGTGCAGCCAGGAGCCGGACGGGCCGAGCACCAGCAGGTCGCCGGGACGGTCGGCGGCGGCCAGCAGGGTCGGGGCGGTTCGGCCCCGGACGGTGCGGGCGGTCAGCGGGACGCCCGGGTCGGCGCCGCCGAACGCCTCCGCCATCGCCTCGGCCAGTGTCGTCACGGCCAGCTCGCGCACCGCGGACATCAGCGGCGGGCACGGCGAGCGGCGGTGTCCGAACTCGCCGCTCGGCGGCTCCCAGGCGTGCAGGGCGAGCACCTCGCCGCCCAGCCGCCGGGCCTCGGCCACCGCGCGGTGCACGGCCGCCAGGTTGCCGAGCGACCCGCTGACCCCGACCACGATGCGCGGCCGCTGCTCCATCACACGCCCTCCGTCCGGAAACCCGCAGGCCCGACGGGGCCCGCAGCACCCAGCAGATCGCGTCCCGCCCCGCTGTCGGCCGTCCTTGACGGCTCCCTGACGCCCACGGCCGGTTTCCCAACGCCGCCCTGACGCCCGACTGCTCCGCACGGGCGTTGACTGGAGGGGGAGAAGGAGGTGCGCCATGGATCGCACTGCGGAGTCCCGGGTGGTGGTCGGCGTCGACGGCTCGACCGCGAGCCTGGCCGCGCTGCGCCGGGCCGTGCTGGAGGCGGCGGTGCGCGGGGCGGTGCTGGTCCCGCTGTTCGCCGGGCAGCCGTCCGACCGCACCGCCTGCCGGCTGTTGGACAGCGCGCTGCGCTCCGCCGTCGGCGGCTGGCCGAGCGAGCTGGTGATCCGCCCGACCGTGACCGCCGGACCGCCCGGACCGGCCCTGGTCGCCGCCGTCGCCGGCCCGGACGACCTGCTGGTGCTCGGCGCGTCGGGCCACCGCCACTGGCACCCGCACGGCGACCGCGCCGTACGGCACTGCCGCGGCCACTCCCCCTGCCCCGTGCTGACCGTCGCCGGGCAGCCCTGACAGCCAACTCGCCTATGCCGCAGGCGAGTTGACTGTCGCAGCCGAAGCGGCTTGGTTGGTTCCGGAAAGGCCCTCAGCACCTCCCCGGGAGCGACACCATGCACGCCGCACTGTTCCGCCAGGTCCGCCCGTTCGGCGGGCCTGTCACCGATCTGGCCGTCGTGGACGGCGTCCTGGTGGCCGAACTGCCGGAGGACGCCCGCCCGACGGTGGTGGACGGCGGCGGCAGGATCGCGCTGCCGACGCTGGTGGACGCGCACATCCACCCGGACAAGACCAGCTGGGGTGAGCCCTGGTACAGCCGCCGCCCGGCCGGCAGCCTGCCGGAGTACGTGGCGGGGGACGTCGAGCTGTTCCGGCACCGGCGCAGCCCGATCGGCGAGCGCGCCCACCGACTGCTGGCCCACGCGGTGACCCGCGGCACCCGCGCCGTCCGCGCGCACGTCGACGTCGCGCCCGCGTACGGCCTGGCCGGGGTGGAGGGCCTGCGGGAGGCCGCCGAGCGGCTGGCCGGGAAGCTCGACGTGCAGTCGGTGGCGTTCCCGCAGCACGGGGTGGTGCGCACGCCGGGCGCGGCCGAACTGCTCACCGAGGCGGCCCGCGAGCACCTGGTGGACGCGGTCGGCGGCATCGACCCGGCCGGGTTCGACGGCGGCAGCGCGGACGGCCGCGAGCAGCTCGACCTGCTGTTCGGCCTCGCCGAGCGGTACGGGGTACTGCTGGACGTCCACCTGCACGACCGCGGCGCGGCCGGCCTCGGCCCGCTCCGGGCCCTCGCCGCCCGGACCGTCGCGGCGGGCCTGCAGGGCCGGGTGACGGTCAGCCACGCGTTCTGCCTGCCGGAGCTGCCGGACGGTGAACTCGACGCGGTGGCCGAGCTGTTGGCGTCCGCCGGGATCGCGCTGACCACGGTCGCCCCGTCCGCGCACCAGGTGCTGCCGTTCCGCGCGTTGCAGGCCCGCGGTGTGCGGGTGGGCCTCGGTTCGGACGGGGTGCGGGACTCCTGGAGCCCGTTCGGCAACGCCGACATGCTGCACCGGGCGCACCTGCTGGGCTGGACCACCGACGCCCGCACCGACCGGGAGCTGACCGACTGCCTGGAGCTGGCCGCGCACGGCGGCGCCGACCTGCTCGGCCTGCCGAGGGCCGACCTGACGCCGGGCTCCCCCGCCGACTTCCTGCTGGTGGACGGCGAGTGCCCGCCGCAGGTGGTGGTCGACCTGCCGGAGCGCGAGCTGGTGGTGAAGGCCGGCCGGGTGGTCGCCGAGCACGGCACGCTGCTGGACTGACGCACGCCGAAGCGGCGGCACCGACCCGCCGTGGGCCGGTGCCGCCGCTTCGCGCTGCGCTCAGTCGCGTTCGACATCGACCTCGGTGAGCCGGGCGAACCGCTCCGGGTCGGTGCGCCGGATCCGCCGGGCGACCAGCCAGCCGGCCACGCCGACCAGCGGCATCGGCACCAGCAGCAGCCAGTTCACCAGGCCCGAACGTCCGCTCAGCAGATCGAAGTTGAAGACCGCGAGCACGGTGAGCACGGCCATCCCGGCGGCCGCCAGCAGCGGCGCCCAGACCACCCGGAACGCGGAGAGCCCGCGCCGGTCGCGGCGGAAGAACGCGAACACCGCGACCGCCGCCAGCCCCTGCATCGCCATGATGCCGAGCACCCCGACGCTGTTCGACCAGAGCAGCACCACCAGGTACGGGTCGACGGCGAGCACCGCGCCCAGGCCCACGACCAGCGCGTTGAACACCGACTGCACCAGCACCGCCTGCCCGGGCGACCCGGTGCGCGCCGACACCCGGCCCAGGCTGCGCGGCAGCAGCCCCTCCCGGCCCAGCGCGTACAGGTAGCGGGCGGCCGCGTTGTGGAAGGCCAGCGCGGAGGCGAACGCCGAGACGATGATCAGCACGTGCATGGTGTCGGACAGCCACAGTCCGACGAACCGCTCGGCGGCCCGGAACGTCAGGTCGGGCCCGCCGTCCGCGCGGGCCTGCGCGACGGCCTGGTCGGTGCCGTACGCGCCCATCACGATCCAGGTGCCCAGCGCGTAGAACACCGCCAGGAAGCCGATCGCGATGAACGTCGCCCGCGGCACGGTGCGGGCCGGGTCGCGGGCCTCCTCGGCGTAGATCGCCGTCGCCTCGAAGCCGGTGAACGCGCCTATCACCAGCACGAACATGCCGGCCACCCCGGCCTGGGTGAGCAGCGACGGGTCGAAGGACACCGGGTCGAGCGCGGCCGTCCCCCGCTCGGCCAGCACCCCGCCCTCCATCAGCAGCAGCGACAGCACCTCCAGCACCAGCGCCACCCCGAGCACCTTCGCGGACAGCGTGACCTTCAGCCAACCGAGCACGCCGACCACCGCCACGCACACCCCGGACAGCAGCCACCACGGCACGTGCGCACCGGTCCGCTGCTCGATGTGCCCGGCCGCGAAGTAGCCGAACGCGGCCGCCACACCGGGGGTGATCAGGTTGTAACTGACCACCGCCACATAGGCGGTGACCACCCCGAGGGTGCGCCCCAGCCCGCGCGCCACGTACGCGTAGAACGCGCCCGCGTTGCGCACGTACCGGCTCATCGCGGTGAACCCGGCGGCGAACAGCACCAGCAGCGCCCCGGAGATCAGGTACGCGGCGGGCGCGGACGCCCCGCCGACGCCGATCGCGAACGGCGCGATGCCGGCCAGCACGGTCAGCGGCGCGGCCGCGGCGACCACGAAGAACACCAGGTCGGTGGTGCCGATCAGGCCCTTGGCGAGTTGCCCGGACGGCTCGGTCGGAGGTCTTTCGGTGCGGGTGGAGACGGTGGTCATGGTGTGGGGGTCCTTCCGAACACGGGGTGGTACGGGGGGAGTTCGGGCGTGTCAGGGGGCGAGCCGGTCGAGCACGAGGTGGCCGCGGTGCAGCACCAGCAGCCGTTCGGGGTGCGCCGCGACCGCCTCCGGCACCGAGTGGGCGGCCACCGCGACCAGGTCCGCGCGTCCCCCGACGGCGATCCCGTACTCGGCCAGCCCGAGCGCCCGGGCGGCGTGCCCGGTCGCCAGGTCGGCGGCCAGTCGCAGGTCCTGATCGGTCATCAGCTCGCCCTGCAGGCCGATGACGGTGGCCCGCTCCAGCATGTCGCCGGTGCCGTACGGCCACCACGCGTCGCGGATGTTGTCCGAGCCGGCGAACAGCAGGACGCCGCGCTCGTGCAGGCGCTTGACGGGCGGCATCGACCGGGCCGGGCCGTTGGTCATCACGGCCACCCCGGCGTCCGCCAACACCGCTGCCACGGCGTCGAGTTCGCGTTCGTCCAGCTGCCCGAGGCAGTACGCGTGGCTGACCGCGACCCGGCCGGCCAGGCCCAGCGCGGCCGTCCGCGCGGCGATCGCCCGCAGCTGCGCCGCGCCGGGCGCGCCGCCGTCGTGCAGGTGGATGTCGACGCCGACGCCGTGCCGTTCCGCCAGGCCGAAGACCACGTCCAGCTGGCCGTCGACGTCCTGGTCGAAGCCGAACGGGTCGAGCCCGCCGATCAGTTCGGCGCCCTCCCGGAGGGCGGCGTCCAGCAGCCGGGCCACCTCGGGCTCGGCGACCACGCCGCTCTGCGGGAACGCCACCAGCTGCACGTCGATCAGCTCGCGCACCCGCTCGCGGGCCTCCAGCACCGCGTACAGGTGGTCGAGCCCGACGCCCGGGTCGACGTCCACGTGCGAGCGGACGTGGCCGGTGCCGAACGCCGCCATCCGGCGGGCCAGCGCCTCGGCCCGGTCCACCACGGGGAGCCGGTCGGCGACCTCGCGGCGCAGCTGCCGCTCGGAGGCGATCTGGGCCCGCAGGTCGGCGGTCTCGCGGTGCGGCTGCCAGGGCGCGCCGAGGAAGGTCTTGTCCAGGTGGGCGTGGCCGTCGACCAGCGCGGGCAGCAGCAGCGCCCCGTCCAGGTTGCGGCCGTCGGGGCCTGCGGGGCGGCGCTCGCGGCCGGGCGGCACGGGCGTGATGGACGCGATCCGGCCCCGGTCGATCGCCAGGTCGGCGCGGGCGCCGTCCGGGAGGGTGGCGTCCAGCAGCAGTCGCGGGCCCGGGGGCGGGAGGGTCGGCACGGCGGGGCTCCTCGGATCGGCGCAGTTCGGTGAGTGCGGGGCGCGGCTCGGGGCGCCGTTCGGACCCGCTGGGCGGCCAAGGTAGCTGGTATACCGAATACCAGACAAGGGGTGGCGGAAAGCGATCTGGAATGATCTGATCCTCAGACCGCTCCGTCCGCCCGCTTCCGTTGGAGCCCCCGATGCCCGACACCCTCGGCGACGCCCACCAGTCGCTGGCGGAGCTCGTCTACCTCCGGTTGCGCGAGCGGATCATCGAGGGCGAGTACCCCACCGGGCAGCGCCTGGTGGAACGCGAGCTCGCGGAGAGCCTGGGCGTCTCCCGGATCCCCCTGCGGGAGGCCCTGCAGCGCCTGGAGCGCGAGGGCTTCCTCACCTCGCAGGCCCGCCGCGGCGCCGTCGTCGCCGACTTCGGGCCCGAGGACGCCGAGCACTTCTTCGCCATCCGCGAATCCCTGGAGGCGCTCGCCGCCAGCCTCGCCGCCCGGCGCGCCACCGCCGCCGGCATCCGCGGCCTCGAACGCCTGCTCGCCCGCACCCGCAAGGCCGCCGAGGCCGGGCGGCTGCGCGAGACCGTCAGCCTGAACGCCGACTTCCACCGCGAGATCGTCGAACTCTCCGGCAACCCGCTGCTGCGCGACATGATGGCCCCGCTCGACGGCCGCCTGCGCCGGCTGTTCCGCCTCACCTCGGACACCGAGACCGGCATCCCCATGTGCACCGAGCACCAGCAGCTGCTGGACGCCATCAAGGCCCGCGACCCGGAGACCGCCGCCGCACTGGCCCGTCACCACGTCGCCGGAACTCGGGCGTTCGCGCTCCAGGCGCTCGGGCGCTGACTGCCGTTCGCCGGGGGACACGCCGCGGGGCGGCCGGTGGCGCGGTCGTCACTCGAACTGCGCGAATGGCCGCGTAGGCCGCACCCGGGCCCACCCCCTCCTCATATGATCGGAGCGACATGCGTCATCCTTGGTGGTGAATAGCACTGCCCATGACACCAGCAGGAGGAAGCTCGTGGACGACGTTCTGCGGCGCGCCGCGCTGTTCGCGGCACTCGACGACGACCAGGCTGCCGAGCTCCGGGCTTCCATGACCGAGGTGACGCTCGCCCGCGGCGAGTCGCTGTTCCACGAGGGCGACCCGGGCGACCGGCTCTACGTCGTGGTCGAGGGCAAGGTCAAGCTGCACCGCGCCTCGCCGGACGGCCGTGAGAACATGCTCGCCGTGCTCGGCCCGTCCGAGATGATCGGCGAACTCTCGCTGTTCGACCCGGGCCCGCGCACCGCCACCGCCACCGCCCTCACCGAGGTCAAGCTCCTCGGCCTCGGCCACGGCGACCTGCTGCCGCTGCTGCACGCCCGGCCCGAGGTCTCCATCGCCCTGCTGCGCGCGATCGCCCGCCGGCTGCGCCGCACCAACGACGTGATGTCCGACCTGGTCTTCTCCGACGTGCCCGGACGCGTCGCCAAGGCGCTGCTCGACCTGTCGCGCCGCTTCGGCGTGCAGTCCGAGGAGGGCATCCACGTCGCCCACGACCTCACCCAGGAGGAGCTGGCGCAGCTGGTCGGCGCTTCCCGCGAGACGGTCAACAAGGCGCTGGCGGACTTCGCCGGGCGCGGGTGGCTGAAGCTGGAGGCCCGGGCGGTCGTGCTGCTCGATGTGGAGCGGCTTTCCCGCCGTTCGCGCTGAGGACTGCGCAGCGGGCACGCGGACAGGGGCGCGTGGAGGTATAATAACCCCCCCCAGTGC
>NZ_JBHWID010000008.1:0-54436 GCF_042732175.1 Kitasatospora sp. NPDC059795
ACCTCGGCGATCTGGCACAACGACCGGACCGGTCAGCCAGTCATGCGCTCGCTGACCGCCTACGACCACTAACCCTTCGCATCATTCATCTAGAGCCGCGTCGCGCACTCGCTCCGAACGGGGCCCCGGCCGTGGCCGGGGTCCCGTTCGGCGTTCTGCCGTCCTCGGACGGCCGGTCACTGGTACGGGTGAAATCTCCGGCCGCCTGGTACGTGGGGCCGTCCGCCGCCGTTGACCGAGGAAGGCGGTTCGTCGGCGGAGGGGCGTGCGGATGGCTCGGGTGCACAAGGCGGTCCTGCTGCGGGCGCTGGCGGCCGGCCTGGCGCTGTCCGCCGCACTGGTCGGAACCGGCGGCGTGGAACGGGAGTTGGCGCGCCGGGGCGCGGAGCGGGCGGTGGTGTGCCAGCAGTCGGAGGCGGAGTGCGGACCGCCGGGGCGATGATCCGAAGAATCGGACGTACGACCATATAACGTCACTCGTCCGGCGTAACTGGCGAATATGGAGGAACCACACCTCATCCCCTACGGTTCATCAGGCAGGAAACGGTGGAGCGCACCCGAGGGGGAACCGATGGCCAGTCAGCAGGCCGAACACGACCGGGTGGGCGGGTTCCGCCGGGTGGTGGACGGGCCGGCGGCGGAGTGGTTCGGGCTGGCGGTGCGGCTGGGCCTGGCCGTGGTGTGGGGCTGGGCCGGCCTGGCGAAGGTCTCCGACCCGGCGGAGGCGGCGCAGGCCGTCCGGGCCTACGAGATCCTGCCGGAGTCGCTGGTGAAGCCGGTCGGCTGGGGGCTGCCGTTCCTCGAACTCGCCCTGGCCGTCCTGCTGGTGATCGGCCTCGGCACCCGGGTGGTGGCGGTGATCTCCGCGACGCTGCTGCTGGTGTTCATCGCCGGCATCTCCTCCGCCTGGGCGCGCGGCATCTCGATCGACTGCGGCTGCTTCGGCGGCGGCGGCACGGTGGACGAGTCGCAGACCAAGTACCTGCAGGAGATCCTCCGCGACACCGGCTTCCTGCTGCTGTCGGCGTGGCTGATCTTCCGCCCCCGCACCAAGCTCTCCGCGGACGCCTGGCTGGCCGCCTGACCCGCCCGTCCCGCCCACCCATCGACGAACCGACCCCTGGACCATGGCAGAAGACCTCATGAGCGACAAGAACCGAGAAGGCAAGCGCAGCGCCCGTGAGCGGATGCTGGAGGAACGGGCGGGCCAGGAGGCCCGGGCGAAGCGGAACAAGAAGCTGGTGGTCGGCGGCGCGGCGATCGCCGTGATCGCCGCCGCGGTGGTGGTCGGCGTGGTGGTGCAGAACCAGCGCTCCAAGCCGGAGACGCCGACCGCCGCCCCCGCGGGCACCATCGGCGACAAAAATCTGATCATCCCGGTCGGCGCCGACAACGCCCCGTCCACCCTCACCGTCTACGAGGACCCGCGCTGCCCGGCCTGCGGCAGCTTCGAGCGCACCTTCTCGCCGACCGTCGACCAGCTGGAGGACGCCGGCAAGATCTTCGTCAACTACCACATCGTCTCGTTCATCGACCGCTCGCTGGGCGGCAACGGCTCCAAGTACGGTGCCAACGCGCTGGGTTGCGCGCAGAACGCCGGGCACTTCCGGGACTACCACGACGTGCTGTACCGCAACCAGCCCGGCGAGACCGAGGACACCTTCGGCAACAAGCAGACCCTGATCGACCTCGGCAAGCAGGTCCCGGGCCTGGACAACCCCGAGTTCCAGTCCTGCGTCAACACCAACACCTTCGGCGGCTGGGTCTCCGCGGTGCAGCAGGACTTCGACAAGTCCAGCTTCAAGTCCACGCCCACGGTGCTGCTCAACGGCCAGCCGATCTACCCGAAGAAGGGCGACGAGCAGATCAGCCCGGAGAACCTGGTCAAGTGGGTGGACGAGGCCAACCAGGGCAAGCAGCTCGGCACTCCCGGCTCGCACGGGCAGAGCCCGGCGCCCAGCTCGACCGCCGCCGAGACCAACACCTCGCCCTCGCCCTGACCGCCGGCGGACTCGACCGGGAGAGTGACGCTTCCGTGACCCGCTCCGGTGCGGGTACGACCGGCGGGACACGGTAGCGTCGAGGGTGTCATGGATCTCGCATACATTCCGAGCCCGTCGCGGGGCGTCCTGTACCTGGGGCCCATCCCGCTGCGCGCCTACGCCTTCTGCATCATCATCGGTGTCGTCGCGGCCGTGTGGCTCGGCAGCAGGCGCTGGGTCGCCCGCGGCGGCGGCAAGCACACCGTCGGCGACATCGCGGTCTGGGCGGTGCCGTTCGGCCTGGTCGGCGGTCGGCTGTACCACGTCATCACCGACAACCAGCTGTACTTCCGCGAGGGCAAGCACCCGCTCGACGCGCTGAAGATCTGGGAGGGCGGCCTCGGCATCTGGGGCGCCATCGCGTTCGGCGCGGTCGGCGCCTGGATCGGCGCCCGCCGCCGCGGCGCCCCGCTGCCCGCCTGGGCCGACGCGCTCGCCCCCGGCATCGCGCTCGCCCAGGCCATCGGCCGCTGGGGCAACTGGTTCAACCAGGAGCTGTACGGCAAGCCCACCACGCTGCCCTGGGGCCTGGAGATCGACAAGACCCTGCCCAACGGCGAGGTCGTCACCGGCATCTACCACCCGACCTTCCTGTACGAGTCGCTCTGGTGCGTGCTGGTCGCGGTGCTGGTGATCTGGGCCGACAAGCGCTTCACCCTCGGCCACGGCCGGGCCTTCGCGCTGTACGTCGCGCTCTACACGCCCGGCCGGTTCTGGACCGAGTGGCTGCGGATCGACGAGGCGCACCGCTTCTTCGGCCTGCGGCTGAACGACTGGGTGGCGATCCTCGTCTTCATCGGCGCGGTGGTCTACCTGGTGGTCTCCGCCCGGCTGCGCCCCGGCCGCGAGGACCCGGACGAGATCGACCCGCAGGCCACCCGCGAGCGCGCAGAGGCCGCGGCCGAGGCCGTGGCCGTGGCCGCGGACGTCCCGACCGACGAGACGCCGAAGGACGGCAAGGGCCCGGAGGGCAAGCCGGACGGCAAGGGCGGCAAGGGCGGCAAGGACACCGAGGACGGCAAGGACACCAAGGACGCCAAGGACGTCCAGGACTCCGAAAAGTCCTCCTGACCACGGCAGTTGACCCGGCCCGGGGCCGCTCCGCCAGCATCGGCGGGGCGGCCCCAACTGCCTTTGGGCAGGCTTACTTTGCTGGAAACTCGCAGGTCAAACGGCTAGTTTCGAGAGGCACGAGCAGCCCGTCCGGAACCCGGCAGGGGGTTCTTCGCCGTGCCCGGAAGGGGAGGCCGACAGCATGAGCGCCGTCATCGCGGACCAGCACACCGACAACTCGCAGCCGCGGATACCCGCCGCCGACCACCACCGGGACGTCAACGGCGGCTGGCTGCGGCCGGCCGTGTTCGGCGCGGTGGACGGCCTGGTCTCCAACTTCGCGCTGATGACCGGCGTGGTCGGCGGCGCCGCCGAGCCGAGCACCGTGGTGCTGACCGGGCTGGCCGGTCTGGCGGCCGGCGCGTTCTCGATGGCGGTGGGGGAGTACACCTCGGTGGCGTCCCAGCGCGAGCTGGTGGAGGCCGAGCTGGAGGCCGAGCGGATCGAGCTGCGGCGCAACCCGCAGGGCGAGCTGGCCGAGCTGGCACAGCTGTACGTGGCCAAGGGCGTGGACCCGGAGCTGGCCATGGAGGTCGCCCGCCAGCTGTCCGCCGACCCGGACACCCTGCTCGCGGTGCACGCCCGCGAGGAGCTCGGCGTGGACCCGGAGGACCTGCCCTCGCCGCTGGTCGCCGCCGTCTCCTCGTTCGGCTGCTTCGCCCTGGGCGCGCTGCTGCCCGTGCTGCCCTACCTGCTCGGCGCCACCGCGCTGTGGCCGGCCGCGCTGCTGGCGATGCTCGGCCTGTTCGGCTGCGGCGCCGCGGTGGCCCGGGTGACCGCCCGCAGCTGGTGGTTCAGCGGCCTGCGCCAGCTGTCGCTGGGCGCCGCGGCCGCGGCCGTCACCTTCCTGCTGGGTCGCCTGATCGGCGGGGCGATCGGCTGACCGGGCCTCCGGACGGCCCTGTACGAACACCCAGACTTCTGCATGGTTATGCGCTCCGATGCGTGATGTTCCACACATGGGCAGCGCGCCCCGCCTTGCCCTAGTCTCAACATCCGGTCGTCGACCCGCACAATCCCAACCGCGATCTGCGCTCCGGTCGGGAAATCCCAGGCCGGCCTCCGGAGGGGGTCGTTCCGAGGGTGTTTCGCCCCTGTTTCGGCCCCCTGGCACCCGGGCACACTGGTCTGGACGCGCGACGCTGCGCCTACCCTCCATCGGCCCCTTGACCTGGGGTTTGCGTCCGCGATGTGGACGCAGGATTCCGCTACCCGGGATCACCGGCATCATGTAACCTGCACCGACAAATCGCATCAGGGCCAACGTCGTCCCTTTGCATGAAGCAACAGATCACGACGACGGGAGAGCCGATGCTGTCTGCATCCCTGCACTCCGGCCCCGAGGGCAACCAGGCCGCCGGCCCCTACGCCCTCGTTCCGGACGCGCGTCCCCAGGCCCAGGGTCTGTACGACCCGCGCAACGAGCACGACGCGTGTGGCGTCGGCTTCGTGGCCACGCTCACCGGCATCGCCGACCACAGGATCGTCGAGCAGGCGCTGACGGTACTGCGCAACCTGGAGCACCGCGGCGCCACCGGCGCCGAGCCCGACTCCGGCGACGGCGCGGGCATCCTCACCCAGATCCCGGACGCCTTCCTGCGCTCCCGGGTCGACTTCGACCTCCCCGCCGCCGGCTCCTACGCGGTCGGCATCGCCTTCCTGCCCGACGACGACGAGGCGGACGCCGCCGCCGTCGCCCGGATCGGCGCGATCGCCGCCGAGGAGGGCCTGACCGCCCTCGGCTGGCGCGACGTCCCCACCGCCCCGGAGCTGCTGGGCAGCACCGCCCGCTCGGTCATGCCGCGCTTCCGCCAGCTCTTCTTGGCGTCGGCTCCCGCCGGTGAGAACGGCGGGCGGGCCGGGATCGAGCTGGACCGGGTCGCCTTCGTGGTGCGCAAGCGCGCCGAGCGGGAGGTCGGGGTGTACTTCCCGTCGCTGTCCGCCCGGACCCTGGTCTACAAGGGCATGCTGACGACCGGCCAGCTGGAGCCGTTCTTCCCCGACCTGTCGGACCGGCTCTACGCCTCCGCGATCGGCCTGGTGCACTCGCGGTTCTCCACCAACACCTTCCCGAGCTGGCCGCTGGCCCACCCGTACCGCTTCGTCGCGCACAACGGCGAGATCAACACGGTCAAGGGCAACCGCAACTGGATGACCGCCCGGGAGTCCCAGCTCGCCACCGACCTGATCCCCGGCGACCTGAGCCGGATCTTCCCGGTCTGCACCCCGGACCACTCCGACTCGGCGTCCTTCGACGAGGTGCTGGAGCTGCTCCACCTCGGCGGACGCTCGCTGCCGCACGCGGTGCTGATGATGATCCCGGAGGCGTGGGAGAACCACGCCACCATGGACCCGGCCCGCCGCGCGTTCTACCAGTACCACTCCAACCTGATGGAGCCCTGGGACGGCCCGGCCTGCGTCACCTTCACCGACGGCACCCGGATCGGCGCCGTCCTCGACCGCAACGGCCTGCGCCCCGCCCGGTACTGGATCACCGAGGACGGCCTGGTCGTCCTCTCCTCCGAGGTCGGCGTGCTCGACATCGAGCAGGACAAGGTCGTCAAGAAGGGCCGCCTGCAGCCCGGCCGGATGTTCCTGATCGACATCGCCGAGCACCGGATCGTCGAGGACGAGGAGATCAAGGCCTCGCTCGCCGCCGAGCACCCCTACGAGGAGTGGGTCGCCGCCGGGCAGATCCAGCTCGCCAAGCTCCCCGAGCGCGAGCACATCGCCCACACCCACGCCTCGGTGACGCGCCGGCAGCAGACCTTCGGCTACACCGAGGAGGAACTCCGGGTCATCCTCGCGCCGATGGCCAAGTCCGGTGCCGAGGCGCTCGGTTCGATGGGCACCGACTCGCCGATCGCCGCGCTCAGCGAGAAGCCGCGGCTGCTGTTCGACTACTTCACCCAGCTGTTCGCCCAGGTCACCAACCCGCCGCTGGACGCCATCCGCGAAGAGCTGGTCACCTCGCTGCACAGCAACCTCGGCCCCGAGGGCAACCTGCTGGACGCCACTCCGGCGCACTGCCGCTCGGTCGGCATCACCTTCCCGGTGATCGACAACGACGAGCTGGCCAAGCTGATCCACGTCAACGCGGACGGCGACCAGTCCGGACTGAAGGCCGTCACGCTCTCCGGTCTGTACAAGGTCGCCACCGGCGGCCAGGGCCTCGCCGCCCGGCTCGCCGAGATCGCGGCCGAGGCCGACGCGGCGATCGCCGACGGCGCCCGGATCATCCTGCTGTCCGACCGGCACTCGGACGCCGAGCACGCGCCGATCCCGTCGCTGCTGCTCACCTCCGCCATCCACCACCACCTGATCCGCACCAAGCAGCGCACCCAGGTGTCGCTGCTGGTCGAGGCCGGCGACGTCCGCGAGGTGCACCACGTCGCGCTGCTGATCGGCTACGGCGCCGGCGCGGTCAACCCGTACCTGGCGATGGAGTCGGTCGAGGACCTGGTCACGCAAGGTGTGTTCGTGAAGGGCGCGGAGCCCGAGAAGGCGATCAAGAACCTGATCAAGGCGCTCGGCAAGGGCGTGCTGAAGGTGATGTCCAAGATGGGCATCTCCACCGTCGCCTCCTACCGCGGCGCGCAGGTCTTCGAGGCGATCGGCCTGTCCCAGGAGCTGGTGAACGCCTACTTCGCGGGCACCACCACCAAGCTCGGCGGCATCGGCCTCGACGAGATCGCCAAGGAGACCGCCGCCCGGCACGCCAAGGCGTACCCGGCGTCCGGCATCTCCGCCGCGCACCGCGCGCTGGAGATCGGCGGCGAGTACCAGTGGCGCCGCGAGGGCGAGCCGCACCTGTTCGACCCGGAGACGGTGTTCCGGCTCCAGCACTCCACCCGCACCAAGCGCTACGACGTCTTCAAGCAGTACACGGACCGGGTGAACGCCCAGTCCGAGCGGCTGATGACGCTGCGCGGCCTGTTCCAGCTGGACGGCCTCGGCCGGGCCCCGATCTCCGTCGACGAGGTCGAACCGGTCTCCGAGATCGTCAGGCGGTTCTCCACCGGCGCGATGTCCTACGGCTCCATCTCGATGGAGGCGCACGAGACCCTCGCGATCGCGATGAACCGGATCGGCGGCAAGTCGAACACCGGCGAGGGCGGCGAGGACCCGGAGCGCCTGCACGACCCGGAGCGCCGCTCGGCGATCAAGCAGGTCGCCTCCGGCCGGTTCGGCGTCACCTCCGAGTACCTGGTCAACGCCGACGACATCCAGATCAAGATGGCCCAGGGCGCCAAGCCCGGCGAGGGCGGCCAGCTGCCCGGCCACAAGGTCTACCCGTGGGTGGCGAAGACCCGGCACTCGACCCCGGGCGTCGGCCTGATCTCCCCGCCGCCGCACCACGACATCTACTCCATCGAGGATCTCGCCCAGCTGATCCACGACCTGAAGAACGCCAACCCGGACGCCCGCATCCACGTGAAGCTGGTCTCCGAGGTCGGCGTCGGCACCGTCGCCGCCGGTGTGTCGAAGGCGCACGCGGACGTCGTCCTGATCTCCGGGCACGACGGCGGCACCGGCGCCTCCCCGCTGACCTCGCTGAAGCACGCGGGCGGCCCCTGGGAGCTCGGCCTCGCCGAGACCCAGCAGACCCTGCTGCTCAACGGCCTGCGCGACCGCATCGTCGTGCAGACCGACGGCCAGCTGAAGACCGGCCGCGACGTGGTCATCGCCGCCCTGCTGGGCGCCGAGGAGTTCGGCTTCGCGACCGCCCCGCTGGTGGTCTCCGGCTGCATCATGATGCGGGTCTGCCACCTCGACACCTGCCCGGTCGGCGTCGCCACGCAGAACCCGGTGCTGCGCGAACGCTTCACCGGCAAGCCCGAATTCGTGGTCAACTTCTTCGAGTTCATCGCCGAGGAGGTCCGCGAGATCCTCGCCGAGCTGGGCTTCCGCTCGATCGAGGAGGCCGTCGGCCACGCCGAGCACATCGACGCGCGCGCCGCGATCGACCACTGGAAGGCCGCCGGGCTCGACCTCGCCCCGCTGCTCCACGTCCCCGAACTGCCCGAGGGCGCGGCCCTGCACCGCACCGTCGAGCAGGACCACGCGCTCGACAAGGCCCTCGACAACCAGCTGATCGAGCTCGCCGAGGACGCCCTGGAGCGCGGCGACGCCGTCCGCATCCAGCTGCCGATCCGCAACGTCAACCGCACCGTCGGCACCATGCTCGGCCACCGGGTGACCAAGAAGTACCGCGGCGAGGGCCTGCCCGAAGGCACCATCGACATCACCTTCACCGGCTCGGCCGGCCAGTCGTTCGGCGCCTTCGTCCCCCGGGGCGTGACGCTGCGCCTGGAGGGCGACGCCAACGACTACGTCGGCAAGGGCCTGTCCGGCGGCGTCATCGTGGTCCGCCCCGCCCGGGACGCCGCCGCGATCGGCGCCGACGCGCAGCAGCACGTGATCGCCGGCAACACCATCGGCTACGGCGCCACCGCGGGCCGGATCCACCTGCGCGGCAAGGCCGGTGAGCGTTTCGCCGTCCGCAACTCCGGTGCCACCCTGGTGGTGGAGGGCGTGGGCGACCACGGCCTGGAGTACATGACCGGCGGCCGGGTGGTCGTCCTCGGCGAGACCGGCCGCAACCTGGCGGCGGGCATGTCCGGCGGCATCGCCTACGTGCTGGACCTGCGCCCCGCCAACGTCAACAGCGGCATGGTGGGCATCGAGGCCCCCTCCGCCGCCGACCGCGAATGGCTGCGCGAGACCGTGCAGCAGCACTACGAGGAGACCGGCTCCACCGTGGCCGCCGAGCTCCTGGCCGACTGGGGCAGCGGGGTCTCCCGCTTCTCCACGATCATGCCGACCGACTACAAGGCAGTGCTCGCCGCCAAGGACGCCGCTGAGCGCGATGGCCTCTCCGAGGCCGACACCACCGCGAAGATGATGGAGGCGGCACGTGGCTGACCCCAAGGGCTTCCTGACCACGCCCAAGCAGCTGGCGGAGCGCCGTCCGGTGGACGTGCGACTGCGCGACTGGAACGAGGTCTACGTCGAGCGCAGCCTCCTTCCGATCATCAGCAAGCAGGCCGGCCGCTGCATGGACTGCGGCATCCCGTTCTGCCACAACGGCTGCCCGCTCGGGAACCTCATCCCCGAGTGGAACGACCTCGCCTATCGGGACGACTTCGTCGGCGCCATCGAGCGGCTGCACGCCACCAACAACTTCCCGGAGTTCACCGGCCGGCTGTGCCCGGCCCCGTGCGAGTCGGCGTGCGTGCTCGGCATCAACCAGGACCCGGTGACCATCAAGAACGTCGAGGTCACCATCATCGACAAGGCCTGGGACCGGGGCGGCGTCACCCCGCAGGTCCCGGAGCGGCTCTCCGGCAAGACCGTCGCCGTGGTGGGCTCCGGCCCGTCCGGCCTGGCCGCCGCCCAGCAGCTCACCCGGGCCGGGCACACCGTCGTCGTGTACGAGCGGGCCGACCGGATCGGCGGACTGCTGCGCTACGGCATCCCCGAGTTCAAGATGGAGAAGCGCCACATCAACCGCCGCATCGAGCAGATGCGTGCGGAAGGCACCCGCTTCCGCACCGGCGTCGAGGTCGGCGTCGACCTCACCGGGCAGGACCTGCGCTCGCGCTTCGACGCCGTCGTGATCGCGGCCGGCGCCACCACCGCGCGCGATCTGCCCGTCCCCGGGCGGGAGTTGAACGGCATCCACCAGGCGATGGAGTACCTGCCGCTGGCCAACAAGGTCCAGGAGGGCGACTACGTCGACTCCCCGATCTCGGCCAGGGGCAAGCACGTCGTCGTCATCGGCGGCGGCGACACCGGCGCCGACTGCGTCGGCACCGCGCACCGTCAGGGCGCGGCCTCCGTCACCCAGTTGGAGATCATGCCGCGACCGTCGGACGCGCGTCCGGCCGGGCAGCCGTGGCCGACCATGCCGATGACGTACAAGGTCACCTCCGCGCACGAGGAGGGCGGGGAGCGGGTCTACTCGGTCTCCACCACGCACTTCGCGGGCGACGAGGACGGGAACGTGCAGGAGCTGCACCTCGTCGAGGTCGCTTTCAAGGACGGCAAGTTCGAGCCGGTGCCGGGCAGCGAGAAGGCGATCCCCGCCCAACTGGTCACCCTTGCCATGGGCTTCACCGGGACGGACGTCAAGAACGGCCTCGTGGAGCAGCTCGGCGTCGAGCTCGACCCGCGCGGGAACGTCGCCCGGGACGGCAAGTTCGGCACCAACGTCCCCGGGGTGTACGTTTGCGGTGACGCCGGTCGCGGTCAGTCGTTGATCGTCTGGGCGATCGCGGAGGGCCGTTCGGCCGCTGCGGCGGTCGACACGTACCTGGGTGGCAAGACACCGCTCCCCGCCCCGATCAAGCCGACCGACCGTCCCCTGGTGGTCTGACCACCACCCCACAGACGCCAGCCCCCCTCGCGGGGGGTACGGCCGACAAACACCGACCCGCCAGAGCCGCCGGGATCCGGTCGACGCCTGCCCCTTTCCCCGACCAGGTAGAGGGCAGGCGTCGTTGTTTGTCGGGGGACTCGTTTTCAGGGGATCGAGGTTCTTTCTCAGCTCCGCGACTGCATGACCAAGTCGCGGTACGGGAGGGAGACCGTGGAGTTCCCGTAGATCCCCAATTCCTTCTCCACCGCTTCGATCAGCCCCATCGCGCCGGTGGTGGCGGTGCCCTGGAGCACCTCGGTCTCCACGAACATCCCGGCGTCGCGCACGGTGTCGATGTTCACGGTCACTCCCGGCAGATCGGGGTGACGGTAGGTGGTCCGGGTTTTCACCACCCGGACCAGCTCGCGCATGCCGATGTTGGCGAGCAGCCGTTCGGCGGCGGCGGCCTGGTCGGCTCCCGCGAGGGCCACGTTCGTCTCGGTCTTGGCCACCACGTCGTCCGCGCTGTGGGTGGTTCCGGTGGACGCGGGCTTGTACGTCACCTCCGCGATGCCGCCCCGTCGTCGGACCCGCAGGCATTCGACCGTCGTCATGTAGTCCACGTCCGGTCGGCTGAAGTAGGTGTCCTCCTCCGTCACCGGCGCATCGGCCACGTAGCCGAGCTCCGTCAGCAGTCCCAACAGGGCCTGCTCGTCGGGGAGTTCCCGCTTGCGCTCAATCTCCGTCAAATCTGGCATACCGTCATCCTGCCGTACTGGCCGCCGAGTACACGCGAGCCAGTGTGGAGCGGCTGCACCACCGCTGCATGGCGTCCATCGCCGACCGGAGCCGGTCCGTGTCGGACAGGCGGATGTTCGAGAACAGCACGAGCTGCTTGGCGTCGCGCAGCGGGTTGGACAGGGCGCGCCGCAGGTACCGGTTGTAGTAGGTGCGGTTGCGGCGCGTCACGTCCGACACGTGCACCGGCATGAGGATGGTCGGGTCGCTGCCGGTCGATTCCGTGGAGCTGACGGCGACCGTGGACAGCAGCGCGTCCAGCGTCAGGTACGCGTACGTCTCCCGCCCCTCGCGGACGCACCACGCGTTCCACACCGGCCGGCACTGGTCGTCACCGGCCTCGGCGAGTGCCAGGAACCGGGACAGGGCGATGTCCGAGCACATGTCGAAGACGTCGCCGTCCACCGTCAGGTGGTCTCCGAACGGCTCGCTGAGCGCGAGCATCATGCCGCGTTGCGACTCGGTCAGGCGGCTGTCGGTCAGCCGGTAGTGCACCTGCTTGTGCCCGTTGCGCCGGCTGTTCCAGTCGGCCGCCAACTGCCCGTCGAGGTAGGGCGAGAAGCCGAGCACGCCGGACCGCCACACGTAGTCGCGCATCGTGATGTAGTGCCGCTGGACCTCGCGGCAGACCCCTACCGGGGCGCCGACGATCACGGGCCGGTCCGGGGCGATGTCCCGCAGCGGCGCGATCCGGGAGTCCTGCCGGAGCACCACCTCGTCGTGGGCCCCGTGGTACGGGTGCGTGCCCTCGCCGAGGTAGAGCGGCAGAAACATGCGCAGGAACTGGGTCCACGGTCGCCGGTCGTACGTCTGCGTCACACGGACGTGCAGCGACTCGGCGTCCACGGCGTACACGTCGCGATAGGCGAACAGCCCCCCGGGGCGGAGAACGGCCGGCAGGGTCCGGATCACGTCGTTCAGCCCGCCGTACCCACCCCCGTAGCTGTAGACCTCGTGCATCAGTGCGGACGCCGAGATCACGTCCACCGGCTCTGCGAGCAGCGAGCCGAGATCCTGCGCGAACCCGGCCAGCAGCTCCACCGGGCCGCCGACCTTCCGGTACTCCGCCATGGCGTCCACCAGTGTCGCGGACTCCACCCCGGGGACCTCGACCAGTGTGAGATCCACCGTTCCGCCCCTGCTGTCGGCCGCGAGCCGCGAAGCGAGGTACTCCACCGCGGAGCCGCCTCCGGGGCCGATCTCGACCACGCGCGGGCGCTCCGTGTCGATCCGCTGCAAGGCCTGGTAGGTCAGCAGCCCCTTCTCCTCCCCGTGAGCGTTCGCGGCCACGTCCAGGTAGCCGGCGCTGGCCTTCTCCTCGGTGGCGAACTTCGAACCGTTCATCTGCCCACCCCATGAGTCGAGTTGTCCAATTGAGCGTGCGAGGGTCGGTGCGGTCATCCGGCACCTCCGGCGTCCGCCGCCGGCTTCGCGCGTGCCATGCCGTCCCGCACGCGCTCGTTGAGGGTGGCGGTCCGGACGAAGGCCGGGTCCGCCGACCACGGCTTGCCGCCGTGAATCGGGGCGAGCTGCCACAGGTTGCCCCACTGCCCCCGGAATTCGCCGACCCTGCCCGTGGACAGGTCTACGACAGGGTCACCGACGTTCGGCTTCCGGAGGGGGACCGGTGTGTCCTCGGGTTGCGGGTTCGGCATGGCTGTCTCTCCACTTGGGTCGGCGGGCTCCTCGGTGCACCACCGATCCTTGGCGTTCGGACGGGCCAAAGCACCCCCGTGTCCGAGACATGAGGGCGGTCTACGCGCTAGCGTCCAAGAAAGCCCGAACGTCCCGGGGATGGCTCTTGAACATCGCTCTCCGACAAGGTCTGGCGGACGCGAAGCTCACTCCACGTCAGCTCGCAACCCGCGTAGGTGTCACACCTAAGACCGTGGAACGCTGGCTGTCGAACGCCGCGTTGGTACCACACCAGAAGAATCGCAACGATGTGTGCGCAACCCTGGGGGTTGACGAGCAAGTGATCTGGCCCAACACCGTCCGAGCGAACGTCAAGACCGGCCACGACCGGGAGGTGTTCGCCGCCTACCCGTACCGCTCGACGTGTCCGACTTCTGTATGGAGCCAGCTCATTGGAAGTGCCGTGGATGACATCTTCCTGGCTGGATATACGAACTACTTCGTATGGCTGGAGCAGCCGGCGCTGCACCAGACGCTGCGTCGAAAGGCCGAGTCCGGGTGCCGGGTCCGCTTCCTGCTGGGCGATCCCGCGTCCGCGACGACGCGGCAGCGAGAGCAGATCGAAGACGTGGCGTTGACTGTCTCGACGCGAATTCGCATCACCCTTGAGCACCTGGAGAAACTCTCCGGAGTCGAGGGCGTCGAGGCGCGGTTCAGCGCGCCCGACGACGGACCGAACCATGTTGGTCTGTCAGTCTTCCGTTTCGACCATGATGCCCTGGTAACCCCCCATCTGGCGCGGGTAGTTGGCCATGACTCCCCGATGATGCATCTTCGTCGGTCTCAGGACGGCGGGATGTTCGATCGATTCGCTGAGCATGCGGAAGAGCTGTGGGAACGCGGCGCACCTATGTGCTGAAAGCACAAACAGGCCCGCCCTGACCGCCCGCAGGGGCAGGTCAGGGCGGGGCACGAAGGTCCTGTGGGTCGGGGGTGCGTGCGTTCAGCCCTGGGGCACGCGGTCCAGGAAGCCGACCACGCTTGCGACGCGGCCGTCCTCGGTGGCGGTGAGGACGTCGAAGCCGATGACCAGGGGCTCGTCCGCGTTCTTGGGGGCGAGGTGCCAGGTGAAGCGGGCGACGTTGTGGTGGGCGTCGACGGGGCCGGCGAGGCGGAAGGTGAGGCCGGGGAACTGGGACTGGACGGCGGCGAGGGTGGCGTCGAACTCGTCGTGGCCACGGGTGGCGACCAGCGGGTCGGTGTAGGTGCCGTCGGTGGCCCAGGCGTCCTCGACGAGCTTGCGGCGGGCGGTCGGGTCGGTCTCGTTCCAGGCGGCGACGTAGCGCTCGGTGAGGTTCTGCAGGTCCATGGCGGGCTCCGTTTCGGTGTGGTTCTCCTTGCAGGACAAGAAGCTACGGAGAGCGCGGGAACGGGGAATCAGTCACGCATAGGTAGGGTGCGGGGCATGCTGCTGTACGGGCGGGGGGCGGAGCAGTCGGCGGTGGGCCGGCTGCTGGCGGAGGCGGGCGCGGGCCGGGCCGGGGTGCTGGTGCTGCGCGGGGAGCCGGGGATCGGCAAGAGCGTGCTGCTGGCCGAGGCGGCCGACGGCGCGCAGGGGCGGGTGCTGCGGGCGACGGGTGTGGAGTCGGAGGCCCGGTTGCCGTACGCGGCGCTGAGTCAGTTGCTGGCCCCGGTGCTGGACCGGGTGCCGGAGCTGCCCGGGCCCCAGCGGGCCGCGCTGGAGCGGGTGTTGGGGCTGTCGGACGGCCCGGCGGGGGACCGGCTGCTGGTGGGGCTGGCGGTGCTGACGCTGCTGGGCGATCTCGCCGAGCAGGGGCCGCTGCTGTGCCTGGTGGACGACGTGCAGTGGGTGGACCGGGAGTCCGTGGCGGCGTTGCAGGTCGCGGCCCGCCGGCTGGGCGCGGAGGCGGTGGCGCTGCTGCTGGCGACCCGGACGGACGGCCCGGAGCTGCCGGGGCTGCCCGAGGTGCGGGTGGAGCCGCTGAGCGAGCAGGCCGCCGTCGCGCTGCTGGCCGCCGTCGTACCCGAACTCGCCGACACCGACACGGTGTTGAAGGCGGCACAGGGCAACCCCCTGGCGCTGCTGGAGCTTTCGGCGGGCGAAGTCGCCGGCGTGCTGCCCCCGGCGGGGCGGCTGCGGCTGACGTACCACGGGCAGGTGAGCCGCCTGCCCGGCGGGACCCAACGGTGGCTGCTGCTGGCGGCGTTGGAGGAGTCCGGTTCGCTGGAGGTGCTGCTGCGCGCGGCGGCCGAGTGCGGACTGACCGTGGCGGACCTCGCGCCCGCCGAGCAACAGGGGCTGGTGCGGGTCGAGTTGGGCGCCGACCGGGTGACCTTCCGGCATCCGGTGCTGCGTTCGGCGCTGATCGACCGGGCCCCGCTGGTGGACCGGCTGGCCGCGCACACCGCGCTGGCGCAGGCGTACGGCGAGCGGGCGCCGCTGTGCCGGGCCTGGCACCTGGCCCTCGCCGCGACCGGCCGGGACGCGGCGGTGGCGGAGGAGTTGGCGTCGGCGGCGGCCGGCGCGGCCTGGCGCGGCGGCCACCTGGGCGCGTCGGCGGCGTACGAGCGGGCCGCGCGGCTGAGCCCGGACCCGTCGCGGGCACGGGAGTTGACGGTGGAGGCGGTGGAGGCCGCGCTGGAGGCGGGCGAACTCGGCCGGGCCGAGGCGCTGGCGGCCGCGGCGGACGTCCCCGGGCTGGACGCGGTGACCCGGGCGCACCTGCTGTTCGCCCGCGGGGTGGCCGAGTTCTGGCGCGGCGAGCACCGCTCCGCGCACCTGCGGCTGACGGAGGCGGCGGCGCTGGCGGCGCAGTTCGCGCCCGGCCCGGCCGCCCGGGTGCTGGTGCAGGCGGTGCACGCGGCCTGGTACCTGGACGCCGACGCGGTCCGCGGCACGCTCACGGCGCTCGACGACCTCGTCCTCCCGGCGGGCGACCCGCTGGCGCCGGTGGCGGGCTACCTGGCCCGGACGCTGGGCGACGCGCCGGACGCGCCGACCCCGGCCGGGCCGGACGCGCCGGACGGGCCGACCCCGGCGGAGACCGAGCGGGCGGCGCGGGCCGCCGGGGCGGTGGCGCCGGTGGACCTGGCGCTGGTGTGCGGGGCCGCGCTGAGCGCCGGGCAGGACGAGGAAGTGCTCGACCTGGCGGGCCGGCTGGTCCGGGAGGCCCGGGAGGGCGGCCTGTTCGGGACGCTGCCGACGCTGCTGTTCTTCCTGGCCGAGGCCGAGCTGTTCACCGGCCGTCCGGGCACCGCCGACGAGCATGCCGGGGAGGCGCTGCGGCTCGCCGAGGACTGCGGGCAGCCGCAGTGGACCGGTCAGACGCACGGCTTCCTGGCGTACCTGGCGGCGGCCCGCGGCGAGGACGCGCGGTGCCGGGAGCAGGCGGGGCTGGCGCGGGCCCGGGGCGCGTCCGGGGTGCGGTGGGCGCAGTGGGCGCTCGGCGTGCTGGAGCTGGGCGCGGGCCGGGCCGAGGACGCCTGGGCGCAGTTGGCGGCGCTGACCGGCGGCGGGCACAACTTCCACGTGTCGGCGACCCGTTCGGTGCCGGACCTGGTGGAGGCCGCGGTACGGCTGCGTCGGCCCGAGGAGGTCGCCGAGCCGCTGGCCCGGTTCGAACGCTGGGCGGAGCGCGGCGGCCGGCCGTGGGCGCGGGCGCTGGTGCACCGCTGCCACGCGCTGCTGGCGCCCGACGAGTGGGCGGAGGACCTCTACCTGGCGGCGCTGGCCCGGCACGCCGAGCAGCCGCGCCCGTGGGAGCAGGCCCGCACCGAGCTGCTGTACGGCGAGTGGCTGCGCCGCAACCGGCGCAAGGCCGAGGCCCGGGTGCCGCTGCGGTCGGCCGAGCAGACGCTGCGGCAGCTCGGCGCGCTGCCCTGGGCGGAGCGGGCCCGGCTGGAGCTGGACGCCACCGGCGCGCCCGCCACCGGCGGCCCGGTCAAGGCGGTGGCGGGCCTGACCCCGCAGGAGTCGCAGATCGTCCGGCTGGCCGCGCAGGGCCTGTCCAACCGGGACATCGCCGCGCAGCTGTTCCTCAGCGCCCGCACCGTCGGCCACCACCTGTACAAGGCGTACCCGAAGCTCGGGGTGAGTTCGCGCACCGATCTTGCGGAGGTGCTGCCCGCGCTGTCCTGAGCCGCGGAGCAGCACAACTGTGCAACGTCCGTGGCCAAATGCCGGAAGCCCCTCGCGGAGTGTCGTCGCGCAGTGGCAGACTGCATCCCACAGGGTCCAACTGTCGGTTCGGCGCGGAGGTTTGCATGACGGGCCTGCAGACGGGCAGCGGCGCGACCGCGCGTCGCATCCAGCTGGGCGCCCAGTTGCGGCGCCTGCGCGAGGCCCGCGGCGTGACCCGGGAGGACGCGGGCTACTCGATCCGCGCCTCCGAGTCGAAGATCAGCCGGATGGAACTCGGCCGCGTCGGCTTCAAGCAGCGCGACGTGGCGGACCTGCTGACGCTGTACGGCGTCGAGGACGAGCACTCCCGGGCGGCGCTGCTCGGCCTGGTCGGCGAGACCAACGCCCCGGCCTGGTGGCACGGTTACGGGGACGTCATCCCGGGCTGGTTCCAGACGTACCTCAACCTGGAGGACGCGGCGAACCTGGTGCGCAGCTACGAGGTGCAGTTCGTGCCCGGGCTGTTGCAGACCCCGGAGTACGTGCACGCCGTGATGCGGGCGGGCAGCCCGGGCGTGCCGGACGAGGAGATCGTCCGCCGGGCGGCCGTCCGGCTGCGCCGCCAGGAGCGCTACCTCGCGGCCGACACCACCGCCCGGCTGGAGCTGATCGTCGACGAGACGGCGCTGCGCCGGCCGTGCGGCGGGCCCGAGGTGATGTGCGGTCAGCTGGAGCGGCTGGCCGAGCTGTCGCTGCGGGAGACCATCAGCCTGCGGGTGCTGCCGCTGGGCATGGGCGCGCTGGCCGCGGACAGCGGGGCGTTCACCGTGCTGTGCTTCCCGGAGCCGGACCTCGTGGACGTGGTGTACGTCGAGCAGTTCACCACCGCGCTGTACCTGGACAAGCCGAGCGAGGTCGCCGAGTACGCGGCCGCGCTGGACCGGGTGTCGGCGGCGGCGCTGTCCGAGGAAGAGACCAGGTCGCTTCTCGTAGAGATCCTCCAAGAGAGCTGACCCGCAATTAGGATGATGATCCGTCAGTAGGTGATCGTTAGCGCCGAAAGGGATCTGATGTCCTTGATCGCGGAACTCGCCCAGCAGTACATCGACGGCCAGTGGCGGCCGGGAACCGGCTCCTGGGACATCGTGGACCTCGATCCCTTCACCGGGGAGAAGCTGGCCTCCTTCACGGTCGCCACCGCCGAGGAGATCGACCAGGCCTACCGCGCCGCCGAGCGGGCCCAGCCCGCGTGGGCCGCCACCAGCGCCTACGAACGTCGGCTGGTGTTCGAACGGGCCCTGCAGGTGCTGGAGGCCCGCGAGGCGGAGATTCTTGAGGTGATGACCGTCGAACTCGGCGGCACCCTGATGAAGTCCGCGTTCGAACTCTCCCTGGTCAAGGACATGCTGCGGGAGGCCACGTCGGTGGCGCTGCGCGCCGAGGGCCGGATCCTGCCCTCGCCGGTGCCCGGCAAGGAGAACCGCCTCTACCGGCTGCCGGTCGGCGTGGTCGGCGTGATCAGCCCGTTCAACGCCCCCGTCTTCCTCTCCCTGAAGGCCGTCGCGCCCGCGCTCGCGCTCGGCAACGCGGTCGTCCTCAAGCCGCACCAGGACGCGCCGGTGGCCGGCGGCACCCTGATCGCCAAGATCTTCGAGGAGGCCGGTCTGCCCGCCGGCGTGCTCAACGTCGTCCTCACCGACATCGCCGAGATCGGCGACGCGTTCATCGAGCACCCGGTGCCCAAGGTGATCGCCTTCACCGGCTCGGACAGCGTCGGGCGGCACGTCGCCACCGTCGCGGCGAGCCACCTGAAGCGGACGGTGCTCGAACTCGGCGGCAACAGCGCGCTGGTGGTGCTCGACGACGCGGACGTCGACTACGCGGTGGACGCCGCGGTGGCCAGCCGCTTCGTCCACCAGGGGCAGATCTGCATGGCCGCCAACCGGATCCTGGTGGACCGGTCGCTGTTCGCCGAGTTCAGCGAGAAGTTCACCGCGAAGGTCGCCTCGCTGCGGGCCGGCGACCCCGGCGACCCCGCCACCCAGCTCGGACCGCTCATCAACACCGCGCAGGCGGAGTCCGTCACGACGGAGGTCGACGCCGCGATAGCGGGCGGCGCCCGGGCGCTGCTGCACGGCGCGACCGTCGGCACCCTGGTGAAGCCGACGGTCCTCACGGACATTCCGGCCGACGCCCCGATCCTGCAACGGGAGATCTTCGGGCCGGTCGCGCTGCTGATCCCGTTCGACGGCGAGGACGAGGCCGCCCGGATCGCCAACGACACGCCCTTCGGCCTGTCCGGCGCGGTGCACACCGCCGACATCGAGCGGGGTGTGCGGTTCGCGCAGCGGATCGACACCGGCATGATCCACGTCAACGACGGGACGATCGCGGACGAGCCGATCGTGCCGTTCGGCGGGCAGAAGAGCTCGGGGCTCGGGCGGCTCAACGGCGACACGAGTGTGGACGCGTTCACCACGGTGAAGTGGATCTCGATCCAGCACGGGCGCTCGCGCTTCCCGTTCTGAGAGGGCGCGAGGCGCAGGCGGCAGCACCACCAGGGGCTTCTGCGCCAGCCTGCGTCTCGCCCTCCCCGTGTCAGCGGGTGAGGCGGAAGGCCTCCAGCTCGGTGCCGTACCAGCGGTCGGTGCGGCCGAGCGGCGTCATGCCCAGGCGGTGGCAGACCGCCGTCGAGCGAGTGTTGTCCGGGCGGACGACGGCGTAGAGCTCGGTGAGTCCGCCGGCGAAGGCGCGGTCGCGGATCGCGGCCGCGGCCTCCGTCGCGTAGCCGTGGCCCCAGCTGTCCGGGTGGAAGTGCCAGCCGATCTCGATCTCGCCGTTGCCGTCCGGTATCGGGATCAGCAGTAGCGTCCCGGCGATCACGCCGGTCTCGCGGACCTCGACCGCCCATACGCCGTACCGGCCGTCCGCGGTGCAGCGGGAGTGGAAGCGGGCGATGATCTCGTCCGCCTCGGCCGGTTCGGCGAGGGCGCGGGGTTCGCGGCCGAGCCAACGGGCCACCTCCCACTGGGAGTACAGGTCGAAGGCGCGGTCGCGGTCGGCGGGTTCCCAGGGGCGCAGCACGAGGCGTTCGGTGGTCAGCATCCGGTCAGGCTATCGGGCTGCTCCGCCCTCGTTCCGGGAATCAGCCCCTGCCGCGCTGCAACTGCGGGAGGCCGTCGTCGAAGCCGAGGACGGGGCGGGTGCCGAGGGGGTGGGCGAGGCGGAACTCGACGGGGATCGTGTACGCGGCCGCGTTGCACGCCCAGCCCTCGGGGAGATGGACGGGGGTGATGCGGGGAGGGATCAGGACGACGGCCTGGTCGGTCTCGTAGACCTCGCCGGGCTCAGGGATGTCGCAACTGCCGTGCTCGACCCCTGCGGTGAGGATCAGGCCGTCGGGGGAGACCGATGCCAGGACGGGTTCGGTGTAGGGGCCGTGCGGGGGGCGGTCCGGGCCCTGGGAGAGCACGGCGGGGTAGCGGAACGGCTCGTCGTAGCCCGCGATGGTGAACTCCCAGACGGGGATGGTGGCTCGGCCCCGGCTGGTGGCGACGGTGGTGGTTCCGGGTCGGACGGCGGTGATGGCCAGCGGGTCGGCGCACCGGTCGGTGCAGGTGTTGCCGCGGTCGGTCATCCAGGTGAGGACGTCCTTCGCGGAGCGTCGTGGCAGGACCGTCCGCTCGCCGTTCTCGAACTGCACTTCGGCGGTGTCGGAGACGGCGACCGGCAGGGTGGCTCGGAGGTCGAAGTGGCCGGTGGCGTCGGCCGTCTTGTCGGCGTTGTTGTGGAACGCGTCCTTCGGCAGCCACTCGACCGTGTTCTCGATCGCGAAGTAGCCGTGTTCCCAGGCTTGTCGGGTGGCCGAGCCCGGCCAGACGGCCGCCACTTCGGCGGCCCGTCGGGCGGCGTCGCCGGTGGCGGGGTGGGCTTCGGGGTAGGCCGTGATCAGGCTCGGCCTGGGCGCCGGGCCGTCCGACGATGCGGTGCACCCGGTCAGTAGCAGGGCCGTTGCCGCCGCTGCCATGGCGATTCGTCCGCGCATGTCTGTCGTCCCCCTCAACATCCGTTTCAAGGTTGCGAGTTGGACGGTCCGGTCGGCCGCCCGGTTCCAGTGGCCGTCCGGATGCGATCCGAACGGCCACTGGAGCGGCGGGGGTTAGAAGACCGGGACGCCGGCCCGGACCAGGCGCCAGGCGGACTGGCCGTAGAAGTCGGCCGGGTCGATGACGCCCTTGGCCTTGACCCAGGCGATCATGGTGTTGCGGATCTCGTCGGAGTTCGCCCACAGCTGCTGGGACTTGGCGACGTGCGGGAAGTTGCCGCCGCCGTTGGCGCGGTAGTTGTTGACGGCGAGGACGAACTGCGCGGTCGGGTCGACCGGCTTGCCCTGGTAGGACAGGTTGACGATGCGGCTGCCGACCGGCTGCGCGATGTCGATGTCGTAGCTGACGCCGTACAGGGAGTCGTAGTTGTAGTCGGGGGTGTTGTTGGCCTGGTTGGTGAGGGTGTCCAGGTTGATGGGCGCGCCGGGGGCGACCTGGGCGTAGTACTTGGCGGAGTACTCCAGGTAGTCCTTGATCTGGGCGCCGGTCAGGAGGCGGGCCTCCAGGGTGTTCTCGTAGATGTACAGGCCGGCCGCGTCGCGCAGCTTGACCTCGCCGGCCGGGATGACGGCGGTGCGGTTGAACGGCGCGGCCTGGGCGATCACCGGCAGGTTCGCGTACTGGCCGCCGGCCAGCGCGTCGCGCACGGCGTCGGCCTGGATGCGGCCGATCAGGTCGATGATCGGGGTGTCCTTGAACCGGGACTCGGCGATGGAGAGGCTCTCCTTGCAGGTGCCGATGACCTGGTTGACGTACGCGACGACCTTCTTGTGCTGGGCGTCGACCAGCTTGACGATCTTCGGGTCCTCGGCGACGGCGTTGGAGTTCAGCAGGCGCGAGGTGACGCCGGTGACGGTCCACTGGCCGCGGGCGAACTCGACCTCGAAGTCGAAGCAGGTCAGGCGCTCGCCCCAGCACAGCGGCTCGGACAGCACGACGGTCTTGCCGGTCTTGGTGTTGACGACGTCGCGCTGGACCACCTCCTTGTGGGCGTGGCCGATCAGCACCGCGTCGATGCCGGGGACGGTGGCGGCCATGGTGACGCCCGCGTTCTCGGCGTACGGCAGCTGGTCGCCCCAGGAGGACGGGTCGTCGGCGCCGGTGTGGGCGGAGACGACGACGACGTCGGCGCCGGCGGCGCGCAGCTTCGGCACCCACTTGGCGGCGACCTCGGGGATGCCCGGGAAGGTCAGCTTGCCCTGGACGTTGGCCTTGTCCCAGATGGCGATGCCGGGGTTGGTGAGGCCGAGGATGCCGACCCGGAGGGGCCGGCCGTGGCCGAGGTGCAGCTCGCGGATGACGTACGGCGGGAAGGCGGGCTTCTCGTTCTTGGCGTCCAGCGCGTTGGCGCCGAGCAGCGGGAAGTCCAGCTGGTCCTGGTAGGCGCGCAGCAGCGGGATGCCGTAGTTGAACTCGTGGTTGCCGAGCGCGGCGGCGTCGTAGCCGATGGCGTTCATCGCGACGGCCATCGGGTGGCGCGGGGCCTTCTTGCCGGTGATCGGCTCGACCCGGGCGTAGTAGTAGGACAGCTGGGTGCCCTGGATGGTGTCGCCGGCGTCGATGAGCAGGGTGTGGCCGCGGCCCTTCTCCTTGCGGACCTGCTCGACCAGGGTGGAGATCTTCGCCAGGCCGACGTCGTTGTGGGCCTTGTCGTCGTACTCGGAGTCGGTGAAGTACTCCCAGTTGAAGACGTGGCCGTGCAGGTCGGTGGTGCCCATCACGGTGAAGCTCGCCTTGAACGGGACGGGGCCCCGGCCGCGGGACTCGTCCTGGTTCTGGTCCGCCGCGGCGGCGGGGGTGGCCGTGGCGGCGGTCAGGCCGCCGGCCAGGGCGGCCCCGGCCGCGGTGGCGGCGGAGCGGGTGACGAAGTCACGGCGGTTCAGGGACATCAAGACTCCAAGTCGGGCGTACGGGCCGTCAGGCGGGCACGGCGAAAGAGCGGCTGACACCCCGCCACCCGCCGCGACGCGCGTAGAAAACGCGTGTGGCAGTCTGCCCTCTTCTCGGCTTCCGTACCAGCCCCGAGAGCTGTCCAACAGGTGAGATCTGGGCAACTCTCCCGTGACGGCGGCCCGGCGGACCGTACAGCCGTGCGTCAATCGGGGGCGGTCGCGCTCACCCCGTACCCCATCGTCCGGACTGTGTCGGTCCGTTCATCAAATCTTTCGCCAACTGCCATGGGACGACTGGCCGGAAGCGTGCTGTTACGGCCCGGTAATACCTAGGCTTGCTAGGTATGCGCCGAGCAAAAATCGTTTGTACTCTCGGGCCTGCCGCGGACTCGTACGACCAGATCAAGGCCCTGGTCGACGCCGGCATGGACATTGCCCGAATGAACCTCAGCCACGGCTCCCACGCGGAGCACGAGGAGCGTTACCACCGGGTCCGCAAGGCCTCGGACGAGACAGGTCGCAGCGTCGGGGTGCTTGCCGACCTGCAGGGCCCGAAGATCCGGCTGAGCACCTTCGCCGACGGCCCCGTGCTGCTGGAACGCGGCGACGAGTTCACCATCACCACCGACGACGTCCCGGGCGACCGGGAGATCTGCGGCACCACCTACCGGGGGCTGGCCGCGGACGTGTCGCGCGGGGAGCGGATCCTGGTCGACGACGGCCGGGTCTGCCTGGAGGTCACCCACGTCGAGGGCCCCCGGGTGCACTGCATCGTCATCGAAGGCGGCCTGGTCTCCGACCACAAGGGCCTCAACCTGCCCGGAGTCGCCGTCTCCGTGCCCGCGCTCTCCGACAAGGACGTCGAAGACCTGCGCTGGGCGCTGCGGACCGGCGCCGACCTGATCGCGCTGTCGTTCGTGCGCAGCGGGAAGGACGTCGAGGAGGTGCACCGGATCATGGCCGAGGAAGGCCGTCGGATTCCGGTCATCGCCAAGATCGAGAAGCCGCAGGCGGTGGAGAACCTGGACTCCATCGTGGACGCCTTCGACGGACTGATGGTCGCCCGCGGCGACCTGGGCGTCGAACTCCCGCTGGAGGAGGTGCCGATCGTCCAGAAGCGGGCGATCAAGCTGGCCAGGCGGAACGCCAAGCCGGTGATCGTCGCCACCCAGATGCTGGACTCGATGATCAACGCCTCCCGGCCGACCCGCGCCGAGGCGTCCGACGTGGCCAACGCGGTGTTCGACGGCACCGACGCGGTGATGCTGTCCGGCGAGACCTCGGTCGGCAAGTACCCGGTGGAGACGGTCCGGACGATGGCCCGGATCGTCGAGGCCGCCGAGACCGAGATCCTGGCGGGCGGGCTGCCGCCGCTCACCGAGAAGAGCAAGCCCCGCACCCAGGGCGGCGCGGTGGCCCGGGCCGCCGCCGAGATCGGCGACTTCCTGGACGCCAAGTACCTGATCGCGTTCACCCAGAGCGGCGACACGGCCCGCCGGCTGACCCGCTACCGCTCGCCGATCCCGGTCCTGGCGTTCACCTACGAGCCCGCCGTGCGCAGCCGGTTGGCGCTGACCTGGGGCGTGGAGACGTTCCTCGGCCCGTTCGTCACCACCACCGACGAGATGGTCGCCCAGGTCGACGCCCAGCTGCTGAGCCTCGGCCGCTGCAAGCGCGGCGACATCGTGGTGATCACCGCCGGCTCCCCGCCCGGACTGGCCGGCTCCACCAACCTGGTGCGGGTGCACCACGTCGGCGAGCTGGACAACTGACCCCCGAAGGGCCGCCCGGTACGGGCGGCCCTTCGTGTCACACCGTCAGGACGATCTTGCCGCGCAGGTGGCCGTGCTCGCTGAGCCGGTGCGCCTCGGCGGCGTCCGCGAGCGGCAGCACCCGGTGGATCGGCAGCACCAGGGTGCCCGCCTCGTGCAGCGCCAGCGCGGCCGCGAACGCCCGCGGGTGGTACGGCTCGGCCTCGGCGCCGCCGGTGAAGCGGACGCCGTGCTGCTCGGCCGCCATCGGCGAGGTGATGGTCAGCACCCGGTCCGCGCTGCTGGTCAGTTCGATCGACACCGGCACCTCGTCGGCCTTCCCGGCCGCGTCCAGCGCCCGGTCCACCCCGCCCGGGGCGGCCGCCCGCACCCGCTCGGCCAGGCCCTCGCCGTACGCCACCGGGATCGCGCCCAACTCCCGCAGGTACACGTGGTTGGCCTCGCTCGCGGTGCCCACCACGGTGATCCCGCGGGCCCGGGCGAACTGCAGCAGCAGCGTGCCGACACCGCCGGCCGCGCCGTGCACCAGCAGCGTCTCGCCCGGCTGCACGCCGAGCACGCCGAGGATCCGCTCGGAGGTCTCCGCGGCCACCGGCAGCGCCGCCGCCTCCGCCCAGCTCAGCGAGGCCGGCTTGCGGGCCAGCAACTCGACGTCCACCAGGGCGTGTTCGGCGTACCCGCCGCCCATCACCGCACCGAACACCTCGTCCCCGATCGCGAACCCGGTCACCTCGGCGCCGACCGCCTCCACCGTGCCCGCCACCTCGTAGCCCGGCACCGCCGGGAAGGCGACGGGGATGAAGCCGTCCAGCGCGCCGCTGCGCACCTTGTGGTCCAGCGGGTTGACGCCCACCGCGCGGACCGCGACCCGCACCTGCCGGGGCCCCGGCTCGGGCAGGTCCAGGTCGATCGGGCCCAGCACGTCCGGGTCGCCGTAGTGCGCGAAAGCAATGGCCTTGGTCATGGCAATGTCCTTGGGTTCATGAGGAGTTGCTTCGTTCCGACGTGTTCCATCCTGCGCCCCGCGCGGCTGCCGTCCGGCCGGTCTTTCGGACAGTTCGACCTGGCCGAAAAGCCAGGGCCGTCGGGCGGCGCCCGAACTAGGCTGACGGGCATGGACGAGACCGCCCCCTGGGCCCGCCCGCAGGACGCACTGGCCCGTGTCGTCGAGGTGCTGCGCGAACCCCGCCCCGGCCTGCCGGCGCGGCTGTCCGAGGTGCTCGAACCGCTGGTCCCGCATGTCGCGGCCGCCCAGCTCAGCGGCGTCTGCGCGTACTCGCCGGCGCACACCGTCGGGCCGGCGGAGTTCGCCGACGCCTTCGGCAGTCTGGTGATCTCCCGGCTCGGCGAGCGCGCGCTGACCGCGGCCGGGCCCGGCCGACCGTGGCAAGGGATCGCCGAACTCGCCGGACAGGAGCGGCCGTTGGTGGTCGTCACCACCACGCCCGGGGCCGGGAAGGGCGCCGTCCTGGTGCTGGTCCGGTCGGACGCGGAACCGCTCGCGGCGGACGCGCTGGAGATCCTGCAACAGCTGTGGGACCTGGTGGTCGCCCACTCCGAACACCGCGCCACCGACGCCGCCCCCGCCCAGACCGCCGTCTCCCGGGTCTCCGCCAACGCCCGCGCCTGGGCCATCGCCAAATCCGCCGGCGCCCACAGCGCCGCGCTCACCGCCATCCTCGCCCCGCTGCGCTCCGCCGACCTGGACGACGCCACTGCCCGCCGCGCCGCCACCGAACTCGCCGTCACCGCCCTGCTCGACGTGCGCCGCTCCGCCGACCTGGACCGCACCCTCAGCGAGGAACCCGCCGACGCCGCGTTCGCCCGGCTGGTCCGCGAACTGCGCCCGCTGCTGCGCCACACCCGGATCCGCCTCGACGTCGCACCGCCCGCCGACGCGGCCCGCTCCGTCCCCGCCGACCTGGCGCACACCGCGCGGGACGCCGTCCGGGCCGCCGTGCTGGTGATGCTCGACCAGGAGAAGCCCGGGCGGCTGCACGTCGGTTGGCAGTTCCTGCCGGACGCCGTACTGCGCGCGGTGGTGCGCGGCGACGGCCTCGGCGTGCTGGCGGCCGACGCGCTGGGCGTGCACCGCACCGCGGAGCGGATCGCCGCGCTGGGCGGTCGCAGCACCGTCGAGGCCGTCCCCGGCTGGGGCGCCACCGTCACCGTGGACCTGCCGCTCGCCCTGCCCGAACCCGCCGCGGCCGGCGGCCCGCTGGACGGCCTTCAGGCCCGCGAACTGGAAGTCCTCGACGAGCTCGCCCGGGGCCGCCGCAACCGGGACATCGCCGCCGCGCTGCACATCAGCGAGTCCACGGTGAAGTTCCACGTCGCCAACATCCTGGCCAAGCTCGGCGTCGCCTCCCGGGGCGAGGCCGCCGCCGTCGCCCACCGGGCGGGGCTGCCCGGCGGACTGCACCTGGCGTCCTGAGCCGGCGGCCGTCGTCCCAATCGGTGAGACGGCCACTGCCGGAGACGGCGACGCCGCCGTGGTGATGGTCACCGCGGCGGCGCGCACCCAAGGTCAGTGACCTTGGAATTGAAGGAGAAGTGCCCCGAGTGGGATTCGAACCCACACCGGACGGTGTTTGAGACCGTTGCCTCTGCCGATTGGGCTATCGGGGCCCAGCGGTTCGAAGGTCAAACCCCCCACCGTGGTGAACCAAACATACCGTGTCTGGGTAGGCTCGTGCATGCAGCACCCCGCCGGACCGAGGAGCCCCGTGAGCACCGCCGACGAGCAGGCCCAGCCGCTTGACACCGACTCGCCCCAGATCACCCGAATCGTCATCGCCGAGGACGAGGCACTGATCCGCCTCGATCTCAAGGAGATGCTGGAGGAGGAGGGCTACACCGTCGTCGGTGAGGCCGGTGACGGCGAGACGGCGGTCCGGCTGGTCGAGGAGCTCAAGCCCGACCTGGCCATTCTGGACGTCAAGATGCCGGTGCTGGACGGCCTGTCCGCCGCCGAGCGGATCCACGAGCAGCACCTCGCCCCGGTGCTGATGCTCACCGCCTTCTCGCAGCGCGAGCTGGTCGACCGGGCCCGCGACGCCGGCGCGATGGCGTACATCGTCAAGCCGTTCAGCAAGAGCGACCTGGTGCCGGCGATCGAGATGGCGGTCTCCCGCTACACCGAGATGCGCACCCTGGAGCAGGAGATCGCGGACCTCGCGCAGCGCCTGGAGACCCGCAAGCTGGTCGACCGGGCGAAGAGCGTGCTGCAGACCAAGTTCGGGCTGAACGAGCCCGCCTCGTTCCGCTGGATCCAGAAGACCTCGATGGACCGCCGGATGACCATGGCCGCCGTCGCCGAGGCCGTGATCGAGGAGGGCGCCGCCCAGGACCGCAAGAAGGCGGAGACGGCGGAGAGTTGACCGCGCACACGAGTGCCCCCGTCGGATTCCCGGCGGGGGCACTCGCGGTGGTGACGTACCGTCAGTCCTCGCCCAGGTAGGCGCGGCGCACGGTGTCGTCGCGCAGCAGCTCCGCGCCGGTGCCGGAGAGGGTGATCTCGCCGGTGGTCATCACGTACGCGCGGTCCGACAGCGACAGCGCGGCCTGCGCGTTCTGCTCCACCAGCAGGATGGTGGTGCCCGAGGCACGCAGCTCGACGATGGTCGCCATGATCTTCTGCATCATCAGCGGCGACAGGCCCATCGACGGCTCGTCCAGCATCAGCAGCTTCGGACGGGACATCAGCGCCCGGCCCATCGCCAGCATCTGCTGCTCGCCGCCGGACAGCGTGCCCGCGGCCTGCTTGCGGCGCTCGGCGAGGATCGGGAACAGCGTGCAGGCCCGCTCCACGTCCTGGGCGATGCCCGCCTGGTCGCGTCGCAGGAACGCGCCCAGCAGCAGGTTCTCCTCGATGGTCATCCGGGGGAAGATGTGCCGGCCCTCGGGGGAGTGCGCCAGGCCCAGCGCGACGATCTTGTGCGCGGGCACCGTGTCGATCGCCGAGCCCTCGAAGAGGATCTTGCCCGCGGTCGGCCGGAGCAGCCCGGAGAGCGCGCGCAGGGTGGTGGTCTTGCCCGCGCCGTTGGTGCCGATCAGGGTGGTGACCTCGCCCTGTTCGACGGTGAAGCTGATGCCCTTGACGGCCTCGATCTTGCCGTAGGCGACGCGAAGGTCCTCGACCTCCAGCAGAGCGGTCACTGGTCGGCCTCCGTTGCGGTGGTGGTTCCTTCGAGCGGCTCGCCCAGGTACGCGGCGACGACCCGCTCGTCGTTCTGGACGGTCTCCCGGTCGCCCTCGACGATCTTCTGGCCCTGCACCAGCACGGCGGTGCGGTCGCACAGGTTGAAGATGAACTTCATGTCGTGCTCGATCACCAGCACCGCGATCCCGAGGTCCCGGATCGCGAACACCAGCTCCTCGGCGGCCCGGGTCTCCTGCGGGTTCATGCCCGCGGTCGGCTCGTCGAGCAGCAGCAGGCCGGGCTCGGAGGCCAGCGCCCGGGCGATCTCCAGCTTGCGCTGCTCGCCGTAGGGCAGGTTGCGGGCCAGGTGCTCGGACTTCGCGGCCAGGCCGCAGAACTCCAGCAGCTCCATGGCCCGTTCGCGGCTCTCCTGTTCGGCCCGCCGGTAGCCGGGGCCGCGCAGGATGGCCGAGAACAGGCCCTCCTTGGTGCGGGTGTGCCGGCCCACCAGGACGTTCTCCAGCACCGTCATGTTGGAGAACAGCCGGATGTTCTGGAAGGTCCGGGCGATGCCGGCCTCGGTGACCAGGTGCGGCTTGGGCGGCAGCACCCGGCCCTTGTACGTGACGGTGCCCTCGGTCGGGACGTACAGCCCGGTCAGGCAGTTGAAGAAGGTGGTCTTGCCGGCGCCGTTCGGGCCGATCAGACCGACGATCTCGCCCTGGCGGACGGTCAGGTCCACCTGGTTGACGGCGGTCAGGCCGCCGAAGCGCATGACCACGCCGGAGGCTTCCAGGACGGGTTCGGCGAGCGGTGCGGGCGCGGTGTCGGTGGTCATGGTGCTCACGCCCCTGCCTTCGTGAGTGCGTCGTCGACCGGGCCGCCCGGTGCGGGCACGTCGGCCTCGTGGAACTCCAGCTGCTGCCGCCGGTTGGGGATCAGACCCTCCGGGCGGAAGCGCATCAGCAGGATCAGCGCGATGCCGAACGCCAGCAGCTGGTAGGACTGCAGGAACTGGAGCTTCGCCGGGATCAGGAACAGCAGCGCCGCGCCGACCAGCGGGCCGGAGATGGTGCCCATGCCGCCGAGGATCACCGCGGCCAGCAGGAACGCCGAGTTCGGCGGCACCGGCCCGGCGAACTGGTACTGGTCGGGCGAGACCGCGCCCGACACGTGCGCCTGCACCGCACCGGCCAGACCGGCCAGCGTGGCGCCCAGGGCGAAGGCGATCAGCTTCACCCGGAAGCCGTTGATGCCCATCGCCTCGGCCGCCGTCTCGTCCTCGCGGATCGCCACCCAGGCGCGGCCGATCCGGGAGTTGGCGACCCGGCCGAACACCACCACGACGATCGCGGTGACCACCAGCATCAGCAGCAGGTAGTTGCCGAACTTGCCGAGCTGCACCGGGCCGAAGTCGTGCGGCTGGCCGAAGTCGAAGCCGAACAGGTTGACGTCCGGGATCGCCGCGATGCCGTTCGGGCCGTTGGTCAGGCTCGGGCCGGACTTGCCGTCCAGGTTGTTCATGCCGATCCGGAAGATCTCACCGAAGCCGAGCGTGACGATCGCCAGGTAGTCGCCGCGCAGCCGCAGCGTCGGGGCGCCGATCACCACGCCGAAGACCAGCGCGGCCAGCGCGCCGATCAGCGCCGCGACCGGGAACGGCACGTGCACGCCGCGGAACACCGAGTACGGCGAACCGGAGACCAGCGCCGCCGCGTACGCGCCGACGCCGAGGAAGGCCACGTAGCCGAGGTCGAGCAGGCCGGCCAGGCCGACCACCACGTTCAGGCCGAGCGCCACCGTCGCGAAGATCAGGATGTTCGCGCCGATCAGCACGTACGTCTCGCCGCTCTGGGTGAACGGGAACGCGCCCGCGGCGGCGAACGCCGCGCCGGTGGTCACCGCCCGGTGCCGGACGGTCAGTTCGCGCAGCCGGGCGATCACGCCGGAGGACAGCAGCGCCGCGGTGCCGAACACCACCAGCAGCAGGAAGCCGATGAACAGCTCGCCGTACTCGGTGGAGATGCCGAACTCGACCACGCCCAGGCCGACCGCGAACACCGCGGTGACCACCAGGATCTCCGCCCAGGACGGCAGGGCGCGGGCGGCGGGCAGCGGCCGCTCGATCCGGCCGATCCGCAGCCAGGCGTTCAGCAGCAGCCACAGCTTGAAGCCGACGATGCCGGCCGGCAGCGCGACGAAGAACCACAGGTTCTCGGTGACGATCGGCCGCACCCCGGTCGGGACGGCGTTCAGCGCCCAGCCCTCGCCGAGGCCGTACCGCAGCACGGCGGCGACCGCGGCGACCAGGTACCACCACCGGGCCACGGCGGGCTGCTGGACGGCGGTGCGGCGGTCCAGCGGCAGGCCGAGCGCGCCGACCACGGCGAGCAGCGAGCCGACCGCGGCGACCCAGCCGCCCGGGTCGAGGTTGACCAGGCCGTCGAGCTGGACGGTGATCGCGATCACCGAGTACCAGCAGACCGCGAGGGTGCCGAGGGCGGCGAACAGCACGCCGTTGTTGCTGCCGGACGGGCTCAGCCAGCGCAGGCCCGGCAGCGCGCGCGAGGCGAGCGCCAGCAGCACCGTCAGCAGGCCGCCGGCCAGTGCCAGCCACTGCAGGCCGGCCGGGGAGCCGTAGTAGGTGAGGTCGCCGGGGAACGCGTCGGTCCAGGTCCAGGACATCGCCGCGGACGCGGCGGCGAGCACCCCGCCGGCCACCGTCGCGGCGAGCGCCGCAGTGCCGGGAAGGCGCAGAACGGGCGTCGTCTCGTGGGAAGTTGTGGTCATGCTGCTCACGCCCGATCCGCGACGCGCTCGCCGAGCAGACCCTGTGGCCTGACCAGCAGCACGACGATCAGCAGGACGAACGCCCACACGTTGGCCCAGGCGCCGCCGCCGAGCTGGTGCATGCCGGGGACGTTCTGGATGTACGCGGTGGCCAGCGATTCGGCGATGCCGAGGACCAGCCCGCCGAGCATCGCGCCGTAGATGTTGCCGATGCCGCCCAGGACGGCGGCGGTGAAGGCCTTCAGGCCGGCGATGAAGCCCATCATGAAGTCGACCTGGCCGTACCGCAGTCCGTGCGCCACGGCCGCGATGGCGGCGAAGGCCGCGCCCAGCGCGAAGGCGATCACGATGATGCGGTCGGTGTTGATGCCCATCAGCTTCGCGGTGTCCGGGTCCTGCGCGGTCGCCTGCATGGCCCGGCCGGTGCGGGTGAAACGCACGAAGGAGGCCAGGATCAGCATGCACAGCGGAGCGGCGGCCAGCAGGAACAGGTCGTTGCGCTGGAGGTTGAACAGGCCGAGGTCGACGGTGTCGCCCTGGAACTGCGGGAAGGTGATGGCCTTCTTGGCGCCCGGGTAGAACGCCCAGACCACCTGCTGCAGGGCGATGGACAGGCCGATCGCGGTGATCAGCGGGGCCAGCCGGGGCGCGCCGCGCAGCGGCCGGTAGGCGAACCGCTCGGCGGCGGTGGCGGTGAGCACGGAGGCGATCACGCCGCCAATGATCATGACCGGCAGGGCCAGCCAGAGCGAAGTGCCGTGCGGCAGCGCCGCGAAGGCGGTCAGGGCCCCGAAGCCGCCGATCATGAAGATCTCGCCGTGGGCGAAGTTGATGAGTTGGACGATGCCGTAGACCATCGTGTACCCGATGGCGATCAGGCCGTACATCAGGCCGAGCATCAGCCCGTTGGCCAGATTTTGCGGCAGTTCGTGCACCGCGGGCCTCCGTGGTTAGGGGTATGAGGAGGCGGGGGGCACTTGTGGCGCCCCCCGCCGGACAGCGGCTGGTGCAGGGAGAGATCAGCCGGTGTAGGTGCCGGTCTTGATCGGCTTCCAGTCGGGGCCCTTGACGGTGTACACGGTGAGCTGCTTGTTGGTGGTGTCGCCGTACTGGTCGTAGGAGACCTGGCCGCCGACGCCGGTGAAGCTCACCTTGGCCATCTCGGCCAGCACCTTGGTGCGCAGGTCGTCGGGCACCTTGCCGCCGTTGTGCTCGACCGCGGCCTTGACGGCCTGGATGATCGACCAGGCGGCGTCGTACGAGTAGCCGCCGTACGCGGAGTAGCCGTCCTTGTAGCCGGCCGCGGTGTAGTCGGCGATGTAGGCCTTGGCGGAGTCCAGCTGCTCGACCGGGGCGCCGACCGAGGTGGCCAGGTCGCCCTCGCTGTTGTTGTTGGAGAGCTTGATGAACTCGGGGTCGACCAGGCCGTCGCCGCCCATCAGCGGGATCTTCGCCCCGGCCTTCTTGATCTGGTCGGAGAGCGGGCCGCCCTCCGGGTACTCGCCGCCGTAGTACACCGCCTCGGCGCCGGAGGAGGCGACCTTGGTGGCGACCGCGGAGAAGTCCTTGTCGTCGGGGCTGATGTGGTCGGTGCCGACCACGGTGCCGCCGAGCTTCTTGAACTCGTCCTGGAAGATGGCCGCCAGGCCCGCGCCGTAGGTCTTCTTGTCGTCGAGGACGAAGACCTTGGTCTTCTTGGCGTCGTTGAACATGTACTGGGCGGCGTACCGGCCCTGCACGATGTCGGTGGTGGCGGTGCGGAAGTACGTGGGGTACGGGCGGGTGTACTTGCCGCTGGTCCAGTCCGGGCCGAGCGAGAGGTCCGGGGTGGTGTTGGAGGGGGAGATCTGGGTCAGCTTGCCGTCGCTGAAGATCTTCTGCATGGTCAGCGAGACGCTGGAGTTCAGCGGGCCGACCACGCCGACGACGTCCTTCATGCCCACCAGGGCGGTGGCGTTCTGGCCGCCGGTGTTCGGGTTGCCCTGGTCGTCCTTGGACTCCAGCGCGAAGGTGACGCCGGGGACCAGGTTCTCCTTGTTGGCCTTCTTGACGGCCAGGTCGGTGGAGTTCTTGATGCCCAGGCCCAGCGCGGACAGCTTGCCGCTGAGCGGGGCGTCCACGCCGATGACCACCTTGGTGGTGCCGCCCGCGTTCTCGGAGCCGGACTTGGCGCCGCGCGAGCCACAGGCCGACAGGGTGAGCGCTCCGGTAACTGCAATGGTCACGACAAGCAGTGAGCTCTTTCGCACGACGAGTGGTCTCCTTCTGCAATGGAAGACACGCGCCCAGGGCTGGCGGTGCCGGAACGCGTCTACCGAGCCCGGTAATCGGACAGCCGGTGACTGGGCGTGACTCTAGACCGGGCGCGGCGGCTCGGGCAGAGGGGCGAGAGGGCTGTGATTCTCTTGTTATGACCACGCCGGAAGTTGATCTCAGAACGTGGTCGAGAAACCGCAGGTGGGGCTGGAGATTCCGGTCCCTGCCCGGCGGGGCGAATGGTTGACGTTCCCAACTCCCTGGTGGCGCGCGGAAACTCCGCTTATCGAACAGGTGTGTCCGCAATCGTCGGGCTGGTCGTCGGCGTCCGATTATCGGGTGCGTCGCAGGTGGCGTGCAGCGCCACGGACAGGTCGCGGGCGTACGCGTCGCCCAGGATCTGGCTGACCGTCTGCATCCCGCGATTGTTACGCAGCGTGACATCCAGCTCGGGCTGCGCGGCGTCCGCCGGGGCGGTCGGACAGTCCGTCACCCGCAGGCCGACCCGCAGCGAAATGGTCCGACCCGGCGGCACCGTCTGCGGCAGCCAGCCCGACACCACCACGGACAGGCCGCGGTAGCCCTGGCTCACGCCCAGCACGTCCACCGGCGCCGGCCCGGTGTTGTGCACCGTCAGCGACAGCGCGAGCGAGTCCTCCCAGGCCGGCAGCCGGCCCCCGTACTCGAAGCGGACGGACTGCGAGGGGAACGGAACGTTCGGCGGCGGGGCCGAACTCGCCGCGGGACCAGGCCTGTTGATCGCGTGACGCACGGTCAGCAGCAGGGCCAGCAGGATCAGAACGGCTGCCAGCAGGGCCCTCACGCGGCCGCTCAGCAGGCGTGGCGGTTGCTCGGTGTACAGCCTCAGCTGCGTCCAGGTGCCCTCGCCCGGCTCCACCGGGCCGAGGAACCCCCCTGGCTCGCCCGTCGGTTCTGCGGACATGGCGGCGCCCCCTCGTCCAGCCGAGAGTGCCCCTGTCGGGGAGCGGCCAAACCCAGGGGGCGCGTGGGGAGTTGAGACATTCGGGCCCCTCCGGGGGAGCCCGTTCGACGGCCCGCTCCGGGGCCCGTTCGGAGGTCTACAGGTCGCGCAGCATGCAGGTCAGCCGGCAGCTGGTGATCCGGCGTCCGGTGTCGTCCGTCACCGCGATCTCGTAGGTCGCCGCGGTACGGCCCTTGAACACCGCCGTCGCCACGCCCGTCACCAGGCCGGAGGTGGCCGAACGGTGGTGGGTGGCGTTCAGGTCCACGCCCACCGCGTACCGGCCCGGGCCCGCGTGCAGCATCGCGCCGATCGACCCCAGCGTCTCCGCCAGCGCCGCCGACGCCCCGCCGTGCAGCAGCCCGTACGGCTGCTGGTTGCCCTCCACCGGCATGGTGCCCACCACCCGGTCCGGGGAGGCCTCGACGATGGTGATGCCCAGCTTCTCGCCCAGGTGCCCGCCTGAGAAGGTCTCCGGGCTCACCCCCAGCTTCGCGAAGTGGTCCAGCACGTCCTGGGGCACGTTCAGTACGGGCGCCGCGTCGGTCATGGTGCTCCTGTTCGGGGTTCACTCCGTTGATGCGCGTCGATCGTACGACTGTCTACCCGTCGGTAGGCAGGTGCTCCGCGCCGCGCCGGGGGATGTCGGCCCCGGGCCATAGGATCGGGGACGGCAGTGCAATCCGGCAGGAACAGGACGTGACGTGGCGACACAGGGTGCGAGCAAGAGTGCGGCCGGCCGGCCCCGGCTGATGCTGCTGGACGGGCATTCGATGGCCTACCGGGCCTTCTTCGCCCTGCCGGTGGAGAACTTCTCCACCACCACCGGCCAGCACACCAACGCGGTGTACGGCTTCACCTCGATGCTGGTCAACACCGTCCGGGACGAAGCGCCCACCCACCTCGCAGTGGCCTTCGACCTGTCCCGACAGACCTTCCGCGCCGCCGAGTTCCCCGAGTACAAGGCCAACCGCGCCAAGACGCCCGACGAGTTCCGCAGCCAGATCCCGCTGATCGGCGAACTCCTCGACGCCATGCGGATCCCGCGGATCACCGCCGAGAACTTCGAGGCCGACGACATCATCGCCACCCTGGCCACCGCCGCCGCGGCCGAGGGCTTCGAGGTCCTCATCGTCACCGGCGACCGGGATTCGCTGCAACTGGTCAACGAGCACGTCACGGTGCTCTATCCGACCAAGGGCGTCTCGGAGATGAAGCGCTACACGCCCGACGCGGTCGCCGAGAAGTACGGCGTGCGCCCCGACCAGTACCCCGACCTCGCCGCGCTGCGCGGCGACCCGTCCGACAACCTGCCCGGCATCCCCGGCGTCGGCGAGAAGACCGCCGCGAAGTGGGTCAACCAGTTCGGCTCCTTCGAGGAGTTGGTCGAACGCGCGGACGAGGTCAAGGGCAAGATCGGCGAGAAGCTGCGCGAGCACCTCGACTCCGTCAAGCGCAACCGGGTCCTCACCGAGCTCGTGCGGGACGTCGAACTCCCGCTCACCGTCCCGCAGTTGGAGCGCACGCCGTTCGACCGGGAGGAAATCGCCCGGCTGATGGAGGCGTTGGAGTTCCGCAACCCCAACTTCCGCGACCGGGTGGCCGGCATCGACCCGGCCGACGCCGAGAGCGCCGCCGTCGAGATGCCCACCGGCCCCGCCGTCGAGGGCGACCTGCTCACCGTCCCCGGCGCGCTCACCGCCTGGCTTGAGGAGCACACCGGCAAGGGCGGACGCACCGCGCTCGCCGCCGACTACGCGTGGGCCCTCGGCAGCGGCCAGGTCAAGCAGGTCGCACTCGCCACCGGCACCGCCGCCGCCTGGTTCGACCCCGCCGCACTGGAGGAGGACGACGACCGGGCGTTCACCGCCTGGCTCGCCGACGCCGACCGCCCCAAGGCCCTGCACATCGCCAAGCAGGTCATGCGCGCTTTCGCCGAACAGGGCTGGCAGTTCGCCGGCGTCAGCGCCGACACCGCGCTCGCCGCCTACCTGGAGAAGCCCGGCCGCCGCACCTTCACCCTCGACGTCCTCGCCGAGGAGTACCTGGCCCGCTCGCTCGCCCCCGCCGCCGCGCAGGCCGAGACCGGCCAGCTCAGCTTCGACTCCGACGAGCCCGACCCGACGGCCGGCGCCCAGGCCCTGATGACCGAGGCCCGCGCCGTCCACGACCTCGCCGAACTCTTCGACACCCGGCTCGACGAGGTCGGCGCCGCCAAGCTGTTCCACGACATGGAACTGCCCATCGCCGAACTGCTCGCCCGGATGGAGCGCTACGGCATCGCCGCCGACCGCGCCTGGCTGCAGGGCCTGGAGGCGCAGTTCGCCGCCGAGATCCAGCGCTGCGTCGAAGAGGCGCACGCCGCCGCCGGCCGCGAGTTCAACCTCGGCTCGCCCAAGCAGCTCCAGGAGATCCTGTTCGGCGACCTCGGCCTGCCCAAGACCAAGAAGATCAAGACCGGGTACACCACCGACGCCGACGCCCTCACCTGGCTCGCCACCCGGACCGACAACGAACTGCCGGTCATCCTGCTCCGCCACCGCGACCAGGCCAAGCTGCGCACCACCGTCGAGGGCCTGCTCAAGACCGTCTCCCCGCAGGGCCGCATCCACACCACCTTCAACCAGATGGTGGCCGCCACCGGCCGGCTCTCCTCCCAGGACCCGAACCTGCAGAACATCCCGGTCCGCACCGAGGAGGGCCGCGCCATCCGCCGCGCCTTCGTGGTCGGCGAGGGCTACGAGTCGCTGCTCACCGCCGACTACTCGCAGATCGAACTGCGCATCATGGCGCACCTCTCCGAGGACGAAGCCCTGATCGAGGCCTTCGCCTCCGGCGAGGACCTGCACACCACCGTCGCCTCCCAGGTCTTCTCGGTCGCCCCCGACGCGGTCGACGCCGAGATGCGCCGCAAGATCAAGGCCATGTCGTACGGCCTCGCCTACGGCCTGTCCGCGTACGGCCTCTCCCAGCAGCTCGGCATCAAGCCCGCCGAGGCCCAGGGCCTGATGGACACCTACTTCGAGCGCTTCGGCGGCGTCCGCGACTACCTGCACAACGTGGTCGAGGAGGCCCGTGCGGTCGGCTACACCGAGACCCTGCTCGGCCGCCGCCGCTACCTGCCCGACCTCACCAGCGACAACCGTCAGCGCCGCGAGATGGCCGAACGGATGGCCCTCAACGCCCCCATCCAGGGCTCCGCCGCCGACATCGTCAAGATCGCCATGCTCCGGGTCGACGAGGCCCTGCGCGCCGCCGGCCTCACCTCCCGGATGCTCCTCCAGGTGCACGACGAAATCGTCCTCGAACTCGCCCCCGGCGAACGCGAGCAGGTCGAGACCCTGGTCCGCGAGCAGATGGCCGCCGCCTACCCGCTGCGCGCCCCGCTCGACGTCTCCGTCGGCGTCGGCGCGAACTGGGAGGCGGCCGCCCACTGAGCCGTCACCGGCCCGGGCGGCGGCCCCCGCGAGCGGCTAAATCGTTTGCAGGGGCCCGCCCGGGGCTCGGAGACTGGCCGAATGACTGATCAACTTCCCACTCCCACCGCCACGTTCGCTGACAAGCCGACACTGGAGGGGGAGCGGATCGTCCTCCGGCCGGTCAACGCCGAGGAGGACCTTCCCTGGCTGCGCGTCATGCTCGACGACCCGGACGTGCTGCGCTACACCTCGCCCGTGTACACGCCCGTCGCGCCCGAGTGGGACGAGGCGATGGAGAAGCGCATCGTCGAGTGGTACTCCACGCGCAACGAGCAGACCGACCGACTCGACCTGATCATCGTCGACAGGTCGACCGGCCGCGGCGTCGGCGAGGTCGTCCTCAACGAGTGGGACGAGGCCAACCGCTCCTGCAACCTGCGCATCTGCATCGGCCCCGACGGCCGCGACCGCGGCTTCGGCACCGAGGCCGTCCGGATGGCCACCGACCACGCCCTCCGCGCCATCGGCCTGAACCGGGTCTCGCTGGGCGTCTACGCCTTCAACGGGCGCGGCCAACGGGCCTACGAGAAGGCCGGGTTCAAGGTCGAGGGCGTCCGCCGACAGGTGCTGCGGTACGGCGACGAATGGATCGACGACATCGACATGGCCGCCCTCGCGGAGGACTGGCGGTAGGGCCTGTCCGGCCCCGGTCACCTGCGCGGGTTCGCCCGGCGGGTGGGCTCGGCCGTCGTCGGGTCCTCCGGCCAGGGGTGACGGGGGTAGCGGCCGCGCAGGTCGGCGCGGACGGCGCGGTAGCCCTCGTGCCAGAACGCGGCCAGGTCGCCGGTGACGGCGGCCGGGCGGCCGGCGGGGGAGAGCAGGTGGACGGTGAGCGGGGCGCGGCCGTCGGCGAGGGCCGGGGCGGCGTCCCAGCCGAACAGCTCCTGGAGCTTGACGGCGAGGACGGGCCGGTCGCCCGTGTAGTCGACCCGGATCCGGCTGCCGGTGGGCACGGTGATCCGCTCCGGGGCGAGCTCGTCCAACCGGCCCGCCTGGCCGCTCGCCCACGGCAGCAGGCGTTGCAGCGCGGCGGCGGTGTCGATCCGCTCCAGGTCGGCGCGGCGGCGGGCCCGGGAGAGTTCCGGCTCCAGCCACTGCTCGGCGGCGGTCAGCAGCGCGGCGTCGCCCACGTCCGGCCACACCCCGCCCAGGGTGCGGTGCAGGAAGGCGAGCCGCTCGCGCAGCCCCGCCGCAGCGGGCGGCCAGCTCAACAGCGCGGACACGCCCTCCCGTTCGAGACCGGTCAGCAGCGCCTTGCGGACCAGCGCCGGATCGGGCGAGGCCAGCGGCACCGCGGCGAGCTCGACCGCGCCGAGGGTCTCCACCCGACGGGCCGTCACCTCCCGCTGCCGGGCCGACCAGCCGACCTCCTCCCGCCCGTCCAGCAGCGGCGCGCCCGCCCGGCGGGCCGTCGCCTCGTCGATCGCCACCGCCCGCAGCACCCGCGCCGACGGCGAACCGGCCGGACGGTCGGCCACCGCGATCGCCAGCCACCCGCCGGCCGGCAGCCGCGAGCCGCCCTGCACCTGGGCGGCCGTCCCGGAGGCCATCAGGTACGCGCCGTCGCCGCCCTCCCGGGCCCTTGCCAGCCGCTCCGGGTACGCCAGGCCGACCACCAGCCCGGCCGCGGCGGCGTCGGAGAGGCCGCCCTCCCGGTGCTGTTCCAGGCCGCGTTCCAGCCGGCGGGTCTCCTCCTTCCAGCGGCGCGCGTACGGGTCGTCGCCCTGCCTGACGGTGCGCCAGATCTGCGCGAGGTCGTCGCCGAGGGCGCGCGGCGGCTCCTCGGACAGCAACGCGACCAGCTCGGCGGCGCGCCGCCGACCGACGGCCGCGGCGCCGTCCAGCAGCGCGCGGGCGAGGCGGGGGTGCAGGCCGGTGCGGGCGATCGTCCGGCCGCGGTCGGTGGGGCGGCCGTCGGCGTCCACCGCGTCCAGCGCGCGCAGCGTGTCGCGGGCGGCGGCCATCGCCCCGGCGGGCGGCGGGTCGGGAAGGGTGAGGCCGGCGGCGTCCGGGTCGCCCCAGCAGGCGGCCTGCAGGGCGAACGAAGTCAGGTCGGCGAGCGCGATCTCGGGCGTCGGGAAGCGGGCCGCGCGGGCGTCCTCCACCTCCGCCCAGCACCGGTACACCGTGCCCGGGGCCTCGCGCCCGGCCCGGCCGGCCCGCTGCCGGGCGGCGGCCAGCGAGGTGCGGACGGTGACCAGGCCGGACAGGCCGCGGGCGTGGTCGGTGCGCGGCTCCCGGGTCAGCCCGGAGTCCACCACCACCCGCACGCCCGGCACCGTCAGCGAGGACTCGGCGACCGAGGTGGCCAGCACCACCCGCCGCGCGGCGCCCGGCGCGAGCGCCGCGTCCTGCACGGACTGCGGCGCCTGCCCGTGCAGCTGCAGCACCTCGACACCGGCCAACTGCCCGGCCACCCGGGCGATCTCGCCCACGCCCGGGAGGAAGCACAGCACGTCCCCGGTGCGCTCGGCGAGCGCCCGGCGGACCGTCGCCGCGACGTGCTCCAGCAGCGCCGGATCGACCCGCGTCCCCTGCGGCGGACGGACCGCGGCCGGCGGCGGCGCCCACACCGTCGCCACCGGGTGCGAGACGCCCTCGGCGGCCACCACCGGTGCGCCGCCCAGCAGTTCGGCCCAGGCGTCGGTGTCGGCGGTCGCCGAGGCCAGCAGCAGCCGCAGCTCCGGGCGGAGCGCCGCCCGGACGTCCAGCAGGAACGCCAGCGCGGTGTCCGCGTCCAGGTGCCGCTCGTGGCACTCGTCGAGCACCACCGTGTCCACGCCCGGCAGTTCGGGATCGCGCTGCAGACGCTGCAACAGGACGCCGGTGGTGACCACCTCGACCCGGGTCTCCGGGCCGACCCGGCGCTCGCCGCGCACCGTGAACCCGACCCGGCCGCCAACTTGCTCGCCCTGCAGCCAGGCCATCCGCCGGGCCGCCGCCCGCACCGCCAGCCGGCGCGGCTCGGCGACCAGCACCCGGCGCGGCGGGCCAGGGAAAGCGTCCAGCAGGCCCGCCAGCGCCAGCGGCACCAGCGTCGTCTTTCCGGTGCCGGGCGGCGCGGACAGCACCGCCGCGCCGTGCTCCTCCAGCGCCGCCGCGAGCGGCAACAGCGCGGTGCGGACGGGCAGTTCGAGCCCCCCGGCGCGCACCGTCAGCCGTTCCGGCGGGCGACGAAGATTGCCGTCCCGGGGATGTGCCGGCCGCGCAGCGGGCTCCAGCCGCCCCACTCCTGCTCCAGCTCCTCCGGCCACTCCGGCTCGATCAGGTCGACCAGCGAGAACCCGGCCCCGACCAGCTCCCGCACCCGGTCGCCCACCGTCCGGTGGTGCTCGACGTACGTCGCCACGCCCTGCTCGTCCTGCTCCACGTACGGCGTCCGGTCGAAGTACGAGGACGACGCCGTCAGGCCCTCCTCGCCCGGCTCGTCCGGGAACGCCCAGCGGATCGGGTGCGTCACCGAGAACACCCACCGCCCGCCCGGCCGCAGCACCCGGTGCACCTCGCGCATCAGCCGCGCCGTGTCCGCGCTGAACGGCACCGCGCCGTACGCCGAGCACGCGTGGTCGAACGAGCCGTCCGCGAACGGCAGCACCGCGCCGTCCGCCTGCACCACCGCGACCGGCTCCAGGCCGCGGCCCAGGTCGAGCCGCCGCGAGTGCTGCAACTGCCGGTACGAGATGTCCAGCGCCACCGGCCGGGCGCCCTGCGCGGCCAGCCAGCGCGAGCACTGCGCCGCGCCCGACCCGATCTCCAGCACGTCCGCGCCCTTCAGCGCCGCCGGCTCGCCGAGCAGCCGCACCTCGGCCTCGTCCACGCCCTCCGGGCACCAGGTGAACCGGTCGTCGCCCAGGAACTCCCCGTGCTCGTCCTGGTACTCGTCCGCGTTCCGGTCCCACCAGTGCCGGCTCGCCCGGCTCGACTCCACCTCCCCGGCCTCCCGCCGGAGCGCCTCGTCGCCGTCCTCGTCCTGCTCGGCGTCGCCCTGGTAGGCGCTCGGGACGTCGTACTCGGCGGGGTCGTAGTCGCGGGGCATTGAATCCGTCATCTGGAATCTCCGGTGATGCCCCGGTCCTGGCCGGGGAGGAACGGGCTGTTGAGTCGGAGCAGCTGGGCTCCGTGGTGATCCTCGCAGGTTTGAGCAGCGTGTGCTGTCGGCGGCCGGCGGTAGCTTGGCCAGGTGCACCTGCGGTATTCGTTCCGCCTGTATCCGACGGTCGGTCAGCGTGCGGCGCTGGCGCGGACGTTCGGCTGCGCGCGGGTGGTGTTCAACGATGCCTTGGCCGTGCGGCAGGAGGCGAGGAGGTCCGGGCAGCCCTGTCCGAGAAGCGCGGACCTGCAGAAACGCGTGATCACACGGGCCAAGCAGACACCGGAGCGGGCGTGGCTGGCATCGGTGGGCGTGGACCCGCTGATCCAGTCCTTGCGGGATCTGGACGCGGCCTACCGGGCCTTCTTCGATTCGCAGTCCGGTGGACGGGCTGGGCGTCGGGTCGGGCCCCCGAGGTTCAAGTCGAGGAAGGACAGCCGGCAGTCGCTGCGGTTCACCCGCAACGGGTTCCGAATCCGGCCGAACGGGAAGCTGAACCTGGCGAAGATCGGCGATGTGCGGGTGAGGTGGTCGCGGAGGCTGCCTGCGGATCCGTCCTCGGTGACGGTGGTGCTCGACGCGGCAGGGCGCTACCACGCGAGCTTCGTGGTGGACACGGAACCCACCCTCCTGCCGGAGACGGACCGGGAGGTCGGGATCGATCTGGGGCTGGCTGCCCATGCCGTCTGTTCCGACGGCGCAGTGATCGACAACCCGCGCTTTCTGCGCAGGGCGGAGAGGAGGCTGAAGTCGGCGCAGCGGGCGCTCTCCCGCAAGGCCAAGGGCTCGAGGAACCGGGCCAAGGCCCGGCGGAAGCTTGCCAAGGCGCATGCCAGGGTGGCCGATTCCCGTAGGGACTGGCTGCACAAGGAGTCCACCAGGCTGGTCCGTGAGAACCAAGCGGTGTACCTGGAGGACTTGAACGTGCGGGGCCTGGCCCGGGGCAGATTGGCGAAGTCCGTCCACGATGCCGGCTGGGCGACCTTCCGGCGAATGATCGAGGAGAAGGCGGCCCGGTACGGCCGGACCGTTGGGATCGTCGGCCGGTTCGAGCCGACCTCCCAGGTCTGTTCGGCCTGTGGTGCGCACGACGGCCCGAAGCCTCTTGCGGTACGGGAGTGGACGTGCGTGGCGTGCGGGGCCGTTCACGACCGTGATCTGAACGCTGCCCGAAACATCCTGGCCGCCGGGCGGGCGGACAGGTCAAACGCCCGTGGAGGGCCGGTGAGACCGGGCGTGGCAACCCCACGCCGGGCGCGGCTCGTGGAAGCGGGAACCCATCGGGACACCGGCAGCGGTACCGGGTGCGAGCCCTGCGCCGCCGGTGCGACCGGAAGCCCCCGGCGCGGGCCGGGGGAGGACGTCAAGTAAGGTATGGAATGCGGAAGCGCCGCTGCCGCGGAACCGGTCCCTGGCGGGATCGGGTCGGGCTGTGGCATCCGGGGAGTAGGGCCGGTGTTCGAGCCACCGCGAGGTGCGCCTTCGGAGAATATGGCCTGATCCGTCCCGGCCTCTACCGGTCTCGCCGACTTCGGCATTGACCGTGTCCGGGTGTCCCCGTATGCTACAAGTTGCGCTGCGGGCCTGCGCGCCTCGGACGGAGCAGGTCGCGCTCGCATCTGTCGAAGACCCCACGGTCGTCAGACGGACACCGGGATTCCCGTTGACGGAATCGTTTCGGTGGCCGTTTTCTGGCCTGTACGGCTTTCGGTGGGAGCGATCAGGGCCCTCCGCGTGGCATTACTACGACTTCATGTCCGTACCGGAGCCCTTTTCCTAATGACGAGCCCCACCGACACCTCTGTCAGCACCACCCCGCAGGTTGCGGTCAACGACATCGGCGACGCCGAGGCCTTCCTCGCCGCCATCGACGAGACCATCAAGTACTTCAACGACGGCGACATCGTTGAGGGCGTCATCGTGAAGGTCGACCGTGACGAGGTGCTCCTCGACATCGGTTACAAGACCGAGGGTGTCATCCCGTCCCGCGAGCTCTCGATCAAGCACGACGTCGACCCCCACGAGGTTGTCGCGGTCGGCGACAACATCGAGGCCCTGGTTCTCCAGAAGGAGGACAAGGAGGGTCGCCTGATCCTGTCCAAGAAGCGTGCGCAGTACGAGCGCGCCTGGGGCACGATCGAGAAGATCAAGGAAGAGGACGGCATCGTCACCGGTACCGTCATCGAGGTCGTCAAGGGTGGTCTCATCCTCGACATCGGCCTCCGCGGCTTCCTCCCGGCCTCGCTGGTCGAGATGCGTCGTGTCCGCGACCTCCAGCCCTACGTGGGCAAGGAGCTCGAGGCGAAGATCATCGAGCTGGACAAGAACCGCAACAACGTGGTCCTGTCCCGCCGCGCCTGGCTCGAGCAGACCCAGAGCGAGGTCCGCCAGACCTTCCTCACCACCCTGCAGAAGGGCCAGGTCCGCTCCGGCGTCGTCTCCTCGATCGTCAACTTCGGTGCGTTCGTGGACCTCGGCGGCGTCGACGGCCTGGTGCACGTCTCCGAGCTGTCCTGGAAGCACATCGACCACCCGAACGAGGTTGTCGAGGTCGGCCAGGAGGTCACCGTCGAGGTTCTCGACGTCGACATGGACCGCGAGCGTGTCTCCCTGTCGCTGAAGGCGACCCAGGAGGACCCGTGGCAGCAGTTCGCCCGCACGCACCAGATCTCCCAGGTCGTGCCGGGTAAGGTCACCAAGCTGGTTCCGTTCGGTGCGTTCGTCCGCGTGGACGAGGGCATCGAGGGCCTGGTCCACATCTCCGAGCTGGCCGAGCGCCACGTCGAGATCCCGGAGCAGGTCGTCCAGGTCGGCGACGAGATCTTCGTCAAGGTCATCGACATCGACCTCGAGCGTCGTCGCATCAGCCTCTCGCTGAAGCAGGCCAACGAGTCCCTCGGTGCCGACCCGGCGTCGGTCGAGTTCGACCCGACCCTGTACGGCATGGCTGCCTCGTACGACGACCAGGGCAACTACATCTACCCGGAGGGCTTCGACCCCGAGGCGAACGACTGGCTGCCCGGCTTCGAGAAGCAGCGCGAGGAGTGGGAGCGGCAGTACGCCGAGGCCCAGTCCCGCTTCGAGCAGCACCAGGCCCAGGTCATCAAGTCCCGCGAGGCGGACGCGGCTGCTGCCGCCGAGGCCGGCGAGGAGGCCCCGGTGTCCGGTGGCGGCTCGTACTCCTCCAGCAGCGACGAGGGCTCGGGCGCGCTGGCGTCCGACGAGGCGCTTGCCGCTCTGCGGGAGAAGCTGGCCGGTGGCCAGAGCTGAACGCTCTCGCTTCGGAGTAGCTGACTGCTGACTCAACAGGGACCCCCTGTCCAGGCTTGCCTGGGCGGGGGGTTCCTGTTTTTGCGCCCGCAGTCGCGTCCCGTCGCGTCCGTCGCGTCCCGCGTCGGGTCAAAGGGTGGGAACTGAGGAGCTTAAGTGGCGTTTATGTGAAGGGAATTGTGAGATGAGGCTCATCGTCCGGCTATAGAACGTTTGGGTGGTCGCGCATACCTTGGGGTGAGTTGTCCGAAAGGCTCCCCGCATGCGCAGCTCTCGCTCCAATGCAGTAGCAGAGGTCCAGGTTTCCCAGGTTCGTGGCCGGTTGGCCGCGCTTGGGCGGGTGTGTTTCCGGCACCGGCGTTGGGTGCTGGGGGTGTGGGCGGCGGTGCTCGTGGTGGGGGTGCTGATCGGCGGGCGGGTGTTCGAGGGCTCGGTGGCGGGGACGGGCGGCGGTGGGTCGGAGTCGGCGCGGGGGGCGGCGGTGGTCCAGGCCGCGGACCCGGCGCAGGGCACCGTGACGGCGGTGGTGGACGGTCCGCAGGTGGCGGACGAAGGCGTCAAGTCGGCCGTCCAGCAGGCGAGTTCCGAGGTGGCGAAGCTGTCCGGCGTCCTCTCGGTGGCGGACACGTACTCGACGGGCGGCCGGCTGAGCGCGGACGACGGCAGGGCGTCGCTGGTGACCGTGCGGATGGCGGACGGCGCGTCGGCGAAGCAGCTGAGCGCGGTGACGGACCGGCTGGAGCGGATCACCGCGGACGGCGCGCACACGGTGGTCGGCGGCGATCCGGTGCTGCAGCAGGAGGTGAAGGACCAGACCGCGAAGGACACCCGCTTCGGGGAGATCGTGACGCTGCCGCTCACCCTGATCGTGATGGTGCTGGTGTTCGGCGGGCTGGCCGCGGCGGGCCTGCCGGGGATCGGGGCGGTGGCGTCGGTGGGCGGCGCGCTGCTGGCGATGTTCGGGTTCAGCCGGATCATGGACATCGACACCAGTGTCCTGCCGATCGCGACGGTGCTGGGCCTGGGCCTGTCGATCGACTACGCGCTGCTGATGGTGAACCGTTTCCGCGAGGAACGCGGCCTGGGCGCGACGATCGCGCAGGCGGTGGAGCGGACGTCCGCGACGGCCGGCCGGACGGTGGCGTTCTCGGGGCTGACGGTGGCGGTGGCGCTGAGCGGCCTGTTCGTGTTCACCAGCCCGGTGTTCCGGGCGGTCGCGGCGGCCGGCGTGAGCGTGGTGGTGATCGCGGTGGCGGCGGCGCTGACGCTGATTCCGGCGCTGCTGGGCTTCATGGGGCGGCGGATCAAGGCGCCCGGCGGGCCCGTCCCGGACGAGGGGTTCTTCTCCCGGACGGTGCGCCGGGTGCAGCGGCGGGCGGTGCCGGTGATGCTGGCCTGCGTGGCGCTGCTGCTCGCGGCGGGCGCGCCGTTCCTGGGCTCGCACTTCCGCAACTCGGGCGCCGAGGTGCTGCCGAAGAGCTTCGCGTCCCGGCAGGTCGCCGAGACGGTGCAGGAACGTTTCCCGGCGCAGGTCCCGGCCCCCGTCCAGGTGGTCGTCGAGGGGACGCCGCAGCAGGCGCAGCACTACGCGGACACCGTGGTGGCGAGCGTGCCGGGCGTGTCGGGGGTGCGGGCCGTGGTGCCCGTCTCGGACGAGGTGCAGACCGTGGACGTCCTGGTGAAGGGCGACCCGCAGGGCGCGGAGGCCAAGCGGGTGGTCGCCGAACTGCGTGATCACCGCGGCGGCCTGGAGACGTCCGTGACGGGGGACGCGGCGTCGCTGGTGGACTTCCGGCACGAGATCGACTCGCGCGGGCCGTGGGCGCTGGGCCTGGTCGCGGCGGGGACGCTGGTGCTGCTGTTCATGATGACCGGCTCGGTGGTGTTGCCGGTCAAGGCGCTGCTGATGAACGTGCTGTCGCTGGGCGCGTCGCTGGGGGCGCTGACGCTGGTGTTCCAGCACGGCTACTTCAGCGGGCTGCTCGGGTTCACCCCGACCGGCGGCCTGGAGACGGTGATCCCGGTGCTGGTGTTCGCCTTCGCGTTCGGGCTGTCGATGGACTACGAGGTGTTCCTGCTGTCCCGGATCAAGGAACTCCACGACCAGGGCCACGGCTGCCTGCGCTCGGTGGAGCTGGGCCTGCAACGCAGCGGTCGGATCATCACTTCGGCCGCGCTGCTGATGGTGATCGTGTTCGCCGGGTTCGCCTTCGGGCAGATGCTCATGGTCAAACAGATGGGCATCGCGCTGGCCGTCGCCGTCGCCGTGGACGCCACCCTGGTGCGCACCCTGCTGGTGCCCGCCACCATGTCGCTGTTCGGCCGCCTCAACTGGTGGGCGCCCGCCCCGCTGCGCCGCCTGCACGGGATCATCGGCCTCAGCGAGCACGTCGAACTGCCGCCGCTGCGCCCGCTGACGCTGCCCGTGGCGCTGCCCGCCCCGCGCCTGCCCAAGCAGCCGGGGTTCGCGCCCGCACCCTAGGGCCTGGCCCTAGTCTGGCGGTATGCGACTGACGAAGTACGGCCATGCCTGCGTCCGGATCGAGCACGCGGAGGGGGCGGTGCTGATCGATCCCGGCATGTTCACCGGCCCGGACGTGGTGCGCGGGGTGAGCGCGCTGCTGATCACGCACGAGCACGCCGACCATTTCACCGAGGGGCAGGTGCGGGCCGCCGTCGAGGCCAATCCGGGGCTGCGGGTCTGGACCAACCGCTCGGTGGCCCGGCAGCTGGAGGGCATCGGCACGCGGGTGACGGTGGTCGGCGACGGCGATGCGTTCGAGCTGGACGGGCTGCCGGTGACGGTGCACGGCGAGTGGCACGCGGAGATCCACCGGGACATCGAGCGGATCCCGAACATCGGCTTCCTGCTCGGCGGCCGGGTCTTCCACCCGGGCGACGCGCTGACCGTCGCGCCGGACACCGTCGACACGCTGCTGCTGCCGATCGGCGCGCCGTGGGTGAAGGTCGGCGAATTGGTCGACTACCTGCGCGACGCCCGGCCCCGGCAGGCGGTGGGCATTCACGAGGCGACCCTCAGCGAGGCCGGGCAGGCCGTGCACGGGCGGCTGCTCGGCCCGCAGGGACCCGGCACCGGCGGCGTGGAGTACCGGGTGCTGGGCGCCGGCGAGTCCGTCGACCTGTCCTGACGCCTGGTCAGTGCACCGTCGCGGCGGCCGTGAACGGGCGGCCGTCGAGCGTCCAGTGCGGGTCGGGGGCGATCTCCAGCGCCGCGTACACCTGCGCCGCGACGTCGGTGTGGTGCAGCGGGCCGACCGGCACGCCCGGGGTGATGCCGGGGCCGAACGCGGCGATCCACGCGGTGCGTTCGAGTTCGCTGCGGCCGCCGTGGCCGCCCGCGTCGACGTGCCCGTGGTCGGTGACCACGACGACCGTCCACTCCTCGGCGGCGTACGTGGGCCGCTCGCGCAGGGCGGCCAGCAGGCGGCCGAGGCGGACGTCGGCGGCCTCGATCGAGCGGCGGTAGTCCTCGCCGCAGCCGCGGAAGTGCGCGGTCTCGTCCACCGCGCCGAGGTAGACGAAGGACGCCTGCGGGTCGTCGTCGGACCGGGCGAGCACGTACTCGGCCTCGGCGGTGACCCGCTCGTCGCAGACCTCCCACGCCTCCGGGGTGTCCTCCAGCGGCGCGATGTACGAGAGCCGGCCGGGCGCGTTGAACAGCGGGCCGCCGTCGCGGGCCAGGAACAGCGGCTCCCAGCCGCCGACCGCGAAGGTGCGGCGGCGGTGCGTCTTGGCGAGGCGGGTGGTGAAGTCCGGGAACACGTCGAGGCGGTGGCCCCCGAAGTGGTTGCCGAGCACGCCGTGCTTGGCGACGCCGACGCCGGTGGCGATGGTCGCCCAGCACGGGCCGGACATCGTCGGGGTGGCGTCGTCGACCTCGACGCGGCCGAGGAAACCGGCGGCGGCGACCGCGTCCAGGTGCGGGGTGTGCAGCTCGGGCAGCAGGTCGAGACGGACGCCGTCGATGCCGACGACCAGGACCCGGCGCGGGCCGGCGGGCCAGTTGCTGGACACGGGTGGTGCTCCGATCGTTCGAGGGTGGGGCAGGTGTTCGGCACCCTAACCGGCGAATTTGGCCTCGCAGAGCTGTACGGACAACTCGTCCCGGACGCCCCTTGGGCGGGCCTCCCCGGAATTCCCGCGAAGTTCCCCTTGCGGCCGTCCGGCGTTCGCTCCGGGCGGGCCCCTCCGAGCGCCCCGGTACGGACCGGTAACCTGACTCGCATGCTGAGGATCGGACTGACGGGCGGAATCGGCGCGGGCAAGAGCGAGGTCTCCCGCCAACTCGCCGCGCTGGGCGCGGTGATCATCGACTCGGACCTGATCGCCCGCGAGGTGGTCGCCCCCGGAACGCCCGGACTGGCCGCGGTGGTCGCCGAGTTCGGCCCCGAGGTGCTGCTGCCCGACGGCGCCCTCGACCGCCCCGCCCTCGGCCGGATCGTCTTCACCGACCCGGCCCGCCTCGCCGCCCTCAACGCGATCGTCCACCCCCTGGTCCGGGCCCGATCCGCCGAACTGGAGGCCGCCGCCGGCCCCGACGCGATCGTCGTCCACGACGTCCCGCTCCTCGCCGAGAACGGCCTCGCCCCCCTCTACGACCTGGTCGTCGTCATCGACGTCCCCGACGCCGAACGCCTCCGCCGCCTCACCGCCCTCCGCGGCATGCCCGAGGACGAGGCCCGCGCCCGCATGTCCGCCCAGGCCACCCGCGAGGCCCGCCTCGCCGTCGCCGACCTGGTCCTCGACAACAGCGGCACCCTCGACCGACTCACCACCCGCGTCCACGACCTCTGGCGCCAACTGGAACTGCGCCGCGCCTGACCGGTCGCCGGCGTCGCCCTTCTCGACGGGCGGGACGGCGCCGAAGAGGATGGGGGCATGTCCCTTGTCTTCGTCAACTACCGCACGGGCGACGAGGAAGCGGTCGCCGCGCTGCTCGACCACGGGCTGTCGCACCGGTTCGGCAGCGAGCGGGTGTTCCGGGCCTGCAAGTCCATCGCGCCCGGCCGCTGCTACCCGCAGGAGCTGATCGCCGCGGTGCGTTCCTGCCCGGTGCTGCTCGCGGTGATCGGGCCGCGCTGGTTCGACGTCCGGGGCCGGGACGGGCGTGCCGCGGTGGAGGACCCGGAGGACTGGCCGTGCCGCGAGATCGCCGAGGCGTTCGCGGCGGGCGCGCTGGTCGTCCCGGTGCTGGTCGGCGACACCCCGAGGCTGCACCCCGAACGCCTCCCCGAGCCGCTCGCCGCGCTCGCCCACTGCCAGTACCGGCGGCTGGACCTGCGCACCTCGCACGCCGACCTGACCCGGATCGCGGACGAACTCGCCTGCCTGGTGCCCGAACTGGCCGACGTGGACGAGGTGTGCGCGAGGTGCCGGTCGGTCAGTCCCCCGTGGCCGTCGGGAGGGTGGTTTCCGGGCGGCCCCAGTCGGACCAGGAGCCGTCGTAGACGGTGGGGGCGGGGTGGGTGGTGAGGTGGGCGGCGAAGGCGAGGATGCAGGCGGTGACGCCGGAGCCGCAGGTGGTGACGAGGCGGGGGCGGTGGGCGGTGGCGGCGGCGAGGCGGGCGTGCAGCTCGGGGAGGGGGAGGTAGCGGCCGTCGGGGGTGAGGAGTTCGGTGAAGGGGAGGTTGGCGGAGCCGGGGAGGTGGCCGCGGCGCAGGTGCGGGCGGGGTTCGGGGGCGTCGCCGGTGAAGCGCTCGCGGGAGCGGGCGTCCAGGACGGTGGTGCCGGGGTCGGCGAGGGCGGCGGCCACGGCGTCCCGGTCGATCAGCAGGCCGGGGCGCGGCCGGGCGGTGAAGTCGCCGGGGGAGTACGGGAGTTGTTCGGAGGTGACGGGGTGGCCGGCGGCCTGCCAGGCGGGCAGTCCGCCGTTCAGGACGGCGGCGCGGTCGAAGCCCATGGCGCGCAGCATCCACCAGGCGCGCGGGCTGGAGTAGATCCCGGCGCCGTCGTAGAGGACGACGGTGGAGCGGTCGTTGACGCCGAGGGCGCGCAGTTCGCGCTGGAAGTCGGCGGCCGAGGGCATGGTGTGCGGCAGGTCGGAGGCCGGGTCGGAGAGCGGCCCGTCGATGTCGAACGGGCGGGCGCCGGGGATGCGGAGCGCGGCGTGGCGGTGCGTGCCGAGGCTCGCGTCCAGGACCACCAGGTCGGGGTCGGCGAGGCCGTCGGCCAGCCAGGAAGGGTCGACCAGGGGCGGCGGCAGTGCGGTCACGGGACAGCCTCCAGAGATGGGGAGGCAAGAATGATCGCACTGCCGCCGAACGGCCAGTGACGCGGCGTCAGGGCTTGCGGGCGACGCCGGCCCAGATGGCGACCTGGTCGTCGGTGTCCTGCGGGGCCTGGTCGGGACGCCACTGCGGGGCGGTGACCAGACCGGGTTCGAGCAGTTCCAGGCCGTCGAAGAAGCGCAGCACCTGCGCGTGGGAGCGCATGGTGAGCTGGGCGGTCGCGGAGCGGTACACGGCGGGGCCCTTCGAGGCGTGCTCCGCGTCGTCGATGAAGTCCGCGGTGCCGTGCGAGAGCGCCAGGAAGCTGCCGGAGGGCAGGGCGTCGACCAGGGTGCGGACGACGGCGTACGGGTCGTCCGCGTCGTCGATGAAGTGCAGGATCGCGAACAGCATCAGGGCGACCGGCCGGTCGAGGTCGAGCAGGTCACGGACGGCGGGGTCGGTGAGGATCGCCTTCGGGTCGCGCAGGTCGGCCTGCAGGACGCTGACGCTGCCCTGCTGCGCGCCGGCCAGCAGGGCCCGGCCGTGGACCAGCACGATCGGGTCGTTGTCCAGGTAGGCGACCCGGGCGGCGGGGTCGACGGACTGGGCGATCTCGTGGGTGTTGCCCGCGGAGGGGATGCCGGTGCCGATGTCGAGGAACTGGCGGACGCCCTGCTCGGCGGCGAGGGTGCGCACCGCGCGCTGCAGGAAGGCGCGGTTGGCGAGCGCGCTGATCCGCACCAGCGGGCTGAGCGCGAGCACCTTCTCGGCGGCGGCCCGGTCGGCGGGGAAGTTGTCCTTGCCGCCCAGGTAGTAGTCGTACATCCGGGCCGGGTGCGGGACCTCGGGGCGCAGCTCGGCGGACGGCGGCGGACTCTGGGCGCCGGACATCCAGTCGAGCGAGATCTCCTGATGATCGGTCATATCCGGCCCCCCGTTGATGGAACACGCTTTCGGGGCAGCATAGACGGCCGGGAAACCGGTTCGACGACGGATGGCCGAAACCGGTCCCCGGCGGACAGGCTAGCGCCCGGGTCCGACAGCCGGGCCGTCGTCAGAGCGGGCGCTCGGGTCCGACAACCGGCTCCGGCCCGTCGTCCGGGTCGCGGGTGAGCAGGTAGCGGGCGCCGGGCCCGGCCGCGGCGGCGCGGTCGCCGGCGTTGTACAGCGCGCAGCGGCTCATGGAGAGGCAGCCGCAGCCGATGCAGCCCGTCAACTTGGCTTTCATCATTTGGAGTTCGGCGATCTGCCGGTCGATGCGGTGCTGCCAGGTGCTGGCCACGGAGTGCCAGTCGCGGGGTGTGGGCGCACGGTCCTCGGGCAGTCGGGCGAGCGCGGTGCGGACCTCCTCCAGGGAGAGGCCGACCTGCTGGGCGGCCCGGACGAAGGCGATCCGGCGCAGCGCGGCGCGCGGGTAGCGGCGCTGATTGCCGGTGGTGCGCTCGGAGTGGATCAGGCCGAGGCTCTCGTAGTAGCGCAGCGCGGAGGTGGCGAGGCCGCTGCGCTCGGCGAGTTGGCCGATGGTGAGGCGGTCGTGCCGGGAGGGCGTCATGCCCCGGAACACTACCGGCGCGCGCCCTTGACCTGAAGCGGACTTGAAGTTGGATGCTCAGTGGCATGACGAGCGAAACAACGCACACTCCCGGCCGCCCCGCCGGCCCGGGCTGGGCCGACCTGCCGCACCTGATGTCGGTGATGACCGGCGACGAGAAGCACTCCCCGGCCGCGACCTCCACCCTGGACGCCCTCTGGGTGCTCTACGACCGGGTCCTGAACGTCGGCCCGGCCACCGTGGACGCGGCCCACCGGGACCGCTTCCTGCTGTCCAAGGGCCACGGCCCGATGGCGTACTACGCGGTGCTGGCCGCCAAGGGCTTCTTCCCGGTGGAGCTGCTGTCCAGCTTCGGGTCGTACGACTCGCCGCTCGGCCACCACCCGGACCGGCTGCTGGTGCCCGGCGCGGAGATCGGCTCCGGCTCGCTCGGGCACGGGCTGCCGCTGGCCGTCGGGACGGCGCTGGGCCTGCGGGCGCAGGGCCTGGACGCCCCGGCGGTGTGGGTGCTGGTCGGGGACGCCGAGTTCGACGAGGGCAGCAACCACGAGGCGGTGGCGTTCGCCGGCGCGTACGGCCTGGAGCGGCTGCACGTCGTGGTGATCGACAACTCCTCGGCCACGCACGGCTGGAACGGCGGCATCGCGGCCCGGTTCGCGGGCGAGGGCTGGTCCACGGCCACCGTGGACGGCCGCGACCACGAGGAGCTGCACCGGGCGTTCACCGCCCCGCACCCCGGCCGGCCGCACGTGGTGGTCGCCCGCGTCGAACCCAAGAACTGACAGCC
>NZ_JBHWID010000008.1:54536-107723 GCF_042732175.1 Kitasatospora sp. NPDC059795
CGAGAACCGTCAGCCCGAGAACCGTCAGCCCGAGAACCGTCAGCCCGAGAACCGTCAGCCCGAGAACCGTCAGCCCGAGAACCGTCAGCCCGAGAACCGTCAGCCCGAGACCGGGCCGGAGCGGAGACAGCACGCCATGACCACCCCGGAGTTCACGATGCGCGACCAGTTCGCGCTGACCACCGCCGAACTGCTCGACCAGGACCCGCGCACCGCCCTGGTGCTCGCCGACATCGGCGCCGCCCAGTTCCCCGACGCGGCCGCCGCCCACCCCGACCGGGTGGTGAACGTCGGCATCCGCGAGCAGCTGCTGATCGGCGTCACCGGCGGACTGGCGCTGACCGGGATGCGGCCGATCGCGCACACCTTCGCCAGCTTCCTGATCGAGCGGCCCTTCGAACAGGTGAAGCTCGACCTGAACCACCAGGGCGTGGGCGCGGTCCTGGTCAGCGCGGCCGGATCGTACGACTGGCCGGCCGGCGGACGCACCCACATGGCGCCCGGCGACGTCACCCTGCTGGACACCCTGCCCGACTGGAACGTGCACGTCCCCGGCCACCCCGCCGAGGCCGACCTGCTGCTGCGCCACGCCGTCGCGGCCGGCGACAGCCTGCAGTACGTGCGGCTGTCCGCCCAGCAGAACCGCGAGGCCCGGCCGATCGCCCCCGGCCGGTTCCTGACCGTCCGCGAGGGCGCCGGCGGCGTGGTGCTGGCGGTCGGCCCGATGCTGGACGCGGTGCTGGAGGCCACCGAGACGCTGGACGTGACGGTGATGTACGCGACCACCGTGCGCCCGTTCGACGCGGCGGGCCTGCGGGCGGCGGTCGGCGGCCGGGCCGACGTGGTGGTCGTCGAGCCGTACCTGGCCGGCACCTCGGAGCGCGAGGTGCACCGCGCACTGGAGCAACTGCCGCACCGCGTCCTCGGGTTGGGCGTTCCGGTGGCCGAGCACCGACACTACGGGTCGATGCCCGAACACCTGGCGGCGTACGGCCTGGACGCGACCGGCCTGCACGCCCGGATCGCGGCCTTCCTGTGGTGAATCGGCCTGTGGTGACTCGGCCTGTGGTGACGCTGCCGCCGGCGGCTCAGGCCGTGGTGCGCAGCACCGCCACCGAGTCCGGCCCGAGCAGCACCGTGCCGTTCACGCCGGCCTGCACCTCGCCGAACGAGGCCTCCAGCGCGGCGAGTTCGCCCTCCAGCGGGACGGCGACGGGCCTCTCGCCGCCGATCCTGGCCAGCACCCGGTAGCGGCCCCGGTGGACGGCCAGCCAGCCCGCCGCCGCGTCGTGCCGCACCCGCACCGCCGCCAGGTCGCCCGCCGCCAGTTCGGGCGCGGCGTGCCGCAGCCGGATCAGCTCCCGGTACCAGCCGAGCAGTTCGGCGTGCGGTGTGCGGTCGGGCTCGGACCAGTCCAGGGTGGAGGCGCGTACCGTGGCCGGGTCCTGCGGGTCGGGGACGTCCTCGGCGCGCCAGCCGTGCTCGCCGAACTCCCGGCGGCGGCCCTGCCGGACGGCCTCGGCGAGCTGCGGGTCGGTGTGGTCGGTGAAGTACTGCCAGGGCGTCGACGCCCCCCACTCCTCTCCCATGAACAGCATCGGCGTGAACGGCGAGGTCAGCACCAGCGCGGCCGCCGCGGCGAGCCGGCCCGGCGGGAGCGCGGCCGACAGGCGGTCGCCGGTGGCCCGGTTGCCGATCTGGTCGTGCGTCTGCGCGTAGCCCAGCAGCCGGTGCCCGTACGCCGTCGGGAACGGGCGGCCGTGCGAGCGGCCCCGGAACGAGGACCAGGCCCCGTCGTGGAAGAACCCGCCGGTGAGGGTCTTGCCGAGGGCCGCCCACGGGTCGGCCGCGAAGTCCGCGTAGTAGCCCTGCCCCTCGCCGGTCAGCAGCGTGTGCAGGGCGTGGTGGAAGTCGTCGCTCCACTGCGCGGTCAGCCCGAGCCCGCCGGCCGGCCGGGGCGCGGTGGTGCGCGGATCGTTCAGGTCCGACTCGCCGACCAGGAACAGCGGACGGCCGGTCGCCTCCGCCAACTCGTCGACGGCCGCGGCGAGTTCCTCCAGGAACGGCAGCGCCCGGTCGTCCGCCAGGGTGTGCACCGCGTCCAGCCGCAGCCCGTCGATCCGGTAGTCGCGCAGCCAGGCCAGCGCGCTGCCGATCAGGTACGCCCGGACCTCGTCGGAGCCCGGCGCGTCCAGGTTCACCGCCGCGCCCCACGGCGTGTGGTGCCGGTCGGTGAAGTACGGGCCGAACCGGGGCAGGTAGTTGCCGGACGGGCCCAGGTGGTTGTGCACCACGTCGAGGATCACGCCGAGTCCGCGCCGGTGCGCCGCGTCCACGAAGCGCTTCAGCCCGTCCGGGCCGCCGTACGGCTCGTGCACCGCCCACGGCGCCACCCCGTCGTAGCCCCAGCCGTGCCGGCCGGGGAACGGGCAGACGGGCATCAACTCGACGAAGTCGACGCCGAGTTCGACCAGGTGGTCGAGGCGGGCGGCGGCCGCGTCGAAGGTGCCGTCGGCGGTGAAGGTGCCCACGTGCAGCTCGTACACCACCGCGCCCGGCAGCGGGCGGCCCCGCCACGCCGTCTCCGTCCAGGCGAACGCGGCGTGGTCGACGGGGCGGGACAGCCCGTCCGGGCCGAACGGCTGCCGCGGCGAGCGCGGATCGGGCAGCGCCGGGCCGCCGTTCAGCCGGAAGCCGTAGTCGCCGTCGGGGCCGTCCCCGTGCCACCAGCCCGGGTGCGCCGGGTCGCGTTCCAGCAGGTACGGGATCGCCCCGACCTCCACCTCGACGACCTTGGCCTCCGGCGCCCACACTCGGTACCGCATCAGTCCCCCTCCACCAGCAACGCCACCGGCAACTGCTGGAAAAGATACGACAGTTCGACCGGTCCGCCGGTGAAACGGCGGCCCGTCGGCCGGTCCGTCCAGCGGCCCGACGGAAGCTCCAGCAGGGTGCCGCGCCAGCCGCCCGCCCGGTGCAGCCCGTACGGCAGGCGGGTCGCCGCGCCCACCACCCGCCCGCCGCGGGCGAACGCCACCAGGTGCTCGGCCGCCGGGCCCGCAGCGGCCAGCGGGCGGTACGCGCCCAGCGGGCCGGAGCGGCGCAGGTGCAGGGCGGTGGCGGTCAGGTGCAGCTTCTCCCGGGCCAGGTCGCCGGGTCGCGGCGAGGCCGCGTCGGTCAGGCGCACCGCCAGCGCGTCCAGGCCGACCGGCGCCCGGTTGTCCGGGTCGACCAGCGTGTACAGCGGCTCCTCGCCGCCCTGGAACACGTCCGGCACGCCCGGCGCCAGCAGGTGCAGCAGCGCCGCCGACAGCGAGTTCACCCGGGCGAACGGCTCCAGCATGCCGACGAACCCGGCGATCCGCGGGCACAGCCCCGGGTTGGCCAGCGCGTCCCGCACGTACTGGGCGAGCCGCTGCTCGAACGCCTCGTCGGGGGCCTTCCACGAGGTGCGGCGCTTCGCCTCCCGGACCGACTTCAGCACCACGCCCAGCAGCCGTTCCTCGGACAGCGGCCAGGCCGCCAGCAGGGTCTGCCACAGCAGCCACGCCGACGCCCGGTCCGGGCACGGGCCGGCCGCCACCGTCCACGCCGCGCACTCCGCCGCCCACGCCTCCGGCAGTTCCGCCAGCACCGCGAGCCGGGCCCGGGCGTCCGCGCTGCGCTTGGTGTCGTGCGTGGACAGCGCCGTCATCGCCTGCGGCCGGTGCTGCTCCCGGTGTTCGCACCAGCGGTGGAAGTCCGCCGGGGTGACGCCGGGGTGCTCGGGACGGCCGCCGACCTCGTTCAGCGACAGCAGCGCGTTGAAGCGGTAGAACGCGGTGTCCTCCACGCCCTTGGCGGCCACCGCGGAGGCGGTCTGCCCGAAGCGGTGGCAGAACTCGTCCTTCGCGGCCGAACGGCCCAGCTCGCCGAGCGCGAGCCGGCGCACCAGGCGCACGGTGTCGGACGCGCCCCCGGGCGGGGCGAGCGCCTCGGCGGCCTCGGCGGGCGCGGGCTCGCCGGGCACCACGTACGGCCGGTACACCGGGTACTCGGTCAGCAGGGCCTCCAGTGCGTGGCGCACCGCCAGCGGCGAGTGGTCGGCCAGTTCCGGCCCGTCCGCGCAGATCCGCCCGACCAGGCGCACCAGCCGGTCGGTCTCCGCCGACAGCGCCCCGTCCGGAGCGACCATCTCGGCCCGGCCGATCAGCGCCGTCGTCGCCGCGTCCGCCCGGTCGCCGACGTCGCGCCGGTAGGCGGCCGCCAGCCGTTCCGCGCCCAGGTGGTCGGTCAGCACGCCGTCGATGCGGCGCAGCGCGTCGTAGCCGGTGGTGCCCGCGCACGGCCAGTCGGCGGGCAGCCGCTCCTCGCCGGTGAGGATCTTCTCCACCACCGTGTACGCGCCGCCGGTCGCCTCGGCGAGGCGCCGCAGGTAGCCGCGCGGGTCGGCCAGCCCGTCCGGGTGGTCGATCCGGAAGCCGTCCAGGACGCCCTCGCGGTGCAGTCGCAGCAGCACCGCGTGCGTCGCCTCGAACACCTCGGGGACTTCCATCCGCACCGCGATCAGCTCGTTGACGGTGAAGAACCGCCGGTAGTTGATCTGCTCGTCGGCGAGCTGCCACCAGGCGAGGCGGTACCACTGGCGGTCCAGCAGCTCCGGCAGCGGCAGCTGCGCGGTGCCGGGGCGCAGCGGGAACTCGTGCTCGTAGTAGCGCAGCACCTCGCCGTCGACCGTGAGCCGGTCGAGTTCCGCGCCCAGCCGGTCGCCGAGCAGCGGCAGCAGCAGCCGGCCGCGCTCCGGGGCGTCCACCGGGCCGGGCTGGGACGTCCAGTCGATGTCGAACCAGGCGGCGAACGGGTCGTCGGGGCCGTTCGCCAGCACCTGCCACAGCGGCCGGTTCAGCTGCTCCGGCACGGGCAGCGCCATGTGGTTGGGCACCACGTCGGCGATCAGGCCGAGGCCGTGCCGGTGGCAGGCCCCGGCCAGCTCGCGCAGCGCCCGTTCGCCGCCCAGCTGCTCGGCGACCCGGCCGTGGTCGACCGTGTCGTAGCCGTGCGTGGAGCCCGGCACCGCCTCCAGCAGCGGCGACAGGTGGAGGTGGGAGACCCCGAGGGCCGCCAGGTACGGCACGGCCCGGCGGGCGTCGTGCAGGGTGAACTCCGGCTGCAGCTGGAGTCGGTAGGTGGCCGTCGGGAAGCGGGCCGTCGAAGGTCGCGCGGCGACTGACGTCATGGCCCGATCCCTACCCGGCCGGTCCGAGGCGTACCGTGCATTGCCCCGAACGGGTGGTTTCGGCCGGGTTCGCTACGCCGGTCGTTGCAGCACCATCAGCGAGCGGTCCAGCAGCCGCAGGGTGTCGCCGGCCTTGGCGCGGGGGCCGGTCCCGGGGGCGGGGAGGGCCGGCAGCGAGGTGTCGACGACGACCTGCCAGGCCTCGCCGTGGCCGGCCGGGACGGTGAAGGCGATCGGCTCCGCATGGGCGTTGAACATCAGCAGGAACGAATCGTCGACGATCTTGCCGCCGCGCCGGTCCGGTTCGGAGATGGCGTTGCCGTTCAGGAACACCGTCAGCGACTTCGCGTACGAGGTCGACCAGTCCTGCTCGGTCATCTCCTCGCCGCCGGGGGTGAACCAGGCGATGTCGGTGAGGGCGTCGTGGGTGCCGGAGACCGGGCGGCCGTGGAAGAACCGGCGGCGGCGGAAGACCGGGTGGTCGCGGCGCAGCCAGATCATGCCCTGGGTGAACTCCAGCAGCCGGCTGTCGGCCTGCTCGCCGTCCCGGGTCGGCCAGGCCACCCAGGTCAGGTCGGAGTCCTGGCAGTAGGCGTTGTTGTTGCCGCGCTGGGTGCGGCCCAGTTCGTCGCCGTGCGAGAGCATCGGCACGCCCTGCGAGAGCATCAGGGTGGCGATGAAGTTGCGCTGCTGGCGGGCCCGGAGTTCGAGCACCCCGGGGTCGGTGCTGTCGCCCTCCGCGCCGCAGTTCCACGAGCGGTTGAAGGACTCGCCGTCCCGGTTGTCCTCCCGGTTGGCCTCGTTGTGCTTGTCGTTGTACGACACCAGGTCGCGCAGCGTGAAACCGTCGTGGCAGGTGACGAAGTTGATCGAGGCGATCGGGCGGCGGCCGTCGTCCTGGTACAGGTCGGAGGAGCCGGTCAGCCGGGAGCCGAACTCGGCGATGGTGGCGGGCTCGCCGCGCCAGAAGTCACGGACGGTGTCCCGGTACAGGCCGTTCCACTCCGTCCACAGCGGCGGGAAGTTGCCGACCTGGTAGCCGCCCTCGCCGAGGTCCCACGGTTCGGCGATCAGCTTGGCCTGCGAGACCACCGGGTCCTGCTGGACCAGGTCGAAGAACGAGGACAGCCGGTCCACCTCGTGGAACTGCCGGGCCAGCGTCGCCGCCAGGTCGAAGCGGAACCCGTCCACGTGCATCTCGGTGACCCAGTACCGCAGCGAATCCATGATCATCTGAAGGACGTGCGGCGAACGCATCAGCAGCGAGTTGCCGGTGCCGGTGGTGTCCTCGTAGAAACGCTGGTCCTTCGCCAACCGGTAGTACGAGGCGTTGTCCAGGCCGCGGAACGACAGCGTCGGCCCGAGGTGGCTGCCCTCCGCGGTGTGGTTGTAGACCACGTCGAGGATCACCTCGATGCCCGCCGCGTGCAGCGCCTTCACCATCGACTTGAACTCCTGCACCTGGTGCCCGCGGTCGCCCGTCGAGGAGTACGAGGAGTGCGGGGCGAAGTAGCCGATCGTGTTGTAGCCCCAGTAGTTGGACAGCCCGAGGTCGCGCAGCCGGTGGTCGCGGACGAACTGGTGCACCGGCATCAGCTCGATCGCGGTGACGCCCAGCTTCGCCAGGTGCTCGATCACCGCCGGGTGCGCCAGGCCCGCGTACGTGCCGCGGATCTCCTCCGGGATGCCCGGGTGCAGCCTGGTCAGGCCCTTCACGTGCGCCTCGTACACGACCGTGCGGTGGTAGTCGGTGCGCGGCGGCCGGTCGGTGCCCCAGTCGAAGTACGGGTTGATCACCACCGAGTGCATGGTGTGCGGCGCCGAGTCCAGGTCGTTGCGGCGCTCCGGCGCCCCGAAGTGGTAGCCGTACACCGACTCGTCCCAGTCGATGTGGCCGCCCATCGCCTTCGCGTACGGGTCCAGCAGCAGCTTCGACGCGTTGTGCCGCAGCCCCAGCCCCGGCTGGAACGGGCCGTGCACCCGGAACCCGTACCGCTGGCCCGGCTGGACGCCCGGCAGGTATGCGTGCCGCACGAAGGCGTCCGTCTCGCGCAGCTCCACCGCCGTCTCCGCACCGTCCTCGCCGATCAGGCAGAGCTCGATCCGGTCCGCGCTCTCCGAGAACACCGCGAAGTTGGTGCCCGCGCCGTCGTAGGTGGCGCCGAGCGGGTAGGGCTGCCCCGGCCAGACCTGCATGTGTCCTCGACTTCCCTGTGCCAGACGCCGATCGGCGCCCCGCGGGCGGTCACCCGGCGGAGCGCCCGAGCAGGTGCCGGGCATCGGCGACGCGGTGCCCGGCACAGTCCGCATCCTCCTCGCCGGGCGGGCCGACACCGTGCCCATCCGCCTCCATTCGCCCGTTGTTCGCCCGTACGGGTGTCCTGGATGCCGGGCCGGACGGCTTGCCGCGACCGGTCCGTGACGGACCGTCGGCCGGTGCGGGGGGAGCTGTTCGGCCGGTGCGGCGGGAGCTGTCAAGAGGGCTGTGTCACGGCCACGGGGGGCGATACCCTTGATCGTCCGGACCGCGAGAACCCCGGGCCCGCGCGGCCGACGATCGGGGGCCGCGACGGTGGAGCGAAACCGGCGGACACTCCGTCAGCCGGCCGGCGGCGGACGAGAGGTGAGGTGGCGGATGGCGTTCCCCGCCGACGGCGACGGACACGACCCGCGGGCCGGCAGCAGCGAGGCCCCGACGCTGGTCGTCCGCACCGGCGGCGGACGCGGCCCGCTGCCCCCGCAGGGCGGCCCCGCCGAGGGCATGCCCCCCGCCTGGGCCGGCCACCAGTGGGACGACGCCTACCGCAGGGTCCGCCTGGCCGGCCGCGCCTACGTCTGGCTCAACCTCGTCGAACAGCGCACCCGCGCCCTCGTCCACGAAGTGCTGCGCCCCGTCTACGCGCCCGCGCACGGCGAGGAGTGGGTCACCGCCGCCGCCGGACCGGCCGGCGAGGAGTGGGTGCACCGGGCCGCCGCCGTCCGCGAGGTCTCCCGCCGCAAGGGCTACCTGCTCGACCCCGTCGACGACGACCCGCTGGTCTTCCTCACCCTGCCGCAACTGCGCGAACTGATGGTCCAGCACTGGCCGCTGTTCGAACCCCACCTGGTCGACCGGCGCGAGATCGAACTCGCCCTCGACGAGCTGGAGGTCGCCCGGCACGTGGTCTCCCGCAACCGGGCGCTGTCGCAGACCGTCCTCGACCAGACCGAACGGGCCGCCGCCCGGCTGCTCGCGCTGCTCGACGGCGCGCACGGCGGCGTCCCCGCCGACGTGGTCGAGGAACTCGTCGCCGGCCGCTACGCCGACGTGGTCGCCGTCCACCCCGACCGGGTCCGCCTCCAGCGCGACCTGCCCGTCGAGGACCTCCTCGACGGCGCCCGCCGCCTCGACGCCGTCGGCATCGGCCTCGGCATGCTCTGCCAGAACTACACCGGCAAACGACTCGTGCGCCTCGCCACCGAAGGCTGCCGGGTCCGGCTGCTGTTCCTCAACCCCGCGAGCAGCGCCGTCCGCCGACGTGAACGCGAACTCGGCCTCGGGCGCGGCGAGTTGGGGCGCTCGGTGGAGATGAACATCATGCACGTGCGACGGGTGAGGGCCCGGCTGCGCGACCCCGGCTCGTTCGAGATCCGGGTGTTCGACGAACTGCCCCGGTTCACCGCCTACCTGGTCGAGGGCCCGCGCACCACCGGCGCCGGCGGCCGGCGGCGCTCCACCGACCTCGGCGTGATCCAGCCCTACCTGCGCAAGGCCCGCGGCATCGAATCACCCGCCCTCGTCCTGCGCGGCGGCGCCGGACAGGAGGCCGGCGGCACCGAACCCGGGCTGCTGGAGGTCTACCGCGAGGAGTTCGAAGACCTCTGGGGGGACTCCCGCGCAGTGTCCTGACCAGGGCACATGCCCGCGGAACACCGGACGCGCCGTCGGCACTGTCACAGCCGCGCGCGATGATGGTCCGCGTCCTGGCAGTGCCGACGGAAGGAGACACACCCCATGACCTGGTGGAAGGGGCCGCTCACCGGTTTCGACCTGGAGACCACCGGCACCGACCCGGAGGAGTCCCGGATCGTCACCGCCGCCGTGGTCGACACCCTCGGAGGCCGCGTCGAGCGGGTCACCAACTGGCTGCTCGACCCCGGCGTCCCGATACCCGCCGAGGCCACCGCCATCCACGGCATCACCGACACCGAGGCCCGCACCCACGGCCGACCCGCCGCCGAGGCGATCGAGGAGATCGCCCGGGCCCTGCACCAGCGGCTCGCCGCCGGCCGGCCCGTGGTCGCCTTCAACGCGCCCTACGACCTGTCGCTGCTCGACGCCGAACTGCGCCGCCACGGCCGCCCCACCCTCGCCGACCGCCTCGGCGGCCCGGTCACCCCCGTGGTGGACGCCATGGTCGTCGACCGCGCCCTCGACAAGTACCGCAAGGGCTCCCGCACCCTCCAGCGGGTCTGCGAGGTCTACGGGGTCGAACTCCACGACGCCCACGAGGCCGGCAGCGACGCCCTCGCCGCCGTCCGGGTCGCCGTCGCCCTCGGCCACCGCTACCCCGACCAGGCCGGCGACCTGCCGCTCGACGAACTCCACCGGCGGCAGATCGACTGGTACCGCACCTGGGCCACCGACCTCCAGGCCTGGCTGCGCCGCAAGGACCCGGCCGCCACCGTCGACCCGCGCTGGCCGCTCAAGGCGGCCTCCTGAGGGCGGCGGCCGACGATCAGCGGCAGGAGAGCACGAACCGCTGCCGGGCCAGGTCGACTTCGAGGATCCGCACGGTCAGCCCGTCGCCGACCTGAACGGCCCCGCCGGCCGACTCGGCGGCGGGCACCAGCCCCTGGAGGCCGTCGGGCCGGTCCTCGATCCGGACGAGCAGGCCGAACGGGAGCACCCTCGTGACCACCCCGTCGACCGACTCACCGACACGGGTGGCCAGTTGCTCCAACGGGTTGTCCTGTAGCGCCCTCGGCGAGAGGTAGAGCTCCTCGCGGACCAGGTCGGTGCCGAGCACGGCGGCGGTGATCTCCTGGCCCACGCGGACGAGGTCCTCGGGGGTTCCGATCCACCGCCAGGACAGCTCCGGTTGGCGGATTCGCGCGGTGAACCCATCGACGTCCACGAACACGACGGTGTCGGCGATCTCGATGACCGCGCCGGTGACGGCCTGACCGGGGCGCAGGGACTTCAGGAACATCCAGGTCTCGTCGCACGGCGACCAGTCATTGCACCCGGGACCAGAACTCCTCGTCGGCGGGCCGCTGTTTGCCCGGCTCGTCCGAGGACTCCGAGTACGGCGACTGTGCCGAAGAGGCGTCCCGACGGGTCGTCGGGACGCCTCGGCAGGATGGGCTGTCAGGACTGGGGGAAGTCGAAAGTGTAGCCCTGCGCCACCAGCCATGGCAGGAGCTGCTTCAGGGCTGCCACGGTCTGGGCGCGGTCGCCGCCGCCGTCGTGCATCAGCACCACGCCGCCCGGGCGCAGGTTCTGCTGCACGGTGGTGACGATCGACTGCACGCCCGGGCGCGACCAGTCGCGCGGGTCGACCGACCAGCCGAGGGACTTCATGCCCTGGTCGGCGCCGATCTTCTCGTTCTCGGCGGTGAAGTCGCCGCCCGGCGCGCGCCACCAGGTGATCTGCGCGTCGCCGCCGGCGGCGTTCAGGATCTCCGCCTTGGCGTCGGCGATCTCCGCCACCTGCTGCTGGTGCGACTGGGTGTGCATCGGCTGCGGGTGGTCGACGGTGTGGTCGCACAGGCGGTGACCCTCGGCGACGATCCGCTTGACCGCCGCCGGGTTCGCCTTCGCGTTGTCGCCGATCTCGCAGAACGTCGCCTTCGCGTCGTACTTCGCCAGCAGGTCCAGCACCTGGCCGGTGGCCGGGCCCGGGCCGTCGTCGAAGGTCAGCGCCACCGTCCTGCCGCCCGAGGCGGTGTGCGACAGCACGTGCGTGGCCGGGGCGTGGCTCTGCTGCCCGCCGGCCGGCTTCGAAGCGGTGCCGGGGGCGGACGGGGTGGCCGGGGCGGTGCCCGGTGCGGACGGGGTGGCCGTCCGGCTCGGCGTGGTCGGGTCCTGGCTCGGCGTGGCGAACGGGGACGAGGGGCCCTCGCTCGGCGTCGGCCGGGCCGCCACCGAGGAGGTCCCGCTTCCGCCCGTGGTCGCGCTCGTGCTCGTGCTTGCGCTCGGCGACGCCGCCGAGTGCTGCGCGGCGTCCCCCGCCGCGAGGGGGGTGCCGTGGGCGCCGCAGGCCACCAGCACGGCCGGGGCGAGCAGTGCGGTGGCACCGATGAGAAGAGAACGACGACGGGCGGATATGCGGGACTTCACCATGGAACGACTCCTGACGTCGTACCTGTCGCCTGCACGGCGGGGCGTCTGATCGGATACGACGCCAGGTACGACCGAGGTGGTTCCGTTCTTGTGTGCGCTGCGCCACAGGGCGGGCACCGAACGGAAGCGGTCAGAACGCGAACCAGCGTACTGCCGCCTCGCCGTCACGCAGCGAGTCCACCCGGCGACGGAACTCGGCCCGGGCGGACGGGTTTCCGGCCGACTGCTGCGCCACCCAGGCCGCGCTGGCGGTCTCCCGCGCGCCGCGCAGCACCGCGAAGCCCGGCCACTCGCGGACGTCCCAGCCGTAGGCCGAGTTGAACGCGGCGACCTCCTCGGCCGGTACGCCGTAACGGTCCTGACTGAGCGCCAGCACCACGAGGTCGTGCTCGCGGAAGTCCGAGGCCATGTACTCGAGGTCGAGCAGCACCGGGCCGGCGGGGGCGATGTGCACGTTGCGCGGCAGCGCGTCGCCGTGGATCGGACCGATCGGGAGGAAAGGGGTCAATTCGGAAATAGCGGTGACAAAGCTCTCCTTCCGGTCACGGAGGAAGGCCACGTCCGCCGGATCGATGTGACCCTCCGCGGTCGCCAGCCAACTGTCCACCGGCGCGAGGAGATCGCGCCGGCCGAGCGCCACCGGCGGGGCCGGCTCGGCCGGCAGGGCGTGCAGGGCGCGCAGCAGCGGGGCGAGGTCGGCGGGCCGGGCCGGGCGGACGGCGGGCTCCAGCCGGTGCCACAGCGTGACGGGGTGCTCCTGGGCCAGGTGCACCGCAGGGTCGGCGGGGCGGACCACCGGCACGCCCGCGCCGTCCAGCCAGTCGGCCAGCGCGAGCTCGCGGGCGGCGCGGTCGGCCGAGCCGGGGGTGCGGCCGACCTTGGCGACCAGGCCGAGCGCGGGGAGGTCGAAGACGGCGTTCTGGCCGAGCGAAATGAGCGCGGCCCCGGCCGGGTCGATACCGGCCGGGGCGCAAGCCTGCTGCAGGAGGGCCTGGGCCCCCGATTCGTCGAAGATCACCTGCTCATTGTCGGCGAACCGGGGTCCGCGGGGAGGGAGGGGGGCGGTCAGCCGACCAGTTCGTGCTCGTCGTGGCGCCGGTGGGATCCGGTGCCGGCCGGGGCCGGGGAGGGCGCCTCGCCCTCCAGCTGCGGCAGCCAGTGCAGCCAGCGCGGCAGGTACCAGTTCTTGTCGCCGAGCAGGGACATCGCGGCGGGCAGCAGCACGGCGCGGATCACCGTGGCGTCGATCAGGACGGCGACCGCCAGGCCCATGCCCATCTGCTTCATGGACTGCATGGACAGCGTGCCGAAGACCGCGAACACCCCGACCATGATCACGGCGGCGCTGGTGACCACGCCGGCGGTGGTGCGGATGCCGTGGGCGACGGCCGCGCCGGTCGGCAGGCCCCGGTCGTGCGCCTCCTTGATCCGGGAGACCACGAACACGTGGTAGTCCATCGAGAGGCCGAAGAGGATCACGAACAGGAACAGCGGGACCCAGCTCTCCACCGCGCCGACGCCGGCGGTGCCGATCAGCGAGGCGCCGATGCCGTGCTGGAAGACCAGCGACAGCACGCCGTAGGCGGCGCCGACCGAGAGCAGGTTGAGCAGCACCGCGGTGACGGCGATGGACAGCGAGCGGAACGAGCAGAGCATCAGCAGGAAGGCGAAGGCGACCACGAACCCGAAGACCGGGAGCATCGAGTCCGACATCTGCTTGTTGAAGTCGACCGAGCCGGCGGTGGCGCCGGTGACGGGGGCCTCGGTGCCGGGAACCTTGCCGACCGTGGCGGGCACGACCTGCTCGCGCAGCACCTTCAGCGCCTCGGCGGAGGTGGTGTCGTTGCCGCTGCCGTAGAGCGGGATGTCGACCGTGGCGACGTTCTGTTCGGCGTGCATCGTCAGGCCGGTGGGGCCGTGCATCTTTCCGGTGGCGAGGGCCTTGGACTGGAGGTCGGCGAGGGCCTGCGTCATCTCGGGGGAGGAGATGTCCTTCGCCCTGACCACCACGGTGGCGGGGGAGGGGGAGCCGGGGAAGGCGTCCTGGATCCGCTGCGAGGTGGCCACCAGGGCGTTGCCCTTGGGCAGTTGCTGCTCGAACGTCAGGTTGGCGGTGTGCATCGTCAGCGACGGCGCGGCGATCGCCAGCAGGGCGGCGGTGGCCAGGCCGGCGGCGGCCAGCGGGTGGCGCAGCACCGGGGTGAGGATCGTGTTCCAGACCCGGCTGCCCTCGTTGCCGCCCCGGCGCAGCCGGTGCAGGAACGGGACCCTGCCCTTCTCCACCCGGTCTCCGAGCAGCGACAGCAGGGCGGGCAGCACCGTCAGCGAGCCGAGCACGGCGGTGACCACGACCAGGATGGTGGCGAAGGACATCGCCTTGAAGTCGGCTATGCCGGTGAGGAACATGCCGGCCATGGCGACCACCACGGTGATGCCGGAGACCAGCACGGCGCGGCCGCTGGTGGCGGCGGCGATCCGCAGCGCCGTCTCGGCGTCGTGCCCGGCGGCGCGCTCCTCGCGCTCCCGGCGCAGGTAGAACAGGCAGTAGTCGACGCCGACGGCGAGGCCGACCAGCAGCATCACCGAGGCGGCGTCGTTGCTGGTGTGCAGCAGGCCGGAGGAGAGCGCGACCAGGCCGGAGGCGGCGACGAAGGCGGTGATCGCCAGCACCACCGGGAGGACCGCGGCCACCAGCGCGCCGAAGGCGATCAGCAGGATGCCGAGGGCGAGCGGCACCGCCGTCCACTCGGCGCGGGCGAAGTCATTGGTGAACTGGTCGTTGAACCACTTGCCGGCGCTGGCCTCGCCGTACTCCTCGACCACGAACTCGGGGTGCTGCTTCTGCACGCCCGTCACCGCGTCCATCACCGCGGGCACGTTGGCGACGGCCGTGTCGCGGTCCTCCCCGACAACCGTGAACTGGAGCAGCGCCGAGTGCTTGTCCGCCGAGACCGCGCCCGTCTCGTACGGGCTGTGCAGGTCGCCGACCTTGCCGGTGGCCTTTACGGCCGCGGCGACCTGGTCGACGGCGGCCTTGAACGAGGCGTCGTCGGCCGTCACCGTGCGGCTCTGCACCAGGACGGTCTCGCCGGCCGGGGACTTGATGCCCGCGTCGTCCAGGATCTTGGCGGCCTGCGCGACCTGACCCGGCATCGACTCGGACTCGGTGACCTTGGTGGAGCCGTGCACGCCGCCGAGGTAGGCGGCGAGGACGACGAAGAGCAGCCAGCCGAAGACCGCGGTCTTTCTGTGGCGGGCGCTCCAGGCGCCCATCGTGGCGGCGATTCCATGCTTCACGGTAGGTGTCCCCCAGGGGTTTCGGGCGGGTGCGGACCGCCCCGGTCAGTGGGCCCCCGGGCTGCTTCCGGCGGCAGAACAGACGCTATGAGCTGGGGATCTGACGAACCATCCGGCTAGTCACCGACTTTTCCCTGGCCCTGCCCCCAGGGGGGAGTAGGGGGTTATCCCCACCCTCGGGGGAGGGTTCTCCTCCTTGAGGGCAGCCGGGCGTCCACCCTGAGGGGGAGCTGTCTCCACCCCGAGCACGAGGTGGGAAGGGGTGCCGACGGGCGACGATGGATCGGGGCCGGCTCCGTGGCCGCCCCTAGGGGGCGCGCACGAAACCCACTTGCCGGGCGGCAAGTCAGGTCCCGTAGGATGCCCGCTAACACTTACCTGCCGACCGGCTAGGCCCTGCCGAGGGTTTCGCGTGCCGGTCCAGCCGTTGCCCGGTCCCCGTCCCCCGGCTGCGGTGAACCATGCCCAGGAGGCATTTCGAGCATGTTCCACCGACTTGGACACTTCGTCGTCAAGCGGGCGTGGTGGGTGATCATCGCCTGGGTGATCGGCTCCATCGCGCTGGTCGCGGGCGCCCCGAAGCTGAGCGCCTCGACCGACGAGTCAGAGTTCCTGCCGAAGCACTACGAGTCCATCCGGGCCGCAGTGGTCCAACAGGACAAGTTCCCGGCCGAGTTCACCCCCGGCGCGATCCTGATGTTCGAGCGCACCGACGGCGCCGCGCTGACCGACGCCGACAAGGCCGACATCGCCAAGATCACCCAGGGTCTGACCGACAAGCACATACCCCTGGTCGAGCAGGTCATCCCCCCGATGGAGGGGAAGACCATCTCGCAGGACGGTCACTACGCGATGGGCATGGTCTCCATCGACAAGACCAAGATGCAGACCGACGAGTACCCGCTGGCCGCCAAGGACCTGCGTGACGAGGGCAAGGAGCTCGCCAAGGGCACCGCGCTGAAGTTCCAGGTCGGCGGCCAGGCCGCGATGGCGCAGGACCAGAAGGAGTCGTCCAGCGCCACCGACGCGATCACCATGCTCGCCACCATCGTGCTGATCGTGGTCATCGTCGGCGTGATCTTCCGCGGCATCCTGGTCGGCTGGCTGCCGGTGCTGCTGTCGCTGTTCCCGATGATCGCGGCCAGCGGCCTGATCGCCTTCGTCACCGACATCTTCGACCTGAAGTCCTCGCCGATCGCCTCGGCGATCGACATCGTGGTGATCCTCGGCGTCGGCACCGACTACTTCCTGTTCCTGATGTTCCGCTACCGCGAGCGCCTGCGGGCCGGCGACGACCGCAAGGCCGCCGTGGCCAACGGCGTCGCCCGGGTCGGCGAGGCGATCGCCTCGGCGGCCGGCGCGGTCACCGTCGCCTTCGCGGTGCTGCTGCTCTCCGAGCTCGGCATGTTCACCTCGCTCGGCCCGGCGCTGGCCATCTCGGTCATCGTCACCGCGCTGGCCTCGCTCACCCTGACCCCGGCGCTGCTCTCCGTCATCCCGGCGAAGGCCACCTTCTGGCCCGGCCGCAAGTGGATGCAGGAGCCCACGGGCGCCCGCTTCCACAAGCTCGGCAAGGTCGTCGGCCGTCGCCCCGGCATCATCGCGCTGGTCTCCGGCGGTCTGCTGGTGGTCCTCTCGCTGGCCGGCCTCGGCTACAGCGGCACCTTCGACATGGCCAAGAGCATGATGCCGAAGGACAAGGAGTCCATGGTCGTCATGGAGGCCCTGACCAAGGGCTTCTCGGCCGGCGCCGCCGACCCCACGCACGTCTTCGTCACCGGCAAGGACGGCGCCAAGCTCGACGCCGCCCAGCTGGACGGCTTCGGCGCCAAGCTCGGCCAGGTCCCCGGCGTCGCCACCGTCCAGGCCGAGCACAAGCTCAGCGAGGACGGCACCACCGCCGACTTCGTCGTGATGCTCAAGGACTCCGCGGCCAGCAACGCGGCGATCGACACCGTCACCGAGCTGCGCACCGCCGCCCACGCGGACGCGCCCGCCGGCACCGAGGCGCTGGTCGGCGGCACCTCGTCGGTGTACAAGGACATCAACCTGGCGATGACCCACGACTACAAGCTGGTCTTCCCGGTGGCAGGTCTGCTGATCCTGCTGATCCTGGGCCTCCAGCTGCGCAGCGTGGTCGCGCCCTGGTACCTGATGGCCTCGGTCGGCCTCGGCTTCGCCGCGACCCTGGGCGCCACCACGCTGGCCTTCCTCAAGATCGGCTCCGAGCCCGGCCTGATGTTCATGCTGCCGATCTTCATCTACCTGTTCGTGGTGGCGATCGGCACCGACTACAACATCCTGATCATCGCCCGACTCCGCGAGGAGGCCCGCGAGGGCCGCAACCCGCGCGAGGCGGCCAGCGAGGCGGTCCGGCACGCCGGACCGACCGTCGCCGCGGCCGGCTTCATCCTGGCGGCGTCCTTCGCGACCTTCATGCTGGCGGGCAACGTGCTCTTCGCCGAGCTCGGCTTCGCGCTGGCCATCGGCATCGTGCTGGCGGCCTTCGTGATGGCGATGTTCTTCACCCCGGCGATCACCGCGCTGCTCGGCAAGAAGGCCTGGTGGCCCGGTCACGGCGCGATGCCCGACCACGGCCCCGAGGCCGTCGCCGCCCGCGAGCCGCAGCCCGCCGGCCAGGCCTGAACGGCCACGCACGGGTAGCTCCGGACAGCCCTGAGTGAAGGGGCATGCGGTCCAACCGGACCGCATGCCCCTTCGCCGTCCCGTCGAAACACGGTGTGACCAGCGGAACTTTTGCCGCCGTCGACGAAGGGGACCGTGCTATTGTCGAAGCAGTTGCAGTATTGGTTCCCATGAACGTGTGTGTGCGCCTGCTGGTTCCAACCACAGGCGCATTTGTTTTGTCCGGTGTTTAGTCTCCGGATGGGGATCGCGGCTACGTGGGGTGCACGAGGTGTGTGCCCCAACGCCCCAGTGAAAGTGGAGACGGTTATGGCTACCGGCACCGTGAAGTGGTTCAACAGCGAAAAGGGCTACGGCTTCATCGAGCAGGACGGCGGCGGCGCTGACGTCTTCGCTCACTACTCGAACATCCAGTCCCAGGGCTTCCGTGAGCTCGTCGAGGGCCAGAAGGTCGAGTTCGACGTGACCCAGGGCCAGAAGGGCCCGCAGGCGGAGAACATCCGCACCATCTGAGTCCCGGCTCACGCCGACTCTTAGATGTTGTGGGCGAGGGCCCGTACCTCCACAGGTACGGGCCCTCGTCCATGCCGCCCGACGGCCGGGGCGGCCCTTCCTCCCGGACGGCCGACATCCTGCCGACGCGCCGACGCGCGCCGGCCGACGGCCCTCCAGGAAGAGGAAACACGCATGTCAGAGCAGTCCCGTCCGCAGTCCGCACGGTCCGCACAGTCCGCTTCGCGCGGTGAGTCGCGCGGTGAGTCGCGTGGTGACCAGCCCCGCGCGCGGAAGCCGCGCACCGGCGCGTCCCGTGGCGGTGCGCCGCGCGGTGGTTCCGAGGCCCGCGGTGGTTCCGAGGCCCGCGGTGGTTCGTCCCGCGGTGGTTCGTCCCGCGGTGGTTCGTCCCGCGGTGGTTCGTCCCGCGACGGCGAGCAGGCCCGTGCCGAGCGTTCGCGTCGGCCGCGTCGTGGCGCCGTGACGACGGCCGCGCCCGCCGAGGACTTCACGCCCGTGCAGGGCACCCCGTCCCGCCCGCCGGCGGCGAGCTTCGCCGAGCTGAACCTCCCGTCCGGGATGATGAAGGAACTCGGCGCGCAGGGCGTGACCGAGCCGTTCCCGATCCAGGCCGCCACCCTGCCGGACGCGCTGGCCGGACGCGACGTCCTCGGCCGCGGCCGTACGGGCTCCGGCAAGACCCTGGCGTTCGGCCTGCCGTTGCTGGTGCGCACCGCCGGCAAGCGCGCCACCGCCCGCCACCCGCTGGCCCTGGTGCTGGTGCCCACCCGTGAGCTCGCCCAGCAGGTCACCGAGGCGCTCGCCCCCTACGCCGGGGCGCTCGGCCTGCGGATCACCACCGTGGTCGGCGGCATGTCGATCACCCGCCAGTCCAACCAGGTCCGCCGCGGCACCGAGGTCCTGGTCGCCACCCCCGGCCGCCTGGACGACCTGATCCAGCGCGGCGACGTCCGCCTGGACGACGTCGCCATCACGGTCCTCGACGAGGCCGACCAGATGGCCGACATGGGCTTCCTGCCGCAGGTCGTCAAGCTCCTGGAGCAGGTCGCCGAGGGCGGGCAGCGGATGCTGTTCTCCGCCACCCTGGACCGCAACGTGGACCGGCTGGTCAACCGTTTCCTCAGCGACCCCGTCACCCATTCGGTGGACCCGTCGGCCGGTGCCGTCACCACCATGGACCACCACCTGCTCCAGCTCGACCCCGCCGACAAGGCCGAGACCACCGCCCGGATCGCCGCCCGCGAGGGCCGCGTGATCATGTTCGTGCACACCAAGCACGGTGCGGACCGCCTCGCCAAGCAGCTGCGCGCGCACGGCGTGGTCGCCGCCGCGCTGCACGGCGGCAAGTCGCAGCCGCAGCGCAACCGGGTCCTCGACCAGTTCCGCGACGGCCAGGTCACCGCGCTGATCGCCACCAACGTCGCCGCCCGCGGCATCCACATCGACGGCCTCGACCTGGTCGTCAACGTCGACCCGCCGATCGACCACAAGGACTACCTGCACCGCGGCGGGCGCACCGCGCGGGCCGGCGAGTCCGGCACCGTGGTCACCCTGGTGCTGCCCGAGCAGCGCCGCGAGGTCAACCGGCTGATGAGCGTCGCCGGCATCCGGCCCACCATCACCAAGGTCCGGCCCGAGGACGGCGAGCTGAAGCGCATCACCGGCGCGCGGATGCCGTCCGGCGTGGCTGTCGTGCTGCCGGTCCCGGCATCTGTCGCCGCTGCTGCTGCCGCCGCGGTCGCCGAGCCCGCCGCGGAGGGGCGCGGGCGTGGGCGGGGTGGTGCGAAGCCGGTGGACGGCGAGGCGCGTCGGCGTCCGGCGAAGCGGACCGGCGGGCTGCCGAAGGACGTCGACATGAGCGGCAACCCGCGACGCCCCCGGCCCAAGCAGCGTCCGGGCGGCGGGAGTTCGCAGATGGCGGCCGGGTTCATCGGGAAGTCGTCGGGGCGGGCGAAGCCGGGGTCCGGGACGAAGAGCGGCTCGAACTACGGGACGGGGCGGCAGCGGCGCAAGTCGGAGTAGGGCTGCGCGGGGCCGGGGCGCGGAGAAGGAGCGCACGCCAGCTGGGCCGCGATCACGTGCAGGTCACTGTCCTGCGTTGCGATCTTGCGGTTGGGAGCCTTCCGCTTCGCGCAGTTCCCCGCGCCCCCGGTGGTGCATCCCCTGGTTGTGCGGGCTCCTGTTGTTCAGCGGCCCATGTTCCGGACGGCGGCGACCAGGGGGGCCAGTTCGGGGCGGGTCTCGGCGGCGGTGAGGGCTTCGGCGAGGGCGGCGTCGTGGGTGGGGCGGGCCCGGTCGAGGAGGGCGAGGCCGGCGGGGGTGACGTTGGTGTAGATGCCGCGCCGGTCGGTGGGGCAGAGGTAGCGGGCGAGCAGGCCGCGGTCCTCCAGGCGGGTGACCAGGCGGGTGGTGGCGCTCTGGCTGAGGACCACCGAGTCGGCGAGCCGGTTCATCCGGAAGTGGCCGCCGTCGCCCTCGTGCTGCTCGCTCAGGACGTTCAGTACGGAGAACTCGCGGACGCTGAGCTCGTGTTCGGCCTGCAGAGCGCGTTCGATGTGGGCTTCGAGGCGGCCGTGCAGCGAGGTCAGGGCGCACCAGCCGTGCGCCAGGCCGGGGTCCGGGCGGGTCATGGGCCGTGCTCCCTTCGGGGTGGGGTCGTTCACTCCGTACAAGCCTAGTCGAAATCTGCAAATTCCCGCGCCTGCAAGTATCTGCATGCGGAGTGAGGAGGCGGTCGATGGAGCAGCACGTGCGCCTGGACGCGCAGGAAGCCGCGCTGGACGCCCTGCTGGCGGCGCTCGACGTGACGGTCGAGGCGTCGGGGGACGAGCGGGTGGCCCGGTTGGAGGCGCGGGCGTCGGGATTCGCGCAGTACCACCGGATCGGCCACAAGCGGCAGGCCGCGTACCGGCGGCTGGCGGCGGACCGGGAGGCGGCGCACCGGCTGTACCCGCTGGTGCTGGACGCGCTGCTGGCCGACGACGACGCGTCCTCGCCGCGCTGGCTGGCGCAGGTGCTGGTGTCGGTGGGCGGCCGGCGGCGGTTGCAGGAGGAGTTGGCGGCGGCCGTGGCGGACGGCGACCCGTTGCGGCAGGTGTGTGCGGTGGGTGCGTGGCGGTGGGCGGAGGCCGTGGACGGGCCGCTCGCGGAACGGTTCCTGACGGCGCGTCGGGAGGCGGCCGAGCGCTGCACCGACCCGTGGGTGCGCGTCCGGCTGGCCGACTGAGCGTCAATTGGCGGGCCCGGGGTACCTCTTGCGGGCGAGGCCGTGTTAGCTTCTTTGCCAATTCATGGTCTGCGTATGGCGTCGTCTATGCCGTCGCCGAAGCGGTGGGCCTGGCAACGGGGAAGAGGTACGCCGACATGGCGGGGGAGTTCACGGTCGATCCGGACGCGTTGCGCCGGTTCGCCCGCACCAGCATCGAACGGGCCGAGCGGCTGCGGGCGATCCGCGCCGAACTCGGCGGGCACCAGCTGTCGCCGTCCGCCTTCGGGAAGCTCCCGGAGTCCGACGAGACCGGCCGCGACTACGTGGAGCGTTCCGAGGCGGCGATCGAGAACGCCGGGGCCGCCGCCGACACCATGGACCGGATCGGCGAGTACGCGGACGGCATGGCCGGCGCGTACGAGCGGGTCGACGAGAGCATCGAGCGCGGGATGCAGGCGATCGTCGGATGAGCGGGCCGATCGCGGGCGCAGTCGACGCCTACACGAAGATCAACGACTGGATGTCCCCGCTGGGCAACGTGATCGACGAGATCATGCGTCCCATCGTGGAACCGCTCGCCGAGCCGCTGGAGTTCGTCACCGGCGACCCGGAGGGCCTGGAGGCCGCCGCCGAGCTGTGGCGCAAGCAGGCCGAGCAGCTGCGCGAGGTGATCGCCGACCAGCGTCGTGACCGGGCCTCGCTGGCCGGTGAGTGGCAGGGCGAGGCGTCCGAGGCGTTCCAACGCGAACTCGCCGAGTACGAGCAGGCGTTGGAGGCCGAGGCGGAGGACATGGCGGGCACCGCCGAACTCCTCGACGAGGCCGCCGCCGAGGCCCGGATGGCGCAGGACCTGGTCGAGACGATCATCCGCGAGCTGATCGAATGGGCGATCATCACGCTCGCCGCGTCCATCGCCTTCAGCGTCATCACCGCCGGCATCTCGCTGGCCGCCGAAGCCGCCGCCGCTGCCGCCGAAGGCACCATCGCCAGCGTCCGAATAGCCAACCTGGTACGGAAGTTGGCCAGCGCGCTGAAGAAGATCGCCGACGCGATGAAGGCGCTCAAGGCCGTCTCCAAGCGGCCGCACCTCAACCCGAAGAAGCCCTGGACCTGGAACAAGCCGCTGGACGTCGAGGCGTACCTGGCCAAGACGGCGACCAAGACGATCGGCAAGGCCGGGCTGCACGGCATCGGCCTGACCGGCAACCCGGCCGGCGAGGCGCTCCAGCAGATCACCCAGAGCGGCGCCGGCATCCTCGCCGACGAGGCCGACGACCGGATCAGCGGCAACACCGGGCCCAGCACCGGTCTGCGGCAGAAGACCGGCATCGCCCAGCCCGCGAAGGAGCCCGAGCTCAGCCCCGAGGAGCGCCGCCGCCGCTTCGAGGACGCCTTCGGGTGAGCCGGCTCGCCGCCGTGTTGCCACTACAACGAGGAGAAGCACTGTGCTCGACCGGGACCGCCAGTTCGCCGCACCGTTCCTGGCCGCCGGCGAACAGCTGCTGGCCGCCGCGCCCGTCTCGCTGGCGCCCGGCATCCCCCGCCCGCCCGAGGAGCTGCTGACCCCGCGTCAACCGGGCGAGCTCGAACAGAAACTGGCCAAGCCGTTCAGCCTGCTGCGGCGCGCGTACGCGGTGGTCAACCCGGTGTCGGCGGCGGTCGGCGCCGTCGAGAACCGGATGATGGACGCCGTGCCGGACTCCGCCTGGCACGGCCAGGGCATGGGCGGCGACTGGCACTCCACCGCCGGCCGCCTCGTCGTCCGCCTCCACGAGGACGGCGCGAACGGCAGCGGCCTGCTCGCCCTCACCGACCGCCGCCTGTTCCTGCTCGCCGACCGCGCCAAGCTCTGGCAGCTCACCGAACAGCACGCCCTGCAGTTCGAACTCCCCCGCCACGAGATCGCCGCCGCCCACCGCAACGCCAAGGGCGTCACCCAACGCGGCCGCGTCGACCTCCACTTCCGCGACGGCTCCTGGGCGGGCGTCACGACGCCGCTGCCGTCGGCGGCGGACGAACTCGCGGCCGCGTTCTCCGGCTGACCGTAACTGTCGCGGACCCCGGCGCGTCCCTGCTGTGTGGGCAGCGGGTGCGCGCCGGCGAGGTCGGCGACGCGGGCGTTCCTGAGCCTGTGGGTGTTCGAAACTGATGAGCCGTCACATCTGCTTGAACATCGAGACGTTCGCATCCAACCAGCGGGCTTCCGATATCCCCGCGCGCATCAACAGTGCTTGAGCTCCACTGAGATGGCGATGCCGGGCCCGGCTTTCTCTTGCAGAACTGACGATACGTCAGAGACCGGGTTTTGATTGGATCGACGCCTTCCCTGATCAACCCTTTTGTGGTGGTTCATCCGCGCAAGAGTGTGATTGATAATTTATGTCTTTACCTGTCATTTTCGTTGCCTGGAACAGGTATTGACAGTTGTATGAGCCCACCTTGATGATCGTGGCTCACATGTGATGATCATTTTGAATCGTGGGATGTGACGTGCTGGAAAGATCCGTGGGGAGACGGAGGACGCGCGGGTTGACCGCAGCCGCTCTCGTTCTGGGAATCACGGTGGGGGCGTTCGGGATACCGGACGCCACCCCCGCGGCGGCGGCCGAGAACGCACCGACGCAGAGCCCTGCGACGCCGGCCGAGCCCGCCGATACGGCGGAGACGCTGGCGGTCGCCGAGGCGAAGCGGACCGGGAAGCCGGTGGAGGTCGAGGCGTTGCGGGGCGAGAGCTCCGACGTGGTGGCGCAGCCCGACGGGCGGCTGCTGTCGACGACGTACGTGCAGCCGAAGCGGACCCGCAAGGCGGGCCGTTGGGTGGACCTGGACCCGGCGCTCCAGGCGCTGAAGGGCGGAGCCCTCGCGCCGAAGGGTTCGACCGCGGACCTGGAGTTCTCGGGCGGCGGTGACCAGCCGCTGGTGCGGATGTCGACGGCCGGCAAGGAGCTGAAGCTCTCCTGGCCGAAGGCGCTGCCGAAGCCGGTGGTCGACGGGGCGGTCGCCGAGTACCGCTCGATCCTCCCCGACGTGGACCTGCGGCTGACCGCCACCACGACCGGCTTCACGCAGGTCTTCGTGGTGCACACCGCCGAGGCCGCGAAGAACCCCGAACTCGACGCGCTGCGGTTGGGGTTGAAGACCGACGGCCTGACCGTTCGACAGGAGGCGGACGGTTCGCTGAAGGCGGTGGACCCGTCCGGCGGCGGCACCGTGTTCGAGGCCCCGACACCGGTGATGTGGGACTCCGCCACGGTGGCGGCCCCGGCTGAGGCTGCGAAGTCGGCACGGGCCGCGGCTCCGGAAGCCGCCGATCCGGGAGTCCCGGTCGAGGGCGCGAAGATGACCCGGCTGAGGGTCGAACTGCCGAAGGACACCATGGTCCTGAGGCCGGACCGGGCGATGCTGGACGACCCGGCAACCGTCTTCCCGGTGATGATCGACCCGGCGTGGAACACTCCGCACGTCGCGGACTGGGCCGGTGTCTCGCGGACCTACCCGAACCAGACCTACTGGCACTTCACCTACGGCAGCTACGTGCACGACTGGGGCGTCGGCTACTGCGCCGGCGATTCGCGCTGCGCGCCGCAGGACGTGAAGCGCGCGTTCTTCCAGATCCCGAGCGGCTCGTTCGTCGGCAAGCAGATCCTGAAGGCCGAGTTCGGCACCTACGAGAGCCACTCGTACTCGTGCACCGCGGCCCCGGTGGAGCTGTGGAACACCGGCTACATCTCGAAGGGCCTGACCTGGAACGCGCAGAACGCGTCCGGGTTCTGGAGCCGCAACCTGCAGACCATCAACACGGCCAAGGGCTGGGGCAGCGACTGCCCGGGCGGCTGGCTGGAGTTCGGCGGCGACTCGGGCCCGGTCAAGAACCTGGTGCAGGACGCCGCGAACTGGGGCTGGCAGACCATCACGTTCGGCCTGAAAGCGCAGAACGAGGGCGACATCAACGCCTGGAAGCGCTTCACCGACGACGCCTACCTGCGGGTCTACTACAACCTGCGGCCGAACCAGATGCCGATGAGCGACATGACGATGTCGCCCGGCTCGGTGTGCCAGTTCAACGAGGTCGGCGTCAACCAGCTGCCGAGGGTCACGACCAAGGCCAGTGACCCGGACGGCGACGCGATCGGCGTGCAGTTCGCGGTCAACTGGGACGCCGGCGACGGCCTGCGCCGCCGCTGGTGGTCCACCGGCGCGGAGAACAACGCGCCGTCCGCGGACTTCAAGGGCTCCGGGTCGATCTTCTCCTACCAACTGCCCGACGCGTTCCCGCACAACACCCGGCTGAGCTGGGAGGCGCGGGCCTGGGACGGCGCGTCCTGGGGCCCGTGGTCCTCGGACGGCGACCCCACTGCCTGCTACTTCAACGTCGACACCGCCATCCCCGCGGGCCCGACCATCACCTCCGACTCCTACCCGGGCTCCAAGGACGCCACTGCCTCCCTGCCCTGGACCGACGGCGTCGGCCGCTACGGCTCCTTCACGCTGAAGGCGGCGAACACCACCATCACCAAGTACCAGTGGTCGCTGGACGGTTCGCCGTACACCGAGGTCCCCACCACCAGCGGTGCGGCCCAGACGGTCAAGGTGCTCCCGCAGACCCCCGGCCTGCACGTCCTGACGGCCCGCACCGTCAACGGGGCCAACACCGCCTCGCAGCCGGAGACCTACTACTTCAACGTCCTGGCCGGACAGGGACAGCGCGCCGGCTGGGCCATGGACGGCAACCTGAACGGCACCGGCGCGGAGATTCCCGCCACGCTCGGATCAGGTGCCACTCCGGGTGCCGCCGGGCACACCGGCAATGCCCTGGCGCTCAACGGTGACGCGGAGACCGGCTACGCGCAGACCGAGGCGGCGGTGCTCGACACCTCCCGGAGCTACTCCGTGTCGAGCTGGGTGCAGTTCAACGGAGCCACCACGAACCGGGTCGCAGTGAGCCAGAACGGCCCCGACTACTACGCGTTCGCCCTCGGCGCGTACTTCGTCAACAACGAGACCGAGAGCCGTTGGACGTTCAAGGTGCAGAGCGCCGCCGGTGACGCCGACAACACCACCCTCTCGGTGAGCGGCGGCGTCGCGCAGGTCGGCCAGTGGACCCACCTCACCGGCGTGTACGACGCCGCGGCGCGTTCGCTGCTGCTGTACGTCAACGGAACGCTGGCCGGCACGGCCACCGCCCCGTCCTCGCTGTGGGACGGCCACGGGCCGGTGCAGATCGGACGTGACCGCTGGAAGGGCCAGTGGTCCGCCGCGTGGCCCGGCTCGGTCGACGAAGTCAAGCTGTGGGACCGAGCGCTGACCGCGGCCCAGGCCGCGAAGGTCGCCGTCGATCAGAACCCCACCGGCACCCCGGCCAAGGCCGTCTGGCACCTCGACGAGAGCGGAACCACCACCGTCAAGGGCGCACCCGACACGGACGCCCTGACCGCCTACGGATCGGTGCAGACCGGCGTGTCCGGGATCGACGGGAAGGCCATCCACCTCGACGGCGCCACCGGCTACCTGCGCACCGCAAGGCCGCAGGTCGACGGCGCCCGGGACTTCTCGGTCTCGGCATGGGTGAGGCTGCCCGAGCTCGCCCCCAACGACACCACCGCGCGCATCGCCATCAGCCAGATCGGCCAGCACAACAGCGAGTTCTCGCTGTACTACTCGGCCGCCTGGAAGCGCTGGTCGTTCGGCCGCTACACGGAGGACACCTCGGCCGACACCCTGGTCCGCACCTGGCAGCCCGACTGCACGCCGAACACCATGGCCGGCAACGTGCCCTGCTTCGCCGGCAACACCGGCAAGTGGACGCACCTGCTGGGCGTCAACGACACCACCGCCAAGAAGCTGCGCTTCTACATCAACGGGTACCTGGTCGGCGAGTCCGACTACACCCAGACCTCGCCGTGGGCCAACCCCGGCCCGCTGCAGATCGGCGCCGTCAACCGCGAGGGCGCGAACGGCGAGTTCTTCGGCGGCGACATCGACGACGTCCGGATCTTCGACCGGGTGGTCACCACCCCCGAAGCCACCGCGATGACCAAGCAGCATCCGGAGCTGATCGGCCGCTGGAAGCTCAACTCCGCCACCGGCAGTCCGGCGGTCACACCCGGCGAGGTCGCCTCCGGCACCGTGGCCGGCCTGGGTGCGACCCTGGGCGGTGGCGCGTCCGTCAACACCGGCGGTGGCGTCCTGCTCACCCCCGGCACCCTGGCCCTCAACGGTACGACCGGCTACGCCGCGACCGCCAAGCCCGAGGTGTACACCAGCCAGAGCTTCACCCTGGCCGGTTGGGCGAACACCGCAGGCATCCCCACCCGGGACATGACGGTGCTCTCCCTGCCCGGCGCCACCAACAGCCCGGTCACGGTGCGCTGGCACTACCTGGGCCCGGACGCCAACGGGCAGCCCAGCGGCGAGTGGCAGGCCGAGGTCCGCACCGCCGACGCCGCGACCGGAGCGGTCCGCACCACGGTCGCCCACACCCCGCAGTACTCGGTGTGGGAGAACTGGGCCCATCTCGCCGTCAGCTACGACGCCTTCACCGGCCGGCTCGTGCTCTACGTCAACGGCCAGGCGGAGAACCAGACCTGCGCCGCCGGCACGACCGGCTGCGTCCCGCACGTCTCCTCCGCCGGGGCCTCCGCGCCCTACGAGGCGAAGGACGCCGGCGGCCTGCAGTTCGGCCGCAGCCGGTCGGTCGGCGCGTGGGGCGAGTACTTCTCCGGCGAACTCGACGACGTCTGGCTGTACCAGGGCGTCCTGAGCCCCGCCCAGATCATCAGGCTCGCCGACTACAACGCCGACCTGAGTACCGCCACCGGCGTCTGACCTCCTTTCCCCCCATCCCGGGCCGGGCGGCATCCTGCCGCCCGGCCCGGCCCTTCTGCCACCCGCCCGGCGTCCGCCCGGCGGGTCCGTTCCGAACAAGGAAGCTCATCAGATGAGTTCAGGAAGGTCCGTCGTGCGGCGGGCCCGGACCAGGGTGGCCGCGACCGTCGCGGCCACCCTGGTCGGGTCACTGCTGCCGACGTTGTCACTGGCCGCCGCGGCGGCCGCCGAGACCTACACGCCACCGTCGGCGGTCTCGCCCGAGAAGCCGGTCAAGACGTCCAACGCCAAGACCAAGGACCGCAAGGCCGACACCACCGTCAGCAAGCCGGACGGCAAGCACGGTGCGCTGCCCGGCAAGGGCAAGGCCACTGCCGACGTCCCCGGTGAGAAGGGGAAGGCGGCCAAGGCCGGAAAGCTGCCGGTCTCCGTCACCTCGTCGGGCACTGCCGCGAAGGCCCAGGTCGAGGTGCTCGGCCAGGACGCCGCCGCCAAGGCCGGGATCACCGGCCTGCTGTTCACCGTCGCCGGCGCGGACGAGCGCTCCGGTGTGGCCGTGGACTACTCGTCCTTCGCGCAGGCCGCGGGCTCCGGGTACGGCTCCCGGCTGAAGCTGGTGCGCCTGCCCGATTGTGCGCTGACCACTCCTCAGCTCGCCGAATGCCGCGTGCAGAGCCCGCTTCCCGGCGGTAACGACCTCGAAGCGCAGACGGTCAAGGCGGACGCGCTGACCGCCGCCCCGGACGGTTCGACCCGCATCCAGGCGATCGGCGGCCCGGTCGTCCTCGCCGCCACCACCGGCTCGGCCGGGCCGGGCGGCGACTACAAGGCCACCCCGCTCTCCTCGGCCTCGACGTGGTCGACCTCGCTGAACAGCGGATCGTTCACCTGGTCGTACGACATGCCGCTCACGGCGATGCCCGGCGAGCTCACGCCGAAGCTCGGCCTGTCCTACAACTCCGGTGTCATCGACGGCCGGACCTCCAACAGCAACAACCAGGCCTCCTGGGCCGGCGACGGCTTCGAGATGGCCCCGGGCTTCGTCGAACGCGCCTACAAGCCGTGTGCGGACGACGGCGCGCCGAAGACCGGGACCGTCAGCCCGGGTGACCTGTGCTGGGGCACCGACAACGCCACCATCAGCTTCGCGGGCCACGCCGGCGAGCTGATTCCCGTCTCTGCGGACGAGTGGCGGATCAAGGGGGACGACAACACCAAGATCGTCCGGGTCCGCGACACCGCCCGTGGCAACGGCGCCAAGGACGGCGAGTACTTCAAGGCCACCACGACCGACGGCACCAGCTACTACTTCGGCTACAACCGGCTTCCGAACTGGACGGCCGGCCAGCCGGAGACGAAGTCGGTGTACACGGTGCCGGTGTTCGGCAACGACGCCGGCGAGCCGTGCAACGCCTCGACGTTCGCCACTTCGTGGTGCCAGCAGGGATGGCGGTGGAACCTCGACCTGGTGGTCGACGCCCACGGCAACGACATCACCTACTGGTATACGCCGGAGACCAACAACTACGGCCGCAACCTGAAGGCCACCGACCGTACCCCGTACATCCGCGGTGGGCGCCTCGACCACATCGAGTACGGTCAGCAGAAGAACGACATCTACTCGGCGACCGTCAAGCCGATGGCCCGGGTGGAGTTCGGCACCGCCGAACGCTGCCTGGAGACCACCGCGGGCCGCTGCGACGCGGGTTCGATCGACGCCAACCGGCAGTACTGGTACGACACCCCGTGGGACCAGAACTGCAAGGACGGCACCGACTGCACCACCACGTACTCGCCGACGTTCTTCACCCGCAGCCGCCTGACCCAGGTCGTCGCCAAGACCCTCCAGGCCAACGGCAGCTACGCCGCCGTCGACACCTGGGACCTGACCCACAAGTGGGGCACCGCCGACTTCGACTACCAGCTCCTGCTGGACACGATCAAGCACACCGGCAACTCCGCCACCCCGGCCGTCACGCTGCCGAAGACCACCCTCGCCTACAAGCAGATGGTCAACCGGCTCGACAAGACCGGTGACGGCCGCGCTCCGTTCGTCAAGCAGCGCCTGGGCACGATCACCGACGAGATCGGCGGCCAGATCGACATCAACTACTCCGGCGAGGCCTGCACCTGGGCCGGTCTGCCCACCCCGCAGACCAACACCACCCGCTGCTTCCCGCAGATGTACAGGGCGTCCCAGGACGGCCCGGTCGTCACGGAGTGGTTCAACAAGTACGTCGTCGACGCGGTCATCGGCACCGACCGCACCGGCGGCGCACCCGACATGGTCACCCGTTACACCTACCTCGGCGACGCCGCCTGGCACTTCGACGACGAGGACGGCCTGACCAAGGAGAAGCTCAAGACCTGGTCCCAATGGCGCGGCTACGCCCACGTCCGGGTCGAGACCGGCGGCAACGCCGCCATGTCCACCCAGGCCGACCACTGGTACCTGCGCGGCATGGACGGCGACCGCGACAACCCGTCCGACAAGAACAGCAAGCGCGCCGTCACCGTGAACGACGGCGAGGGCACCACCCTCACCGACGACAATGCGTGGGCCGGCTTCGAGTACCGCACCGAGCAGTACGACAAGCCCGGCGGCGTGATCCTCGGAAAGACCGTCAGCACGCCGTGGAAGAAGGAGACCGCGAAGCGGGTCCGTGACTGGGGCACCACCACCGCGAACCTGACCGCCACCGGCAGCACCCGCAGCTTCACGTCACTCGACAAGGGCGCGGGCAGCAACTGGCGCGAGAGCCGCATCAACACCGGCTACGACGACTACGGTCGGCCCATCACGGTGGAGAGCCTCGGCGACCTCTCGGTCACCGGTGACGAGAAGTGCACCCGCTCCACCTACCTGAACAACACCTCGGCGTGGATTCTCGGCTCCGTCTCCCGGGTCGAGACGGTCGCAGCGGCCTGTGCGGCGACCGTCGACCGCGACACCAAGGCCGACGGCACGTCGGCAGTGCTGTCGGACGTGCGCTACCGGTTCGACGGCCAGGGCTACGGCACCGCCCCGACCAAGGGCGACATCACCCTGACGGAGACCCTCAAGACCCGGACCGGCAACAGTGCCACCTACCTGGACACCGCTGCCACCTACGACGGGTACGGCCGAGTCCTGAGCACCACCGAGCTGGCATCCAGCACCGTCTACGACACCACCGGCGCGACCAGCCCGGTCACCACCGCCTCGCCGAACGCCCGGACCACCGCCACCGCCTTCACCCCTGGCACCGGCCGGCCCACCAAGACAGTGGTGACCTCTCCACCGGCCACGGTCGGAAACAGTGCCACCGCACAGACCACCACGGTCGACTACGAGCTGATGCGCGGCCAGGCGAAGGACAGCATCGACACCAACAACCGTCGTACGGAGATCCAGTACGACGCGCTCGGCCGCACGCTCCGGGTGTGGCTGCACGACCGGATCGGCCAGGGCAACCCGAACCAGGAGTACGTCTACACCGTCGGCGAGAACACGGCCGCTGCCGTCGCCACCAAGACGCTCAATGAAGACGGCTCGCAGCAGGCCACCTACACCGTCTACGACGGCTTCGCCCGCGTGCGCCAGATCCAGTCGCCCGGAGACAACGGCGGCCGGATCCTCAGCGACACCTTCTACAACGACCGCGGCCTGGCCGCACTTTCCTACGCCCCTTACTACGTCGAGGGCTTGCCCTCAAGTCAACTGCAGACTGTCGGTACGAACCCCAAGCTGACCGACGGCTTGGAGACGCAGACCGCGGTCACCTACGACGGTCTCGGACGTGCCGTCAAATCCACGGTCTCGGCGGGCAACGGCGTCGGCACCCCGCTGAACTCCACGCTCACCGAGTACAACGGCGACCGCGTCACCGTCACCCCGCCCACCGGCGGCACCCCCACCACCACCATCACCGACGTGGAGGGACGTACCACCGAACTGCGCCAGTACAAGGCCGCGACACCGACCGGCGCCTACGACGCCACCACCTACGGCTACGACAAGGCCGGCAACCTCACCAAGCAGACCGACTCGGCCGGAACCACGTGGACCTGGCTGTACAACCAGCTCGGTCAGCAGACGAAGGCCGTCGACCCCGACAGCGGAACGACCGTCAAGACCTACAACGACCGGGGCGAAGTCACCAGCACCACTGACGGACGCGGGAACACCATCGCCAACGTCTACGACAACCTCGGCCGCCCGACCGAGACCCGCAGCGGCTCGGCCACCGGGCCCCTGCTGACCTCGCAGGCCTGGGACCCGGTGAACAACAAGGGCCTGCTGGCCTCCAGCACCCGCTACAGCACCGTCGGCGGAACCACCTACCAGTACACGACCGCCTACTCCCTGTTCGACGCGCTCGCCCGCCCGACCCGCACGACAGTGACGATCCCGTCCGTCCCCGGGCAGGAAGCCCTCGCCGGCACCTACCTCAGCGGCACCATCTACCGCCTCGACGGCCAGGCCAGGAGCGCCGTTTACCCGGCGGCCGGCAATCTTCCCAGCGAATCACTCGTGTTCACCTACGACTCTCTGCACCGGCTCACCGGTGTCGGTGCGGCAGGCGGCTACGCCTACCAGACCGGCCAGAGCTACAGCCTCACCGGCAAGCCGATGCAGACGAAGCTCAACAGCACCGCCGGCAAGGAGATCGTGGTCACCAACTCCTATGAGTGGGGAACCCAGCGCCTGGCCTCCAGCCGCACCGACCAGTACGGCATCAGCACTCCGGCGCGGGCAGCCGCGTACACCTACGACCAGGTCGGCAACGTCACCTCCGTCACCGACAACTCCAGCTCCGGGACCGACCGGCAGTGCTTCCAGTACGACTACCTCCGGCGTCTGACCGAGGCGTACACCCCCAACACCGGCTCCTGCTCCGTCCCTGACGGCACCAAGCTCGGCGGCCCGGCTCCGTACTGGACCAGCTGGACCTACAACACCAACGGCACCCGGGCCACCGAGACCCGGCACGACACGAGCGGCAACACCGGACAGGACTCCACCACCGCCTACACCTACCCGGCCGCGACCGCGGCCCGCCCGCACAGCCTCACCTCGACCAGCACTGTCACCGGCGCCGCCGGCACACCCGTCGTGCAGAGCTACGACTACGACAACGCGGGCAACACCGTCGGACGACACCTCAAGCCGACCGCGGACCAGACCAGCGACCAAGTACTGACCTGGGACACCGAGAGCAGGCTCTCCCGGCTCGCCGACACGGTGAAGACCGCCGTCGGCACCACCACCACGACCACCGGCAAGACCACCGACTACCTCTACGACGCGGCCGGCAACCGCCTGATAGGCCACACCCTCGACACCGCCGACCCGGCGGCCGAGAGCTGGACGCTCTACCTCGGCAACACCGAGCTCAAGCTGGTGAAGGGCGCGGCCAAGGCTGCTGCCACCCGCTACTACCCGCTCGGCTCCGCCACCGCGATCCGCACCGACGACGACAAGGTCACCTTCCAGGTCAACGACCACCACGGCACCGCCGAGGTCAACATCGACGCCACCAGCGGTGCGATGACCCAACGCCGCTCCCTCCCCTTCGGGGCCACCCGCGGCACTGCCCCCACCACCTGGGCCGGCACCCGCGGCTTCGTCGGCGGCACCAACGACCCCACCGGCCTCACCCACCTCGGAGCCCGCGAGTACGACCCGGTGCAGGGACGATTCCTCAGCCCCGACCCGGTACTCCTCACCACCGATCCGCAGCAGTGGAACGGGTACGCGTACAGCAACAACGACCCGGTGGGCCGCAGCGACCCGAGCGGAATGGTCCGGGCCCCGATCGAGTACGACAGCACGCCCGCGCCCGAAGCCCACGGGCCCGAGGCCGGCGGAGGCGTCCGGAAGGAGTCGATGGGTTGCGGGTCGCTCTGCCACCCCGGCACCACGATGGCGATGGCCGCGACGTCAGGCCCCGAATGGCGAGGAGTCAAGCACGCCACCCGGGAGCTGGCCGGAGCGCTGCTGGTCAAGGCGAGCCGCGACGAGGAGGAATTCCGCCGAACCCACCGCGAGCAGTACATGGTCATGTGTGACAAGAACTGCCTGACTGCCGCCTCCGACCCGATCACCGCAGCCTTCTCCGACTTGTGGCTGCACCCGGAACGGCACATGACGATCACTCCACTGCCTTGCGACTGGCGGTGCCATGCCCGGATCGCCGCCAACTACCTCGGCAACGTCAGTACCGTCCTTGGAGTCTTGGCGTTGGTGACCGCGCCCATTCCCTATGCGGATGCGCTATCGCCGTTTCTCGCCGGGGCCTCCCTCGCGACAGCCGCGCTAGCGGCCGGACTTGACCTCGTCGGGGGCGACCAGCAGGGAGCCGCAGTGAACGGCGTAGTGGTCGGAATGTCGGTGCTGACCGGCGGTGTCGGCGGCTGGGCCGAACGCGGCGCGGCGAAACTCGGTGTCGGCTTCCTTGCCCGAGGTATGGAAGGCGAGGTCCTCAAGAGCGGGGTCGAGACCGCGCGACTGTCACCCGGCTACAATCCGACTTGGGGCAACAAAGGTCTGAACTTTACTGCCGGAGCTGGACCAACGTTGGCCAACATCCTCGGCTGGAACGGGCATCCGGGCGAGGACCAAGGCCCCTCCAACCTCTTCAAGTGACTATGAGACTGATCGATTCACCTCCAATACCGCTCGTGCTGCTCCTGCTCGCGGTCGGCTACCTCTTGAACACCGCCGTGGTGCTGCACGTCTACGGGCTGCGGAAGAATCGGCGGATGGCGCTCATCTGCGTTGCGGCGATGATCCCGCTGGGCGTGCTGTTCGGTGCCATCCGGAGCACGGCGATGCCGACCGCGCTACTGCTGATGGCGGACGGGATGCTGGCTCTCCCGCTGGCGTTCTGGATGATTCGGAAGGACATCGCGGAGGGCGAGCGGTCCGGACGCCCGGCACCTGGGCCGCAGGACCGGAGCCCTGAGGCCACGCGCCGCGCGCGCCGGGCCGCGTTCGCAGTGTCCGGCTTGGTCGCAGTACTGGTGGCGCTGGACTACCTGCCGATCCTGCCGTCCTGAGACTGCTGGACGGACGCTGTTCGGGCCTCCGCCACTCCCTGCAACGGGGAGGGGCGGAGGCCCGAGTGTTTGGGCGTCGAAGGTGTCAGGCGGTGCGGGCGTTCGGTGCGGTGGCGGCTGCGGCCTCGGTGTGGCGGGTGAGGACGAGGTGGGCGAGTTCCGGGGCTGCGCCGAGGACCGGGGCGAGGTGGTCGGCGGTGGCGGATGCGGTGGCGATGCGGTCCGGGAGGAGGCCCGGGGCGAGGAGGTACGGGGCGACGGCGGTGGTGTGGACGGTGGGGTTGGTGTGGAGGGTGGTGAGGGCGTCCGTGACGGTGGGGGTGGTGGCCGAGGCGTAGGCGGTGGTGACGGCGGCCCAGCCGCGGGTGCGTTGCCAAGTGGCGGCCACGGCGCGGGTGGTGGCGTTGGCGGCCGGGTCTGAGGAGCCGGCGGCGGCCAGGACGATGCCGGTGCGGGTGCGGACGGCCGGGTCGGTGACGTCGAGTCCGGTCTCGGCGAGGCGGCGGTCGAGGGCGTCGAGGAGGAGAGGGGACGGGCCCAGGACGTCGGCGACGGGGATGGTGGAGCCGGCGGCGCGGAGGGCGGCCGGGATGTCGTGCTTGGCGTGGAAGGCGCGGTTGAGGAGGAGGGGGACCGCGATCGCGTCGGTGAGGCGGGGGGCGACCTGCGCGATGCGGGGGGCGCAGTGGTCCAAGTAGGCGGTGGTGACGGGGAGTTCGGGGCGCAGAGCGCGGATCGCGTCGGCGAGGGCCTCGACGGTGGCGGCGTGGCGGGGGTCGCGGGAGCCGTGGGCCAGGAGGAGGAGGGGGCGCAGGGGTTCGGTGCGCGCCGGGTGCGGACGGCCGGTGGCCGGGCGCGGCTCGTTGCCTTCCGATGTGCGTGCGACCTTGCCTCGCCGGCGGGCCGAGGCGGAGTGGGTCGATTGGCGCGGTGGTTGCTCACCTGCCCGGAGCGGGCGGTGGGTGGGGGTGAGCGCGGTGTCCGGCTGCGGCTCGTTGCCTTCCGCCGCGCGCAGTTCCCCGCGCCCCTGAGGGGGTGCGGGGTTGGGGTGAGGCAGGTCGCTTCGCTCCTGGCGGGGCACGGGGTTACGGGGCGTCAGGTCGCTGCGCTCCTGACGGGGCGCGAGGCTGCCGCCCGGCGTCAGGTCGTCGCCCGACTGACGGGGCGCGGGGTTGGGGTGAAGCAGGTCGCTTCGCTCCTGAGGGGGCGCGAGGCTGCCGCCCGGCGTCAGGTCGTCGCCCGACTGACGGGACGCGGGAGTGCCGGTCGGGTCGCTGCGCTCGCGGCGGTGTGCGCGGGTGCCGCCCCGCTCCCGGTCGCTCTGCTCGTGGCGGTGCGCAGCCGCCGGGGTGGGGGGCTGGTGGGGGGAGGGGCGGAGAGCCATCGGTGTCAGCGGGTGGTGACGAGGAGGCCGCGGCTGCGGAGGACTCGGCGTTCGAGGGGGGAGAAGAAGAGGAGGTCGATGGCGACGCCGACGGTGAGGATGAGGAGGATGCCGAGGAGGACGCCGGACATGTTGGTGAACTCGCGCTGGTTCTCCAGGTAGCGGCCGAGGCCGAGGCCCAGGTCGGGGGAGGAGGCGATGAGTTCGGCGGCCATCAGGGAGCGCCAGGAGAAGGCCCAGCCCTGCTTGAGGCCGGACAGGTAGCCGGGGAGTGCGGCGGGGAGCAGGATGTGGCGGGCGCCGCGGAGGCCGGTGGCGCCGAGGGTCTGGCCGGCGCGGAGGAAGAGCGGGGGGACCTGGTCGACGCCGGAGATGAGGCCGTTGGCGATGGAGGGGACGGCACCGAGGAGGATGACGGCGTACATCGCGGAGTTGTTGATGCCGAGCCAGATGACGGCGGCGGGGACCCAGGCGACCGAGGGCAGCGACTGGAGGCCGGAGAGGACGGGTCCGAGCGCGGCGCGGACCGGCTTGACCTGGGCGACCAGGAGGCCGATGGGGGTGCCGATCAGGACGGAGAGCAGGAAGCCGGACAGGCCGCGCCAGACGCTGGTCCAGATGATGGAGAACAGCGTTCCGGCGTACCAGAGTTCGGTGAGGGAGTGCCAGACGTTGGCGGGGCTGGGGAGCTTGTCGGGGGTGGTGAGGCGGAAGGTGTAGGCGAGCTGCCAGACGACCAGGACCAGGGCGACGCCGAGGAGCGGCGGGAGGACCGAGCGGCGCAGGACGGTGGTGAGCGGCGGGCGCTGCGCGTCGACGGTTTCGAGCGCGTCCAGGCCGGCCCCGACGCCCGCGGAGTCGTCCGTGGAGCGGCCTGCAGAGTCGTCCGAGGACGAGGCGGGGAGGGTGTCAGTGCTGGACATGGCGGCGGATCTCCCCACGCAGTTCTTCGGTGATCTCGATGGACAGATCCGCGACGCCGGCGGATTCGATGCGGCGCGGCTGCGGCAGGTCGATGCGCCATTCGCGGGCGATCCGGCCGGGGCGGGAGGAGAGCAGGACGACGCGCTGGGCGAGGCGGACGGCTTCGCGGACGTTGTGGGTGACGAACAGGACGGCGAGCTGCTTCTCGGCCCAGATGCGGGTGATCTCGTTGTGCAGGACGTCCCGGGTGATGGCGTCGAGGGCGGCGAACGGCTCGTCCATCAACAGGACTTGGGAGCCCTGGGCGAGGGAGCGGGCGAGCGCGACGCGCTGGCGCATGCCGCCGGAGAGTTCGTGGACCCGCTTCTTGTAGGAGCCGCCGAGGCGGACGAGGTCGAGCAGGCGCTCGGCCTCGGTCTGCCGGTCGGCCTTCGCCACGCCCGCGAGGCGCAGGGCGAGTTCGATGTTCTTGCCGGCGGTGAGCCAGGGGAAGAGCGCGTGGTCCTGGAACATCAGGGCGGGGCGGCCGCCGGGGACGTCGATGGTGCCGGAGGTCGGCCGGTCGAGGCCGGCGACCAGGTTGAGCAGGGTGGACTTTCCGCAGCCGGAGGCGCCGAGCAGGGTGACGAACTCGCCGGGGGCGACGGTCAGGTTGATGTCGTCCAGGACCGGGGCGGCGGTACCGGGACGGCCGAAGGTCTTGTGCACGTGCGAGAGCCGGACGGCGAAGTCGCCGTCCGGGTGGCCCGCGCCGGGGGCGTCGGGCGTGGTGGTCAGTGCCGTGGTCACGGGCACCTCCTGCGGGTGTGGTCCGGGCAGGGCAGGGAGTGGGCGCGGTGTCCGGGGTCCGCCCCGCGCCCGCCCGTGGTGTGGGCATCGAATGGGCGGGCGCGGGGCGGACCCCGGGGCCTGGAGGCAGCCAGAAGGCTTGCGGGAGGGCCTACTTGGTGCCGAGGCCGGCGTCGGCGACGGCGGGCTTTCCGGCTGCGGCGAGCACCTTGTTGAGCAGGGTCAGGTCGTAGATCCCGGCCAGGTTGGGCTTCTTGAGCAGCCCGGCGGTGACGGCGTGGTCGGCCTCGGCCTGCAGGGTGTTCGCCAGCGGGTCGTCGATGAAGTCGATGTCCTGCCAGGCCGGGTCGAGGATCGCGGCGTCGAGCGCGTTGCCGGCGTCGGCCTTGATCTGCTCGTTGGCGACGCCCTTGGCCTGGTCGGGGTTGGCCTTGATCCAGGCGTTGGTCTTCACCGAGCCGCGCAGGACGGCCTCGACCACGTCGGGGTGTTCGGTGAGGAACTTCTGCGACACGATGATGTTGGTGATGACGAACTTCTTGTCCGGCCAGACGTCCTTCTCGTTGAGCAGGACCTTCGCGCCGAGGGTGACCAGCTTGGAGGCGGTCGGCTCGGGCACCCACGCGCCGTCGATGGAGCCGGACTTGTAGGCGTCGGGGGTGACCTTGTTGTCGCTGCGGATCACCTTGACGTCGCCGTCGCCGCTGTTCGCGTCGACCTTCAGGCCCTTCTCCGCCAGGTAGTTGAGCAGCGCGACGTCCTGGGTGTTGCCGATCTGCGGGGTGGCGAGCCGCTTGCCCTTGAGGTCGTCCAGCGAGCTGATCTTCGCGGGGTTGACCACCAGCTTGACGCCGCCGGAGGCCGAACCGCCCACGATCTTCAGGGACTTGCCGCCGGTCTGGGTGTAGCCGTTGATCGCGGGGGAGGGGCCGATCCAGCCGATGTCGATGGAGCCGGCGTTCAGCGCCTCGATCTCGGCGGGGCCGGCGTTGAAGACCTGGGTCTTGATCTTGGTGCCGCCGAGCTCCTGCTGGAGGATGCCCTGCTTGAGGCCGACCAGCGCGGTGCCGTGGGTGAGGTTGGCGAAGTAGCCGATCTTCACGGTGTCGGCGGAGAGCTTCGCGCCGGACGCGGCGGGGGCGGGCGAGGAGGTCTTGTCCTCGCTCTTGGAGCCGTACGAGCAGGCGGAGAGCAGGCCGGCCGCGGTCAGGACGGCGACGGCGGCGACGGCGGTCCGTCTGATCCGGCCGGCGGCGGGGCGGGCGTGGGTATGGGTGGGCAGGGCGCTGGGTGCCATGACGAGGTGTCCCGTTCGTGGTGAAGGAAGAAGGAAGGTGACGGTGCCTGACGGGGCCGGGCCGCCCGGCCGTGCCTGCTGTGGACAGGTTCGGCGGGTCGGGCCCGGTGACAGGGGCTCAGCGCCCCTGTCCGCCCCCACATCGCGTCAGGCCGCCCTGGCCGCTGCCGAGGACGCCGCTGCCGATGCGGCCGCCTTCCTTGTCCATGCCCGAGAACGCCTCGCTGGGCATCAGACCCAGTCCTCCTCAGTGGAAGCGTCGATGGTGCTGACGGTGGTGTCGAACGCTTCGCCCGCCATGCCGGCGGTGAGCGTGGTGCCGTCGGCCGGGTCGATCAGGATGAACGAGCCGGTGCGGCGGTTGTCGCGGTACGGGTCGAGGGCCAGCGGCTCGGCGGTGCGCAGCACCAGGTGGCCGATGTCGTTGACGTTCAATCCCTCGGGGGCGGGCCGCTGTTCGAGTGTGTCGATGTCGATCCGGTAGGAGATCTCCTTGACCAGCGCGCGCACCGTGCGGGTGGTGTGCTTGAGCAGCACCTTCGCGCCGACGTGCAGCGGACGCTCGTTCAGGTGGCAGACCGTCGCCTCGATGTCCTTGCCGGGCACGGCGGTCGAGCCGGACGCGATCAGGTCGCCGCGGGAGATGTCGATGTCGTCGGCGAGGCGGACCGTCACCGACTGCGGCGCCCAGGCGATGTCGGTCTCGACGCCGAGCGCGTCGATCGCCGCGACGGTGCTGGTGTGGCCCGAGGGCAGCACCGTCACCGGGTCGCCGACCCGCAGCACGCCGGAGGCCAACTGCCCGGCGTAGCCCCGGTAGTCGTGGTGCTCCTCGGACTGCGGTCGGATCACGTACTGCACCGGGAACCGGGCCGGCTCGACGCTCGGGTCGGAGCCGACCGGGACGGTCTCCAGGTGCTCCAGCAGCGTCGGGCCGCCGTACCAGTCCATGTGCCCGGACGGCTCGACCACGTTGTCGCCGGCCAGCGCCGAGATCGGCACCGCCACCACGTCCTTGACGCCCAGCGAGGCGGCGTACGCGGTGAACTCCTCGGCGATGGCCGCGAAGACCGGCTCCGCGTAGTCGACCAGGTCCATCTTGTTGACGGCCAGCACGACGTGCGGGACGCGCAGCAGCGCGGCGACGGCGGCGTGCCGGCGGGTCTGCTCGACCACGCCGTTGCGGGCGTCGACCAGCACCACGGCGAGTTCGGCGGTGGACGCGCCGGTCACCATGTTGCGGGTGTACTGCACGTGGCCGGGGGTGTCGGCGAGGATGAACCGGCGCCGGGCGGTGGCGAAGTAGCGGTACGCGACGTCGATCGTGATGCCCTGCTCGCGCTCGGCGCGCAGGCCGTCGGTGAGCAGCGCCAGGTCGGGCGCGTCCTGGCCGCGCCGGCGGGAGGCGTGTTCGACGGCCTCCAGCTGGTCGGCCAACACCGACTTGGAGTCGTGCAGCAGCCGGCCCACCAGGGTGGACTTGCCGTCGTCGACACTGCCGGCGGTGGCGAAGCGCAACAGCGAAGTGGCGGTTTCTGTGGTCATGCTTAGAAGTACCCCTCGCGCTTGCGGTCTTCCATGGCGGCCTCGGACAGCTTGTCGTCCGCCCGCGTCGCGCCGCGCTCGGTGAGGCGGCTGGCGGCGATCTCGGTGATCACGGCCTCGATGGTGTCGGCGTCGGAGTCGACCGCGCCGGTGCAGGACATGTCGCCGACGGTGCGGTAGCGCACCAGCCGGTTCTCGACCGTCTCGCTGTCCTTCGGGCCGCCCCACTCGCCGGCGGTCAGCCACATGCCGTCGCGCTTGAACACGTCGCGGCGGTGCGCGTAGTAGATCTCCGGGAGGGCGATGTCCTCCCGCTCGATGTACTGCCACACGTCCAGCTCGGTCCAGTTGGACAGCGGGAAGACCCGGACGTGCTCGCCGACCGCGTGCCGGCCGTTGTACAGCGACCACAGTTCGGGGCGCTGACGGCGCGGGTCCCAGGCGCCGAACTCGTCGCGCAGCGAGAACACCCGCTCCTTGGCGCGGGCCTTCTCCTCGTCGCGGCGGCCGCCGCCGAACACCGCGTCGAACTTGTTGCTCTCGATGGCGTCCAGCAGCGGCACGGTCTGCAGCGGGTTGCGGGTGCCGTCGGGGCGCTCGCGCAGCACGCCGCGGTCGATGAAGTCCTGGACGGACGCGACGTGCAGGCGCAGGTTGTGCTGCGCCGCCGTGCGGTCGCGGTACTCGATGACCTCGGGGAAGTTGTGCCCGGTGTCGACGTGCAGCAGCGCGAACGGCACCGGCGCGGGCGCGAACGCCTTCAGCGCCAGGTGCAGCATGACGATCGAGTCCTTGCCGCCGGAGAACAGGATCACCGGCCGCTCGAACTCGCCCGCGACCTCGCGGAAGATGTGCACCGACTCGGCCTCCAGGGCGTCCAGGTGCGACAGCGCGTACGGGCTGTCCGCGGCCTGGACCGGGCGCTGGGTGATGACGGTCATGCCAAGCCCCTCTCGGTCAGGAAGGCGTGCAGTTCACCGGCGGACTCGGCCACCGTCCGGCCCTGGGTCTGAAGACGCAGCTCCGGCTTCTCGGGCGCCTCGTACGGGTCGTCGACGCCGGTGAGGCCGGAGATCTCGCCGGCCGCCTGCTTGGCGTACAGGCCCTTGACGTCCCGCTCCGAGCAGAGCTCGACCGGGGTCGCGACGTGGATCTCCAGGAACTCGGTGCCGTGCGCGGCGTGCCGCTCGCGCACCGCGGCGCGGGAGTCCGCGAACGGGGCGATCACCGGGGCGAGCACCTTGACGCCGTTGGCGGCGAGCTTCTCGGCGACGAAGCCGATCCGGGTGACGTTGGTGTGCCGGTCCTCGCGGGAGAACCCGAGGCCCTTGGAGAGGAACTCGCGGATCTCGTCACCGTCCAGCACCTCGACCCGGTGGCCCTCGGCGCGCAGCCGCTCGGCCAACGCGAAGGCCAGCGTGGTCTTGCCGGCGCTGGGCAGGCCGGTCAGCCACACGGTGGCGCCGCGCTCACGGCCCGCTGCCGGGGTGTCGGCGGTGGTCACGGTGGTTACTCCTGACGGTCGGTGACGGTGGAACAGGTGGATCAGAGGTGGATGCCGCACTCGGTCTTGCCGGAGCCCGCCCAGCGGCCGGCCCGGCCCGCCTCGCCCTCGCCGGGCTTGGCGGTGCAGGACAGCGGCGAGCAGCCGACCGAGGTGTAGCCCTCCCACAGCAACGGGTTCAGCAGTACCCCGTTGGCCTGCACGTACGCGTCCACGTCGGCCTGCGTCCAGCGGGCGATCGGGGCGAGCTTCACCTTGCGGCGCTTGGCGTCCCAGGCCACCACCGGGGTGTTCGCCCGGGACGGCGACTCGTCGCGGCGCAGGCCCGTCGCCCAGGCGTCGTACCCGCCCAGGCCGCGGTTCAGCGGCTCGACCTTGCGCAGCGAGCAGCACAGGTCCGGGTCGCGGTCGTGCAACTGCGGCCCGTACGCGGCGTCCTGCTCGGCCACGGTGAGCTTCGGCGTCAGCGTGATCACGTTGACCGGCATGGTCGCGGCGACCGCGTCCCGGGTGCCGATGGTCTCCGGGAAGTGGTAGCCGGTGTCCAGGAACACCACGTCCACGCCCGGCAGCACGGTCGACGCCAGGTGCGCGACCACCGCGTCCTCCATCGAGGAGGTGACGCAGAACCGCCTGCCGAAGGTGTCGGCCGCCCACCGCAGGATCTCCTGCGCGGACGCCTCCTCCAGCTCCCGGCCCGCCTTCAGCGCGGCGGCCTCGTAGTCAGTCGCGGTCGTCATTTCCGGTCCCCCCGTCGGACGTCGGCAACAGGCCGAGGAACTTCAGCTGGAAGCCCCGGCGGCAGGCCCGGCACTCCCAGGCGCCGTGGCCGCTCTCGGACGGACGCAGGTCCTCGTCCCCGCAGTACGGGCAGTAGAACGGCGCCGCACGCTCGCTCACGACAGCTGCTCCTCGTTCGCCCGCAGCGCCCACTGCGCGAAGCGCTCGTCGTCCTGACGGTCCGCCTGGTAGCGGGTCAGCAGGCGCTCGACGTAGTCGGGGAGTTCGGCGCTGGTGACCTTCAGGCCGCGGATCTTGCGGCCGAACGCGGCGTTCTCAAGGCCGAGCGAGCCGCCCAGGTGGACCTGGAAGCCCTCGACCTGCTGCCCGTTCTCGTCGGTGACCAGCTGGCCCTTGAGTCCGATGTCGGCGGTCTGGATGCGCGCGCAGGCGTTCGGGCAGCCGTTGATGTTGATGCTCAGCGGCTCGTCGAACTCCGGGAGGCGGCGCTCCAGTTCCTCGATCAGGGTGCGGCCGCGGTCCTTGGTGTCGACGATCGCGAGCTTGCAGTACTCGATGCCGGTGCAGGCCAGCGTGCCGCGCCGGAACGTGGACGGGGTGACCCGCAGGTCGAGCGCCTCCAGGCCGGCGACCAGCGAGTCGATCCGGTCCTGCTCGACGTCCAGCACGATCAGCTTCTGTTCGACGGTGGTGGCCAACCGGCCCGAGCCGTGCTCGGCGGCCAGGTCGGCGATCTGCTGGATCAGCTTGCCGTTCAGCCGGCCGACCTTCGGCGCGAAGCCGACGTAGAACCGGCCGTCGTTCTGCGGGTGCACGCCCACGTGGTCGCGCCAGCGGCCGGACGGCTGCTCCGGGCCCGGACCGTCCGTCAACTCCCGCTTCAGGTACTCGTCCTGGAGGATCTGCCGGAACTTGGCCGGACCCCAGTCGGCGACCAGGAACTTCAACCGGGCCCGGTTGCGCAGGCGGCGGTAGCCGTAGTCACGGAAGATGCCGATCACGCCGGCCCACACGTCCGGGACGTCCTGCAGCGGCACCCAGGCGCCCAGGCGGACGCCCAGCTTCGGGTTGGTGGACAGGCCGCCGCCGACCCACAGGTCGAAGCCCGGGCCGTGCTCGGGGTGGACCACGCCGACGAACGCGATGTCGTTGATCTCGTGGACCACGTCCAGCAGCGGCGAACCGGAGATCGCGGTCTTGAACTTGCGCGGCAGGTTCGAGTACTCGGGGTTGCCGATGTACTTGCGGTTGATCTCGTCGATCGCCCAGCTGCCGTCGATGATCTCGTCGGCGGCGATGCCCGCCACCGGCGAGCCGATCACCACACGCGGGCAGTCGCCGCACGCCTCGGTGGTGGACAGGCCGACCGCTTCGAGCTTCTCCCAGATCGCCGGGACGTCCTCGATCCGCACCCAGTGGAACTGCACGTTCTGACGGTCCGTCACATCGGCGGTGCCGCGCGCGTACTGCTCCGACGCCTCGCCGATGGCGCGCAGTTGAGCGACGGTCAGCTGACCGCCGTCGATGCGCACCCGGAGCATGAAGTACTCGTCCTCCAGCTCGTGCGGTTCGAGGATCGCGGTGCGGCCGCCGTCGATGCCCTGGCGGCGCTGGGTGTACAGACCCCACCAGCGCATCCGGCCGCGCAGGTCCGCCGGGTCGATCGAGTGGAAGCCCGACTTGGAGTAGATCGTCTCAATGCGTGTCCGCACATTGAGACCGTCGTCGTCCTTCTTGAACTGCTCGTTGGCGTTCAGCGGGGTGTAGTGCCCCATCGCCCACTGGCCCTCGCCGCGGTGGCGGGTCGCCTTCCGGGCGGCGGGGCGAGGCGCGACGGCGGCGCCGGCCTGAGGCTCGTCCGGCTCGGGAGTGCGGGCCATGATGTCAGTCCTTTGAGCGGCTTGGCAGGTGCGGGGGTGCTGCGGATTCCCGGGCGCGACCGCTCCCACCTGCGAACTTCAGCAGGCGGCGGGAGGAGTGACGCTGGGCCGGGGAGGTGGAGCGCGCATCCGCGACGGCGGGGATGGGCGGGCAGGGCGCCGGTGCGGTGGCGGCGTGCGAGTGGGGCTCAGGTCACCGGACAGATGGCGCTGGACACGCGAAGGAGGTCGACGTGGAGTCGGCCAACTAGGGTGGTTCCGGCGCTAGACATGGCAAGAGATTCGCACGACGAGCGACTCGCGGTCCACTAACGTCCGAATCCTGGACCTCGTTGTTTCGCATGTCGGGACGGAAGGGCGAGTCGGGCCGCTCGGGGCCCTTCTTCCCTCCATCTCCTGTGCCGTGCCGTCCTGCTGTGCCCCGCGCCCGCCCTGCCGCCCGTCGCTTCCCGGCGGCGGCGCGTCGGTCCGCGAGTACGGGCCGATACCGTAGGGGCGTGCAAGCAGCAGGCAGTACTCCGCATTCCCCCGGAGCGCCCGGAGCGACCGCCGACCGGCCCCCCCGCCGTCGCGGCGGACGACGCCGCGCCGTCAAGCGAACCACCTGGTACCGCACCCTGTGGGCGCTGGTGAAGGACACCACCAACACCTGCGTCGAGTACCGGGTCACCGGACTCGCGGCGGAGGCGGCGTTCTTCACCCTCCTCTCCATCCCGCCGCTGCTGCTCTGCCTGGCCGGCACCCTCGGCTACCTCGACGACATCATCGGCGCCGGAACCATCGTCAGGCTGAAGGCGGACATCGTCTCAGCAGCTGGGACGGTCCTCTCACCGAGCTCCGTCGACCAGATCGTCAAACCGCTGCTCGACGGCGTCTTCGACAACGCCCGCCCCGACCTGATCTCGATCGGCTTCCTGCTCTCGCTCTGGTCCGGCTCCCGGGCGCTGTACATCTTCATCGACACCATCACCGTGATGTACGGCCTCGACGGCAAACGCGGACTGGTCAAGACCCGGCTGATGTCGCTCGGCCTCTACCTCGGCGCGCTGGTGATCGGCTCGCTGGTGCTGCCGCTGCTGGTGGTCGGGCCCGGGCTGCTGATCAACACCTTCCAGAGCTGGGCCGGAGTGATCAACTCGCTCTACTGGCCCGCCGCGATCCTGCTGCTGATCGTCTTCCTCACCACCCTCTACCACGTGGCCGTCCCGGTCAGCACGCCCTGGCGCGAGGACATCCCCGGCGCGCTGGTCGCCCTGCTGGTGCTGGTGGTGTGCAGCGTCGCCCTCCGCCTCTACCTGGTCAGCTCCGTCGAGGGCCCCTCCGTCTACGGCTCGCTCGCCGCGCCCGTCGCCGTGCTGCTGTGGATCTTCGTGGTGGCCCTCGCCGTACTGATCGGCGCCGCCATGAACGCCGCGATCGACCGCCGCTGGCCCGCCGTCGAGACCGCCGACGCCCGCGCCGAGGTCGAACGCCTCACCGAGGACGCCGCCGTCCAGCGCGGTCGTGAGGCCGCCGCCCGCCGCGCCGCCGAACGAGCAGATCGGACGCGGCAGTTCGGCCTCGCCGAAGGCCACGACGAAGACCTCTTCGACGAGGACGACGACCTGGACGCCCCCAGCGAATACCCCGAACGCTGGGCCGGCTTCCTCCCCCACGACGACGTCCGCCACCGCCTCGGCGGCACCCGCCGCAAACCACCGGCCTGAGCCCGGACAACGGCCCCCGCCGACGGCACTGCTGCCGAGGGCGGGGGCCTTTTCGTTTTCCCGGCGGCAACTTCCCCGAGGTCGAAGGGAGTTGGTGATCGGCGGCGAGGTGGCGGAAATTCGGTGGCGGCCGGGGCGGGTGGGGACTAGCGTGGCCCGTACCGATCGAGGGCGCCCCGTGCGGGGTGCGCGAGGCGCGTCGCAGAAGAGGAGGTGAGGACCGTGAGGCCTGTCCTTGCAGGTGTCGTTTCCCGCGTTCAGAAGTCCACCGAGTCCTGTACTTCCTCCAGGTCCGCGGCCGACCTCGATCCGGTGTCGCCCATACGCTGACACCAGGTCGGCCGGGGGCCACCCGTTCCCCGAAGGGTTCACCCCGTGCTTTCCGCGACCACTGCTGCCCACCCGCTCTCCGGCCTCGGCTGGGACGAGGACCGGGCCGCCGCCTTCCACCCGCTCGCCGAGGCGGGCCTGCTCCCCGGGCGGATCACCCGCATCGACCGGGGCCGCTGTGATGTGCTGTTCGTCGATCCCGAGACCGGCGAGCCGAGCACGCTGCGCGCCGACACCAGGCCGGTCACCGGCGCCGACACCGTCCACAACCCGTGCACGGGCGACTGGGTGGCCGTCGACCCGGCCGCCCGACCCCTGCCCGCCCTCACGTCCGTGCTGTCCCGCACCACCGCGATCATCCGCAAGGGCGCCCACAAGCGCTCCGAAGGTCAGGTGCTGGCCGCCAACATCGACACCGTCCTGATCGCCGTCTCACTCGCCGCGGAACCCGACCTGGGCCGGATCGAGCGCCTGCTCGCCCTGGCCTGGGAGTCCGGGGCCGAACCGCTGATCGTCCTCACCAAGTCCGACCTGGTGCACGACGGCGAATTCGTCCGGGCGGACGTGGAGGCGGTCGCACCCGGGGTCACCGTGCTGACGGTCAGCGCCGAGACCGGCGACGGCATGGACGCCCTGCGCGCCCTCGCCACCGGCTCCTGCGCCCTGATCGGCCAGTCCGGCGCGGGCAAGTCCACACTCACCAACGCCCTGGCCGGCGTCCACACCATGGCGGTCCAGCAGGTCCGCAGCGTGGACGAGAAGGGCCGCCACACCACCACCACCCGCGAACTCGTCCCGCTCCCCGGCGGCGGCGCCGTCATCGACACCCCCGGTCTGCGCGGCGTCGGCCTGTTCGGAGGCGAGGGCATCGACCTCGCGTTCGCCGACATCGACGAGATCTCCGCCGGCTGCCGCTACGACGACTGCTCCCACCGCACCGAACCCGCCTGCGCGGTCCGCGCCGCCCTCGCCGACGGCACCCTCCCCGAGCGCCGCTGGGAGTCCTACCTCAGCCTCCAGCGCGAGAACGCCTGGATCGCCTCCCGCACCGACGCCCGCCTCCGCGCCGAACGCGCCCGCCACCACAAGTCCCGCACCAAGGCGGCCCGCAGCACCTTCCGGCCCTGAGACAGGGCCGCGCACCCCGGCACCGGTCCTGCCCGCAGGACCGGTGCCGGGGTGTTTCAGAACAACTGCCCCGCGTCCTCGCCGTTCTCGTGGGCGAGGAGCCAGCGCTTGGCGTCGATGCCGGCGGCGAAGCCGGTGAGGCTGCCGTTGGCGCCCATGACGCGGTGGCAGGGGCGGACGACCAGGAGGGGGTTGGCTCCGACGGCGCCGCCGACGGCGCGGACGGCGCGGGGGGACTGGCCTGCGGCGTCGGCGAGTTGGCCGTAGGTGACGGTGGTGCCGTAGGGGATGTCGTCGAGGGTGTCCCAGATGCGGTGGCGGAACTCGGTGCCGACGGGCGCGAGCGGCAGGTCGAAGGTGGTGCGTTCGCCGACGAAGTACGCGGTGAGCTGCTCGACGGCGGGGGCGAGCGCCTCCGGATCGGGCTGCCAGTCGGCGGCGGGTTCGGCGAGCGCGCCCTTCTGGCCCGGGGCGGTGACGGCGGTCAGGGCGAAGCCGCGCTCGTCGTCGAGGGTGCCGCTGAGCAGCAGGGTGCCGAGCGGGCTGTCCATGGTGGTGAAGACGGTGGTCATGCCGGTTCCTTGCGGGTGCGGAGGGCGGTGTGGTGGGCGGTGTGGTGGGCGGAGGCCGCCGACCACAGGTGGTGCAGGGCGTAGGAGCGCCAGGGCGCCCAGGCGGCGGAGCGCTCGGCGGCGGTGCGCGCCTCGCCGCTCTCGCCGAGGGCGCGCAGGCCGTCGCGCACGCCGATGTCGGTGGGGAGGAAGACGTCCGGGTCGGCGAGGGCGCGCATCCGGAGGTAGCCGACCGTCCACGGGCCGATGCCGGGCAGGGCGAGCAGGTCGGCGGCGGCCTGCTCGCGGTCCACGCCCGGGTCCAGCCGGACGGTGCCGTCGGCGAGCGCGGCGCACAGGCCGAGCAGCGCGCGGCGGCGGGCCTGCGGCATCGCCAGGTGCTCGGGGTCGGCGGCCGCGAGGGCCGCGGCGGTCGGGAACAGCAGGCGCAGGCCGCCGTCCGCGGCGGGCAGCGGGGCGCCGTACGTCTCGGCCAGCCGGCCGGCCAGGGTGCGGGCGGCGGCGACGCTGATCTGCTGGCCGAGGACGGCGCGGACGGCGAGTTCGTGCGGGTCGACGTGGCCGGGGGAGCGCAGTCCGGGCCGGGCGGCGGCCAGCGGGGCGAGCAGCGGGTCGGTGGCGAGTCGGGCGTCGACCGCGTCCGGGTCGGCGTCCAGGTCGAACAGGGCGCGCAGCCGGTGCACGGCCGTGGTGAGGTCGCGCAGGTCGCTCAGCGTCAGCCGGCAGTCCAGCCAGCCGCGGGTCGACGGGTCGCCGGGCGCGAGGCCGTCGACCTCGGCGATGCCGTGCCCGTACGGCAGCGCCAGGGTGCGCCGGTAGGTGCGGCTGCCGGGGCGCGGCCCGGGGACGACCTCCTCGACGCCCGGGACGGCCCGCAGCGCGAGGAAGTCCAGCAGGTGCTCGGTGTCGAGGGCGCCCCGGTAGGCGAGCCGCAGTGCGAGCGGGCCGGCCGCGACGGGCTGGCGGCGGTGGCCGCCGTGCTCGGTGCGCAGCGTGCTGGGGGTGCGGTCGTAGACCTCGCGGATGGTGTCGTTGAACTGCCGCACCGAGGCGAAGCCGGCCGCGAACGCCACGTCGGTGACCGGGAGTTCGGTGGTCTGCAGGAGCAGCCGGGCGGTCTGGGCGCGCTGCGCGCGGGCCAGCGCGAGCGGGCCGGCGCCGAGTTCGGCGGTCAGCTGCCGCTGGAGCTGCCGGGCGCTGTAGCCCAGCCGGTCGGCGAGCCCCGCGACACCCTCGCGGTCCACCACGCCGTCCCCGATCAGCCGGACGGCCCGGCCGACCAGGTCGGCACGGTGGTTCCACTCGGGCGAGCCCGGCACCGAGTCGGGCCGGCAGCGCCGGCAGGCCCGGTACCCGGCGCCCTGGGCGGCGGCCGCGGTCGGGTAGAACGAGCAGTTGGTGCGCTTCGGGGTGGTGGCCGGGCAGCTCGGACGGCAGTAGATGCCGGTGGTGCGGACGGCCGTGAAGAACACCCCGTCGAAGCGGGCGTCCCGGCTGTGCACGGCTCGGTATCTGGTCTCGTCGTCGATCACGCCATCCAGTCTGCGCCATCACCGGGGCCCCGACTGGCGGGAATCGGACATCACCGTGGGAGTGCCGTGCGAGTGCGGTCCCGGCGGTTCGGCGGTGGCGGCGGTGGCGGCGGTTTCAGTGGCTTCTGCGGCTTCTGCGGCTTCTGCGGCTCTGCGGCTTTTGCGGTCTCAGCGGGCCGGGTCGGTGCCGGTGAGGGAGTGGGCGAGGCGGTCGAGGCCGGGGAGTGCGTGCATGACGGCGGCGCGGTCGGTGGGGGTGAGGGCGGCGAGAGCGGCGGCGAGGCGGCGTTCGTGGGCGCTCTGCCAGTCGCGGAGCTGCTGGTGGCCGGCCTCGGTGAGGGCGATCCGGGCGGTGCGGCGGTCGCCCGGGTCGGGCTGACGGTCGACGAGTCCGGCGTCGAGGAGCTTGGAGATCAGGCCGCTGACGGTGTTGGGCGCGAGGCGCTGGCGGGCCGCGAGTTCGCCGACCCGCATGGGGGCGACGGCGAGGGTCTGGAGCAGTTCGACCTGGGCCATCGGCAGCGCCTCCCACGGGAACTCGGACCGGATCGAGCTGCGCAGCGCGCGGCGCAGCCGGGTGATCACGTCGGTGAGCTGCTGGGCCCCGGCGAGTGCGTCGGTGTCCGGCGCGAGGGGGCCGGGCGCGGGTTGGGGCTGCGAAGACATGGCGGACAGCGTAGCGCCAGGTGCTGTCGGCGCCGTCCGGCGTCTGTCCGTTGACCAGCGAAAACCGTTGCCGGGCGCAACCGGATGTCTCGGGTTCGGAAACACTCCTTGAGCGATTATGTCGGTGGCAGATATATTCGAACCATGGCCGAACCCGCCGTAGCCCCGAGGCTGCTCGACACCCTGCAAGGCACCCGGCGAGGCACCCTTCAGGACGTCCTGCAGCGCGCCGAACGCCCGCGTCCGCGCGCCGTCGCCCGCTGGCCGCACGCGCACTGGCTGGCCGTCGGCACGGTCTGCGTCGGCGCGTTCCTCGGCCAGCTGACCGCGAGCGTCACCTCGCTGGTCTTCCCCGCGCTGGAACACCGGTTCGACGCGGGCTTCGCCGCCGTCGAGTGGGTGTCGCTGTCCTACCTGCTGGTGCTGGTCGCGCTGCTCGCCCCGGTCGGGCGGCTGTCCGACCTGGTCGGCCGCAAAACCATGTACCTGGGCGGTTTCGCGGTGTTCGCGGCCGCCTCGCTCGGCGCCGGACTGGCGGGCAGCCTCGCCGTCCTGGTCGCCTGCCGCGCCGTGCAGGCCGTCGGCGGCGCGATGATGCAGGCCAACAGCGTCGCGCTGGTCGCCCGCGGCGTACCCGAACGGGCGATGCGCACCGCGCTCGGCATCCAGGCCGCGGCCCAGGCCCTCGGCCTCGCGCTCGGCCCGACCCTCGGCGGCCTGCTGGTCACCCACGCCTCCTGGCGCTGGGCGTTCTGGGTCAACGTCCCGATCGGCGTGCTCGGCATCCTGGCCGGCTGGTTCCTGCTCCCGCGCACCTTCCCCGACGGCCGCAAGGCTCGCCCGGAGGGGAACGGCGGACGCGTCGACCTGGCCGGCGGGCGGAGCGGTGCCGGGCGGGTCGACGGCGGACGACGTGGTGCCGGGCGGGCCGGTGGCGGGTGGGCTGATGGTGGGCGGAGTGCCAGGTGGGCCAGAGACGGGCGGGCCGGTGGCGGGCAGAGCTGCTGCGGGCGGGTCAACGGTGAGCGGGGCGATGGTGGGCGGAGCGCCGGGCGGCTTGATGACGGGTGGGCCGGCGACGGGCGGGCCAGTGGCAGACGGGTCGGTGGCAGACGGGCCGGTGCCGGGCGGGTCGATGGTGGGCGGGTTGACAGCGGGCGGGCAGGCAGGCGGAGCGGTGCCGGGCGGAGCGGTGGTGGGCGCTTCGATGTGGCGGGGCTGCTGCTGCTCGGCACGGCGTCCACCGCGTTGCTGCTGGCGCTGTCCGCCGCCTCCGGACTGCCGTTGCCCGGCTGGGCGGTGGCTGCGTTGGCGCTGCTGGCGGTCGTCGCGGCGGCCGGGCTGGTCCGGCAGGAGCGGCGTGCGGATCGGCCGATCGTTCCGCCCGGGCTGGTGAACACCCCCGGCATCCGGGCCGGGCTGGTGGTGGCGCTGATCGGCTACCTGTTGCTGTTCTGTCCGCTGGTGCTGGAACCCGTGGTGCTGGCCGGACGCGGAGTGCCCGCCGCCACCGCCGGACTGGTGATCACCGCGCTGCCCGCAGCGTTCGCGCTGGCCGCCACCGTCGGCGGCGTGCTGCTGCCGCGCGGCTGGGGCGACGCGGTCCGCTGCCGCGCCGGCGCGCTGCTGGCCGCCGCCGGGCTGCTGGCGCTCGCGCTGCTGCCCGGGTCCGGCCCCGGCGTGGTGGTGCCGCTGCTGGTGGCCGGATACGGCCTCGGTCTGCTGCTGCCTGCCAACAATGCGCTGGTGATGCGAGCGATACCGGCACAGAGCTCGGCCGTCGGCGGGGGCCTGGTCAACATGGTGCGCAGCCTCGGCACCGCGCTCGGCACCGCCCTGCCGGTGCTCGCAGTCCACCTCGCCGGCCCGGCGGTCGGCGGCCGGGTGGTCCTGCTGCTGCTCGCCGCAGTCGCCCTGCCGGCGGCCCGGCTGTCTGCCGCCTGACCGCCTCCTCTGCCGCCCTGCCCCGGCGTTGCCGCAGTGCGTGCGGTCGGTCGGCTGCGGTGGTGCTCGTAGTCCACCTTGCCGGCCCGGCGGTCGGCGGCCGGGTGGTCCTGCTGCTGCTCGCCGCAGTCGCCGTGCCAGTGGCCTGGCTGTGTGTCAGCTCCGTACCTGCCTC
>NZ_JBHWID010000008.1:107822-111317 GCF_042732175.1 Kitasatospora sp. NPDC059795
GGCCGGCCCGGCGGTCGGCGGCCGGGTGGTCCTGCTGCTGCTCGCCGCAGTCGCCGTGCCAGTGGCCTGGCTGTGTGTCAGCTCCGTACCTGCCTCGGCGTTGCCGCAGTGCGTGCGGTCGATCGGCTGCGGTGGTGCTCGTAGTCCACCCCTCCGGTGCGGCGGTCGGCAGTTGTCCGCTGGTTGACCGCTTCCTCCGCCGCACCGGCCCCGGATCGGCTCTGCGTAGCTGCCGGATCGGCCTTGGTGTTGCCGCAGTGCGTGCGGCGGTGCCCCGGTGTCTGTCGGCCGACCGCTTTCCCCTCCGCACCGGCCCCGGCGTGGTCAGTCGGCTGTGGGGCTGGTCGTCGTCACTCGCTGTCGCGTCTCTCGACGACCAGGATGCGGGCCTCGGGGGCGGGGTGAGCCACGTGTTCGTCTCCGGGTTCGACGCAGCACACGCGGCCCGGGGTGAGGTGTTCGACCCGTTCTGCGCCGTCGATGCGGTAGTGCATGTCGACGGCGCCGTCGAGGACGACGAACACCTCCGGGCCGTCGTTGACGTGCCACCGGTACGGCTGGTCCGTCCAGTGCAGCCGGACGGTCGCGTTGTCCAGTTCGACGAGGTCGAGAGCGCCCCACGGGCGTTCGGCGGTGAAGGAGGCGGAGTCGAGGAAGCGCACCGGTGGATCTTTCCGTGCAGGGGCCGCAAGGGCCGCAGTGGCCGCAGGGCCGGCTCTTTCCTCCATCCTGCTCGGGGAGACCGGTCGGCGAAGCAGGCAGGAACGACTGATTGCGTCGAAATCCTGCCACCCGGCCCGGCAGCTGCTGCGGTACGACGGGAGCGCCGCCCGGAGGTCTCCGGACGGCGCTCCTCGGGTACGAAGGGTCAGGACGTCGGCTGCGCGCCGCGCTCAGTGAGCATGCCGGTGATCAGGTCGATCTCCGCCTTCTGCCCGTTGACCATGGTCTGCGCGAGCCGCTTCTCGACGTCGTTCTTCGCCGCGTCGACGTACGCCTGGGCCATCTCCACGCCGCCCTTGTGGTGGGCGATCATCAGTTGCAGGTAGAACACCTCGGCGTCCCGGCCGCTGAGCGTGCGGAGCCTTTCCAGGTCCGTGTTGGTCGCCATGCCTGGCATCAGCGAGCCGTCGTGCGCCTCGTACGTGTGGCCCATCCACGCCATCGGCTTGGACGGGCTCGCCTGGGTCAGGCCCCACTGGTCGAGGAAGCCCATCAGCATGCCGCGCTGGTTCGCCTGCGTGTTGATGATGTCGAACGCCAGCGTGCGGACGGCCTGGTCCTGGGTGCGGTCGCGGACGATGAACGACATGTCGATCGCCTGCTGGTGGTGGGCGGCCATGTCGCGGGCGAACCCGGCCTCGGCCGAGTCCGTGCTCGGCGCGGACGACGAACTGCCGGCCGCCGGAGTGCCGCTGGAGACCAGCGCGGGCACCCCGAGGCCGAGCGCGACCACCGCCGCGAGCGCGGCCGGCCACCACAGTGCCCGGCGGCGCCGGCCCTCGGGCTGCTCGTCCGCCTGCTCCAGGCCGCCGGTCACATCGCGCCCGAGCTGCAGGACGCGCCCGGCTCCTGGGTCTGCGGACCCTGCACGTACTTGGTGAAGAACTTCTCGATCCGCGGGTCCTGCGCGTTGTCCACGGTCAGCTGGGTGCCCCAGGCGGTCAGCGTGATCGTGCCCTGCTCGTCCGGGTACGGGCTCATCAGGCTGTACGGGGTGGTCTTGACCTTCTCGCCCAGCGTCTTGATGTCGTCCGGGGTGGCCTTGCCGTTGTAGGTGACCCAGACCGCGCCGTGCTCCAGCGAGTGCACCGCGTTCTCGTTCTTCACCGGCTGGTCGTAGACGTTGCCCATGCAGGTCGCCCAGACCGGGTTGTGGTCGCCGCCGACCGGCGGGGTCTGGTCGTACTTGACCTCGGTCTGGACGTGGGTGCGGCCCAGCTTGTCCCAGGTCTTGACGCCCTCGATCGGCGCGGCGTCCGCGGCGGCCTTGGCGTCCTTCTTGTGCTTGGCGTCCAGCGCCAGCCAGGTGCCGCCGCCGGCCATGGCGAGCACCAGGACGGCCGAGACGGTGATGGTGAGGATCTTGTTGCGGCGCTCGCGGCGCTGCTCGATGGCGCGCAGCTCGGCGATCCGGGCCCGGCGGTCGGCCTGCTGGGCGGCCTTGCTGCCCGGCTTGGGCTGCTTGCCGGTGGGCTGGGAGGACTGCTTGGAGGCGGAACCCATGGATGTTGTCCTTGTCCCCGCCGTGCGGCGCACGGCGGTCTGCGGTGGGGTGGGGGCGGCGGAGCCGCCGACCGCCCCGGGAGCGGGGAACGGGTCGGCGGTGGGTTCCGCTCAGGACCGGTGAACCTGGAGTGCGTGCAGGTCGGGCGCGTGGTGCGGCGCCGGTCGGACATCGACCGCCGGGGCGGCGGGCGATGCGGGAGGAGCCACCAACTGCGGCAGGACGACCGCGCCGGGCTGCGGGGGCGCGTTCGGGAGCTGCGACTCCGGGCCGCAGAAGGAGTGACTGGAACAGCCGTGGCCGGGAACCCGGTTCGGGCCGTCCGCAGTGCACAGGATGCGCACGCCGGAGTCGTCCGGCGCGAGGGAGTGCTGATGACCGGCTGCTGCCGTGGCCCGGTCCGCGAGGACGGCGGCCGCCGCCGGAACGACGGTCGACACCGCCTGCACGGACGTGACGGCCCCGGCGGACGTGACGGCCCCGGCGGGCACGGAGCCCGCGGTGCGGGCGTTCGCCGCGCACGGCAGAAGCGCCAGCAGAGCGGCCAGCAGCACGGACCACAGCACCGCCACCGGGCGGAGCGCCGCGTAGGCGGTTCCTTCCCGGGGTCGAGTGCGAAGCCCTGGCGCGGTCATGCGCACATATTAATCAGCCGATCGGGTGAAGCGATGCCCCCCTTGGACTGTGAATTTCCGTCGCGGAGCGCCCGACGCAGCTCATTCGGACCGGCAGTGGCCGGAACCTCCCCCCGACGTCGGTGCGATGTTCCGATTCCCGGACAGCGTCGTCGACCTTCGGAAGAATGACGTGACAACCGGCATTTCCACGGAGCAATCAGGAGCCGTCAGTTGAACGAGCAGGGCGCACCCAGGCAGACCCGACCCGACGACGCCTGGTGGCACACCGTCTACGCGGGCCCCGCCGGAACCCTCCCCGACACTCCCGACGCCGTCCCCGACACCACCTCCGTGGACGACTGGTTCACCGCCGCCGCCGGCCTCTTCGGCGAGAGCACACCGCCGCCGGCCGCGAGCGGGGCGACCGAGGTCACACCACCGCCGGCCGAGAGCGGGACGGTCGCGCCCGTGCCGCCGCAACGCAGCTGGGCCGAGGCTGCGTGGCCGACGGCCGCCCCTGCGCCAACGGGCGGTGCGGAGAAGCGAGTTGAGGCGGAGCCCGAACCTGAGCCCGAACCTGAGCCTGAGCCCGAGCCCGAACCTGAGCCCGAACCTGAGCCTGAGCCCGAGCCCGAACCTGAGCCCGAACCA
>NZ_JBHWID010000008.1:111416-176238 GCF_042732175.1 Kitasatospora sp. NPDC059795
GAGCCCGAACCTGAGCCCGAACCTGAGCCTGAGCCCGAGCCCGAACCTGAGCCCGAACCTGAGCCTGAGCCCGAGCCCGAACCTGAGCCCGAACCCGAGTCCGCGCAGCAGCCCGACGCCGCTCCCGCTCCCGAGCCGGCGGCAGAGACGTGGGAGCCGGAGCCCGTCGCGCCCGAGCCCGCCACCGCCGCCGAGCCCCGGGCCGCCGCCGCGCCCCCCTCGCAGCGCGGTGCGCCGTGGCGGGAGCCCGAGGTGCCGGCGGTGCCGCATGTCGGGGAGCGGCCGCCGACGTACGCCGCCGAGCCGACCGCGCTGCCGGTCACGGACCCGGCCGGGCTGGCCGCCGTGGTGCCGGACACGGCGATCGACGGCACCCAGTTCGCGGGGACGACGCTGCGGGCCGTGTCGATCCGCGGGGACTCCGCCCGCTACCGGGGCGAGCCGCGCCGCGACGCGCTGCTCACCGTCCGCTTCGGGGACGCCGAGGACGGGTTGGTGCTGACGGTGCTCGCGGGCCCGGCGCGTCAGGCCGACGCCGCGTGGGGTTCCGCGGCGGCGACGGACGCGGCCCGGCAGCTGGCCGCCGCGATCGGGCGCAGCCGCGCCGAACTCGCCGCCGACCTGCGGGCGGGGGCCCGCGACCGGCTGCGGTACGGCCTTCAGCGGATCGCCGTCCAGGCGGCGGCCCGGCTGCGCGGCGAGACCGCGGGCACGGAGGAGGAGATGCCGCCGCCGTCGGAGGACGCCGGGTCGCTGCACTGCCTGCTGATGTCGACGGACCCGGCGGCCACTCACCGGGCGGCGTTCGGCACCGGCCCGGGCGGCCTGTACCTGCTGCGCTCGGGCCACTGGATCGACGCGTACGCGGCCCGGCTGCTCCACCATCCGGACGGCCAGCCCCCGTTGCCCCCGGCGGCCCTCCCGGCACCGCGCCCGTTCCGGTTCCGCCTGGTCCCGGCCACCTCCGGCGACATCCTGCTGCTCTGCACCCCGGGCCTGGCCGCCCCGATCGCCGAGGAGCCGGCCGTCGCGCATTTCCTGTCCAGCCACTGGGCCCATCCGCACCCGCCGGGCACCGTCGACTTCCTCCGCCAGATCCAGGTCCGCGCCAAGGGCTACGCCGACGACCGCACCGCGGCGGCCGTCTGGACGGAGTAGCCGGCCGGTCCGCGCCTACGGCGCCGGCGGGACGCCGAACAGGGCGTGGGCGGCGGAGGCGGCCTGGGCGGTGGCGGCGGGCCGGGTGGTGGCCGGGAGTCCGATGGCGAGCGGGATCGCGAGGCCGTCGAGGAGCGCGCGCAGTTGGGCGGCGCGGGTGGCGGCGGGCGCGGTGGGGGCGAGCACGCCGGTGGTGACGCCCTCGGCGACGAGGGCGGTGAGGTCGTTCTGCCAGGGGGTCTCGATGTCGAGCTGGCCCTGGCGGAGGTCCGCGGTGCCGGGGGAGCGGCTCCAGACCTCGATCCACAGGATCCACCGGGGGTCGCCGGGGCCCTCGGGGAGGTAGAGGTCGATGTAGCGGGCGAGCCGTTCGAGGACCGGCAGGTCGTGGCGGGCGAGTTCGCGGGTGCGGCGTTCGCCGAGCTGGGCCTCGCTCCAGCGGAGGGTCTCCAGCAGGAGCTGGTCCTTGCTGCCGAAGTAGTAGAGCAGGTGGCCGGCGCTCATTCCGAGCTGCTGGCCGAGGCCGGCCATGGTGAGGCGGGCGAGGCCGTGTTCGGCGATGGCGGCGCGGGCGGCCGCGTACACCTCCTCCCGCGGGCGGGCCGGGCGGCGGGTGCGTGGCGGGGCCATCCGCTCTCCTCGTTGCTGGCTGTCCGGCGTCCAGTTTCCCGTACGGGGCGGGGCGGGGGTGCGGGCGGGGTCACCAGCCGCCGTGTTCGAGTCCTTCGGCGTGTTCCCGGCGGCCGTGGGCGAGGCCGGCCCGGTAGGCCTTGCGGAGGGCGGCGGCGGCCTGTTCGCGGTCGAGGCCGGGGGCGAGGCGCAGCAGCTCGTCGGTGAGCCGGTCGAGCGTGAGCGGCGGCGGGGACGGCGGCGGGGACGGCGGATTCGGCGGAGCCGGCGGAGGTGTCATGGCTCCATGACATCGCGTCGCGGTGGGGCCCGCCCCTTCGCAGGGGCGGGCCCGCAGGAGGGCCGGTGTCAGCCGAGGGTGGCGGCGTAGGAGGTCTGCGCGCTGAAGCCCCAGGCGGGAGTGGTGTCCCAGGGGTTGTCCTCGACGTCGTTGGTGGCGTACGCGTAGCCGGCGCCGCGGGTGAACGCGCTGCCGAGGGCGGTCTTCATGGCGGCCGCGTCGGGGGTGGCGTGGATCAGGTGCCAGTAGGAGGTGCCGTCGGGGTCGAAGCCCTCGCCGGGGTAGTAGCCGACGGTCAGGTTGAAGACGTTCCCGCCGAGATAGTGGTTGATGTAGTTGTCGTAGGTGCCTTCGAAGGTGACGAAGGTGTCGGCGGTGCGCTTGCCGGGCTCCAGGAAGCAGTCCTGGACGGCGGTGCCGGGGTTGTTCACCACGAGTTCCTGCGCGGCCGGGTCGATGGAGTGGACGATCGCCTGGACCTGCTGGCGCAGGTCGAGGTAGAAGTCGCGCTCGACGTTGTTGGCCCCGCAGTTGCGGCTGCTGGTGTCGAAGAAGATGCCGTCGACGTGCAGCTTGCCGTCCGGGGTGACCAGGTAGTTGCGGACGTCCTTGAGGATCTCGGCCTTGTCGCGGGTGGCCCACGCGGTGTGCACGTAGCCGATCACCTTGGTGTGCTCGCCGGTGGCGGTGGTGCGGGCGCGCAGCGCGTCGGCGCGGGCCTGCCAGGCGGGGCCGAACGGGGCGAGGCCGCTGTTCGGGTTGAGGATGACGATCGACGCCGCGGGCTGCGCGGCCTGGACGTCGAGCATCATCTGGTCGTCCGGGGCGACGTACGCCGGGACGCCGATCTCCAGGCCGCGGCTCTCGGCGGTGGTCGGGGTGGTGGTGGCGACGGCCTGCGGTGCGGCGGTGGCGCCGACGGCGAGCAGCGAGCCGAGGAGCAGGGCGGTGAGTCCGTTCGCGCGGATGCGCATGCGTGGTTCCCCCAATGCTGGGCGGGCGTCCCCCTGACGCCGCACGGGCATGCTAACCGCCGACGGGCGTCCGAAGGCCGAATATCGGAGATCGTCCGCAGGGGTGCACCGGCGACCGGACGAACGGTCGGTGACGGAGTGTCGGCCGAGCGGGCGGATCCGCTGCGCCGTTCGGGTGAAATAGTGTCATTTCGATTCGCGCCACCGCCGCTTGCCCCCATGCGGTCGGATGAACTGCTCGGCATGCGTACTCCCCTCCGTTCAGGACGGATCGCCTCCGTCCTGGCACTGCTGGCCGGCTCGTTGCTCGGCAGCGGCGCTCTCGCCCCACCGGCGCACGCCGCGATCTCGTTCACCAAGACCGTCGACAAGCCCACCGCAGCGCCGGGGGAGAACGTCACCTTCACCCTGCAGTTCACCTGCTCGGTCCAGGAGTGCGTCAACGGCAGGATCACCGACGCGCTGCCCCCGTCGCTGGAGTTCGTCGGCTGGTCGCCCGACCCCACCACGGTGGACGTGGCCAACTCGACGGTGCCCGCGCCCGGGACGACCGGCGGCGAGCTGGACATCCGGCTGCTCAACCTCAGCCCGGGCACCACGGCCGCCGTCACCGTCGTCGCGCGCTTCCCCAACTGGACGACGGCGGACGGCACTTCGGCGTCCAACACGGCGCAGCTGACGGTCGACGGGGAGGCCCCGCAGAGCGGCACCGCCGGGACCACCGCCCACGTCGAGCCGGTCTACCAGGTCACCAAGGGCGTGCAGACCTCCAGCGCGGACGGACGGACCGTCACCTACCAGTTCAGCGCCTGCTCGACGGCCGGCCCGAACGTCGACCTGGACGCCAGCCACCTGCTGGACACCCTGCCGCCCGGCGCGGTCGTCGACACCGCGCGCTCGCCCGGCTGGACCCAGGCGCCGCCCGGCCCGAACACCTGGCAGTACGACATCGGCGCCTTCCGGGCCACCAACGGCCAGGCCGGCTGCCGGATCCCGGGCGTGCTGGTGGTGAACTACCCGGACCCGACCTTCCCGTCCGGCACCACCTCCACCAACCACGTCGAACTGACGGGTGATCCGCTCGGCGCCGCGCCGGAGCAGAGCCTGTCCACGGCCGACGCCACCACCGGCGCCTTCCAGGAGCCCGCCACCGGCGTGCAGGTCACCGCGTCCAAGTCCTGGGGCGAGCACAGCGTCTCCGGCGACCTGAACAGCTTCAGCCTGTTCGCCACCAACTCCTCCGCGCCCGCCACCTCGCTCACCATGACCGACCCGGGCGCCGGCACCACCGACAGCCTCTACAACTGGCTGTTCCCGCAGACCGTCCAGCTCGACGCATGGAACCCGCCCGGCATCGAACTCACCTTCCAGTACCGGCTGAACGGCGACCCGACCTGGCTGACCTTCACCCCCGGCACCCCGTTCGACGGCTCCGGCAACCGCCGCATCACCCTCAAGGAGGGCGCCGGAGACCCGGCCAACGACGTGCTCGGCCTGCCCGCCGGGCGCTGGCTGGACGGACTGCGGCTGACCTGGAACGGCCCGCTGCCCACCGGCTGGTCCCCGGGCAGCGGCGTCCAGGTCGTCACCCAGGTCGTCACCCCCGGCCACGACGGCCGCCCCGCACCCGAGTTGCTCACCAACTGCGTCGACAACACCGCCACCGACGGCACCACCACCGCCGCGGCCACCGGCTGCGCCGAGTCCACCGTCTCCGCCGCCACCAACCTCGGCGCCGCCAAGACCACCGTCGCGGGCGCCGTCACCAACGCCGGCGGCCGCGCCACCTTCGAGGTGATCCCCTACAACCGCAGCGGACGCGCCCTGGACCGGCCGCTGGTGCTGTACGACGTGCTGCCCGCCGGCCTGGTCTACGTGGACGGCTCGCTGCGCACCAACTCCAGCTACCCGGACGCCAAGCTCCCCGAATCCGTGCAGGTCATGCCCGGTGCGGACGGCACCCAGATCATCAAGATGACCTGGCCGGCCGGCGCGCCCGACATGACGTACCTGAACGACCCGCTGGCCTACCGGGTGCAGTTCGACGTCCAGGTCGCCGACAGCGTCCGGGCCGGCACCCTCACCAACCAGGTGTTCGTCACCGCAGACCAGCCGACCGTGCCCGTCACCTGCTACTACAACGGCACCAGCCAGGGCGTCCCCGACGACCTCGACCTGAACGGCAACGGCGACCGCACCGAGACGATGTGCCACGCCACCTCGGACGTCGAGGTGCAGGTGCCGGCCGTGCTGCGCTCCTACAAGGAGGTGAAGGGCGACCTGGACGCCGGCTACGGGCCGATGGGCGCCGCGACCCCCGGCGGCGGGGCGTCCTACCGGATGACCGTCCGCAACGACTCGCCGGACCCGGTCACCGAGTTCCTCGCCTACGACAAGCTGCCGACCCCCGGCGACGGCTACGTGCTGACGCCCTCGGCGGCGCGCGGCAGCGCCTGGGCGCCGTCGCTGAGCAGCCCGATCACCAGCTCCGACCCGACCGTGACGGTCGAGTACACCACCGACAAGCACCCGTGCGTGCCCGCGGTGCTGCCGCCCGCCTCCGACCCCGGCTGCAACCCGAACGCGGTGTGGACGTCCGCCTTCCCCGGGCCGGGCGTCGCCACCTGGTTCCGCATCGAACGCCCCGGCACCCTCGCCCCCGACGAGTCCTTCACGCTGGAGTGGCCGATGGTGGTGCCGTTCGACGCGCCGGACTCGGCGTACGCCTGGAACTCCTTCGCCTACACCGCCACCGACGCGACCGGCCGGCAGCTGTTGCCCGCCGAACCCGCCAAGGTCGGCGTGGCCGTCGAGCGGACCGCCGCGTCCGACAACGCGCTCGGCGACTTCGTCTGGGACGACCTCAACCACGACGGCATCCAGCAGCCCGGCGAACCCGGCGTCCAGGGCGTGCACGTGGCCCTGCTGGACGGCGACGGCCGGCCCGTGCGCGACCTGAACGGCAACCCGGTCACCGCGATCACCGACGCGAACGGCCACTACCTGTTCGACCACCTGCCCGACGGCACCTACCAGGTCCGCTTCGACCTCACCACGATCCCCAAGGACGCCAAGGTCACCGTCCGGCACGCGGGCGCCGACCCGGCGCTCGACTCCGACGCCGACCCCGCCACCGGCCTCACCCAGACCGTCACCCTGACGGGCGGTCAGCGCGACCTCGACCTGGACATGGGCCTGATCCTCCCCACCACCAGCCCCTCCCCCTCCCCGTCCCCGTCGCCCTCGACCTCGGCCTCGCCGTCGGAGGGCCCGGAGCCCTCGGCGTCGCCGTCCGCCGGCGAGAGCGGCGAGGTGTCGGGCGAGGGCGGGCGCCTGCCGCACACCGGCACCGACCTGCCCGGCGTCCTGCTCGCCGCGATCGCCGGCACGCTCACCGTCGGCGGCACGGTCCTCTGCGCGGTGACGTACCGCCGCCCCCGGCGCCGCCACTGACCGACCACCGCTGAACGCCGAACGGCCGTGGGCCGGACCCTCCTCGGAGGATCCGGCCCACGGCCGTTGCGTGCGGGTCAGGCCTTCGGCTGCTGCTGGGTGATGCAGTGGATGCCGCCGCCGTTGGCGAAGATCTCGCGGGCGTCGACCAGTTCGACGGTGCGGCCCGGGTAGGCCTTCTCCAGGATGGCCTTGGCCTGCTGGTCGCGCGGGTCGTCGAAGGCGCACAGGACGACGGCGCCGTTGGCGACGTAGTGGTTGATGTAGGAGTAGTCGACGGGCTCGCCGTCCTCGTCGAACAGGACGGTGGGGGCCGGGAGTTCGATGACCTCCAGGGTGCGGCCGCGGGCGTCGGTGGCGGCGCGGAGGATGTCGGCGAGCTCCTGGCAGACCGCGTGGTCGGGGTGCGCCGGGTCGGGCTGGGAGTGGATGACGACGGTGCCGGGGCGGACGAAGGCGGCGACGATGTCGATGTGCCCGCGGGTGCCGAACTCGTCGTAGTCGCGGGTCAGTCCGCGCGGCAGCCAGATCGCCTTGGTGGTGCCGAGGTGCGCGTGCAGCTCGGCCTCGACCTGCTCGCGGGTCCAGTCGGCGTTGCGGCCCTCGCCGAGCTGCACGGTGTCGGTGACCAGGACGGTGCCCTCGCCGTCGACGTGGATGCCGCCGCCCTCGTTGATCAGGCGGGAGGCGAAGCGCCGCACGCCGGCCAGCTCGGTGACGTGCTCGGCGATGTGCCGGTCGTTGTCCCAGCGGGCCCAGGACTGGGCGCCCCAGCCGTTGAACACCCAGTCGGCGGCGGCCAGTTCGCCCTTGTCGTCGATCAGGAAGGACGGGCCGATGTCGCGCATCCAGGCGTCGTCCAGCGGCCGTTCGACGATCTCCACCTCGGGGGAGAGGTAGGGGCGGGCGGCGTCGGTCTCGCCGGTGTTGACCACCAGGGTGACCGGCTCGTGGCGGACGATCGTGTTGGCGACCTCGGCCCAGGCGCGGCGGGCCGCGTCCAGCTGCTCGGCGCCGTCGAAGGTCGGGTTGGCGGTCGGGAACGCCATCCAGGTGCGCTCGTGCGGGTGCCATTCGGCGGGCATCCGGAAGCCGAGCGAGGCGGGAGTGGGGGAGGTCATGGGCTGCAAGTCCTAAGCGGGTGAGGGGAGTTCACAGGAAGTACAGGCGGCTGAGGGAGACCGAGTCGGCAGGTGCGGAGCGCAGCGGCTCGCCGTCCAGCGAGACCAGGCCGGTCGCCGAGACGTCGACCTGGCCGATCCGGCCGTTGCGCAGCATCGAGCGCGGGCCGATGCCGCGGGTGCCGCGCACGCCCACGCGCCGCCTGCGGGTGGGTAGTTGGTCGCCCGCGACGTCCAAGTAGGAGCCGTCGGCGGCTGCTTGGGCGACGAACGCCACCGAGATGTCCGCGGCGGTCGCGCCGTGCGCGCCGAACTGCGGCCCCAGCACCAGGGGTTCGCACCGGTCGGTGGAGGCGTTCGGGTCGCCGACCACGCCGTACGCGGGGAAGCCGGCCTTCAGCACCAGCTGCGGCTTGGCGCCGAAGTGGTCGGGCCGCCAGAGCACGATGTCGGCCAGCTTGTCGACCTCGATCGAGCCGACCTCGTGCGAAAGCCCGTGCGCGATGGCCGGGTTGACGGTCAGCTTGGCGATGTAGCGGAGCACCCGCTCGTTGTCGTCGCCGCCCTCGGCGGTGCCGTACGAGCCGGTGCCGTCCAGCGGGCCGAGTTCGGCCTTCATCTTGCCGGCCATCGCGAAGGTGCGGCGCACGGTCTCGCCGGCCCGGCCCATGCCCTGGGCGTCGGAGGAGGTGATGCCGATGACCCCGAGGTCGTGCAGCACGTCCTCGGCGCCCATCGTGCCGGCCCGGATCCGGTCGCGGGCCATCGCCGCGTCGCCCGGCAGGTCGGGCTTGAGGTCGTGCGCGGAGACGATCATGTCGTAGTGCTCGCCCAGCGCGTCGCGGCCGAACGGCAGGGTCGGGTTGGTGGAGGAGCCGATCACGTTCGGCACGCCGGCCATCTTCAGCACGTTCGGCACGTGGCCGCCGCCGCAGCCCTCGATGTGGAAGGCGTGGATGGTGCGGCCCTCCAGCACCGCGAGGGTGTCCTCGACCGACAGGCACTCGTTCAACCCGTCGGTGTGCAGGGCGACCTGGACGTCGTACTCCTCGGCGACCCGCAGCGCGGTGTCCAGCGCCCGGGTGTGCGCGCCCATGTCCTCGTGCACCTTGAAGCCGGACGCGCCGCCCTCGGCCAGCGCCTCGATCAGCGGCGCCGGGTCGGAGGACGAACCGCGGCCCAGGAAGCCGATGTTGACCGGCCAGGCGTCGAAGGCGTTGAACGCGTGCCGCAGCGCCCACGGCGAGTTGACGCCGACGCCCCAGACCGGGCCGAACTCCTGCCCGATGATCGTCGTCACGCCGGAGGCGAGGGACGCCTCCATGATGCGCGGCGACAGCAGGTGGACGTGGGTGTCGATGGCGCCCGCGGTGGCGATCAGGCCCTCGCCGGAGACGATCGTGGTGCCGGTGCCGACCACCACCTCGACGCCGTCCAGGGTGTCCGGGTTGCCGGCCCGGCCGATCGCCGAAATACGGCCCGCCCGGATGCCGATCGAGGTCTTCCGGATGCCCTGCACCGCGTCGATCACCAGCACGTTGGAGATCACCACGTCGCAGGTGTCGCGGACCGCGGCCGGCTTCAGGTGCAGCCCGTCGCGGGCGGTCTTGCCGAACCCGGCGAGGAACTCGTCTCCCGGGGCCTGCGAGTCCGACTCGACCCGGACGATCAGCCCCGAGTCGCCGAGCCGGACCCGGTCGCCGGCCCGCGGGCCGTGCACCGAGATGTAGTCGTGCGGGGTGATGGAACTCATGCCTGGTCCTTCCTGGTGCGGGTGGCGGTCACTGCTCGGGCTGCGCGTCGTCGAACTCGGTCAGGTAGCCCGTGGCCCGGGCCTTCGCCAGCGCCGCGTCCTTCGCGCCCGGCGCGTCCAGCGGACCGTCCACCAGGCCGGCGAAACCGATCGCGACCCGCTGACCGCCGATCGGCACCAGGCCGACCTCGACGGTGGCGCCCGGGTCGAAGCGCACCGAGGAGCCGGCCGGCACCGCCAGGTGCATCCCGTACGCGGCCGAGCGGTCGAAGGCCAGGCGCGGGTTCGACTCGAAGAAGTGGAAGTGCGAGGTCACCGAGATCGGCACCGAGGCTGTGTTGTGCACCGGCAGCAGCAGCGCCTCCTCCACCGGGTCGTAGCCCGCGCCGGAGCCCGGCAGCGCCGCGCCCGGGGCGCCCTCGCCCAGCGAACCCGCGCCGCGGAACGGGTCGTTGACCACGGCGAGCCGCGTCCCGTCCTCGAACACCGCCTCCACCTGGACCACCGTCACCACGTCCGGCACGCCCGGCAGCACGTCGTCGGCGCTCAGCACGGTACGGCCGGCCTCGATCGCCTCGGCCAGTCGGCGGCCGTCGCGGGCCGCCTCGCAGACGGTGTCGGCGATCAGCGCCGTCGCCTCCGGCACGTTCAGTCGCACGCCGCGCGCCCGTCGGGCGCGGGCCAACTCGGCCGCGGTGAAGATCAGCAGCCGGTCCCGTTCGGTGGGAGTCAGTCGCACGGTGCCTCGCTCGTCGAGGGTGGACGGGGTGGTCGATGGAGAGTTTAGAACGACGTTCAAACACGTGGGCCCCATTGAACCCGCGGCTGCCCGACATGTCCAGCCTCCGACCCCGGGCCCGGGACGCCCCGCAGGCGCACGGGGGAGGCGTGCGGGAGCTGAGGGGATCGTGCGTGGAAATGGCATGCAAGGGGTGGATGTGGTGATCGGACCGTGCGAGGATCACGCCGGGGACGAGCTGACTCACCGTCAACGACCGCACGCACCCTCTGGGGGATCCACATGCGTCTTCGCACCGCCGCCCGCTCGCTGGCCGTCCTGGCCGGCGTCACCACTCTCGCGCTGGGCACCGTCGCCCCGGCCTCCGCGGCCCAGCCGACCAGCCTCGGCACCTACGTCCGGTTCATCAACAAGAACAGCGGCAAGTGCCTGGAGATCGCCGACTGGCGCAAGGACAACGGCGCGCCCGCCCGCCAGTGGGACTGCACCGGCGGCGCCAACCAGCTGTGGGAAGAGATCGGCGACGTCGGCGACCACGGCATCCGCTACTACCGCAACGTCAACAGCCAGCAGTGCCTGGAGATCGGCGGCCTCAACGCCTCCAACGGCGCCACCGCCAACCAGTGGCCCTGCAACTGGGGCGGCAACCAGATCTGGCTCGACCGCACCAACAAGCTCCAGGCCGACGCCGCGTACTGGCCGGCCGCGGTCGGCAAGTGCCTGGAGATCGCCGACTGGCGCACCGACAACGGCGCGCCCGCCCGGCTGTGGGACTGCACCAACGGCGCCAACCAGGGCTGGCAGATCGTCTGACACCGCGCAGCCGGGGCCGCGGCGAAAGCTTTCGCCGGGGCCCCGGTCGGGGCGGGCGCGCCCCGGCTCGTCCGTGTGCCCGCGCACGCCCTTGCGCACCGTTCACCACGGGCGTAGGGCCGGATCGCTGTTGCAAACGCCGCCGAGTGGGCATGAGGATGACCAGAAGTGGCCGCCGGACCGGTGGGGGACCGGAGCGGCCGTCCGGTGACGAGGGCGGGGGCTTACAAGGTTGATGGACGGTCAGGCAAGGTTCCCGCGGCAGCGCTCGGCCTCGCGCCGGGAGCAGCTCGACCAGCAGGGGACCGCACACATTCAGTCACAGGCGAAGCCGCAGGGCCCGGCACCCGCGCAGGCGCAGTCGAAGCCACCGGGGCCCGCGCAGCCACAGCCGCAGTCGCAGTCGCAAGGCGCGGCGCCGGTGCAGCAGCCCGAGTGCGCCCTGCACCGGCGGGTGCACGCCTCCCTGGAGGCCGCCGACCTGCCCGCCGTCGGAGCCGTCCGACGCCGGCTGCGGGCCGCGCTCGACCACTGGGGTGTGCCGGAACTCGCCGACACCGCCGAGCTGCTCACCTCCGAACTGGTCACCAACGCGCTCGTGCACACCGGCAAGGGCGCCGAGTTCGACGCCCAGCTCACCGCCGAACAGCGCCTGCGGGTCGAGGTCCACGACCGCACCAGCCGACTGCCCGGCCGCCGCCACCCCGACGAGGACGCCACCTCCGGGCGCGGACTGCTGCTGGTGGAGGCCCTCGCCGACGACTGGGGAGTGCAGCTGCGCGGCGACGGAAAAGTCACCTGGTTCGAGCTGTCCGCGCTCTGAGCCGACCGCCCCCACAACCGGGGGCGCGAATTCCGGACCGCCACCCGTCGGGGCCGTCCGGGTGAGGACTCGCGGCGGGATCGTGTGCGATCAGTACCGTCCGGGTCACCGCCATTGCCGCTTTGCCGAACATACGACAGGCTAGTGAGAATGTGTGCCAGTAGGCACGCACAACCATCGCGGTCCGGCCGGCCCAGCAGGGGACACGGGAATCCAGCGGCCGCCAGGCAAGGCACCGGCAGGAGAAGCATGGCCACCGAGCCCGAGGCGCCTGGGCCCGCCCGCCGCACCCCGCCCGCCCAGGCCACCCAGGCCACCCGGAACAGCACCCCCGCGAAGCCGCTGCGCACCGCAGCCGGCCGCGTCGTGCCGTCCACCGCCCGCGGTCTGCCCACCCGCACGGGGGATTCCACCCCCGAGTGGCTCGAACCGGCGATGGCCGCCAACGGCATCGGCTCCTTCGACTGGGACATCCGCCGCGACTCCCTGGTCGGCGACCGGCGGGCCTGCGCCATCCTCGGCCTGGCCGGACAGCCCTTCGACCGCACCTCCGGCGCGTTCCTCGCGCTGCTGCACCCCGAGGACGCGCCCGTCGTGCGCCGCCGCGTCGAACGCGCCGTCGCCGAGCTCGGCCAGTGCGGCGCCTACTACCGCACCGTCTTCCCCGACGGCGAACTGCACGCCGTGCGCTTCCGCGGCCGGGTCCTCGCCGACGCTTTCGGCCGCCCCTCCCGGATGGTCGGCTTCGTCTGGGACGCCACCGTCGAACTCCACAAACGGGAGCGCGCCGACGAACTCGCCGTGCTGCGCGAGGAACGCTCCCGGTTCATCAAGGAAGCCGCCCGCGCGCTCTCCGAAGCCGTCACCGTCCGCGACGTCGCCCGGGTCTTCACCGAACTCCCGCTGCCCGGCCTCGGCCCCGACGGGCTCGCCCTCGCCTCGCTCGAAGGCGGCCGGATCGCCCTGCTCGGCTCCAGCGGCTACCGCGCCGCGCTCAGCGACCGGTTCGACCGGATTCCGCTCTCGCCCAGCCACCCCGCCGCCGAAGCGGTCCGGCAGCGCGCCCCGATCTTCGTCTCCAGCCGCGAGGAGTACCGCGAGCGCTACCCCGAGGCCTGGGACTGGGCCGAGAACAGCGGCCGCTCCTCCTGGGCGTTCCTCCCGCTCGTCGCCAGCGGCCGGCCCACCGGCGTCTGCGTGGTCTCCTTCGACGACGACCGCGAACTCGACGCCGACGAACGCACCCTGCTCTCCACCCTCGGCGGACTCGTCGCCCAGTCCCTGGCCCGGGCCCGCCTGCACGACGCCGAGCACGAACTCGCCGCCGGCCTGCAACGCGTCATGCTCCCCCGCACCGTCCCCGCCGTCCCCGGCGTCACCACCGCCGTCCGCTACCTCGCGGCCGGCTCCGGCCTGCAGATCGGCGGCGACTGGTACGACGTCGTCCCGCTGCCCGGCGGACACGTCGGCCTGGTCATCGGCGACGTCCAGGGTCACGACGTGCACGCCGCCGGCATCATGGGCCAGCTCCGCATCGCGCTGCGCGCCTACGCGGCGGAGGGGCACCCGCCGGCCGCCGTGATGGCCCGGGCGTCGCGCTTCCTCGCGGACCTCGACACCGACCACTTCGCGACCTGCACCTACGCGGAGGTCAACGTCGACTACGGCGTGGTCTACGCGGTGCGGGCCGGGCACCTGGACCCGGTGGTCCGGCGTGCCGACGGCACCGCGCATCCCGTTCCGGTGGCGGGCGGGCTGCCGCTCGGCGTCGCGCCCGACGAGGAGTACCGGGTGACGCGGTTCAGCCTGGACCCAGGGGAGACCGTGCTGCTCTTCACCGACGGCCTGGTCGAGGCGCGGGACATGGACCTCGACACCGGGGTCGGACGGCTCTGCGAGACCGTGTCCGAACCGCTGGCCGCCGTCTCGGAGTCTCCGCGGGAGCCGCTGGAGGACCTCGCGGACCGGATCGCCTCGCAGGCGGCGGACACGAGCGAACGCGAGGACGACATCGCGCTGCTGCTGCTGCGCTGGGACGGGCCCGCGGGCGGGCGGGCGGCCCAACAGCTGCGGCGCCGGATCGGGCAGGCCGACCTGGCCCGGATCTCGGAACTCCGCGCCGAACTCCGGGACGCGCTGCGGCGCTGGGGTGTGCCCGAACTCATCGACACCGCCGAGCTGTTGTCGTCGGAGCTCGTCACCAACGCGATTCGGCACACCGACCGGGACGCGATGTTCACGGCGCGGCTCTACCAGGAGAGCGGGCGGGCGCGGCTGCGCGTCGAGGTCGAGGACGAGTCCGACCTCTGGCCCACCCGCCGCACGCCCGGCGAACAGGCGTCCTCCGGGCGCGGGTTGATGCTCGTCGAGGCGCTCGCGGACGCGTGGGGGGTGGAGCCCCGGGGGTCGGGGAAGCGGATGTGGTTCGAAGTGAACAGTTGAGCGGTCGGGGAGCCCCTGACGGGGCTCTCGCCGTTACCCGTACTGCTGTTCCAGGTCCTTGAGTTTCTGTTCCAGGGAGTCGAGTCGCGGGAGGGCCGTGGCGGGGTCCTCCGGGGCGAGTTCGATGCTGCGCTGGGCGGGGGTGGCGGGGAGGCCGGCAGGGGCTATGGCGGGCTCCGTCGGGTTCGAGTTGGCGGGGGCGGGGGCGGGGGCGGGTTCGAGTTGGCGGGTGGTGTGACGGGTGCGCCAGCCGTGGCCGGGCTGGCGGCCGATGGCGCGGATCTCGGCGCGTTCGCGGCGGGAGGCCATCCTGCGGCGTTCCCGGTTCTCCGCCGCGGTGCGCTTGTCGTCGCGGACCTCCTCGACGGCCTCGTCGAGGGTGCGGACGCCTTCGAGGAGCATCAGCGACCACGCGGCGTAGGTCTCGCGGGGGGCGCGCAGCCAGCGGACCACCCGGATCTGCGGCAGGGGCCGTGGGACGAGTCCCTGTTCGCGGAGGGCGGCGACCCGGGTCTGCTTGAGGGCGCGGTCGAAGAGGACCGCGGCCGAGAGCGACATGCCGGCGAAGAACTGGGGCGCGCCGTCGTGGCCGAAGCCGCGGGGGGCGTGCACCCAGTTGAACCAGGCGGAGGCCGCGGCGAACAGCCAGACCAGCAGGCGGGAGCCGAGTGCGGCGTCGCCGTGGCTGGCCTCGCGGACGGCGAGGACGGAGCAGAACATCGCGGCTCCGTCCAGGCCGAACGGGACGAGGTACTCCCAGCCGCCGGAGAGGCCGAGGTTCTGGATGCCGAAGCCCACCAGCCCGTGGAAGGAGAGCGCGGCGGCGACCGCGGCGCAGCAGAACAACAGAAGGTAGGAAGCGCCGCCGTAGAGGGATTCGGTGCGGCGGCGGCGTTCCTCGGCGCGTTCCCAGGAGGAGTCCGAACCGCCGGTTTTGGTGGCTGCGGCCGAGCGGCTGCGGGCGAAGGCCAGCAGGGCGACGGCGACCACCAGGGCGGCCGCGCCGGCGACGACCCAGCCCAGCGGTATGTCCGACAGTCTCATGACCTGATCCAGCCTCGCTTTCCGCGTCTTGATGGGGGGACCATCATGGCGGAGAAATGCGGGAAAACATGACCGGATCGCGCGCAATACATTATTTGGGGGGAATTCCGGAATTAGATCAACGGATTGTCAGATCTATTTGCTGCGAGGGCAGCTGAAGCAGGGTTCGGCCGGTCGGACCGTGTAGAACAGGCAGCAGCTGACCCTGGTCCTGGTGCGGTGGCCGCCCTCCCGGCGGAAGCCCGGGGTGCCCACGAACGGCGCGGACGAGGCGTCGCCCGGCAGCAGGGCGGTCAGCTCGGCGACTGCCCGGGGCTCCTCGTCGAGCAGGGTGGAGAGGTACCAGAGGCCGTCGACCACGTCGTCGGTGACGAGCGCCCAGAGGGTGCGCGGGCCGCGTCGCACGCGGGGGCGGAAAGCGTCGAGCACCGGCGCGAGATGATCGGCGAGCGCGGTGCGCAGGGCGGCGTCGAGCGCCGGGCGGTCCGGGACGACCAGGGCGTCCGGGCGGCCGGCGGCCGGGTCGTCCGGGAGGCAGCGGAAGGCGGTCGGGCGGGCGGTCAGTTCGCCGGTGGCACGGTTGATCGAGATCCGGTCGACCGGGAGGGCCGGGACGCGGCGCTCCAGGAACCACGGCAGGGTGAAGGCGAGGGCGACCGGCCAGGCGTAGCGGTGCAGGCTGAAACCGGCGGTGACGTCCGGGCGGCTGGGGGCGCCGTACAGCTCCAGGCCGAGGCGTTCGTCGAAGGCGATGGTGGCGTCGAGGGCGGCCGGCTCGGTGGCGAGGGCCGCCGCGAGGGTCCAGCCGGGGTCGGTGCGGGGGGCGGCGGGGTGGATCCGGAGATCCCCGAAGACCTCGGTCAGGCGTCGCCAACTTGCGTGACAGGGAAGGGAGTCGGTGGGGCTCGGCGGGGGGAACTGCTCGACCTGGTGCGCGGTCACGCGGGCTCCCTGGGTGGTACCCCGGGGGCGGGGCCCGGGTGTGGCACGGTGAACCTGTCCGGGTCACTGCTCAACCCGGACAGGTAAGGCTCACCTTAGCTGATGCCGTGCCGAGGGTCGTGCACGGTGCCGCCGTCCGGTGCCGCCGACTGCGCCGGGAGCCGGGCCAGCCGCCGCGCCAGCCACACCGGGACCCCGCCGAGCGCCTGCACCAACCGTGACGCCTCGGCGCGCAGCCGCACCGCCTCGCCCGGCTCCGACACCTCCGCCAGGGAGGCCAGCGCCGGCGCCACCCCCACCGTGTAGCCGAGCTGCTCGCGCAGCCTCAGCGCCGCCCCGAAACCCTCCCGGGCCCGCTCCTGGTCGCCCGCCGCCAGCGCCAACCCCGCCAGGTGGCACCAGGTCGAGGAGCGCAACAGGTCGTCGCCGCGCTCCCGGGCCCCCTCGTGCGCCCTGGCGTACGCGCTCTGCGCCGCCGCCAGGTCGTGCAGCAGGTTCTCCGCGACCAGCCCCCGGCGGAAGTCCAGCAACGGCCGGCCCGGCGCCTTCGGCGGCAGCAGCGCCGAGGTGCGGCCCAGTGCGGCCTGTGCCTCGTCCAACCGGTCCCGGCGGCTCAGCACGCTGGCCACGTACGCCAGGTAGCCGCGGGCGCAGGAGGCGGCGGCGCGGTGCTCGCTGCCGGCGACCGAAGCCTCCGCCTGGCGCAGGGCGTCCTCCGCGCGCTCCCAGTGGTCCGCGGTGAACAGGCACTGCTCGATCAGCAGTTCGGCCCGTTGCAGCGCCGCCGTCGGATCCCGGCCGGCCTGCGGGCGGAGCAGGTCCGCAGCCTCCTGCCAGCAGCCCCGCGACCGAAGCCGCCAGACGACGTCCGCCATGCCCCCCGGGGCAGTCCCGTGCACCGACAACGCCACCTCCTTGTGCGCGCCATGCAGTGACCGGCGGACCCTCCCCAACCCCCAAGGGCCCGCGTCGTGGCGGCAATTCAACACGCGCCGGAGCTTGTGCACCAGATCACGAGCGCGAGGAGATCCGGAATGCATGCTTCCGGGTGACGTGGGAGTGACGGCGCGTCAGGACGTCCAGCCGGTCTCCATCAGTGCCTCGGCGGCGCCGTTCGAGGGCTGCGGGATGCCCGCCGCGTCCAACGTGAACAGCGCGACCAGCAGTTGTTCACCGCGCACCGTGGCCTGCCGGGAGTAGCCGGACACGGTGAACATCGCCGCCGCGACCTGCTCGCCGTGCAGCGTCTCCAACCACAGGCACTCCACCGCCTTGACGTCCGCCGGCTCCGACCAGGTGTCCACCCGGGCCACCATCCGGCCGCCCAGCAGGGTGGTCGAGTCGCGCTCCTGGCCGGACGTCAGCTCCAGGTCCTCGAAGCCCAGCCACTGCAAGTAGCGGGCCGCCGTCAGCACCGCGTCCTGTGGGGTGCGCACCGGCCGCGGACGGAACGGCGGACGCAGCGCCCGGGCCGGACCCGGGCCCGCGGCCGGCTCCGGCGGGGCGAGCGGCGGCACCGCCGTGGTGTACGGGCGCGCCGCCTCCGCCGGACGGGTCGTCCGCGGGCCCGCGCTCTGCAGCTTCGGCGCCCGGTCCACCGGCATCCGCACCGTCGCCCCGCAGTCGCAGGTGAACTCCGGCTGCGGCCACTGGTCGTTGCGTCCGCAGTGCGGGCAGCGCATGCTCACCCAGGAGTCCTCCCAGGAGCGGAACCGCACCTGCACCGGCACCCCGCCGCGCAGCAGTGGCACCCGCAGCTGCGCGCCGCACGGGCAGGGCAGGCTCGGTGGCTCGTAACGGTGCTCACGACGGCAGGCCGGGCAGCGCAGTTCGCTGGCCCCCGACGGCGACCCCGGGGAGAACCGGGCCGGGTCTGCGGCGTCCTCGGGCAGCGGCATGGGCGGTCACCGTCCGTTTCGGTCGGGCTGGCAACGATCCCGTCCATCCTCGCGGATCCGGCCCCGGGCCGGTGCGGAATGAGGTAATCCTCCAGTGCAGTTGAGGCGGGGAAAAGGTGCGGGAAACCTGACGGCCAGTCAGTGAATGTCCCAGCGGGCCAGGTCCGCCGGGGTGTCCAGGTCGTCGGGGACGGCCACGCCGGTGCAGTCCACCGGCGTCACCGGACGGTTGGCCAGCAGGACGCGCGCGCCCGCGTCGCCGGTGGAGGTGGCCAGCAGCTCGGGGAAGTGCGCAGCGCCGATCAGCACCGGATGCGCCCGGCGGCCGGCATAGGCGCACGCCGCGAGATCCGTGCGCCCGGCGTGCACGGCCAGCAGTCGGCGCACCGCCTCCGCCGTGACGCCCGGGGTGTCCACCAGCAGCACCAGCACGGCGCTCGCGCCCTCGGGCAGGGCGGCCAGGCCCGTCCGCAGCGAGGAGGACAACCCCGTACGCCAGTCCGGGTTGTCGACCAGCACGCAGTCGCCGGTGTCGACGCGCTCCCGGACCTCCTCCGCCGCCGCTCCCAGGACCGCCACCGTTCCGTCACAGCCGCCGTCCCGGGCCGCCGCCAGCGCGTGTTCCAGCAGCGGACGGCCCCGGTACGGCAGCAGCGCCTTCGGCCGTCCGCCCAGCCGGGACCCGCCGCCCGCCGCCAACACCAGGGCCGGCACCAGCAGTTCGCTCATGCGGCCAGTCTGCCCGGTGGGGCGGGCGCGCGGGTGGTTCGTACCGGTCGTGGTTTTGCCCGGATTGTGAGGTGTGTCATGCTGCGGCGTGGCCGCCTTGACCGGGGTTTGACCGGCTGGTCTTCTGGTGGGCCGTCAGAGTCGCCCACCCACAGAGGAATACCGTGCGATCCCGCCGTACCGCCATAGTCGCCACCCTGCTGCTCGGATCGCTCGCACTCGCCGGGTGCACCGCCGACACAGGGAAGAAGCCGTCGAGCGGCAGCAGCTCCAAGTCCCAGCCCCAGACGGCCGCCAAGGGCACCAGCCCGCTGGAGAACCCGGACGGCACCAAGCCCGGCCTGGCGCCCGTCAGCAGCGAGGCGGACCGCAAGGCCGGACGGGACCTGATCGCCAAGGTGAAGACCGCCGACGCCGGCCCGAAGACCGGCTACGACCGCGACCAGTTCGGCCCGGCCTGGACGGACAACGTGGACGGCGTCCCGATGGGCCACAACAGCTGCAGCACCCGCGACGACATGCTGGCCCGGGACGGGCAGAAGCTGGAGCACAAGGACGGCTCGCAGTGCGTCGTCACCGGCATGACGATCTGGGACCCGTACACCGGCAAGACCGTGGACTGGAGCAAGCAGCAGGCGTCGAAGATACAGATCGACCACGTGATGCCGCTGTCCTACGACTGGCAGCAGGGCGCCTCCCAGTGGGAGAAGGGCAAGCGCGTGCAGATCGCCAACGACCCGCTGAACCTGATCCCGGCGGACGGCTCGCAGAACGCCTCCAAGGGCGACTCCGGCCCCGCCAGTTGGCTGCCCGCCAACACCGAGGTGCACTGCTCGTACGCGATCCGCTGGGCGCAGGTCTCGCTGAAGTACCAGCTGCCGGTGACGCCCGCGGACAAGAAGACCATGCTGTCGCTGTGCGGCGGCTGATCACCGCTGCGTCGATCGTTGCGCCCACTGGATGACCTGAGGCCGTTCGGAGCCCCCTGGGGGAAGGGGAGCCGAACGGCCTCGGGCGTTGTGGGGGTCAGCCGGTGGTGGTCTTGGGTGCGGCTGTCAGGTCGTACAGGGTGGTGCTGCCGACCGTCTTCGCGGTGTAGGTGGACTCCACCCAGGAGGCGATCTCCGAGGAGTAGGTGGAGCCGCCCATGCTGCGGCCGCCCATGCCGCCGCCGCCGATGAACCAGTGCACCTTGCCCTCGGCGACCAGCTGCTTGAAGCCGTCGAGGGAGAGCGAGGGGTCGCTGCCGTTGAAGCCGCCGAGCGCCATCACCGGTTCGCCGCCGGCCAGTTGGTAGCTCGCCTGGTTCTGCGAGCCGACCGCGGCGGCGACCCAGGTGTACTTGTCGGCGTCCTGCTTCAGCAGGTCCGCGACCTCGGAGGAGACCTTCGCGCCCTCCAGCAGGCCGCCCATGCCGCCGCCGAAGGCGCCGCCCATGCCGCCGCGGCCGGTGCGGCCGTCCTCGCCGGTGGCGGCGCCGGTGCCGGGAAGGCCGGTGCCGCCGCCCGGGAAGCCGTTGCCGGGGAAGGTGCCGTTCTGGCCGCCGGGGACACCGCCGCCCGGGAAGCCGTTGCCGGTGCCGCCGTTCTGGCCGCCGCCCGGGAAAGCGGGGGCGTTGCCGTTCCCGCCCTGGCCACCCTGGCCGCCCGGGAAGCCCGGGAACGTGCCGCGCATCGTGCCGCCGCGACCGCCGCCGGGGCCGAAGCCGCCGCCCTTGACGGCCGGCCCGGCGGTGACGATGGAGCCGCTGTGGCCGGTGGAGACGGTGTCGAGGGCGTACGCGGTCGGCCCGGCCAGGCCCGCCGCCAGCGCGGTGAGGCCGGCCACGGTGGCGATCCGGCCGCCGGTGGGTCCGGTGAGCCGTCCCGCGGCGAGCAGGGCGACGGCGGCGAGCAGCCCGCCGACCAGCACGGCCCAGCGCAGCCACGGCACGAACTCGGCGCTGCGGCCCAGCAGTTGGTACGCCCACCAGGAGGTGACGGCGATCGTGACGGCGAGCACCGCCGCGTACGGCAGCCGGTGGCGGACCCGCCACAGGCCGTCCACGCCCATGCCGACCAGGGCGGCGACCGCCGGGACGAGGGCCACCGTGTAGTACTGGTGGAAGATGCCGGACATGAAGCTGAAGGTCAGCGCGGTGCACACCAGCCAGCCGCCCCAGACCAGGAACGCGATCCGGGCCGAGTCGGTGCGGGCGTAGCGGCGGGTCGCCCACAGGCCGAACACCATGAGGATCAGCGCGGCGGGCATCAGCCAGGCGATCTGGCCGCCGATGTCGCCGTCGAACAGCCGGGTCGGGCCGGTGGAGCCCCACATGCCGCCGCCACCGCCGCCGCCCATCCGGTTTCCGCCGCCGCCGACGCTGCCGGTCTCGTTGCCGGTGATCCGGCCGAAGCCGTTGTAGCCGAAGGTGAGGGAGAGGAAGGAGTTGTCCTGCGAGCCGCCGATGTACGGGCGGGCGGAGGCCGGCATCAGCTCGACGATCGCCACCCACCAGCCGCCGGCGACCACCATCGCCAGGGCGCCGTACAGCAGTTGCAGCCAGCGGCGGCCCCAGCCGGTGGGCGCGGCGAACAGGTACACCAGGGCGAACGCGGGCAGCACCAGGAACGCCTGCAGGGTCTTGGTGAGGAACGCCAGTCCGAACATCACGCCCACGAACATCAGCCAGCGGGTGGACGCCGTCTCGGTGGCCCGGACGGTGCCGTACGCGGCCAGTGTCAGCAGCAGCACCAGCAGCGCGTCCGGGTTGTTGAAGCGGAACATCAGCGCCGCGACCGGGGTCAGCGCCAGCGCCGCGCCCGCGACCAGGCCGCCGAGCGCGGAGAACCGGCGTCGCACCGTGGCGTACACGGCGGCGACCGTGCCGACGCCCATCAGCACCTGCGGGGCCAGCACGCTGAACGAGCTCAGTCCGAAGACGCGGGCGGAGAGCGCCATCGGCCACAGCGACAGCGGCGGCTTGTCGACGGTGATGAAGTTCGCCGCGTCCGAGGACCCGAAGAACATCGCCTTCCAGCTGACGCTGCCGGCCTGCACGGCCGCCGTGTAGAAGGCGTTGGCCCAGCCGGAGGCGGTCAGGTTCCAGAAGTACAGGACGGCGGTGGCCAGCAGCAGCCCCAGGAACGCCGGCCGTACCCACCGCGGGTCGTCCTCGCGCCCGCGCCAGGCCCGTCCGGGCAGGGTGCGCAGTCGGGCGGCCCAGGTCGCCGGGCCCTTGGGGCCGACGGGCGGCAGCGCGACGGACGGGAACAGCGTCTCAGCGGGCCGCTCGCGCCCGGCGTCGGCGGGCGGCGTGGCCGGCCAGACGGTCGGGCCGGACGCGGCGGCGTCGGCGGCGGCATCGGCCGGGACCGCCGGCGGCGGGTGGTTCGCGGCGTCGGGCCACGGCTCGCTGGTCGGAGGAACGGAACTGGGCGTGGTCATGGGGGACACGCTGGGTGGCGAGCCTGAGAACTCGATGAGACCCGACTATGAGGGCGCTGTGTTCTCCGCGGCCGCCCATTCCGGACGGATGGCCGACAGGTGGTCAGCTGGCGGGCACCGGCTGCGGCTGGGGGAGTCGGCCGCCGAGCCAGGTGAGGGCCGGGGGGATCTCGCGGGTCCAGGTGTGGAAGTTGTGGCCGCCGGTGTCGAGGGTGATGGTGGACACCTGGGTCGGGGCCTTGAACGCGCCGATCATCTGCTGCGTCGCCGGGTAGTTCTCCTCGTTGCGGCTGGTGGCCAGCAGCAGTGAGACCGGCGGCGCGGGCTTGTTCTGGAGCCGCCACAGCAGGTCGTTGTCCTGCTTGACGTCGGCGCTGCCGCCGAACAGGTCGCCGGTGGTCGGGTCGTTGTGGACCTCGTAGTAGCCGGACAGGGCGATCGCCGCACGGTACGAGTCGGGCTTGCGCACCGCGAACTTGACGGCGCAGTAGCCGCCGGTGGAGTCGCCGATCACCGCCCGCGCCTCGGGCCGGTCGTCGATCCGGTAGGCGGTGGACATCGCCTTCGGCAGGTCCTCGGTGAAGAAGGTCTCCGCCTGCGGGCCGTTCGGGACGTCCATGCACTCGGTGTCGCGGTTGGCGACCAGGGTGGGCCGCATCATCACCAGCACCGTCGGCGGCATCTCCTTGGCCTCGATCGCCTTCAGCGTCGACGCCGGGTACTGGAGCAGCGAGATCAGCTTCTCCGGCGTGCCCGGGTAACCGGACAGCGCGAGCAGCATCGGGAACTTGGTGCCCGCGTAGGCCGGCTGGAAGTACTGCGGCGGCAGGTACACGTACGCGGGGGTGCCGGTCAGGCCGGAGTGCTCGCCGTGGATCTCGACCTTCTGGATCATGCCGGAACGGTCCTGCGCGGAACCCTGCGAGGAGTACATCTTCTGCTCGCCGGTCACCGAGATCGCCTTGCCGCCCGGCTGGTGGTCCACCACGGTGCCCGGCCGGCCGTCCAGGCCGAGCAGGTCGCTCCACGTCGAGTAGAAGCCGAAGTACGAGTTCGCGACCAGGCCCATCGCGGCCAGCACCGCGATCTGCGTCCCGAAGAACGCCCCCAACCGCCCCAGCCAGGCCCGCCAGCTCCGCCCACCCAGCCGGGGCCACAGCCACAGGGTGGCCGCGAAGGCGGCGACGGCCAGCAGGCTGGCGATGATCTGGATCGGGACTCCGGTCAGGCTCGGCACCCGATGATCGTAAGGTACGGATTCATCATCCTCACAGCCGCCTCCCAGCGGCCTCCCGGGTTTGCCAAGCCCCGCCCAAGGGCATGCCAATTCCCTTGCCTTGTCGGAGCTCCCGGCTACCCTCCGGCCCGTGAGAACACCTGAGGACCTGCACCTGGTCGACTGGGCATCCCTGGGCCACGGCGCGGACGTCGCCGATCTGATCCGCGCGCTGTACGACGAGGACGCGGCGGTGGTAGGCAAGGCACTGGGCGAGCTGTTCCACCGTCTCCTGCACCAGGGATCGGTGTACCCGGCGAGCGTGATGGCAGTGCCGTACCTGGCGCACGCCGCCCTGCACGCCGTTCACCACCGCCGCACCATGCTGGCGTTCCTGGCCAACGCCGGGCGCGACGACTACGGGCAGTTCTTCGAGGACGAGGTGATGGAGGGCATTCGGGTCGCCGACGAGCTGCCCGGCCTGCTGCACCTTGTACGGGACGAGGACCCCGAGGTGCGCCGGGAGACCGTGCGAGTGGCGCGCTGGGCGGCCGGGGACAGTCTGCCGCCCGCCCTGGACGCGCTGGCCGCCTGCCATCGCGACGACCCGTCGGACCGGGTGCGGGCCGAGGCGCTGGAGGTGCTCAGCCGCCTCGCTCCCCGCCGGGACGAGCGGCTTCGCGCCGCACTCGCCGACCGCGCGCCCGCCGTCCGGGCCACCGCTGCGCTCGGCCTGATGGAGAGCGCCGGCGCCCCTTGGCCGGCCGAGCTGCTGGCCGTGCTGTCGGCGGACGGCGGGGACCCCGACTTCGCCATGTCGGCCCACGAGTTCTTCCACGGCGTCGGCAGCACCGAGGAACGGGTGGCGTCGCTGCTGCGGGAGCAGGACGCCGAGACCGTCCGGGCGGTGGCCGCCGCCTGGATCGCGGCCGGTGACCACGAGGGGCGCGGCAGCCGCCGGGCCGTGGAGCTGGTCATGGGGTGGCGCGGGTGGGAGGTCGAGGCCGTCACGCTGCTCACAGCCGCCGTGCCGCAGCAGCGAGACCCGTACGTCCTCCAGCAGGTGATCAACTCCATCGAGCGCTGGGCCGGGTACCACGCCGATCCCGACGCGGTGGCGGAGGCCGTGCTGCCGCACGTCACCCACCCCGACAGCTGGGTGGCCACGAGCGCACAGCTGGTACTGGGACGGGTCGGCGACTCGCGGCTGCTCACCGCCGTCGCCGAACCCGCCGGCGACGCGCTGGCCGCGTTGGCCGCCCGCACCGACGACCCCGCGATCCACCGCCGGGCCCTGCGCCCCCAGCCGTGCAGACACGGCCGGCACCTGCACAGCAGGGCAGCGGAGGTGATCGAGTCGCTCACGCCGGAGGCCGCCGCCGGGCTGCTGCCGGAACTGACTGCCCTGCTGCGCGAATCCCCGAGTCCGGACCTGGCCCGCGCGATCGGCGGGACCGGCCTCGCCCGCCCCGAACTGACCGACCTGCTGGTCGAGTTGACGAGCTCCGCCGACCAGGCCCTGGCGTCCGCCGCCGCCGTTGCCGCCGCCCGGCTCGGCGCCGACCCCGCACCCGCGCTGCGCCTGCTCGCCGAGCGGCTGGAACACGACGGCGGCTCCCTGTCGGAGGCGGCCCTGCTCGGACCGCTCGGGGCACCACTGGCCCCCTCGGTGGAGCGCCACCTGACCGACGGCAGCCCGGAGCGGCGCGGCCGCGCGGCCACGACGCTGTGGCAGATCACCGGCGACCCGGCCGGAGTCGTGACGACGCTCACCGCCCTCGTCCGGGACGGCCGAACAGACCCGTCCGTGCTGAAGACCCTGCGACAGACCGGCGCGCCGCTCCCGCCGGATGTCCGGGCGAAGGTCGCCGAGTGGGCGGGCGCGGAACGCCGGGTGCTGAACGCGCACAGCTGGATCGGACATCCGGACACCGCACTCCGCGAGGAGGCCCGGCTACTGCTCGCCGGGCAGGGCCGACACGGTAAGGTCCGGCGGTCGTGAGGACACCTGCGGACCTGCACCTGGTCGACTGGCCGTTGCTGGAGCATCCGTACGGGGACGTCACCGACGTCTCGGACGTGATCCGGGAGTTGTACGACGAGGACGCGGCGGTGGTCGGGGAGGCGCTGGAGGAACTGTTCTGCCAGGTGCTGGGTCGGCGGCTGCTGTATCCGGTGAGCGTCGCCGCCGTTCCGTACCTGGCTCACGCGAGCGTGCACGCCACCCACCGGCGCGACGAGATGCTGAGGTTCCTGGCGAGCACGGCCGACCGGGCGGAGGCGGGAGCGGTCCGGGTCGGCGCCGAACTGCCCGGCCTGCTGCACCTGTTGCGGGACGAGGAGCCCGAGGTGCGCCGCCGGGCGGTGCAGGTGGCGCGGTGGGCGAGCGGGGACGCGCTGCCGCCCGCGCGGGAAGCGCTCGCGGCGTGCCACCGGGACGACCCGTCCGCCCGGGTGCGGGCCGCGGCGTTGACGGCGCTGAGCCTTCTCGACGCCGACCCGGGCGGACGGTTGCGGGCGGCGCTGGACGACCTTGAGCCGGCCGTCCGGGCCACCGCCGCACTCGGCCTGCTGGCGAACGCGGAACTCCCGTACCCGGCACGGCTGGTGCACGTCCTGGCCACGGACGGTACGGACCCCGCCTTCGCCTGCGGCAGCGTCAGGGAAAGGGTGTGGGACGTACTGGGCCGGGACGCCGGGGCCACCCGGACGGTCGCGGCGGCCTGGATCGCGGCTCGCGACCGCGACGGGCACGGCTCGTGGCTGGCCGCGCGACTGGCCCGCACCTGGCGGGACCGGGAGGCGGAGGCCGTCGCCCTGTTGGTCGCCGCACTGCCGCACCAGGGCGAGCGGTCCGGGCAGTTGTACGTGCTGGAGGCGCTGGCCCGGTGGGTCGCGGACTGCCCCGACCCCGCCCCGGTCGGCGCGGCGGTGCTGCCGTTCGTCGCCGACCCCGAGCTGCAGGTCTCCCGGGCGGCCCAACTCGCGCTCGGCCGGGCCGGCGAGCGCCGGTTGCTCGCCGCCGCTCCCGCGCCCCATCCGGGCGCGCTCGACGCGCTGGCCGCCCGCACCGCCGACCTCGACCTGCGGCGCCGGGCACTGACGCCGCGCCGATGCGCCGGCTGCGGTGGGGTGCACGTCGAAGCGGCCCGGGTGCTTGACGCACTCACCCCGCAGGACGCGGCGCCGCTGTTGCCCGAGCTGCTCGCACTGCTGCGGGCCCGGCCGGACGAGAAGGTGGCGCGGATGCTCGGCGGTACAGGGCTCGAAGACCAGGAACTGATCGGCGTGCTGGGCGAGTTGGCGACCGGGAACGACCGGGATGTCGCGCCCGCCGCAGCCGTTGCCGCCGCCCGGCTCGGAGCGGATCCGGGGCCCGCGCTGCGGCTGCTCGCCGACCGCCTCGCCGGCGACGGCTGGTGCCTGGCGGATGCGGCCCTGCTCGGCCCGGTCGGGCTGCCGCTGGTGCCGCTGGTGGAGGGCCGGCTCACGGACGCGTACGAGTGGCACCGGGCGCACGCCGCGGAGGCGCTGTGGCGGATCACCGGCGACACCGGGCGAACCGTTCCCGTGCTGGCCGAGCTGCTCGTTGCGATGCCGGTCGGCGCGTTCGCGCTGGCGACGCTGCGGCGGATCGGCGAGCCGTTGCCGCCCGGGGCGCGGGAGGTGGTGGCGCAGTGGGCGGCCTCGGAACGCCGGGTCCTGTGCGACGAGTCCGACGGCCGACTGCGGGAGGGCGCCCGGCTGTTGCTCGCTCAGCGAGGCTGAGCAGGGCTGAGCATGGCGACGGCCCGCCGCACCCATGGGGAAGATGCGGCGAGCCGTCAGTACACTATGTGACAGGCGGTCAACCGAGGCTGTTGTAGATGGTGTTGAGCAGGGTGCTGTTGTTGTCGTCGTTCTCCAGGGCGAAGGCGAACATGCCGCCGAGGCCCTTGGACTTGGCGTAGGCCGCGCGGGCCTGGATGGCCTTGGGGTCGTCGCCGGTCCAGAAGTTGGTGCCGTCGTAGACCCAGGTGGACTCGGTGATCGGGTCCCAGTGGGTGTTCTGGGCGGTCAGCGTGAGTTCGCGCCAGCTGGCGAGGCCGGCTTCCTGGCTGCCGGGCTTGGCGGGGGTGGCGCCGGTGGCCTTCTGGTAGAGGCCGTAGTTGCTGCCGGCGGTCACGCCCGTCCAGCCGCGGAAGTAGAACGGGATGCCGAGGATGATCTTGTTGGCGGGGAAGCCGCCGGTGATGCCGTACTCGGGGAGGCCGGTGGTGTAGGCCGCGAGCGTGGTGTCCACGTTGTACTTGGCGGTGCCGGGGGTGATCGGCGTGGTGGGGTCGGCGGGGCTGTCGTGCAGCGGGTCCTGGAGGTTGGTCGGGCCGGTGGCGTCCCAGGAGCCGTGCATGTCGTAGGTCATGACGTCGGCGTAGTCCAGGTACGCGCCGATCTTGTCGGTCTCGACGTACTGGATCTTGTCCTGGCCGGACGGCAGGGCCGCGGTGAGCAGGAACTTCTTGCCGACGCCGGCGCCGTACGCGTCGAGCTGGCTGCGGAACTCGGCGAGCAGCGCGGTGAAGTTCTGCTTGTCGGCCGCGGAGTAGTGGTTGCCGGTGTGGCCGCCGGCCGAGCCCGGGTACTCCCAGTCGATGTCGATGCCGTCGAAGATGCCCGCGGCGCTGGCCGCGCCGCCGGAGGCATCACCGGCGACACCGGTCGGCAGGTTGCCCTTGAGGAACATGTCGATGCAGGAGGAGACCAGCTTCTTGCGCGAGGCGTCGGTGGCCGCCGCGTCGGAGAAGTACTTGGAGTAGGTCCAGCCGCCGAGCGACAGGGTGACCCGCAGGTTGGGGTTCTTCGCCTTGAGCTGGCGCAGCTGGTTGAAGTTGCCCTTCAGCGGCTGCTGCCAGTCGTCGGAGGTGCCGTCGACGGAGATGGCGCCGCTGTAGTCCATCTGGTAGTCGGCGTAGGCGTCGGCCGCGCCGTCGCCCGCGTTCGGGTTGTCCTCGTGGCTGGCGTCGGAGGCCTTGACGGCCTCGAAGCAGTTGAGGTTGGTCGGGTGGATGTTCTCGAACGCGTAGGAGATGACGTCGAGCTTGCCGGCCGCGCCGGAGGTGTCGACGTTCTTCGGGTAGTAGGCGGCGTCGTACACCGACCACTGGTCGAAGTAGGCGGACTTGTACGGCTTGGCGGTGGCGGGCGCGGCGGTGGTGGAGACGGTCACCGCGTTCGACTGCTGGGAGGCGTGGCCGGCCTTGTCGTACGCCTGGACGGTGAAGGTGTACGAGGTGTTCGGCAGCAGCGAGGAGATCGCGACGGAGGTGCCCATCGAGGTGCCGACCAGCTGGCCCTTCGACCAGACCTTGTAGCCGACGTAGTTGTCGGTGGAGTCGGTCGAGGCGTTCCACTTCAGCACCACGGCGTTGGAGGTGGCCTTGCCGACCGCCACCCCGCCCGGGACGGTGATCTTGCCGTCGCCGGTGGGGCCGTTGCCGCTGCCGGAGCTGGAGCTCGGGGACGGCGAGGGCGAGGAGGAGGTGGAGGTGGACGGGCTGGGGGAGGTGCTCTGCGAGGGGCTGGCCGAGGTGGAGCTGCTCGCGGAGGTGGACGGACTCGGGGAGCCGCCGTTGTCGGGCCCGGTCAGGCTGAGGTCGTCGGCCTGGTAGGCGCCGGCCCCGTACCAGCCGTGGGTGAAGACCGTCACCGAGGTGGTGCTCGCACCGGTGGTGAAGGTGGTGCTCAACTGGGTCCAGTTGGACGCGCCGGGGGTCCAGGTGGAGGCGTTGACGCCGGTTCCGGTGGCGCCCAGGTAGACGTAGTTGCCCTTGAGCCAGCCCGCCAGGGTGTACTTGGTGTTCGGCTGGACGGTGACGGTCTGCTGGCACTGGCCGGTGTCGCCGGCGGTCGCGTTGCCGTTCAGTGCGTAAGTGCCGCCGTGCGCACCGGTGTTGACGACCGAGCCGCTGGTGCAGGTCCAGCCGCTGAGCGAGCCGGTCTCGAAGTCGCCGTTGGCGAGCAGGTTGACGGTGGCCGCCGAGGCGCTGCCGAGCGAGAGCGCGAGTGCGGTGGAGCCGACGGTCATGGCGGCGGCCACCACGAGGGCGCCGGCGCGGCGCCGGGAGGGGGCCCGGCGCGTGGTCGACCCGAGGGCGGGCGTGGCCCGTTCAAGCATGGAGGAACCTCCGGAGTAGTGGGGTTGTCCGGTAGGTGCGGCGGCCCGGCGGGCCCAGGTGGGAGCCTGTGCGCTTGGGGTGAGCGCGTCACCTAGATTGGACTGGACCAATCGCCCGGGTCAAGGATTTCGGCCCACGAACCGTCAGGAAGCTTTCCGATCAGTCGGATTGGAAGGCGTCGCGGAGGCCGGTCGGGGGCGGCGGCGGTCGCGACGGCGTGCGCCCCTGGCTCTCAGTTGCATATGACTTGCAATTGCGGGCGGATCGACGGAAGGATGATGCGGCTCACCACCCTCCCGGAAGGACATCCCATGCCAGCCCCCAGCCGTCTGCGCGACCGGCTCACCCGCGAGGAGTGGATCCGGCTGGCCGGAATGGCCGCGTTCGTCCTCGCCCTGCACGTGGTCGGGTGGTTCACGCTGCTGGCGGTGATCGCCCCGAAGCACTACGACGTCGGCGGCCAGGTGTTCGGCGCCGGCATGGGTCTGACGGCGTACACCCTCGGCATGCGGCACGCCTTCGACGCCGACCACATCGCCGCCATCGACAACACCACCCGCAAGCTGATGGGCCAGGGCAAGCGCCCGCTGTCGGTGGGCTTCTGGTTCTCGCTCGGGCACTCCTCGATCGTCTTCGGCCTGTGTGCGCTGCTGGCGTTCGGCATCCGCTCGCTGGCCGGGCAGGTGGAGTCCGACGGGTCGACGCTGCACCAGGCGACCGGCCTGATCGGCGTCACCGTCTCCGGCACCTTCCTGGTGCTGATCGGCCTGATCAACCTGGGCGCGTTCAACGGCATCCTGAAGGTGTTCCGGCGGATGCGGCAGGGCGACTTCGACGAGGCCGAGCTGGAGCGCCAGCTCGACAAGCGGGGCTTCCTGAACCGGATCCTCGGCCGCGTCACCCGGGCCGTCACCAAGCCGTGGCACATGTACCCGGTGGGCCTGCTGTTCGGCCTCGGCTTCGACACCGCCACCGAGGTCTCGCTGCTGGTGCTGGCCGGCGGCGCGGCCGCGTTCTCGCTGCCCTGGTACGCGCTGCTGGTGCTGCCGATCCTGTTCGCGGCGGGCATGAGCCTGCTGGACACCATCGACGGCTCGTTCATGAACTTCGCCTACGAGTGGGCGTTCTCCAAGCCGGTCCGCAAGATCTACTACAACCTGACCGTCACCGGCCTGTCGGTGCTGGTGGCGCTGGTGATCGGCGTGATCGAGCTGGTCGGCCTGCTGGCCGAGAAGCTGGACATCACCAGCGGCCCGATCGGCTGGATCGGCTCGCTCGACCTCAACCTGGTCGGCTACGTGATCGTCGGCCTGTTCGTGGTCACCTGGGCCGCCGCGATGGCGTTCTGGAAGTTCGGCAAGGTCGAACAGAAGTGGTCGGCGGGGCTGCGCGAGCAGTCCTGACCGCGAGGCGGGCCTGCGCGAGCAGTCCCGACCCGCGAGGCGTCGCAGCGCGGAAAGGGGCACCCGGTGGGTGCCCCTTTTGGCATGTCCAGGGATGGAAGATCCGGAATTCGGGGGAGGAACGTTCCGGCCAGGTGGCGAGAAGTTCACGCCCGGGACCTTGTCGGGTCAACTTCTACGCGCGTATCTTTCTGATCCGGATCCACCTGATCAGCCATCAAGGACCCGCCCGGCAGACCGGACCGGCCCTGGCGGTCAGCCTTCTGACGAACCCTCGATGCCACCCGGCGCCCCCACTGACGGCGACCGGGCCATGGTCCTGCCCCGAAGGAGCCCCGCAACGGTGCCCAGCCCCACCCCCGCCCGCCGCTCCCGCCGCACCCTGCTGCGCGTCACCGCGCCGGCCGCGGTCGCCGCGTCCCTGGTCCTCGTCCCGCTGCCGGGCGCGTTCGCCGCGCCGTCCACCGGAGCGGTGATCGCCGAGGTGTACGGCGGCGGCGGCAACTCCGGCGCGACGCTGAAGAACGACTTCATTGAGCTCGGCAACCCGACCGGCGCCGCCTTCGGCCTGTCCGGCTTCAGCGTGCAGTACCTGCCCGGCAGCCCCGGCGCCACCACCCAGTGGGGCGTCACCCCGCTGAACGGCTCCGTCCCGGCCGGCGGCCGCTACCTGATCGCCGAGGCGCCCGGCGCCGGCGGCACCGCGGACCTCCCGGCGGCCGACGCCAGCGGCAGCCTGGCGCTGTCCGCCACCTCCGGCACCGTCGCGCTGGTCAACGGCACCGCCCCGCTGACCTGCAAGACCGCCGCCGACTGCGCCGCCGACCCGCGGATCGTCGACCTGGTCGGCTTCGGCACCGCCGTGGTCCGCGAGGGCAGCGGCCCGGCCGCGGGCGCGTCCAACTCCGCCTCGGTCGCACGCGGTTCCTCGCTCGCCGACACCGACGACAACGCCAAGGACTTCACCGCGGGCGACCCGACCCCGGTCAACTCCAAGGGCGCGGGCACCGGCGGCGGCACCCCCGGCGGCGGCGACGGCGGCACCACCCCGCCCGTCCCCGGCGACGTGCGCATCCACGACATCCAGGGCACCACCCGGATATCGCCGCTGAACACCAAGACCGTCACCAACGTGCCCGGCATCGTCACCGGCGTGCGCGGCTACGGCACCAAGGGCTTCTGGATCCAGGACCCCACCCCGGACGACAACCCGGCCACCAGCGAGGCCGTGTTCGTCTACACCGGCTCCGCCAACCCGACCGTCAAGGTCGGCGACTCGGTGCTGGTCACCGCCAAGGTGAGCGAGTACTACCCGAACAGCTCCGGCGGCTCGCAGTCCGTCACCGAGCTGACCGGCCCGAAGGTCACCGTGCTGTCCTCCGACAACGCCGTGCCCGCCCCCGTGGTGCTGGACGCCGCCAAGATCCCCGCCGGGTACGCCCCGGACGCCGCCGGCGGCTCGATCGACAACCTGCCGCTGGACCCGTCCACGTACGCCCTCGACCTGTACGAGTCGCTGGAGGGCATGAACGTCGAGGTCCGCGACGTGCCGGTGGTGCAGGCCACCGACAAGTACAACGAGTTGTGGGTGGACGCCAGTTCGGCCGACCGGCGGACCAACCGCGGCGGCGTGGTCTACCTCGGCTACGACAAGCCGAACAACGGCCGGATCATGATCCAGTCGCTGCCGCCGCTGACCGAGCACCCGTTCCCGGTCGCCAACGTCGGCGACCGGCTGACCGGCTCCACCGCCGGCCCGCTCGACTACAACCAGTTCGGCGGCTACACCATCGCCGCGAACACCGTCGGCACCGTCCAGGACAACGGCCTGAAGCGCGAGGTCGCCGACCGGGCGCTGCCCAGCGAACTCTCCATCGCCACCTACAACGTGGAGAACCTCGCCCCCGGCGACGCCGACGCCAAGTACACCGAGCTCGCCCAGGCCGTCGTCACCAACCTGCGCTCGCCCGACATCGTCACCCTGGAGGAGATCCAGGACAACAGCGGCGCCGTCGACGACGGCACCGTGGACGCCTCGGTCACCGTGCAGAAGTTCATCGACGCGGTCAAGGCCGCCGGCGGCCCCGCCTACGACTGGCGCTCCGTCGACCCGGTGAACGACAAGGACGGCGGCCAGCCCGGCGGCAACATCCGCCAGGTCTTCCTGTTCAACCCCGACCGGGTGTCCTTCACCGACATCGCCGGCGGCGACTCCACCACCGCCGTCGACGTCACCGGCACCGGCAAGCGCACCTCGCTGACCGCCTCGCCCGGCCGCATCGACCCGAACAACGAGGCCTGGGCCAGCAGCCGCAAGCCGCTGGTCGGCCAGTTCAGCTTCCACAACAAGCCGGTCTTCGTGATCGCCAACCACTTCAACAGCAAGGGCGGCGACCAGGGCATCGACAGCCGCTTCCAGGCCCCGAACCGCAGCTCCGAGGTGCAGCGGCAGAAGCAGGCCGAGGTCGAGCGCGCCTTCGTCGCCAAGCTGGAGGCCGCCGACCCGGACGCCCGGATCGTCTCGCTCGGCGACTTCAACGACTACCAGTTCTCGCCCGCGATGAAGACCCTCACCAAGGGCGGCGTGCTCCGCGACCTGGTGAACGACCTGCCCGCGAGCGAGCGCTACTCGTACGTCTACCAGGGCAACTCGCAGGTGCTCGACCACATCCTGGTCAGCCCCGCGTTCAAGCAGCAGCACGTCCGCTACGACGTGGTGCACATCAACAGCGAGTTCGCCGCGCAGGCCTCCGACCACGACCCGCAGGTGGTCCGCGTCAAGCCCTGACGGCCTCTCCCCGGCCCCCGTCCTGCCGCGTCCGCGGCGGGGCGGGGGCCTTTTGTTACCGGCGGGTTGACCGGGCGGCGGGGTCGGCCGCAGGATCGGGGATCACTGTCTTTGGGAAGGATCTCGGATGGCCCTCGACGCCGACGTCATCGTGATCGGAGCCGGACTGGCCGGCCTGGCCGCCACCGCCGAACTCGCCGACGCCGGACGGCGCGTCATCCTGCTCGACCAGGAACCCGCCGGCTCGCTCGGCGGCCAGGCGCACTGGTCGTTCGGCGGACTCTTCCTGGTCGACTCGCCCGAACAGCGCCGGATGCGGATCAAGGACTCCCGCGAACTCGCCTGGCAGGACTGGCTCGGCACCGCCGGGTTCGACCGCGACGAGGACGCCTGGGCGCGCCGCTGGGCCGAGGCGTACGTCGACTTCGCGGCCGGCGAGAAGCGGGCCTGGCTGCGCGCGATGGGCGTGCGGCTGTTCCCGGTGGTCGGCTGGGCCGAACGCGGCGGACTGCTGGCCAGCGGGCCCGGCAACTCCGTCCCGCGCTTCCACATCACCTGGGGCACCGGGCCCGGCCTGGTCGCACCGTTCGCCCGCCGGGTCCGCGACGCCGTGAAGGCCGGACGGGTCACCCTGCGCTTCCGACACCGCGTCACCGGCCTCGCCGCGAGCGGCGGTTCGCTCGACACCGTCACCGGCGAGATCCTCGCGCCGTCCGCCGTCCAGCGCGGCGAAGCCAGCTCCCGCGAGGTCGCCGGGCACTTCGAACTCCGCGCCCAGGCCGTGGTCGTCGCCTCCGGCGGCATCGGCGGCAACCACGACAAGGTCCGCGCCGCCTGGCCCGCCCGGCTCGGCACCCCGCCCGAGCGGATGCTCTCCGGCGTCCCCGCGCACGTCGACGGCCTGATGCTGGACGTCGCCTCCGCCGCCGGCGCCGGACTCGTCAACGGCGACCGGATGTGGCACTACACCGAGGGCATCGAGAACTGGAACCCGATCTGGGCGAAGCACGGCATCCGCATCCTGCCCGGCCCGTCCTCGCTCTGGCTCGACGCCACCGGCGCCCGGCTGCCCGTCCCGCTGTTCCCCGGCTTCGACACCCTCGGCACCCTCGACCACATCATGCGCACCGGGCACCAGCACACCTGGTTCGTGCTCACCCAGAAGATCATCGAGAAGGAGTTCGCGCTCTCCGGCTCCGAACAGAACCCCGACCTGACGGGGCGTTCGATCCGAGGCGTGCTCGGGCGGGCACTGCCCGGGGCGTCCGGGCCGGTCGAGGCGTTCAAGCAGCACGGCGCGGACTTCGTGATCGCCTCCACCGTGGAGGAACTCGTCCGCGGCATGAACGAACGACAGGGCGCCGCGCCCGCGATCGACGCCGACGCGCTGCGCCGCGAGATCGAGGCCCGGGACCGGGAGATCGCCAACCCGTTCGCCAAGGACCTCCAGATCACCGCGATCCACGGGGCCCGGCGCTACCTCGGCGACAAGCTGATCCGCACCGCCGCCCCGCACCGGCTGCTCGACCCGGCGGCCGGACCGCTGATCGCCGTCCGGCTGCACATCCTCACCCGCAAGTCGCTCGGCGGCCTGCACACCGACCTCGACTCCCGCGCGCTGCGGCCCGACGGCACGGTGCTGGACGGCCTCTACGCGGCCGGCGAGGCGGCCGGGTTCGGCGGCGGCGGCATCCACGGCTACCGCTCGCTGGAGGGCACCTTCCTGGGCGGGTGCCTCTTCACCGGGCGGACGGCGGGCCGGGCCGCGGCCGCCGCCACCGCCTGAGCCGCTTCCCGGCCGGACTCGGCTGCCGGCCGATCTCCGCTACCGGCCGGTCGCGCCGTCGATCTGCTCGCGCAGGATGTCGGCGTGACCGGCGTGCCGGGCGGTCTCGCTCGTCATGTGGGCCATCACCCAGCGCACCGACTTCGGCCCGTCGGGGACGGGCACGGCCACCGGGCGGGACAGGTCGGCGGACTCCCGGATCACCTTGTCGGCGGCGGCGATCGCCTCCCGGTAGGCGCCCAGCACCTGCTCGGCGGTGACGTCCGCCGGGACGGCCATGTCGAAGTCGACGTCCTGGTACGCCTCCTGGCCCGCCACGTGGTACCCGAACCAGTACCGCTCGGCCGCCGTCAGGTGCTGCACCAGGCCCAGCAGGTTGGTCCCCGTGCCGACCAGGACGCGGCGCAGCTCCTCCTCCGTCAGGCCCTCGGTCTTCTTCACCACGCACTCGCGCGCGAACGTCAGGAAGGCCAGGGCGGTGTCGAGTTCGCCGCTGTCGTCGTAGGGCACGGGGCGGCGCTGGGTCTCGGTCGAAGTCATCCCGCGAACCTATCCGCTGCCCCGCGTGCGGCGCACCGCGTTTTAGGGCAGGCCCTACGGCGCGGCGGACGGCCGGGGGTGGCCCGCCAGTTGGGCCAGCACGATCTTGGCCATGGTCTCGGCGCCGAGCGTGGAGTCCGGGTCGAGCGCCAGCGAACCGAGGATGCCGACCGCCGCGCGCAGGTCGCTGTGCTGGAGCAGCAGCGCCTTGTTGATCAGCAGCAGGCCCAGCGTCTCCGGATCCGGCCCGGCGGCCAGACCGCGTTCCACGGCCTCCGCCTGTTCGTCCGGGTCGGCCAGCAGCGGGGCCAACTCCTTCCAGGCCTGCGGGAGTTCGGGGTAGCGCTCGGCGATGCCCAGCAGCAGCCCGCGCTTCTGCGCCGGATCCTCCACCCACTCCAGCTGCACGAAGGCCCGGCTGAAGCCGTCGAACAGCTCGCCGCGAAGCTCGCGGCGCAGCAGGTCCAACGTCGTCTTGCAGGTGAAGAACCCGCGCGGCGCGAGCCGGTCGACCCCCGCGTACAACTCCTCGGCCCGCGCGGCGTCCCCCTGCAGCAGCACCGTGAACGCGGCGTCGTACGAGGGGTGCGGCCAGTTCGGCGCCAGGTCCTGCGCCTGCTCCAGCAGTGCCAGCGCCTCCTCGTACTCGCCCCGCTCCCCGGCCTCCCGCCCCCGCCGGTGCAGCTCCCGCGCCCGCTCCGGCACGTCCCCGCCGCCCGCCGGCTCCCAGCTCACCCGGCCGGTCACCCCGGCCAGATCCTCCTCGGTCAGCTCCCGCCCCATCGCGTCCCTGAACACAACCTGCCCGGCCACCGCTCACTCCCGCCCGTCACAGCACCTTTGCCGCGCGAGGCTACCGGCTCCTACGGCGGTCCGGCATCCGGGCCGGACGAGGGGGTGCCCGGGCACGTCAGAATGGGGGCGTGGACGAACGCGGGACGGCGATGGTGACGGTGTGTCGGGGGTGCTGCTGCGGGTCGGCGGCGAAGCATCCGGGGGTGGACCACGGGGAGCAGGTGGCGCGGTTGCGGGCGGCGGTGGGCGACGCCGGGCGGGTGCGGGTGTCGGAGTGCCTCGACGCGTGCGGTCACTCGAACGTGGTGGTGGTCAACCCGTCGCCGCGGGGCCGGGAGAACGGGGCGCGGCCGGTCTGGCTGGGGTGGGTGCTGGGCGAGGACATGGTGACGGAGATAGCGGAGTGGGTGCGGGCCGGTGGCCCGGGGGTGGCCGAGGCGCCGGCGACGCTGGAGTTGCAGGAGTTCGATCTGCGGAAGGGCGCGCGGTCGTGACGGAGTTGGACGGGCGGCCGGTGACGGCCGAGGAGTTGCAGGCGCTGGCGCTGACGAACTACGGGCACTTCACCACGATGCTGGTGGAGGACGGTCGGGTGCGCGGCCTGGGGCTGCACCTGGAGCGGCTGGAGCGGGACGGCGAGGCGGTGTTCGGGGTGCGGCCGGACCGGGAGCGGGTGCGGGAGCTGGCCCGGCGGCAGGCGCCGGCGCGCGGCGCGGCGGTGCTGCGGGTGACGCTGTTCGACCCGGCGATCGACCTGGGCGGCGTCGGCGGCACGGCGAGCCCGCGGGTGCTGGTGACGGCCCGTCCGGCGGGGAGCGGCGTGCCGGGGCCGCTGCGGGTGCGGACGGTGCGGTTCGAGCGCGAGGTGCCACAGGTGAAGAGCGTGGCGCTGTTCGGGGTGCTGCGGCAGCGGCGGCTGGCGCAGCGGGCCGGGTTCGACGACGCGCTGTTCGTGGACCGGGACGGCGGCCTGACCGAGGGCGCGACCTGGAACGTCGGGTTCCTGTGCGGCGGCGAGGCGGTGTGGCCGCGCGGCGGGTACCTGCCGGGCACGGCGATGGCGCTGCTGCGCGCGGCGGTCGGTGGCGTCGACCGGCGGATGGGCCCGGAACTGGACGGCGTGGACGCGGTGTTCGCGACCAACGCGACGACCGGCGTGCGGACGGTCGCGGCCGTGGACGGCCGGGAGTTCGACGTCCGGGCGGTCGAGGCGGCCGGGCTGGCGCGGCTGCGGGCGGCGTACCTGGAGGTGCCGGGCGACCCGCTGTGACCAGCGGCGACGGCCGACGGCACGTCATGATCGGGCCGTCGGCCGGTCCGCGTCGGCCTCTTTACCAACACATGGTCTGATCATGTGCTCGGCCAGACCGGCGCGATGACGCTCGTTCACCGAGCATCCGGGTGGCGGCCATCGGTCACTGACAGTCTCCCGCGCATGGATATCCCCAACATGGGCGTGCCCGCCCAGCTCGCTGCCCGGATGAACATGGCGGAGCAGCACGAGTACCTGCGCAGCAAGCTCTCCCGCCGGACCCTGCTGCGCTCCAGCGCGGTGACGGTCGGCGCGCTGGCCGTCGGCGGGGCGCTGGGCTCCGGCACGGCGTTCGCCGACCCGGCCGTGAAGCAGGGCAGCGCGGCGGACGCGGTGTCCGGTTCGCTGGTCTCCCCGGTCGGCCGCCACCTCCAGTTCGGCGCCGAGGCCGACACCCAGATGCGGGTGTCCTGGCAGGTGCCGGCGCCGGTGAAGAAGCCGTTCCTGCGCTTCGGCCGCCACCCGTGGGACCTCAGCCACAAGATCGAGGCCGAGGTCCGGGCGCTGCACACCCCCGCGCTGACCCCGACCGGCACCCCGGTCGACCAGTACTACCTGCACGTGGAGCTGAACCACCTGCAGCCCGGCACCACCTACTACTACGGCGTCGGCCACGACGGCTTCGACCCGGCCTCGCAGCAGGCGATCTCCACCCTGCAGACCTTCACCACCGCGCCGTCCCGCCACGGCCGGCGGGGCCGCGCGTTCGAGCCGTTCACCTTCACCGCCTTCGGCGACCAGGGCGTCTCCTCGCACGCGGCCGGCAACGACCACGTCATCCTGGCCCAGAAGCCGGTGTTCCACCTGCACGCCGGCGACATCTGCTACGCCGACCCGATGGGCCAGGGCCTGGACAGCGACAAGGTCGCGTTCAACGCGCTGACCTGGGACGCGTTCCTGGCGCAGACCGAGACGGTGGCGGCGAAGGTCCCGTGGATGGTCGCCTACGGCAACCACGACATGGAGGCCTGGTACTCGCACAACGGGTACGGCGGCGACGACGCCCGCTTCACCCTGCCGACCAACGGCCCGGACCCGCGCAAGGCGCCCGGCGTCTACTCCTTCACCTACGGCAACGTCGGCGTCATCTCGTTGGACGCCAACGACGTGTCCTACGAGATCCCCGCCAACCTGGGAATCACCGCGGGCCGTCAGACCCAGTGGCTGGAGCGCAAGCTGCGCGAGCTGCGCGCGGACGAGGCGATCGACTTCGTGGTCGTCTTCTTCCACCACTGCGCGTTCTCCACCACCCACCAGCACGCCTCCGACGGCGGCGTCCGCGACGCCTGGGTGCCGCTGTTCGAGAAGTACCGGGTGGACCTGGTCATCAACGGCCACAACCACGTGTACGAGCGCACCGACGCGATCCTCGGCAACAAGGTCAGCAAGGCCGTGCCGAGCGGCGCGAGCATCGACCCGACCAAGGACGGCGTGGTGTACGTGACCGCCGGTGCGGCCGGTCGCAGCCTCTACTCCTTCGACGCGCCCGACACCTACGAGGGCCACGAGAAGCACCAGGACGAGGTGGTCACCTACCACTTCGACAAGGGCAGCGTGAAGGTCGCGGAGACCGTGCACTGGTCGCGGGTCCGCTACACCGGCTACTCCTTCATCAAGGTGGACGTCACCCCGGCGCACCGCGGCGCGACCAGCACCATGAAGGTCACCGCGCTGGCCGAGGACGGCACGCAGATCGACCACTACTCGGTCACCCGCCGCGCGGGCCGCAGCGAGCACGGCCACTGACGCCCCCGTGCGACGCCCCCGGGCCCGGTGCTGTCGGGTCCGGGGGCGCCGCCGTCTAGGGTGGCTCGGTGAGTACCGCCCGTTCGATCGTTCTGTTCGTCGTTGCCGCACTGTTGGAGATCGGCGGCTGCTGGCTGGTCTGGCAGTCCGTCCGCGAGTCCCGGCCGTGGTGGCTGGCCGGCCTCGGCGTCCTCGCGCTCGGCCTGTACGGCTTCACCGCCGCCCTCCAGCCGGACGCGAACTTCGGCCGGGTGCTGGCCGCGTACGGCGGCGTCTTCGTGGCGGGCTCGCTGCTGTGGGGCGTCGTCGTGGACGGCTTCCGGCCCACCCGCTGGGACGTGCTGGGCGCGCTGATCTGCCTGGCCGGCGTCGGCGTGATCATGTACGGCCCGCGCCGCTGAGCGGGCCTCAGCCCGCGATCCACCGCCAGCCGTTCTTGTCCTCGCACCGGATGGTCCGCCCCGAGGCGTCGGTGCCCTCCACCCCGTGGTCCGAGGCCCGGCAGAACTGGCCCGCCTTGTAGCAGTTCCCCGCGTTCGACCGCGGGTGGCAGCCCGCCGTGTCCTGGGTGGGCTCCGTCGCGGGCTTGGCGGTGGTGGTCCGCGCCGTCGGCTGCGGGGCCTTGGTGGCGGGCGCCTCGGTGGTCGGCGCCGGGCTCGGCGTTTCGGCCGACGGCGAGGGCGACGGCGTCGGGCTCGGGGTCGGGGTCGGGCTCGGCGTGGGGGAGTCGCTGGGGGACGGCGCGCTGCTGCTGGAGACGGCAGCCGACGCGGAGGGCGCGACCGGCCCGGCGTCGGTGGGCTCGCAGGCGGTGGCGAACAGTGCGGCGGCCAGCAGCGCGCCGGCGGCAGAGGCCCGGCGCAGGCGGAGGGAGAGGGACAACACGGCTCATCTCGGAGGGGGTTGGCGGGACGGGACGCCATCCTTCCGAGTGTGCGCGAGTCGTGGAGTTCGAGTGATGGGTTCGTTATCGATCGGCAATCCGGTCGCGGCGCAGCAGCTTTGAGGGTGCTCCGCCGAAGTTCGGCGGTGCGGTCGCCGCACGGCACCGGCCCGCGCGGTGCGCGGGCCGGTGCCGTTCCAGGTGGGATGTCGCCTTGTCAGTTCATCGGCCGGGTCTCCTGGTTCGGGCCTCAGGGCCGGGCCGCGCGGCGCCTGCGGTTGGCGGCGAACAGCATCGGGCCGGCCGCGCCGAGCAGGACCGCACAGGCCGTGGCCACGAGTGTCAGGCTTCCGGTACCGGTCGCGGCCAGCTGACCGGTCGGCTCGTGGTGCGCCGGCGGGTGGGGCTGGTTGGTGGGGCGGGGTGCGGGAGCCGACTGCGACGGCGTGACCATGACCTGTGCCGCAGCGGGCGTCGAGGTGACGGTGGCGGATTCGGGTCCGGTGGCGGTGGCGACAGCCGTGTTGTCGATCTGGTCCAGGTCGAGGTCCTCCGCGGTGACGGTGTAGGTGGCAGTGCAGACGACGGTCGCACCGGGTGCCAGCGGGCCGGTCGGGCAGGAAACGCTGGGCGCGGTGCCCGTGCCGGTGAACTCGGTGTCGGCGACGGAGGGCGCGGTGAGCGTGACGTTGCCGGTGTTGGTGATCCGGAAGGTGTAGGTGACGGTCTCGCCGGCGGCGGTCACGGTGGTGGGGGACGCGCTCTTGGCGAGGGTGAGAGCCGGGGACCGGGTGAGGGTGACCGTCGCGGAGTCGGGGGACGAGGTGACGGGTGCGCCGGTGGGCGGTTGGCCGGTGGCGACAGCGGTGTTGGCGATGGTGCCGGCATCGATGTCGGCCTGGGTGACGGTGTAGGTGGCGGTGCAGGTCATCGACGCGCCCGGGTCCAGGGTGGTGGACGGGCAGGAGATCGCCGGGGGAGTTCCCGCCCCGGAGAACGAGGTGTCCGTGACCGTCACGTCGGTCAGGGTGACCGCGCCGGTGTTGGTGACCACGTAGGAGTAGTCGAGGCTCTGGCCGGGGGCGAGGGTGGTGGTCAGGGTGTTGCGCTGGTTGGTCCCGCCGCCGTTGTTGCCCCCGCTGCCGTTCCCAGTGCCCCCGCCGTTGTTGCCCCCACCATTGTTCCCGCCCCCGCCGTGGCCGCCGCCCCCGCCGCCGCTGACGGAGACGTTCTTCTCCAGGGTGAGCGATGCCTGAGGGACGGTCACGGTGGCCGTGGCCGGGGGTGAGGTGATGGGGGCGCCGGTGGGCGATTGGCCGGTGGCGACAGCGGTGTTGGTGATGGTGCCGGTGTCGACGTCGGCCTGGGTGACGGTGTAGGCGGCGGTGCAGGTCATCGAGGAGCCGGCGGCCAGGAAGGGCGACGGGCAGGAGATGACGGGCGGTGTGCCGGTTCCGGAGAACGAGGTGTCGGTGACGTCGATGTCCGCCAGTTCGACGTTGCCGGTGTTGGTGACGACGAAGGAGTATTCGATGATCTGGCCGGCCGCGAGCGTGGTCACCAGGGTGTTGCGCCGGCTGTTCCCGCCGCTGCTGCCGCCGCCGCTGCTGCCGCCGCCGCCGCTGTTGTCGGAGACCGCGATCTTGTCGAGGACCAGCCCGGGCTGGTCCTGCTCTCCGGTCACGGTCGAGGTGGAAGGGGGCGTCGTGACCGGCGCACCGGTGGGCGGTTGGCCGGTGGCGGTGGCGGTGTTGGTGATCGACCCGGCGTTCACGTCGGCCTCGGTGACGGTGTAGCTCCCGCTGCAGGTCATCGAAGCGCCCGGGGCGAGGGTGGTCGACGGGCAGCTGATCGACGGTGGTGTGCCCGTCCCGGAGAACGAGGTGTCCGTGACCGTCACGCCGGTCAGGGTGACGTTCCCGGTGTTGGTGACCAGGTAGCTGTAGTCGATGACCTCGCCGGCGGTCAGGAAGGTCACCAGGGTCGAGCGGCGGGATCCGTTGTTGCCCCCGCCGTTGTTCCCGCTGCCGCCCCCGCCGTTGTTGCCGCCCCCGCCGCCGCCACTGTCGCCTCCGCCTTCGAACGCGGACTTCTCCAGGGAGAGCGCGGCGCTCTGGAGGGCGACCAGGGTAGCGGTGGACTCGGGTGCGGTGACGGTGGAACCAGCGGGCGTCAGCCCGGTGGCCGAACCGACGCTGGTGACCCTGCCGGCATCGATGTCGGCCTGGGTGGTGGTGTACGGCCCGGTGCACGTCATCGACGCGCCGGGGGCGAGGTCGGTCGCCGGGCAGGCGATCACGGGCGGGGTGCCGGTGCCGCTGAACGCGGTGGTCCCGACCGAGACAGCGGTCAGTTCCTCGTCACCGGTGTTGGTGACGGCGAAGGAGAAGGTGGCGGTCTGGTCGGCCGCGCTGACCGTGGTGGGGGAGACCGATTGCGAGACCGACAGGGAGGGCGACTGCGCCGAGGCCCTTCCGGCGAGGGGGAAGCCGGTGACGGAGGCCGTCGCCACGGCTGCCGCGGTTGCCAGTGTCATCAGGGTCCGGTGGAGGATACGACCGGCCCTCGGCGTCCCCGGGGGCGGTACGGACTTCCGCGGATCACGCGATGGTCGTGCGGTGCGAACTCTCATGCAGGTACTCCCAATCGTCTTGAGCGCAGGGCGTCCGACCAACAGGGCGGCAGACGGGCTCGAACAAATGTGGCGGGCACCCTCGGTCGGACGGTGATCAGGACACGTGCGTGACGCCTGATCAGCCGCTGTGTTTCACCGCGTCGGCCCACGGCTCACGGCTCACGGCCCACGGCCGGTAGTGGCGGGGCGGGCTGTCCGGCGCGCCGGGGCGCCGACGCGCCCGCGGCTCGCTCCGATCAGTTGTGGTTCCTCCGTCGGTGACGGGAGGCACCTCTGAATGGGCGACGGTGCAGCCGCGTTTCACCATGTTGGGGAGGATGGTCGGATAGCTCTTCCGCATGACCAACACCAGGAAGTACCTCGCAGCTGCCGGCCTCGCTGCCGCGCTTGTCGTCCTCCCCGTGAGCTCCGCCACCGCCCATGGACACGGTTCCGGCCACGGCGCGTCCGCCCTCGCCTCGCCCGTGGGCACGCTGTGCATCAACTCGGGTGACGCGGTCGCCAATGGCGTTGCCGCAGGATCGCCGGGCGTGCTGTCCGGCAACCAGATCCAGATCCCCGTCAACATCCAGGCCAACGTCTGCGGCAACACCATCGACATCGTCGGCCTGCTCAACCCGGGCGGCGGTGGCGGCAACGGCGGGGGCGGGAACAACGGCGGCGGCAACAACGGCGGCGGCGGCAACAACGGCGGCGGCGGCAACAACGGCGGCGGCGGGAACAACGGCGGCGGCACCGGCAGCGGGAGCAACGGCGGCGGCAGCAGCGGCGGGAACAGCTAGCAATCCAGCTGCACTTCTTCGTTCCTACTGGTCAATGGTTCGGGAGCGGGGTGAGTGGTGTGGAGGCGGGCGGGGACGGTCCTGGCGGATCGTCCCCGCCGCCGGGTGACTGCGTCGCGTGCAGTGACAGCTGCGGCGGGCGGGCGGGTCGGGCGATGGACTGATCGGGCGTCAGTCGGTCCTCGTCCTGCACCGGGTGGACGTGCTCTTGCCCCCGGTCTTGCGGCAGGTCTGACTGGCCTTCGGCTCCGGCTGCGGGGTCGTGGCGGTCGGTGTCGGGCTCGGGGACGGTGCGGGGGAGTGGCTGGGGGATGCGCTGGGCGAGGTACTGGGGGACGCGCTGGGGGAGGCCGTCGGGGTCGGGCTGGGTGGCGGGGCGTACGGCACGTTGCCGCCGATGACGGCCGGCGGCGAGGTGGGCGCGGAGGGGGCGGGGGCGGTGGACCCGCAGGCGGTGGCGAGCAGGCCGCCGGCCAGCAGCATGCCGACGGCAGAGGCGTGGCGCAGGCGGAGGGGGAGGGACAACGCGGCTCATCTCGCTGGGCGTTCGGTGGGGCGGAACGTCATCTTCCCGAGTGTGTGCGAGCCGTGGAGTTCGCGGGACGGACCTGTTACTGATCGGCAACCGTTCACGGACATGCAGCCGGACGACAATTCCGGGCGGAAATCGGCAGATTGGTGTCGGGTTCGTCCGTCTTCGGGCAGAAGTGGTCGCGGCACCGCCCCGACCCGCCGCACCGGCCCGCCGGAGGACGCCGAGGTGGCGGAGGTCCGGCGGCGGACCGTGCGGCCCGGCCGCTACTGGCGGTAGGTGGCGAGGAAGCGGCCGATGCGGTTGATCGCCGTCTCCAGGTCGTCGGCGCGCGGCAGGGTGACGAAGCGGAAGTGGTCGGGGCGGGGCCAGTTGAAGCCGGTGCCCTGGACGATGTGGATCTTCTCGCGGAGCAGCAGGTCGAGGACGAAGCGCTCGTCGTCGACGATCCGGTGCACGGCGGGGTCGAGCTTGGCGAAGGCGTACAGCGCGCCGCGCGGCTTGACGCAGGAGACGCCGGGGATCTCGTTCAGGGCCCGCCAGGTGACGTCGCGCTGCTCGGTGAGCCGGCCGTTCGGCAGGACGAGGTCGTTGATGGACTGCCGGCCGCCGAGCGCGGCCTGGACGGCGTACTGGGCGGGCACGTTGGGGCACAGTCGCATGCCGGCCAGCATGGTGAGGCCTTCCAGGTAGTCCTTGGCGCGCTGCTTGGGGCCGGAGACCACCAGCCAGCCGCTGCGGAACCCGGCCACCCGGTACGACTTGGACAGGCCGTTGAAGGTGAGGGTGAGGACGTCGTCGGCGAGCGCGGCCAGGCAGTGGTGCCGGACGCCGTCGTAGAGGATCTTGTCGTAGATCTCGTCGGCGAGGACCAGCAGGTTGTGGCGTCGCGCCAGGTCGAGCAGGCCTTCGAGGAGTTCCTTCGGGTAGACCGCGCCGGTCGGGTTGTTCGGGTTGATCACCACGATCGCCTTGGTGCGGTCGGTGATCTTGGCGGCGATGTCGTCCAGGTCCGGGTACCAGTCGGACTCCTCGTCGCACAGGTAGTGCACCGCCTTGCCGCCCGCGAAGGTGACGACCGCCGTCCACAGCGGATAGTCCGGCATCGGGACGAGCACCTCGTCGCCGTTGTCGACCAGCGCCTGCACGCTCATCTGGATCAGCTCGGAGACGCCGTTGCCGAGGTAGACGTCGTCCACGCCGACGTTCGGGACGCCGCGCTGCTGGTAGTACTGCACCACGGCGCGGCGGGCCGGCAGGATGCCGCGGGAGTCGCTGTAGCCGTGCGCGTTGGTGAGGTTGCGGACGATGTCCTGGACGATCTCCTCGGGGGCCTCGAAGCCGAACGGCGCCGGGTTGCCGGTGTTCAGGCGCAGCACGCTGTGGCCGGCCTCTTCGAGGGCGTTGGCGGTGTCGACGACCGGGCCGCGGATCTCGTAGCACACGTCTTTCAGCTTGCTGGACTGGCGAAACTCCATCAGCGGCCTCCCGACCCGTCACCGAGCCCCTGCGGCCGGCTTGCTTCGTTCTACCAAGTGAGCACTTGGAAAGTCCAACCTATTGGCTATGCTGACGGCATGCCACGCCGAAGCTACGACCAGTACTGCGCCGTCGCCCGCGCCCTGGACGCGGTCGGGGAGCGCTGGAGCCTCCTGATCGTCCGTGAACTCCTCGGCGGTCCCCGCCGCTACACCGACCTGCACGCCGACCTGCCGGGCGTCTCCACGGACATCCTGGCCACCCGGCTCAAGCAACTGGAGGCCGAGGGCCTGGTCGAGCGCCGCCGCCTGGAGCGCCCCGCCAACGCCACCGTCTACCAACTCACCGACCGCGGCGCCGAGCTGCGCCCCGTCATCGAAGCGCTGGCCCACTGGGGCGGCCCCGAGCTCGGCGAACCGCGCCCCACCGACGCCGTCCGCGGGCACTGGTATGCCGTCAAGTGACGTGTACCGCAGCTGATTTGGGTACGCTGACATGGTCCGGGCACGACCGGTCGCCCGGTGACGAATGGGGGACCACCATGCCGCGCCTGATCGAACTCGCCGGCTCCGCCGCCCGCGCGGTCGCCCGGCCGTTCCGCCGCGGCGCGGCCCACGACCCCACCGAGGCCCACCGTGCCGAGGTCGCCCGAGAGGCCGCGGCGGCCCGCCACCACCGGGCCGCCAACCACAGCTGGACGGGCGGCGGAGGGGCCCAATAGCAGCTCTTTGTCGGGGAGTTGTGCTTGGCTGGCGGCCATGGACGACTCCTCGCGCATGTGGATCACCGCCGTACCGCCGTTCGGCCCGGACGAGGTCGGGGTGCTGCTCTCGGTGGACGCCGACTCCGCCGACCCCGGCGAACGGATCGCCTGCCGTCTGCTGGATCGCGGCCACGAGGGCGAGGAGGGCGTGTTCTACCTGCTGCCCTTCGACCTCGCCGCCCGCTGCACCCGGGCCGGCGACCGCCTGGTCGTCGAGCTGGTCGCGCCGCGAACCGGGATCGAGGAGGAACTCGCCGAAGCGGAGGAGCAGTTGGCCGACAGCGCGGGCGAGTGGGTGGCGCTGCTGCGCCGCGAGCTGGTCACCGACTTCGAACCCGCCGAGCAGGACGGCGAGAAGCAGGCCGTACTGTTGATCGACCACGGCGGGCCGGTGGCGTCGCTGGACGAGCTGTTCGGCCGGTTCGAGGCCGGGGAAGCCGGGATCGCGGTGATCAACGCCCAGTAACGGCAGGCGAGGTGGAGGGGCAGATGGAGGAGACCGACCGGGCGCGGGCGGTCGCCGGGTTGCGGGCGGCGACGGTCGGGGTGGGCATCGGGCTGGCCCTGGTCCTGCTGGTCTGGGGCGGCATGGCGCTGTTCGGCGACGGCGGGCTCCCGTCGGGGATCGCGGGCGTGGCCGTCATCCCGGCGGGCACTCCGATGAGCACGCTGTGGCAGCGCCGCCCGGTGAACCGGCGGCCCGCGCTGCTGGTCGCCGCGCTGCTGTTCCTGCTGGTCGCCGTGTTCACGGCCACCCTCGGCGACGGCCTCTCCGACGACCCGGAGGAGGAGGCGGGCATCGGCTGGCTGCTGCTCGGCTACTTCCCGGGCGCGTTGCTGTTCGGCGCGGCGTTCGGCGGGCTGGCCGGCCCGCCCGCCGACGAACCCGGCCGCAACTGGCTGCGGTTCACCGGCCGCGGCCGCCGCCTCCACCTCGCCGCGTACGGCGCCCTGGCCGCCCTGCTCGGGCTGAACGTCGCCGCGGCGGCCGTGGTCGGCTGACACCGCTGCGCGGCGACCAACAGGGTGGAGGGGAGGGCGGCGGGGGGATCGTGGCGGGCGTCCGATAGGTTCCGCGCCATGCGTGAGAGCGATCGTGCGGGCGCGGCGGCCGGTTTCCGGGCGGCGGCGTTCGGGCTGGCCGTCGGGCTGTGCATGTTCCTGGTGGGCTGCGGCGTCATGGCGCTGCGCGGCGAGGGCCGGCTGCCCTCCTCGGCGCTGATCGTCGCGGTCGTACCGGTCAGCGGCAGCCTGGGCCCGCTGTGGCGGCGGTGGCCGCAGAACCGGCGGCCCGCCCTGGTGGTCGCGATGCTGCTGTTCCTGCTGGTCGTCCTGCTGTCGGCCGGGATCGCCGAGGGCCTCGGCGCGGACCCGGAGCCCGAGGACGGCCTCGACTGGACGATGCTGGGCTACCTCCCGGGCGCGCTGCTGGCCGGCACGGTGTTCGGCGCGCTGGCCGGCGAGCCGGGCACCAGGACCAATGACAGCTGGCTGCGGTTCGCCGGTCGCGGCCGTCGTCTGCACCGCGCCGTGTACGGCGGTCTGGGGGCGCTGCTCGTGCTGACCGTCGCCGTGACGGTCCTGGTCGGCTGACCCGTCCCCGGCGGTGGGGGACACGCCCGATTGGGGCGCTATGGCGGGGTCTCTGATCTTTTGCCGGGTATGGTCGGCGGGCGTCCGAACGTCCCGGCAGCCCCCTGGGAGCCTTCTCCATGCCGCAGCCCCAACCGGTCCTCGCCAACCTGACCGGGGCCGCCGTGTTCCTGGTGCTCGCCGTCGAGGACGGCGGCGAACCGGCCGTCCGCGAGCTGCTGCCCGACCTCGGCGGGCTGACCCGCTCGATCGGCAGCCGCGCCCCGCACGACGGGCTCTCCCTGGTGGTCGGCATCGGCTCGGACGCCTGGGACCGCCTGTTCGCCGGCCCCCGCCCCGCCGGACTGCACCCCTTCCAGGAACTCGCCGGCCCCCGGCACCTCGCCCCCGCCACCCCCGGCGACCTGCTGCTGCACATCCGCGCCGAACGCATGGACCTGTGCTTCGAACTCGCCACCCGGATCACCAACCGGCTCGGCGGCGCGGTGAGCGTCCTCGACGAGACCCACGGCTTCCGCTACTTCGACTGCCGCGACCTGATCGGCTTCGTCGACGGCACCGAGAACCCGGTCGGCGCGGAGGCCGCCGAGGCCGTGCTGATCGGCGACGAGGACCCGGCGTTCGCCGGCGGCTCCTACGTCATCGTGCAGAAGTACCTGCACGACATGGACGGTTGGAACGCGCTCAGCACCGAACGGCAGGAACTGATCATCGGGCGCACCAAGCTCGACAACCTCGAACTCGACGACGCCGCCAAGCCCGCCGACTCGCACGTCGCCCTCAACACCGTCACCGGGCCGGACGGCGAGGGCCTCGACATCTGGCGGCTGAACATGCCGTTCGGGTCGTTCACCGAAGGCGGCGAGTGCGGCACCTACTTCATCGGCTACGCCCGCGACCCGTGGGTGACCGAGGAGATGCTCCGCAACATGTTCCTCGGCCGCGGCCCCGCCGCCCACGACCGGCTGCTGGACTTCTCCACCCCCGTCACCGGGACCCTCTTCCACGTCCCCGGCGCCGACTTCCTGGGCGACCCGCCGCCCGCGCCCGGCAGCGCCGCCGCCCGCGCGCAGGCCGAGCCGTCGTCGGCACCGCAGTCCCCGACTCCGTCCGCGAATCCGGCGGCCGGGGACGGCAGTCTCCGCATCGGCAGCCTGAAGAGGAGTACCGCACCGTGAACAACCTGCACCGCGAGCTGGCGCCCGTCTCCGCCGCCGCCTGGGCCGAAATCGAGGAAGAGGCCCGGCGGACCTTCACCCTGCACCTGGCCGGGCGCCGGGTGGTCGACCTGCTCGGCCCCGAGGGGCCGGAACTCGCCGCGATCGGCACCGGCCACCTCGCCGACATCGCCGCGCCCGCCGCCGGCGTCCGGGCCCGGGCCCGGGAGTGCCGGGCGCTGGTCGAACTGCGCGTCCCGTTCACCGTCACCCGGGCCGCCGTCGACGACGTCGAACGCGGCTCCAAGGACTCCGACTGGGACCCGGTCAAGGACGCCGCCCGCACCATCGCCCTCGCCGAGGACCGCGCCCTGTTCGACGGCTACTCCGCCGCCGGCATCACCGGCATCCGCGACGGCTCCAGCAACCACCCCGTCGAGCTGCCCGCCGACGTCCGCGAGTACCCCAACGCCGTCAGTCGCGCCCTCACCGCGCTGCGGCTGGCCGGCGTCGGCGGCCCGTACTCGCTGCTGCTCGGCGCCGACACCTACACCGCCGTCAACGAGACCTCCGACCACGGCTACCCCGTCCACAACCACCTCGCCCGCCTGCTCGACGGCGAGATCGTCTGGGCGCCCGCCGTCGAGGGCGCCATCCTGCTCTCGGCCCGCGGCGGCGACTTCGAGCTCCACCTCGGCGAGGACCTCTCGATCGGCTACCTCTCGCACGACGACGCCACCGTCCACCTCTACCTCCAGGAGTCGCTCACCTTCCAGCTCCACACCCCGGAAGCCTCGGTCTCCCTGACCTCCCACTGAGTGGGTCTCCTGTCACCAACTGTGGCTGATGGCACGGGAGTTGACGGACGCGGTGGCGGAAACAGGCCAAAGGTGCGGGGAGGCTTCCGGGGCCCGGGAGGGCAGGCCACCATGTGAGGCAGCCCGGACAGCCTTGGTGAGGGGAGCACACCGTGTCCGATTCTTCCGAGCCCGTATGCCCGTTCCTCGACCCCACCGCGGCGGCGATGCACGCGGAGGCGGCCGAGCTGCGGGCGCAGGGCCCGGCGGTGCTGGTGGAGCTGCCGGGGAGCATCAGGGCCTGGTCGGTGACCAGGCACAGCGTGATCCAGGCGCTCACCCTGGACCCGCGGGTGTCGCGGGACTTCCGGCGGCACTGGCCGGGCATCGGCGAGGTGCCGGACGGGTGGGTGCTGGGGTCGGTGGCGTTCCAGGACAGCCTGGTCAACCGGTACGGGGAGGAGCACCGGCAGGCCAGGGGCCGGATCGCCCCGACCTTCCTGCCGCGCCGGGTGAAGCTGATGCGCCCGCAGGTGCAGGCGACGGCCGACCGGCTGGTGGCGGCGCTCGGCGCGCTCGAACCCGGTGAGCAGGCGGACCTGCGCGGGGCGCTGGCCAGGCCGCTGACGATGACGGTGATCTGCGACCTGTTCGGCGTGCCCGAGGAGATGCGCGAGGCGCTCGGCGCGCTGATCGACCAGGTGCTGGACTCCTCGCTGGCCGAGGAGGACGCCTTCGCCGCGCAGACCGAACTCTACGTCCGCCTCGGCGAGTTGGCGGTGTACAAGCGGGCCAACCCGGCCGCCGACCTGACCAGCGACCTGCTGCTCTCCGACCGGCCGGGCGAACAGCCGCTGGCGGAGCACGAGTTGGTGGGCACCCTGTTCACGATGATCGCCGCGGGCTTCGAGACCGCCGTCAACCTGATCGCCAGCGCCGCGCTGGAAATGCTCACCCACCCCGAGCAGTTGGCCCGGCTGCGGGCCGGCGCGATCGACTGGACGGACGTGATCGAGGAGACGCTCCGGCTGGAGGGCCCCGTCATGTACGTCCCGCTGCGGTACGCGCTGGAGGACATCGACCTCGGCGAGGGCGTGCTGATCGCCAAGGGCGACCCGATCATGGTCGGGTTCGCCGCCGCCGGCCGCGACCCGCAGGAACACCCGGACCGCCCGGACGAGTTCGACCCGGCCCGCGCGGACAAGGGCCACCTGGCGTTCGGCCACGGCCCGCACTTCTGCGTCGGCGCGCCACTGGCCCGGCTGGAGGCGGAGATCGCGCTGAGCACCCTGTTCGAGCAGCTGCCCGAGCTGGCCCTCGCCGAACCCGGGCAGTGGCCCGCCCGCCTCCCGTCGCTGATCGTCAACGGCCCCGAGTCCGTCGACGTGGTGCCCCGGCCGCGCACCGGCACCGCCTGACCCGCCGGTTACGCCTGGGTAGGGTGGGTCCGCAGAAACGGACCCAGGAGGCGGTGTGCGGCAGTACCGGGCGATGGTGGCGGTGGGCGACTCGTTCACCGAGGGAATGTGCGACGACGTCCTGCCCGACGGGCAGTTCCGCGGCTGGGCGGACCGGGTCGCGGCAGCGCTCGCCGCCGAACAGGACGGCTTCCGGTACGCGAACCTCGCCGTGCGCGGCAAGCTGATCGGGCAGATCCGGGACGAGCAGGTGGGCCTCGCCGCCGCCATGGACGCCGACCTGGTGACGCTGGCCGGCGGGCTCAACGACGTGCTGCGGCCCGGCTGCGACGTGGCCGAGGTGGAGCGGCGGCTCGGCGAGTGCGCGGCCGAACTCGCCGCCGAGGGCCGCACCGTGGTGCTGTTCACCTCCACCGACCCGACCCGGCGGATGGCCGGCAGCACCCGGCTGCTGCCCGCGATCCTGCGGATGAAGGCCTACGTGGAGCGCACGGTGCGGGAGCACCCCGGCCGGATCGTGCTGGTCGACCTGTTCTCCGCGCCCGCGTTCGACGACCGCCGGATGTGGGCCGAGGACCGCCTGCACCTCTCCCCGGAGGGGCACCGGCGGGTCGCGCTGGCCGTCCTGGAAGCACTCGGCCGCCCCTCCGAGGAGGACTGGCGGGCGCCGCTCGCCGAACCTGACACCCGCACCCGCGGCCGGAAACTGCGCGAGGACGCCCGCTGGCTCGGCACCCACGTCGGCCCGTGGATCGGCCGCCGCCTGCGCGGCCGCTCCTCCGGCGACGGCCGCCCCGCCAAGCGCCCCGAACTGCTGCCCTACCGCGCCTGAGACCTCAGGCGAGGACGACGGTGAGACCGATCGTCCCGGCCGTTCCGCGGCGCAGCCGGCTGCCGAGCAGCAGGACCCGGCCGAGCAGCCCGTACTTGCGGGCCAGCAGCTTGCGGTAGCGCTCGGCGGTGGCGGCGTCGGCGACCGTCGCGGTGGCCGGCACCGCCTCGCCGGTCGGGTTGCCGCGCACGTCGCACGGCCCGACCAGGACGTCCGCGCGCCGCCGGATCCGCTTGACCTTCCACGAGTCGGCGGCGGTCCACACCCCGAGGGTGTCGCCGTCGCGGACCATCCAGACCGGCGTCGGCACGGCGCTGCCGTCCTTGCGGTAACTGGTGATCAGCAGGTAGCTGCCGGCGGCGAGCCGGTCCAGCGCGGTGTCGGCCATGGCCGCGAGTGTACGGCGTCAAGGCCGGACAGGCCTTAGGCGGAGCGCACCGGATCGGCGTCCGGCCGGGGCCCGGCGGGCTCCGACGCGGGCCGGCGGCCCCGGGCGGCGGACGGGACGGTCGCCCGCCACAGCCGGCCCGCCGACCACAGGCCCGCCGCCAGCAGCAGCCCGTTGCGGGCCACGATCACCACCGTCGGCCGCCAGCCGCCGACCATCGCCGCCTCGAAGAACAGCGGATAGTCGACGGTGGTCAGCCCCACCACCGGGATCAGCAGCAGCGCCACCGGCCGCTGGCAGGTGCCCCGCACCGACAGGCACACCGCGGCCAGCCCGATCAGCCAGATCAGGTACTGCGGCGAGATCACCCGGCTGGTCAGCGTGAACAGCAGCACCGCGGACAGCGCCGCGTCGTACGGGGTGGCGGCCGTCCAGCGGCGGGCCCGCAGCCGCCACAGCAGCAGCCAGCCGAACGCGGCGGCCGTCAACAGCAGCGACAGCTGGGACGCCGCCCGGACGTACGGGCCGATGAACTCCATCGAGCCGTAGTGGTGCTGGACCAGGCCCGGCCAGCCGAACAGCCGCGCCACCTGGAACGCCGTGCCGCCCAGCGACTCGATCTCCACCCCGCGGGCACGCTGCGCGTGCAGGAAGTCGAAGGCGTGGTCGAACAGCGCGGCCAGCACCAGCAGCAGGCCCAGCGCCGCCGCCGCCGTCGCCGTCCAGGCCTGCCGGGTGGTGCGGCCGCGCGGCGTGCCGAGCACCGTCAGCGCCGGCCACACCTTCACCATCGCGCCGATCCCCGCCAGCGCCCCCGCCAGCCGCGGCCGGGCCGGCAGCAGCAACAGCGACACCACCGCCAGCCCCGTCACCGCCACGTCGTAACGCCCGTACGGCAGTCCGAGCAGCAGCGGCAGCGTCAGCGCCCACAGCCAGGCCCCCGACGTCGAACGGCCCGGCCGGCCCAGCGAGACCCGCAGCAGCGCGCACTGCGCCACCGCGTCGGCCAGCAGCATCAGCAGCCAGAACGCCTGGAGGTACGTCAGGAACGGCAGCAGGCGCGGCGCGAGCATCCACAGCGCCGCGCCCGGCGGGTACTGCCAGGTGACGTCGTTCACCGGGAAGGTGCCGCTGCTCAGCACCTCGGACCAGCCGCGGTACAGCCGGTCCACCTCCTCCGTGGACTCGGTCTTGCCGGAGCGGACCAGAGCCACCATCAGCATCCGGCTGCCGAGCCAGTACGCGGCCAGCGCGACGACCTCGCGGGGCCAGGTCGCGGGGCGGGTCCAGCGGATCGGCCGGGCGGGGACCTGCGCCACCGTGTCCTCCAGGGCGGTCGTGGTGCGCTCGTGCTGCAGGGGTGGGCCGGGCTCCCGGACGTCGGCCGAGATCCGTGCGACCTCCCTCATATCAGACAAATCGGGTGCCGATTGACCGGCTCCGGCGCGTGTCCGCACACGTCCCCGGAACGCGCCACGCCCCCGCCCACCACCCGGCCCGCCCGATGAACGTCCGCCGGACCTGCCAGAATGCACGGGCGAGAAAGCGAAACCACCAGAAAGGGTGACCGGCATCGTGACCATGCCCGTCGAACGCAAGATCGCCGAGGAACTGGGCGTCCGCGAGAACCAGGTACAGGCCGCCGTCGGCCTGCTCGACGGCGGGGCGACCGTCCCCTTCATCGCCCGGTACCGCAAGGAAGCCACCGGCGCCCTCGACGACACCCAGCTGCGCACCCTGGAGGAGCGGCTGCGCTACCTGCGCGAACTCGAGGAGCGCCGCACCGCCGTCCTGGAGTCCATCGACTCCCAGGGCAAGCTCGACGACACGCTGCGCGCGCAGATCCTCGCCGCCGACTCCAAGGCCCGGCTGGAGGACATCTACCTCCCGTACAAGCCCAAGCGGCGCACCAAGGCGCAGATCGCCCGCGAGGCCGGCCTCGCACCGCTCGCCGACACGCTGCTCGCCGACCCGTCGCAGGACCCGGCCGCGCTCGCCGCCGGCTACGCGAACGAGCAGGTCGCCGACGCCGCCGCCGCGCTGGAGGGCGCCCGCGCCATCCTGGTCGAACGCTTCGGCGAGGACGCCGACCTGGTCGGCTCGCTGCGCGAACGCATGTGGACCCGCGGCCGGCTGGTCGCCAAGGTCCGCGACGGCAAGGAGCAGGACGGCGCCAAGTTCGCCGACTACTTCGACTTCGCCGAGCCCTACACCAAGCTGCCCTCGCACCGGATCCTGGCGATGCTGCGCGGCGAGAAGGAAGAGGCCCTCGACCTCGAACTCTCCCCGTTCGACGGCGCCGAGGAGGCCGACCTGCCCGGCGCGAGCGACTACGAGCAGCGGATCTCCGCCCGCTTCGGCATCGCCGACCGCGGCCGTCCCGCCGACAAGTGGCTCACCGACACCGTCCGCTGGGCCTGGCGCACCCGCGTCCTGGTCCGCCTCGGCATCGACCTGCGCAGCCGGCTGCGCGCCGAGGCCGAGGACGAGGCGGTGCGGGTCTTCGCCGCCAACCTCCGCGACCTGCTGCTCGCCGCCCCCGCCGGCACCCGCGCCACCATGGGCCTCGACCCGGGCTTCCGCACCGGCGTCAAGGTCGCCGTCGTCGACGCCACCGGCAAGGTCGTCGCGTACGAGACCATCTACCCGCACCAGCCGGCCAACAAGTGGGACGCGGCGCTGGCCGTGCTGGCCCGGCTCGCCGCCGAGCACCGGGTGGACCTGGTCGCGATCGGCAACGGCACCGCCTCCCGGGAGACCGACCGGCTCGCCGCCGACCTGATCACGCGTCACCCCGAGCTCGGGCTCACCAAGGTGATGGTCAGCGAGGCCGGCGCGTCCGTGTACTCCGCCTCCGCGTTCGCCGCCCAGGAACTGCCCGGCCTCGACGTCTCCATCCGCGGCGCGGTCTCCATCGCCCGCCGCCTCCAGGACCCGCTGGCCGAACTCGTCAAGATCGACCCCAAGTCGATCGGCGTCGGCCAGTACCAGCACGACCTGAGCGAGCTCAAGCTCTCCCGCTCGCTGGACGCCGTCGTCGAGGACTGCGTCAACGCGGTCGGCGTGGACGTCAACACCGCCTCCGCGCCGCTGCTCACCCGGGTCTCCGGCATCACCGGCACGCTCGCCGACAACATCGTCGCCCACCGCGACGCGAACGGGCCGTTCCGGACCAGGCGCGCGCTCAAGGACGTCTCCCGGCTCGGCCCCAAGGCGTTCGAACAGTGCGCGGGCTTCCTGCGGATCCCCGACGGCGACGACCCGCTGGACGCCTCCGCCGTGCACCCCGAGGCCTACCCCGTGGTCCGCCGCATCCTCGCCACCACCGGCGGCGACCTGCGCGCGCTGATCGGCAACGGCTCGGTGCTGCGCTCGCTGCGGCCCGGCGACTTCGCCGACGCCACCTTCGGCGTGCCGACCGTCACCGACATCCTCGGCGAACTCGACAAGCCCGGCCGCGACCCGCGGCCCGCCTTCCAGACCGCCACCTTCAAGGACGGCGTGGAGAAGATCTCCGACCTGGAGGTCGGCATGGTGCTGGAGGGCGTGGTCACCAACGTCGCCGCGTTCGGCGCGTTCGTCGACATCGGCGTCCACCAGGACGGCCTGGTGCACGTCTCCGCGCTGTCCAAGAACTTCGTCAAGGACCCGCGCGAGGTGGTGAAGCCCGGCGACATCGTCCGCGCCAAGGTCACCACCGTCGACGTCCAGCGCAAGCGGATCGGCCTCACTCTGCGCCTCGACGACGAGACCCGCCCCGCCGCCGGCCCCCGCGAGAGCGGAGCCCGCCGCGACTCCCGCCCCCCGCGCCAGGACCGCCGCCAGCCCGACCGCACCCCGGCCCCGCCCGCCAACTCCGCCATGGCCGACGCCCTCCGCCGCGCCGGCCTGGGCAAGTAGCGCGCCTCCGCACGTCGGCCGGTCCGGTGCGGATCGGCCGACGTCATCCGCCGGTGCGGGATTCCGTGGCGAGGGCGATGAGTTCGGGCCACCAGGGGTCGCGGTGGTGGGCGAGGAGGCGTTGGGCCTCTTCGGGGGTGGTGAGGCGGACTTCGAGGACCTGTTCGCCGTCGGCGGGGTTGGTGGGGGCGGAGTCGACGAGGACGTCGGCCCAGCCCCAGAGCCAGGCCTTGACGGGGTGGGGCTGCCAGGGGCGGTAGGGGGTGGGGCCCTCGGAGACGGCGAGGTGGTGGCCGATCCAGGTCGGGGGGCCGATCAGGCGGGCGCCGGCCTCCTCGCGGAGTTCGCGGGAGAGGCAGGCCCCGATGCTCTCGGCGGCCTCGCGGGTGCCGCCGGGGAGGAACCAGTGGCCGCGCACGTCGCGGCAGAGGACCACGCGGCCCTCGGTGAAACCCACCAGGTGGATGTTGGTGACCAGTTCGTCCGGTGGCAGTTCGGTGGTGAACTGCGCGTCCATGCCGCCCCACTCCCAGCGCTGCGGCGCGTGGAGGGCCGGGAACCTGGCCGCGAGCGCGGCTCTGTCATCTGCTCTGCGCGTCGTGTCCGTCATCGATCGATCGTAGTCCTGACCGGACGGAACCGGACCCGAGTGGTCAACGAATCGGACGGAACGTCACCCTCCGGTGGGCAGACGTCAATTCACCGCACCGGGAGGTCACCCGCCGGTGGCCTCCCGGTCGCCCGGACGGGGTCAGGCTGCGGCGAGATCCGCCCGCCGCGACCACTCCAGCGGCCCGCGCCACAGCAGCAGCACGCCGACCGCGAGGAGGAACAGCACCTCCAGCGCCGCCGGCACCGACCCGGCGGGCAGGAACGGCCACGCCCAGACCCGCGGCACACCGCCCCGGATGCCCAACGAGGCGCAGACGAACGGGAAGACGGAGACCACCAGGCCTGCCGTGAGCATCCCCGCGCACCAGCGGACGATCAGCGCCACGCCCAGGTAGCCGGCGAAGTCCCGGGCCACCATCACGCCGGTGCCCGAGTGGAACCCGACCGCGCCGGCCACCGCCGTCGCACCGAGCACCGCGGCCACGTCCAGCAGCGCCACCCGGCGCACCGCCGTGCGCTCGGCCATCGCGTCGGAGCGCCCGTAGCCGTACAGGAACAGGCAGACCGGGACGAGCGGCAGCAGGAACGCCATCGGCAGCGGGAAGGAGATGCCGCCCACCACGATCGGGACGGGCACCACGATCGACCGGGTCAGCGAGCCGAGCAGGACCGTCAGCACGGTGCCGGCCAGCACCGCGGGCAGCGCCCGCACGCGCAACCACCAGAGCACGGCTACCCCCGTCCCGGCGCGGCGGCGGCCAGGTAGTGGCCGGGGTCGAGGTCGGGCGTCCGGTCGCAGGCGGTCAGGGTCTCCACATTGCGCCGGAACCAGGCGAGTTGGGAGTCGGCCGGGGCCTGGACCAGGCGGCTGACCAGCTGCACGTCGTCAGGCCGGTACCGGCCGTTCAGCTCCTGCGGCCGAAGGCCCGCGCTGACCGACAGCCAGGCGTTCAGCGGGCCGACGGCGCGGGCGCCCGGCCAGGCGCCGCGCTCGGCGCACTCCGGGAGTCCGTGCGGGACGGCGGAGCGGGCGACCGCGTTCAGCACCTCGCCCCGGGACGGGTGCGGGGGCAGCAGGGTCAGCCGGTCGGCGCCCTGCACGCCCGCCGCGGCGAGCTGCGCGTGCGCCTGGTCCACCCAGGCCCGGATGTCGTCCGCGGACGCGCGCTGCTCGGGCCACAGGCAGACCTGCGGCCGACCGGAGTCGCACCGCAGCAGGCTCTCGTCCCGGGCCACCGACGCCTTGAACCCGAGCGGCACGGCGAGCACCGAACCGACGGCCAGCGCGCCCGCCACCGCCGCCACCGCGGCCGTCCGCAGCAGCCAGGCGCTCCCGGCGAGCCAGAGCGCGGCGGCCGCGATCGCACCGACGGCGACCACCGCGGAGGCGGCCAGCGCCCGGTACGACACCTGCTGGTCGAGCGCACAGCACTCGGACAGGTTGTGGCCGTTCAACTGCCGTACCCACAGCGTGTTCAGCGACGCCGGGTAGGCCATCCAGACGAAGCTGGTCACGGTGACCAGCGGCACGGCGAGCAGCGTCGGCAGCGCCTGGCCGGCGGCGTAGCCGAGCGCGGTGTGGGCCGCCACCACGAGGAGTTCGGTGCCCAGGATCGACAGCGTCGGCCCGCCCGGCGCCCCGGCGGCGTCCGGCGCCAGCACGGCGAGCGGCAGCAGCACGGCGAGCAGGCCCATCGCCAGGACCGGCGCCGTCCGCCAGACGGCCAGCGCCGCGGCCGACCTGACCGGCGCCCCGTCCAGCACCCGGGAGGCCCTCACCCGGGCCCCCTCCCATGCGGCGCACGCGGCGCAGGCCGGGGCGGTGAAGCCCAGCAGGAACGAGCTCTGGGCCGTGACGGAGGCCCAATAGCCCTCCACCACCCAGGCGTTGACGTTGCCGACGTACGCGAACACCCAGACGAACAGCGCCGGGGCGACCCGCAGTGCGATCGAGGTGCGGAGCAGGGTGCGCCAGCGCATCACGCCTCCTCGGCGACGAGTTCGGAGTACGCGGCCTCGGCCCGGCGCTCCTCGGAGACGCCGGCCGGCACCCGGCCCAGGAACTCGCCGATCGAGCCCTGGTACCTGACCTGCCCCTGGTCGAGGACGACCACGCTGCGGTAGCTCGCGGCCAGGTCCTCGGTCTGATGGGTCGACACGACGAAGCTCACGGAGTCCTGGAGGTCGGTGAGCAGCCGGCGGAACGCGGAGCGCTGCGCCGGGTCGAGACCGGCCGTGGGCTCGTCGAGCAGCACCACCTCGGCGTCGTGGACCAGTGCCTGCGCGATGCCGAGACGGCGGAGCTGACCGCCGGAGAGTTCGGTGCTGCGCCGGTCGGCGAGCTGGGTCATCCGGACCTTCGCGAGCGCCCCGAGCGAGGCCTCCCACGCGGCGTCGCGACCCATCCCCTTGAGCCAGCCGCCGTACGCGACCTGCTCGCGCACCTTGAGTCCGGCGACCGGTCGGACCTGTTGCGGAAGCCATCCGACCTTGCGCCGGTAGGCCCGGACGGCCGACCGCCCGGAGGCGGTGACGCTGCCGAGCCGGACGTCCCCCGACTTCGGTTTCAGTGCGGTGGCGGCGATCGCCATCAGCGTCGATTTTCCGGCGCCGTTGGGGCCGAGCAGCACGGTGGCGCCGGGGTCGAAGGAAATGCTTAACTGCTCGATGACCGGCAGCCCGCGGCGATAGCTGAACGAGCAGTTCGAAATCTTGATCGGCATGGCATTCCGTTTTCGGGGCGAATTGTTTATCGCCCGGTCGGCACCGGGGAATTCCGGTGCCGACCGGGCAATTGAGCGTCAGTATGCCGTGTAGACGCTGCCCACGTCGATCGGGCCGGCGTGGTAGTCGATGAAGTAGAAGCTGCCCTTGTCGGACATCTCGCCCCAGCTGCTGGTGTCGCAGTAGTTGTTGCGAGTGCCGTAGGTGGCGTCCGGCCAGTACGAGATGTCGCGGTCCAGCTCAAGCTGGATGGCGCCGGATCCCGAGTAGATGGTGCAGCTGGAGAAGCTGACCGTGGTGGAGTCGTGGTCGGCGTGGTTGTCGGTCCAGCGGCGCGACTCGTTGCCGGAGTTCCAGCTCTGGATGTAGGAGCTCCAGTTGCCCTCGGCCTGGGCGGGTATGGCGCCCAGGGCGGTGACGGCGAGAAGCGCGGCACCGATCACACCGGCCCGTCGGCGCATGAAGTTCTTCATGCCATTCCTTTCGGCTGGAAAAGAGCGCCTCGGCGGCGCCGAGGCGCGGGCCGGATCCGTTGATCATGGCCCGCGGATAAGCATGATTTTCACACGTGCCCATGTCAAGGGAAATTTTCCGGACACGGACCGGCCGTATCCGGCCGGTTTACCTCGGCTTTTGTCGAGCGAGGTCCGGAATATGATGAGAGCGGCCTATGTCTTGATCATCCGTGATGATGGAAACGTGTGGGAAGCGTGCGGGAAGGGCGATTTGCGCCCGCGGCGCCCCGTCTGCCGGTCGCTCACTCCAGCACGGTGACCTGCTCCCGGGCCGCCGCGCGGACCTCGGGGTCCGGGTGGGCGCGCAGGTCGGCCAGGACGGCGGGCCAGTCGCCGGACCAGCTGCTTCGGGTGCCGAGGCGGGCGGCGAGGGCGGCGGCCAGCAGGCCCGCGGCGGTGGCACCGGAGGCGGCCAGGGTGCGCACGTGGCCGGCCGCCGCGGCGTCGGCGTCCACGGGGAGGGGGTGGGGGCCGGCCACCGTTTTGGCGAGCTTGCGGGCCAGTCGGGCGGCCAGCAGGGGGCGGTCGGCGAGGGCGTCGGCGAGCCGGGCCAGGTCGGCGGCGAACTCGGGGCGGGCCGGCGTGGCGGCCCGCGCCAGCAGTTCCGCCCGGAGGTCCAACAGGTCGTGGTGGCCGGCCAGTTGCTCGGCCTGGGCGAGCAGCACGGGCCGGCGGGAGTGGTCGGTGAGGACGGCGAGGCGCTGCCGGGCGGGCAGGTCGCGGCCCGGCGGCTGCCCGGCCTCGGCCTCGGCGGCCAACAGGCCCGTCAGCGCACGGTGGTTGAGGCTGCCGGGGGCCGTGCCGCCGGTCGGGTGGGCGAGGTCGGAGTCGGCCAGGGCTCGCAGCGCCGTCGCGGCCGCCCGCCAGGTGCCGCGGTTGCCGAGGTCGGTGACCAGCCCCGGCAGCGGGTCGGCGACGGCCGGCAGGTAGCGGGCCCACCGCGGCAGCGCGGTGATCGCGACCCGGGCCGCCATCAGGTCCTGCTCAGAGCCGGTCCCGGTGGCGACGGACGCCACCAGCTCGGCGTAGCGCGGACGGTGACGGGCCGCGAGCTGCTGCGGCGCGGTGGCCAGCACGGCCTCGCGGACCTGCGGCTGCGGGTCGGCGGCGGCCTCGGCGAGCAGCTGCCGGGCGGGGGCGGTGTCCAGCAGACGGTGGCAGCGGGAGGCCGCGGTGGCCCGGACGTCCGGGTGCTGCCCGGGGGCGTGGAAGGCCGCGGCGACCAGCTCGGCGGCCTGCGCGGCGGGCAGGAAGCGGGCGGCCAACCGGACCGCCTCCTTGCGGGCGGTGACCTTCGCCCCCGTCGTCCGCCCGGCGAGCCCGGTCAGCAACTCGGCCAGTCGGGCCGGGTCGGCGTGCCGGGCGGCCCGGCCGGCGGCGTACAGCGCGACCCGGGCGCGGTCGTCGCCGGCGTGCTCCAGCAGCAGCGGCAGCGCGGCCGCCGGGTCGTCCGTCCAGGGGAGTGCGGCGAGCGCCGCCTCGGCGATCAGCGGGTTCGGGTCCCCGATGTGACGTCGCATCAACTCACTTCCGCACTCGGGGAGTTGCGCGGCCTGTCGGATCGCCCGGGCCCGCTCGTCGTGCGGGCGTCCGGGTTCGGCGGCCGACGCGAGCAGCCGGCCGGCGCGGGCCGCCTGGCGGGGCAGCCAGTGGCCCGCGTGCCGGGTCGGCAGCGGGGGGCGCGGCTCGCCGTTGCGCGGGAAGCGGCCGGTGGGCGGGACGTCGGCCAGCAGCGTGGAGTCGAGCAGGTCGGTGCGGACGGTGCTCAGGCAGTGGTGGACGGGCCCGAAGAACGCTGCCGACGGGTCGAGTTCGAGCGCCGTCAGCACCTTCTCGGCCCGGCCCCGGCGCGGCCGCAGCCAGAGTTCCAGGACGTCGGAGAACGACCGGGTGCGTTCGACCGTCAGCGCGCTGCGCAGGCGGGCGTCGAGCTCGGGGAGCAGCTCGGCGCGCGGGCCGAGCGCCCGGACCAGGGCGATCAGCAGCCAGTGGTGCTCCTCGCGGTCCAGCGCGGGGCGCAGCGCGTCGAGCACCTGCTGCTCCTGGCCGCGGCGCAGCTGCCGGTGCAGGGTGCGGGCCCACGGGAGGGCGGCGGCGTCGTTGAGCCGTTCGACGGTGGCGAGGGCCCAGTCGAGCAGGGCGGGCCGGTCGCCGGAGGGGTGGGCGGCGAGGACGCCGAGGGCCGTGGCGCACACGTGGTGGCGGCTGCTGGGGGAGCGGTCGCGGGCGGCGAGCGCATCGCCGGCGAGTGCGGCGAGGGCGTCGGCGTGGGCGTCCTCGAAGCGGTGGGAGGGGAAGCGGGAGAGCGCGTGCAGGGCGCTCTGCCGGACGGGGTCCGGTTCGTTGCGGATCGTGCGCAGGGCGTCCAGCAGTCGGCCGGGCGCGGTCGGGCGGGGGTCGTGGGCGGCGACGGCGGTCAGCTCGTGCCACGCCTTGGAGCGGTCGCCGGGGCCGGGCCGGCGGGTGCCGGGCAGCAGGGCGGCCCAGGCCTCGTCGGGCGGCAGCAGCGGCGTCAGGTACGTCAGGTGGTGCTCGGTCAGGCCGCGGGCGAGCCCCGCCGCGTGCAGCCGGCGGACCTCGGCCCAGCGGCGTTCGCGGGGCAGCAGGTACAGCATCGGCACGGTCAACCGGTCGGCGGTGAGCGGCAGTTCGCCGGCCGCGGCGTCCAGGAACGCGGCGCGGCGGGACGGCGGCAGGGCGCGCAGCAGGGCGGTGATGCGGCGCGGGTGGGGCAGCCAGTGGCGGCCGAGCGCGGCCAGTGACGGCGGGTCGGCGCGGGCGATCCGCGCCAGCGTGGTGCGGCTGGGCAGCGCCTCCCAGCGCTCCGGTTCAAGGACGGGGTCGTCGGCCAGCAGGGCGGTGGCGCGTTCGGCGTCCACCTGCACCAGGGCGCCGAACGCGGCGATCAGGGCCGGTCCGAGGCGGGGCGGGCGGTGGCGGTCCAGCAGGTCGAGGACGCGGGCCGGGCGGAGCGTCGCGGCGGCGGCCAGTCGGCGGGTCGACTCCGCGCCGCCACCGGCGAGTTCGCGCTCCAGATGGTCGAGCACCAGGTCGGGGTGGAGCTTCGTCAGTCGAGCCCAGGAGCCCACCGCGTGAGCCAGGCCGGGCAGTTCGGCGGCCACGGTCTCCGGCGGGCAGCACGGCAGCAGCAGCGCGGCCTCCTCGTCGCCCCAGTGCGTGCGGACCGCCGTCAGCAGCCGGGCGGCGAGGGCCGGGCGGTGGCCGAGCGCGAGTTCGCGGCGCAGCGCGTGCCGGACCACGGACGAGCCGTCGAGGTAGGCGACGAGCACCGCCTCGTCCGATATCGGCAGGGTGCGCAGGGCGCGGATCGCCCGGCCGCGGACCTCCGCGTCCCGGTCGGTGAGCAGGCGGGCGAGCAGGTCGGCCCGGCCGGTGAGGACGGCGGCGAACGCGGACAGCCGGCGTCGGTACCAGTCGCCGTCGGCGAGTTCGGCGATCAGCCGGTCGGCGTCGGCGGGCCGTGCGCCGCGTACGGTGCGGGCGAACAGGGCGGTGCGCTCCGGGTACGGGAGCGGGTCCATGGCGGCGAGCAGCGGCGCGGCGTCGAGCGGTTCCATGCGGATCATTCTCACCGGCCGGGCGGCGGGGCTCGACGGGTTTTCGCCCGGCCCTGCGGCGGCCGGGCGGCGGCCCTGCGGCGGGGCTCGGCGGCGGCCCTGGGGCGGCCCTGGGGCGGCCCTGGGGCGGTTCTGCGGCGGTTCTGCGGCGGGGCTCGACCGGGTGGTCGTACGGCCGCGGGGGGGGGGGGGGGGGGGGCCCCCCCCCGCCGCGGGGGGGGGGGGGGGGGCGGGCCACCCGAATTACAGGCGGGGCGCCGGGGCCCCC
>NZ_JBHWID010000008.1:176248-372943 GCF_042732175.1 Kitasatospora sp. NPDC059795
GCGGCGCCCCTGGGGCGGCCCGGGGGGGGCCAGGGGGGTGTGGGGGGGCGTTCTGGGGCGGGGGTGGGCGGGGGTTGCCGTAGGGCGGCGGGCCGGTGGGCGGAACTGCCCACCGGCGCGGCGGTGTTCGGGTCAGGCGCGGACCAGGTTCTTGCCGGCGGCGCGGGCGGCGTCCAGGGCCTGGGTGTGGTACTCGGCCGCCAGGTCGCGCAGGCTCTCCATCGCCGGGTTGCTGGCGGCGAGGGTCAGCTCGCGGCGGACGACGGTCAGGTCGGCGCCCCAGACGTCGCGCAGGATGCGCTCCACGTACGGGGTGGAGTGGTCCCAGCCCTCGCGCGGGGTGCCGGGGGCGAAGCCGCCGCCGAGCGAGGTGACCAGCAGGACCGGCTTGTCCTTGAGCAGCTGGTCGGTCGGGCCGGCGCCGGCGATGACCACGTCGACCCAGGTCTTGAAGTGCTGCGAGACGCCCCAGTTGTACAGCGGCACGGCGATGATCGCGGCGTCGGCGGCGCGCAGCTCCTCGGCGAGCTCGGCACCGAGCGCGGCGCCGGCGCGCTGCTCGTCGCTCCGCTGGTCCTCGGGGGTGAACGCGGCCAGGGTGGCGTGCGTCCAGACGTCGCCGGGCAGCGGGTCGGCGCCCACGTGGCGGCGGGTGACGGTGCCCTGCGGGTGGGCGGCCTCCCACTCGGCGTGGGCGGTGTCGGCCAGTTCGGAGCTGGTCGAGTTGGGGCCAAGGATGCTGGCGTCCAGACGGAACAGGTGCATGGCGGGTCTCCTCGGGTTCCGGCCCGCCGGGGAAGCGGCGGCCGCAGGGCACGGCAGGGCGGCGGGTGCGGCCCGGTGGGCACCGCACCCGACCGAAGCGGACTTTACCCCGCTTCGACGAACCGGACTTTACCCCGTTTCGGTCGGAAGGTAAATTGGCAGCCATGGACGTCCCCTTCGGCAAGCCCCCCGTCGAGCGCGCGGACGCGGCCCGCAACCGTGAGGCCCTGCTCTGCACGGCCCGCGCGATGATCGCCGAAGCCGGCGTCGACCGGGTCACCATGGACGGACTCGCCGAACGCGCCGGACTCGGCAAGGGCACCGTCTTCCGCCGCTTCGGCACCAGGGCCGGCATCTTCCGCGCCCTGCTGGACGCCGAGGAGCACTGCTTCCAGGACCGGGTGATGTCCGGGCCGCCGCCGCTCGGCCCCGACGCCGACCCGATCGACCGGCTGATCGCCTACGGCCGCGAGCGGACGTTCTTCCTGCTGGCGCGGCAGGACATCGCGCGCGCCGCCGTCGAACGCAAGGGGCCCGTCGCCAGCGGCGCGCCGGTCTTCACCCAGCCGCACATCCGGATGCTGCTCAAGCAGGCCGGGCTCGGGCTGGCCGACCCGGACACCCTCGCGTTCCAGCTCACCAGCGCGCTCGAAGGGCCCCCGCTGGTGGTCATGGCGATGGAACGGCCCGCGTCCGGGCGGTGCGAGGGAGACCTCGGCACGCTGCTCGCCGACGGCTGGCAGACCCTGATCGAGCGGCTCGCCCGCCGCTGAGCGGGCCCTTTCGGGTCTCCGGTCAGGGCTTCCGGGCAGCAAAAACGGGGACGGCCGCCGTCCGTCCCCGTCGTTCCTGGCGAGCGGTCGTCAGGAACCGGTCACCCAGATCATCTTGCGGCCGGTCTCGGCCGGGGCGGTCGGCTTCTCGTCGTCGATCCGGTCCAGCGTGTAGCCGAGCTTGCGCGGCACGGCGGCGCTCGCGGCGTTCGACTCGTCGCAGTGGATCTCCGCCCGGGTGATGCCCGGCAGGGCCAGCGCGGCCTCGGTGAGCGCGCGGGCGGCGGCGGTGGCGAGGCCGCGGCCGGTGTGCTCGCGGTGCACCCAGTAGCCGATCTCCAGCGCGCCCGGGCCGATCCGGCCGTGCAGGCCGAACCCGCCGATCACGACGGCCGGATCGGCGTCCAGCCCGAGCAGGTACATGAAGTCCGTGCCCTCGTCCCAGACCTGCTCGCCGCGCACCGAGAGCTGCTGGCTCTCCGGCAGCGTCGGCGCGTTGGCGGCCCACGGCATGTACGGGCGCAGGTGGTCGAGGTTGGCGATCACCGCGTCGTTCAGCGCGGCGGCGTCGACCGGTCGGCGGCGGCGCAGATGCGCGCCGCCGCCGACCGGCAGCAGCTCGGGCGGTCGGCCCGGGGTCAGCGGCCGGGCCACGTCGTCGGGTGTGCCGGCGTCGGGTGTGGCGGAGTCGGGCGTGGCGGAGTCGGGCGTGCCGGTGTCAGGTGCGTCGGAGGAGTGGCTCATGATCGGGAGTATGGGCCATGCGCGACCGCTCCCACCAGCGGATATTCCGTACCCTCACGGCTCGTTCACCGACCGGGCCGGGGCGGGGTCGCACGCGCCGGAGCACCTCCCGCCCCGCACGCCGCCCGGCGGCGGTCAGAGCCGCACCAGCACCTCGTCCAGCGGCTTGCGCTCCAGATCCGGCACCCGGGCGTCGTCCGCCGGGTAGCCCACCGGGATCACGTACGCGGCGCGCTCCTCCTGCGGGCGCTCGCAGATCTCGTTCAGGAAGCGCATCGGGCTCGGCGTGTGCGTCAGCGTGGCCAGGCCCGCCTGGTGCAGCGAGGCCAGCAGCAGGCCGACGGCGATCCCGACGCTCTCCTTCGTGTAGTACGGGCGCGGCGAGTTGGGGCCCTTGTGCACCTCGAACACCACGATCACCGCGGGCGCGTCCTCCAAGAACGGCTTGCGCCAGTCGGTGCCGATCGGGGCCAGCGCCGCCAACCACTCCTCGGACGCCCGGTGCCCGTAGAACTCCTGCTCCTCCGCCTCGGCGGCCTCCCGCAGCCGCCGCTTGCGCTCCGGATCGGTCACCACCACGAACCGCCACGGCTGCACGTGCGCCCCGCTCGGCGCGGTCGCCGCCGTCCGGACCGCCGTCTCCAGCACGCCCTCGGGCAGCGGCCGGGTCGAGTAGTCGCGGACGGTGCGGCGCTGAGCCATCACCTCGTGGAAGGCCCGGCAGCGGTCCGCCGCCTCATCGGCGGGCACGCTCATCGGACGCAGCGGCACCGTCGGAAAGGACGGCGCTTCGGTGGTGGATGCACTGTCAACCATGGGCGACAGCACAGCACATGACGGGCGCGCAGCGGAAGACTCGGCCCTTGCCGGTACTTGCCGGTGCTTGCACCCGTGCTTGTGCCGGTGCTTGTGCCCGTGCGGGTGGGTGCCTGCCGGTGCTTGCCCGCGCGTGCCGGCCGCGTGGTCAGGCCTCGGTGACCCGGCCGTCCGCGACCACCAGCCGGCGGTTCACCTTCACCGTGTCCAGCATTCGCCGGTCGTGGGTGACCAGCAGCAGGGTGCCGGTGTAGGAGGCGAGCGCCGACTCCAACTGCTCGATCGCGGGCAGGTCCAGGTGGTTGGTCGGCTCGTCCAGCACCAGCAGGTTCACCCCGCGGGCCTGCAGCAGCGCCAGCGCCGCCCTGGTCCGCTCGCCCGGCGACAGCGTCGCGGCCGGGCGCAGCACGTGCACCGCCTTCAGGCCGAACTTGGCCAGCAGGGTGCGCACGTCCTCCGGGTTGAGGTCCGGCACGGCCGCGGAGAACGCCTCCAGCAGCGGACGCTCCGCGTCGCCGCCGAACAGGTGGCCGCGGGCCTGCTCGACCTCGCCGATCTGCACGCCCGAACCGAGCGCCGCGCTGCCCGAGTCCAGCTCCAGCCGGCCCAGCAGCGCCGCCAGCAGCGTCGACTTGCCCGCGCCGTTCGCGCCGGTGATCGCGACCCGGTCCGCCCAGTCGATCTGCAGGTCCACCGGGCCGAACGCGAACTCCCCGCGCTTGACGGCGGCCTGACGGAGCGTCGCCACCACCGAGCCGGAGCGCGGCGCGGCGGCGATCTCCATCCGCAGGTCCCACTCCTTGCGGGGCTCCTCCACCACGTCCAGCCGCTCGATCATCCGCTGCGTCTGGCGGGCCTTCGCGGCCTGCTTCTCGGTCGACTCGGAGCGCTGCGCACGGGCCTTCTTGTCGTTGTCGCCGCCCTTGCGGCGGGCGTTGCGCACGCCGTGCTCCAGCCAGTTGCGCTGCATCTGGGCGCGCGCCTCCAGGCCGGACTTGGTGTCCGCGAACTCCTCGTACTGCTCGCGGGCGTGCCGGCGGGAGATCGCCCGCTCCTCCAGGTACGACTCGTAGCCGCCGCCGTACACGTTCACCTGGTTCTGGTGCAGGTCCAGTTCGAGGACGCGGGTGACGGTGCGGGCCAGGAACTCGCGGTCGTGGCTGATCAGCACGGTGCCCGCGCGCAGGCCCTTGACGAACGCCTCCAGGCGCTCCAGGCCGTCCAGGTCCAGGTCGTTGGTGGGCTCGTCCAGCAGGAACACGTCGTAACGGGACAGCAGCAGCGAGGCCAGGCCCGCGCGGGCCGCCTGGCCGCCGGACAGCGCCGTCATCGGCAGGTCCAGCGAGACCTTCAGGCCCAGCTGGCCGGCGACCTCCTCGGCCCGCTCCTCCAGGTCGGCGCCGCCCAGGTCCAGCCAGCGGTCCAGGCTCGCCGCGTACGCGTCGTCCGCGCCCGGCCGGCCTTCCACCAGGCCCTCGGTCGCCTCGTCCAGCGCCGCCTGCGCCGCCGCGACGCCCGTCCGGCGGGCCAGGAAGTCGCGCACCGACTCGCCCTCGCGGCGCTCCGGCTCCTGCGGCAGGTGGCCGACGTTCGCGGTCGGCGGGCTCAGCTTCAGGCTGCCGCCCTCCGGCGCGTCCAGCCCGGCCAGCAGCCGCAGCAGGGTGGACTTGCCCGCGCCGTTCACCCCGACCAGTCCGATCACGTCCCCGGGGGCGACGACCAGGTCCAGCCCGGCAAACAGCGTGCGCTCACCGTGGCCGGCGGCGAGGTCCTTGACGACGAGAGTGGCAGTCATGATGAGTCGATTTTAGACGGCGGCCGAAGTGCTCCCGGCCGGGCCGGCCCACCCCTCGGCGTCGGCGTACGACTCGTCACTGTGGGTGGCGCCGCGGTCCCACTCCTCGCCGGTCGGCCGCCGGTACGCTCCGGCACCCTTCGATCAACTGCCGGAACTCGTCCTCGTGCATGCCCGCCGGCATGGCGGGAGCCGCCGACAGCGCCCGCCGGTCGACTCGGGACTTAATTCCGTTGCACCGCCGGGTGGGCGCTGCGTACGCTCGGAGGCGTCACATTCCCGCATGTCTGGAGAAGGCCGTTGCTTGTCTGAGGTCATGAGACACCGCGCCACGCCACACCCGTGTTGTTCCCGGGTTTCTCGGCGTGCGGGCGCGAGTGCGACCTCGGCAGGGCAGCGATCCATGGCTCCCGTGCGGGTTTCTGCTTTCCCGTGACGGCCCTTCTCGCAGCCGCGTCCTCGGTGTCTCCCCGTGTTGTCCCCTTTTCCACGGCAACCACCGGAGGCCCTCCATGGCGCAACCCACCACCTCGATCCTCTGCACCGACCTCGGCTTCGAATGGCCCGACGGCCGCCCCGTGCTGAGCGGTTTCCACCTCGCGGTCGGCCCCGGCCGGACGGGGCTGGTCGGCCTGAACGGCTCCGGCAAGTCCACCCTGCTGCGGCTGATCGCCGGCGAGCTCGCCCCGGCCTCCGGCACCGTCCGGATCGCCGGCGAACTCGCCTACCTGCCACAGGACCTGACGGTCGCCTCCGGCCGGCGGGTGGACGAGACGCTCGGCATCCGCGCCCAGCGCGAAGCCCTGCACGCCATCGAGTCGGGAGACGTCGACGAACGGCACTTCGCCACCATCGGCGACGACTGGGACGTCGAGGAGCGCGCCCGCGCCACCCTCGACCGCCTCGGCCTGGCGGAGCTGCACCTCGACCGCACCACCGGCGAACTCTCCGGCGGCCAGGCCGTCCTGCTGCACCTCGCCGCCCTGCTGCTGCGCCGACCGGACGTCCTGCTGCTCGACGAGCCGACCAACAACCTGGACGCCCGGGCCCGGGCCCGGCTGTACGACGCGGTGGCCGCCTTCCCGGGCGTGCTGCTGCTGGTCAGCCACGACCGGGAGCTGCTCGACCGGGTCGACCAGATCGCCGACCTGCGGGACGGCGAAGTCACCTGGTACGGCGGCAACTTCAGCGCCTACCAGGAGGCCCTGGCGGCCGAGCAGGAGAACGCCGAACGGATGGTCCGCAACGCCGGGGCCGACGTGAAACGCCAGAAGCGGGATCTGGTCGAGGCCGCCCAGCGGCTCGCCAAGTCCGCGGCCTACGGCAAGGCCCGCTCGGTGCGGCGCAACGACCCCAAGGCCCTCGCCGACAAGCTCCAGGGCAAGGGCGAGGAGACCGCCGGCCGGCTGCGCGGCATGCACACCGAACGCCTCAACGAGGCCAAGGAACGCCTCGCCGCCGCCGAGGAGGCGGTGCGGGACGACGCGGAGATCCGCATCGACCTGCCCCGCACCGCCGTCCCCGCCGGGCGCAGCGTCCTGCAGCTCGAACGCGTCCGCCTCGCCCACGGCGGGGTGGTCGACCTGGAGCTGCGCGGCCCCGAACGGGTCGCCCTGATCGGCCGCAACGGCTCCGGCAAGACCACGCTGCTGCGCACCGTCGCGGGCGAACTCGCCCCCGCCGAGGGCGTGATCACCACGCCGGTGCCGCTGCGGTACCTGCCGCAGCGCCTCGACGTGCTGGACGACGACGCCACCGTCTTCCGGAACGTCAAGGCGTACGCCCCGGCCGCCACGGACAACGACGTCCGGGCCCGGCTGGCCCGGTTCCTGTTCCGCGGCGCGCGGGCCGACCAGCCCGCCGGCACGCTCTCCGGCGGCGAGCGCTTCCGGGCCACGCTGGCCGCCCTGCTGCTGGCCGACCCGCCGCCGCAACTGCTGCTGCTCGACGAGCCGACCAACAACCTGGATCTGGCCAGCGTCCGCCAGCTCACCCAGGCCCTCGCGGGCTACCGGGGCACGCTGATCGTCGCCAGCCACGACTACCCGTTCCTGCGGGAGATCGGCATCACCCGCTGGCTGGAGTGGGACGGGGGTGAGCTCCACGCGGTGGATCCGCGCTGAGCCGCCGCTCGGGGCGTCAGGCCTTGGCGACGGTCACGTCGTCGCACCAGCCGTAGCCGCTGCCGCTGCGCGCATAGCAGTAGATGCGCGCGGTGGTGGCGGTCGGGCCGGTGGTGAAGACGGCCGTGCCCTGGCTCCAGCCGGTCGTGGTGAAGGCCGCGCGGTTGCTGGAGCCGGCGGCGTCGTACTCCTTGGCGCCCAGCGACAGTTCGGTGCCGGAGGCCGACACCTTGCCCCAACCGGTCAGCCGGTAGGTGGTGTTGGGCTGAAGGCCGATCACCTGCTCGGCGGCGGCCTGCGCCGGGCCGACCCGGACGGCGGCGGCGCCGCTGTGCGCGGTGGCGGTGTCCCGGAAGGTGATCTCCAGGTCGTGGATCTCCCACTGCTCCACGTTGAAGAGGCGGACGGCCGCGTTCCGGCTGCTCGCCGGGTCACCGGCCACCACCGGGCGGGCGGTGCCGGTACCGTAGCCCGCCAGGATGATCGGCGCGCCGACCGTACCGGATCCCTGCGGCTGCAGGGTGCCGGTGCAGGTCGCGCCGCGCTTGAGCAGCAACTGGTCACCGGGCCGGAAGAGGTGCGTATTGGCGGAGGCAAGGCTGTTCCACGGACCGGCCTGGCTGCCCGAGCCGTCGGTCGCGGCCGAACAGTCCAGGTACCACGCCGTGCCCGCCGGAAGCATGGAGGGTCGGATGGGGCGCCCGAGTCCGCACCGCAGGTTGACCATGTGATCGAGTCAATAACTTCAGACCTTTCGATCGAATGCCGATCGAATGATAAAAATTGATCGAACAGGAGTGGTGCCGACCGGTGCCGCGACTGCCACCGCGACCCGATCGGGGCCGCGGCCCGCACCAGGAGAGGACGCCATGACCGTCACGGCAGACGAACGCCGGGCACGGATCCTGCAGGTCGTGCGCGACCTCGGCACCGTCCGGGTGGTCGACCTGGCCACCCGCCTCGGCATCCCCGCGGTCACCGTCCGCCGGGACGTCGCCGCCCTCGCCGACGCCGGCGAACTCGCCCGCTCGCACGGCTCCGTCGCCCTCCCCGACAGCGGCACGAACGCCCGCCACGACCGGGTCATCGGCATGCTCGTCCCCACCGTCGGCTCCTACTTCGACGAAGTGATCGCCGGCGCCCGCGCCGCCGCCACCGCCGCCGGCGCCCGCCTGGTCCTCGGCATCGCCGCCTACGAGGCCCGCGACGACCGCGCCCAGGTCGAACGACTCCTCGAATCCGGCGTCGACGGCCTGCTGCTCACCCCCAACTGGCAGCCCGGCGACCCGCCCCACCACCCCGGCGACCAGCACTGGCTGGCCGAACTCCCCGTCCCCGCCGTCCTGGTGGAACGCAAGGCCGACCCCGGCAGCGCCGCCGCCGAACTCGACGCCGTCGGCTCCGACCACCGCCACGGCGTCCTGCTCGCCCTGCGGCACCTCGCCGGCCTCGGCCACGACACCGTGCTGCTCGCCGCCCGCGCCGACACCTGGACGGCCCACCAGGTCCGCACCGGCTACGCCGAAGCCGTCCCGCTGCTCGGCCTGCGCACCCGCCCCGTCATCGACATGCACCGCCCCGGTGCGCCCACCAACATCCCCGACCCCGAGTGGGTCGCCCAGCAGATCGCCGAAGCCACCGCCGACGGCGTCCGCGCCGTCCTGGTCCACAACGACCAGGACGCCATCCAACTCCCGCCCCTGCTGCGCATCCGCGGCCTGCGCGTCCCCGAGGACGTCGCCCTGATCTCCTACGACGACGTCTTCGCCGCCCTCGCCGCGCCCCCGCTCACCGCCGTCGCCCCGCCCAAGAAGTCCGTCGGCGCCGCCGCCCTCGAACTCCTCCTCCGCCGCCTCGACGGCGGCGCCGGCCTCCCTGCGTACCACGTCGAACTCCTCCCCGCCCTCAAGGTCCGCACCTCCTGCGGCGGAGACGGCGGGGCCTGACTCCGACGGCCCCGGGGTCGGGGATGGTGGGTCTGACCTGCTTGGATGTCTCGCATGACTGTTGAACGGGTGGCGTCGGAGCTGCCTTCCCCCGCCGAACTCCGGGACCACTGCCGGATCTTGGCCGTGCTGGACGCGATCCTGCTGCCGGAGTGGGGAGACCGGTACTTCGGCTACGACGCGCGGTGGAACGTCGAGGCGGGCGAGGAGACGGCCTCGATGCGGGACGGCTCGGGCGACGAGTACGCGATCGTGTTCACCGCGGCCGGGGCGTACGTGCGCGGGTTCGCCCACGAGGCGGCGATGAGCCCGTACGGCGGCGAGGACCGCGCGGTGTGGCCCGGGGTGCTCGACGACGTCCCGGCGGTGTTCGCCGCGCAGGTCGCCGAACCGGCGTTCAGCGACGAGGACGGCATCCCGGTGGTGACGGCCTGCCTGTGGCGCGAGACCACCGACGACGCATGGCGGCACGGCGCCATCGAGTTCCCCGCCGGGGACGACCCGGACGGCGCGGACCAGCTGTTCGCCCTGCTGACGGACCGCCGGCCCGAGGCGTACCACGCCCACGCCGAGGAGTACCTGGAGGACGAGATCGACCTGGCCGCCGTCCGGGCGGTCTTCGCCGGCGAACCGCTGACGGACGAACTGGTCGCCGCCCTCAACCCCGAACTCACCCTCGCGGACCTCGCGGAGGACCTGGCGGAGATCGGTCGCCCGTAAGGGCGTGCGATGTCCGATACCCGCCAGCGGGCCGGCTCGCGGGCGTCGAGAATCCAGGCCCATGACCACGCACTCGCAGGGAATCCGGATCGAGCACCGCGGCGCCGTCCCGCAGGTCCACCCCACCGCCTACGTCGCACCGACCGCCACGCTCGTCGGCGACGTCCGGATCGGTCCCCGCGCGCGGGTGATGTACGGCGCGGTGCTGGACGCGGAGGGCTCGTACGTCGAGGTCGGGGAGGCGACGGTGGTGTGCGAGAACGCCGTCCTGCGGGCCTCCGCCGTCGCCACCAATCAGCCGGTCAGACTGGCCGACCATGTGTTCGTCGGTCCGCATGCCACGCTGCTGGGGTGCACCGTCCGGCGTGCCTCGTACCTGGCCACGTCGGTCAGCGTGCTGCAGGAGGCCCGGGTCGGGGCGGGTTCGGTGGTGGCCGTCGCCGCGCTGGTCCACGCCCGGACGGAGCTGCCGGACGAGTGCTTCGTCCCCCCGTACATGCTCGCCATCGGCGACCCGGTGCAACTCCTCGCCCCCGGCGACCCGGCCGTGCCGCAGGCGATCGGCAGGCTCGGGTTCGCGAACACGGCCTTCGGCATCGACGCCTCCTGGACCGACCGGACAGCCCGCCACGAGCGCATCGCCGAGGTCCGGGCGGCCGAGTTCGGCGCGCACCTGGACGACCGCCCCGCGACCGCCTGACGGGCGGCGTTGGCCTCCCACTGCGAGGGCGGGTCGGCGGGGTCAGCACCAGGGGTCGGTCAGCAGCACCGTCCCAGTACCGCTGTGCGAAGTCAGGCGGGGAGCAGGGAAGTCAGGTAGGCGCGGCCGGCGGCGAGTCGGGGGGCGAGGGGGGCGGCGGCGGGGTGCCAGGGGGCCTCGTACTCCCAGGAGATCCAGCTGTCGGCGGGGAGTTGGGCGAGGCAGGCCGGGAGGGGGAGGACGCCGGCGCCGAGGGGGAGCGGGGTGAGGTCGGCGGGGGAGGCGACGTCCTTCACCTGGACGTAGCCGAGACGGGGGGCGAGCAGGCGGTACGAGTCGGCCGGGGGCTCGCCGGCCAGCCAGGTGTGCATGACGTCCCAGAGCGCGCCGACGGACGGGTGCGGGGCGGCGGCGAGGAGTTCGGCGAGGGCGGCCCCGGAGCGGTGGGAGTCGTGCGTCTCGACCAGCATGGTGACGCCCAGGTCGGCCGATGTGTCGGCGAGTCGGAGCAGCCGGCGGGCGGCGGTGCGGGTGCCCTCGGCGGGGTTGTCGCCGCCGCGGGGGAAGACGCGGACGTACGCGGCGCCCAGGTCGGCGGCGAGGTGGAGGTGGGCGAGCAGCTCGGCGAGGACGGGGGCGTCCGGGCCGGGCTCGGCGATGCCGACGTACGAGGCGACGGTGAGGGGGGTGACGGACGCGGCGGTGAACTGCCGTGCGGTGGCGCGGCGTTCGGCGGAGGTCAGGCCGGTGTGGACGGGCTCGCCGGGGGCGGCGCGGAGTTCCAGGCCCTGCCAGCCGTGGTCGGCGGCGAGGGCGAGGACGGCGTCGAGGGGGTGGCCGGGGAGACCGAGGGTCGAGAAGGCGAGGGGCACGGCGGGGTCCTTGTTCGTGCGCCCACCCGCCCGCCCGCGAGGGGGCGGGCGGGCGAGCGGCGCGGGTGGGCGGTGGGCGGGGCGTCAGCCGGCCGAGGGCAGCGCGCAGCTCGTGCTCGTCCCGTCCGGCCAGGTGACGGTGACCGTGTCGTCGGCGAGGGCGAACGCGAGGGCCGTGAGCGGCGGCAGCGCAGCGGGGTCGGCGGTGAGGCGGGCGGCGGCGGCGAAGGTCGCGGTGGGGGCGGTGCGGAGCGTGCCGTGCAGGTGGGGGACGGTGGCGGTGGGGCCGAAGGCGGTGCCGGCGGGGACGGCGGCGGCGGTGGTCCAGCCGTGGAGGGCGAGGAGTTCGGTGCGGAGGCGGTCGTCGCCGGTGACGAGGGCGTGCGCTCCGGTCACCCGGGCGTCGGGCGCGGCGCCGGTGACGGCCCAGCCGCCCTCGCGGACGGCGGTGCCGGGCGTCGCGCCGCAGACGTGGTGGACGCGGACCTCGTCGGGTCCGTGGGCGAGCGTCAGGGAGGTGACGGTGACGCCGGGCAGGGCGTCCCCGTCGTGCCGGGGGCGGTGCGAGGACGCGGCCCAGCCGGCGGCGCCGAGACGGCCCGCGCCGAGCGGGGTGATGGGGCCGCGTTCGGTGGGCGAGCCGTCGAGCACGAGGGCGAAGTGGTTGTCGCCGGCGGCGGCGTCGGGGCCGGTGCGGGTGGAGTGGGCGAGCCGGGAGTAGAGCGGGTTGTCGGGGACGGGCGCGTCCGCGGGCTGGTCGTCGCTGCCGTGGTTGTGCAGGCGGACCAGGCCGTCGGCGGCGGTGGACTGGACGAGCCAGCCGGGGGCGGGCAGCGGGGTGACGGCGTCGGCGGTCTCGGCGGGGGAGGGGGTTTCGGGGGCGGTCCAGACGGGGTGGTCGGGGGGCAGGAGCAGGCCGAGGAAGCCGCCGGAGGCCCAGTAGGGGGAGGCGGGGCCGGAGTAGGGCTGGACGATCGGCGGGTAGGGGCCGTGCCAGCCGAGGGTGAGCAGGCCGTTCTCGTCGAGAGCGTCGCGGTCGAGGAAGTAGCGCAGCGCGCCGGAGGCGATCCGCCGGGTGGTGCCGGGGTCGAGCGGGGTGGTGCCGAGCAGGGCGCCGGCCCAGACGGGGCCGGCGGCGGCGAACCGGTAGCTGAGCGAGCGGCCCTGGTGGACGGGTGCGCCGGTGCGGTCGAACAGCCGCGCGTAGTCGGCGAGGTAGGCGTGCAGGCGGGCCCCGTAGCGGTCGGTGAGGGCCGGATCGGCGGCGAGGTGGGCGTGCAGGGCGGGGTAGAGGTGCAGGGCCCAGCCGTTGTAGTGGTCGATGGCGCGGGGGCGGCCGTCGGTGTACCAGCCGTCGCCGAGGTACCAGCGGTCGATGCGTTCCAGGCCGCGGTCGATCGCGGCGTTCGCGGCGTCGGTGTCGATGCCGACCTCGGCGAGGAAGCCGCCGACGGTGAACGGGAACAGCCACCAGTTGTTGTCGACGGGCTGCCGGTGCAGGGCCTGGGCGAGCCAGGCGCCGGCGCGTTCCTGGACGGTGGGGTCGAGGCGGTCCCAGAGCCAGCGGCGGGTCAGGCGCAGGCCGATGGCGACGGAGGCGGCCTCCACCATGGCCTGGCCGCGGTCGGTGACGGCGAGCCAGGAGGTGAGGTCGCCGTCGCCGAGTCCGCGTTCGTCGGTGGGGGTGCGGGTGCCGGCGGCGAGGCCTTCGGCGTAGCGCTCCAGCAGACCGGTGGGGTCGTCGCCGTTCGCGCCGGCGACCCGGATCGCGGCGAGCAGGAAGGTGCGGGCGTACCCCTCCAGGCCGTCGGAGCGGGGGCCGGACCAACTGGGCCGGGTGCCGGGCAGGTTGATCAGGGCGTTGGCCGGCCCGGCGTACGGGCGGACGGCGGCCAGCAGGCGGTCCGCGGCGGTCTCCCAGTGGGCCCGGGTCCAGCCGGTGTGCGGGCTGAGCGCGCGGTCTTCCGGCGGGAGGGGGAGCGGGTGCGGCATGGCGGCCTCGGTTCCTGTGGGCGTTCCTGTGTGCGCGGGGGCTGCACCGGCCGACCCTAGGAAGACCCGATCACGCCGTCAAGGATCACTGATCGAATGATCTCCTTGATCCGATTGTGACCTCCCGGAAAACGCCGAAAACCCAAGGTGAACGGCGCTCAACAGGGCAGATGCGATTGATCACTACAGATCATTTGATCCCAATCCCTTGACGTCTGATCGGGGGCCGTCCCAAGATAGCGATCAACCCGGCCCGACCTGCTCAAATCGGGTGATCGGGTACCTACCCGGCGTTTCAAGGACCCCCACAGGAGCCGTGCCATGTCCTCTCCCGCTCTCCACCGCCGCAGAGCCCTCCGTCTCGCCGCCGCCGCCACCGCCACCGTCCTGGGCGTGACCCTGCTCGCCGCGTGCGGCAGCGACGGCGACAAGTCGGCCTCGGCCTCCGACGCGGGCAGCGACGGCAAGCCGGTCTCGATCACGTTCTGGGGCTGGGCCAAGGGCACCAAGGACGTGGTGCAGGCGTTCAACGCCTCCCACCCGAACATCCAGGTCACCTTCGAGGAGATCCCGTCCGGCAACGCCGGCGGCTACGCCAAGATCTCCAACGCGGTGAAGGCCGGCAACGCCCCCGACATCTTCAACGTCGAGTACCCGCAGCTGCCTGACTTCGTCAGCCAGGGCGCGGTGCAGGACATCAGCAAGCTGGTCTCCGCCGACCTCAAGGGCAAGTACCTGCCGCAGTCGATGGAGCTGACCACGCTCGGCGGCTCCACCTGGGCGCTGCCGCTGGACGCCTCCCCGCAGGCCCTGTACTACCGCAAGGACCTGTTCGAGAAGGCCGGGGTCGCGGTCCCGAAGACCTGGGACGAGTTCAAGGGCGCCGCGGCGAAGCTGAAGGCCGCCGACGCCAACACCCGCATCGCCACGTTCTTCCCGGACGACCCGAGCACCTTCGAGGCGATGGTCTGGCAGGCCGGCGCCAAGTGGTTCGGCACCAGCGGCGACAGCTGGAAGGTCGACATGGCCGGTGCCGAGACCAAGAAGGTCGCCGACTACTGGCAGGGCCTGATCGCCGACGACCTGATCCGCGTCCAGCCCTCGTTCAGCCAGCAGTGGACCGCCTCGCTGCAGAAGGGCGAGACCGCCGCGTACCTCGGCGCCGCGTGGGGCGGCGGCGTGCTGAAGTCCACCCTCGGCACCGACCCGTCGGAGAACGGCAAGTGGGCGGTCGCCCCGATGCCGAGCTGGGACGGCCAGCCCGCCTCCGGCATGCTCGGCGGCACCACCTTCGCCGTCTCCAAGGACAGCAAGAAGGCCAAGGCCGCGGTCGAGTTCGCCACCTGGGCGACCACCACCCCCGAGGGCATCCAGGCCCGCATCGCCTCCGGCTCCTCCTCCGCGTACCCGGCCGACCCCGAGCTGGTCCCGGTCGCCAAGGCCGCGTTCAAGACCGAGTTCTACGGCGGCCAGGACATCTACGCGGTCTACCAGGACGCCGCGAAGGCCATCAAGCCGAACTGGGCCTGGGGCCCGACCATGGGCGCCACCAACAGCTCGATGAAGGACGCCTTCGGCAAGCTCGGCCAGGGCACCACCGTGCCGTCCGCCGTCGACACCGCCCAGCAGGCCACCCTCGCCGAGCTGAAGAACCGCGGTCTGAAGGTGGCCGGCTGATGTCCGGCACCACTCCCGTCCCGGGCGGCGGCACCTCCGCCGCCGCCCGGGGCGGTTCCGCCGCTGCGGCGGGCGCCCGCAGGCGCCGGGCCCCGTTCGGCGCCCCGATCGTCCTGCTCGCCCCGTTCCTGGCGCTGTTCACCGCCTGCACGCTGATCCCGATCGGCTACGCCGTCTACCTCAGCCTGTTCAGCGAGCGCCGCTCCGGCCTCGGCTTCGGCGGCACCACCACCCAGGTGTTCACCGGCATCGGCAACTACACCCGGGCGCTCGGCGACGCCGCGTTCCGCGACGGCTTCTGGAACACCGCCCAGTACTGCCTGCTGTACATCCCGCTGATGCTCGGCCTGTCGCTGGCCGTCGCCCTGCTGCTGGACTCCGCGCTGGCCCGCGCCAAGCGGTTCTTCCAGCTCGCGCTGTTCCTGCCGCACGCCGTCCCCGGCATCATCGCCGCCCTGGTGTGGACGTACCTCTACACCCCCGGCATCAGCCCCGTGGTCGACGCGCTCAACTCGGCCGGCGCCCAGGTCGACGTGTTCGGGCACCCGCTGCCCGCGATCGTCAACATCGCGGTCTGGGAGTGGACCGGCTACAACATGGTGATCTTCTACGCCGCGCTGCAGGCCATCCCGCGCGAGGTGCTGGAAGCCGCCGTGGTCGACGGCGCCGGGCCGCTGCGCACCGCGTTCAGCGTGAAGATCCCGCTGATCCGTGCGTCCGTGGTGATGGTCGGACTGTTCACCGTGATCGGCTCGCTCCAGCTGTTCACCGAACCGGTGATCCTGCACGACGTCGCCCCCGGCGTGGTCTCCACCTGGACCCCCAACATGTACTCCTACGCCGCCGCGTTCGAACGCAACGACTACGGCCTGGCCGCCGCGTCCTCGGTGCTCCTCGCCCTGGTCGCCGCCGCGCTGTCCTTCGTCGTCACCCGCTTCACCCGCGACCGCGACGAGAAGCGGACCTCGAAGCCGGCCCGGCAGCGGGCCGAGAAGCGGACGGAGACCGCCCGATGAGCACCCTCACCCCCGTGCGCCCCGCCGCCGACACCGCGGAGCCCGGAAAGCCGCGCCGCCCCTGGACGCTGTCCAAGACCGCCGTCAACGGGGCACTGGCGCTGGCCACCCTGTACACCCTGCTGCCGCTCGGCTGGCTGATCACCGCCTCCGCCAAGAACACCGCCGACCTGATCGGCGGCCGCTCGCTGGGCGCCGACAACTTCCACCTCGGCCAGAACCTGCAGGACCTGGCCACCACCGGCGACGGCATCTACTTCCGCTGGTACCTCAACTCCCTGCTGTACGCCGGGATCGGGGCCCTGCTGTGCGCGCTGATCTGCGTCGGCGCCGGCTACGCGTTCCACGTCTACAGCTTCCGCGGCAAGGAGAAGCTGTTCGGCGTCGTGCTGCTCGGCGTGCTGGTGCCGACCACCGCGCTCGCCCTGCCGATGTACCTGCTGGCCTCCCAGCTGCACATCGTCAACACCTACTGGGCGGTGCTGCTGCCCTCCCTGGTCAACCCGTTCGGGGTGTACCTGGCCCGGGTGTTCTGCGCCGGCTACCTGCCCGGCGAGACCCTGGAGGCCGCCCGGATGGACGGCGCGAGCGAACTGCGGATCTTCTGGTCGATCGGCCTGAAGATGGTCATGCCCGGCTTCGTCACCATCTTCCTGTTCCAGTTCACCGCGATCTGGAACAACTTCTTCCTGCCGCTGGTCATGCTCTCCGACAACCGGCTCTTCCCGGTCAGCCTCGGCCTGTACACCTGGAACGCCCAGACCCACGCCTTCCCCGAGTACTACCCGCTGGTGGTCACCGGTTCGCTGCTCGCCGTCCTGCCGCTGGTCATCGCCTTCGTGGTGCTCCAGCGCCACTGGAAGGCCGGAATGACCGCCGGCAGCGTCAAGTAAACCCCCCTCCTCCTTTCCACTGCGCCTTCTGGGGAGCCCCGCCATGCCCAACTCCGCGCCCGCCGAGGCACCGCCCTCCGACGCCACTGTCCGGACCCGCCCGCGCGCCCTGCTCGCCATGCACCGCGACCTCGCCGCCCGGCTGATCTCCCCCGACACCATGGCCCGGCTGGTCGAACTCGCCGACCTCGACCCCGAGTTGGTCATCGACGACTTCACCTCCCCGGAGGGTGCGGCGGCCCTCGCCTCCGCAGAGGTCCTCATCAGCAGCTGGGGCTGCCCCCCGCTCACGGACTCCGTCCTGGCCGCCGCACCCCGCCTGCGCGCCGTCCTGCACGCCGCCGGCTCCGTCAAGCACCACATCACCGACGCCTGCTGGGACCGCGGCCTCGGCATCACCTCCGCCGCCTGGGCCAACGCCCTGCCGGTCGCCGAATTCACCGTCGCCGCCGTCCTGTTCAGCAACAAGCCGGTGCTGCGCCTGGCCGCCGACTACCGCTCCCGGCGGGCCCCCCACGACTGGCAGGCCGCGTACGCCGCCACCGGCAACTACCGCCGCACCGTCGGCATCGTCGGCGCCTCCCGGATCGGGCGGCGGGTGCTGGAACTGCTCGCGCCCTATGACTTCGAACTCCTGCTGCACGACCCGTATGTGACGCCTGCTCAAGCATCCTCGCTGGGAGCCGAGTTGGTCTCCATGGACGAACTGTGCACCCGCTCCGACGTGTTGAGCGTGCACGCCCCCGAACTCCCCGAGACCAGGCACCTGGTGGACGCCCGCCGGATCGCCCTGATGCCCGACGGCGCGACCCTGATCAACACCTCCCGCGGCTCCCTGATCGACCAGGACGCCCTCACCGCCGAACTGATCACCGGCCGCATCGACGCCATCCTCGACGTCACCGTCCCCGAGACCCTCCCCGCCGACTCCCCCCTCTACGACCTCCCCAACGTCCTCCTCACCCCCCACGTCGCCGGCTCCCTCGGCGGCGAACTCCACCGCATGGCCGCCGCCGCCGCCGACGAACTCGCCCGCTACGTCGACGGATTGCCCTTCGCCCACCCGGTCACCCACGAGGAGATCGCCCGCACGGCGTAGCAACTGCCGAGCGGAGAACCGAGCGAGGCCCCGCCACCCCGGGAAGAGGGGCAGCGGGGCCTTCTGCTTCTACGGTCAACGGGCGACGGGGAGTTCTCCACGTTCGACGGCGTCGCGCAGGACGGCCGCGAAGTCCTTGGGCAGGAGGTTGACCGCGTCGAGGGCGTCGGTGGTCAGGGGGATCTCTTCGAGGAGGTACTCGCCCCGGCCTTCCTGGCAGAACTCAGGTCCGGTGCGGTCCTCGAAGCTCCACTTCTCGACGGTGGCGAGGTAGAAGTCCTCGTGGTCGGTGGCGGTTTCGACGGTGTGGAGGAGGCCGACGATCCGGGCTTCGCCGGCGATCTCCTCGCGGACCTCGCGCAGCAGGGCCTCCTCGGGGCTCGCGTCGGTCGGCTCGATCTTGCCGCCGGCGATCACCCAGTACGGGTCGATTCCGGGGCGGACGCGCTTGATCAGCAGCATGGTGTGCTTCGGGGTGAGGAGGACGGCGCGGACGCGGTGCTGCATGGTGGCTTCTTCCTGCTCGGTGGTCGCGACGGTGCGGGGCGGGTCCTGGATCCGTACCTGCCGATCCGGCAGCCCTGGCCCAGGCCTTCGGAAAGCGGGAGTCCTCGATCCACACCCACCCCGAACGACAACGTCGGCCTTCAAGGCCACAACGGGGTCTTGAAGGCCGACGTCATGCGCAGGCCCGAATGAACAACAGCGTCCCCCGGTAAGAGGGGCGGCGGGGCCTGCATCGATTCGCGGTTCAGACGGCGCCGAACTCCCCGTCGGTGACGGCCGACACGAAGGTGGCCCACGCCGCCGGAGCGAACGTCAGGACGGTGCCGTTCGGGTCCTTGGAGTCGCGGACGTGGCCGAAGTTGGCATCGTCCACCTCGACGCATGTGCCGCCGTTGCCTCCGGAGTAACTGCTCTTCCGCCAGCGTCGCGGCGAGGCGGACTCATTGGGGGTCGCTCGCATGTTTGTGTTCCTCCACAGCCGACTTGATCCGGGCCAGGGACGCCTCTGGTGACAGTGCGGCGGCCCGCACCAAATCGTAGGACTGGCGGCATTTCGCCACCAAAGCGGTTTCGTCGATCAGGTGGCCGATGTGTGGCCCTTCCACGTACACCAAAGGCGGCGCATCTTCGAAGGTCATCAGGGTGATCAGTCCTTCGAGTAGGGCATGGGCACCGGCCCCGAACTCCACCACCTGGACGATGACATGACGCTCGATGATCAGCCGAATGATGTGGCGGAGTTGATCCGCAATGACTTGTCTGCTACCGACTACCCTGCGCAGGACCGCCTCGTCGAGGATCATCCACAACACGGGGCCTGTTGGGTCCTCGACGATCTTCTGTCGTTCCAGGCGCGCGGCCACTCGATCGGCCAGCTCGTTCTCCTTCAGGAGTGGTTGAGCGCCGAGGAAGATCGCTTCTGCATATTCTCGCGTCTGGATCAGCCCAGGTATCACCAGGGCCGCATACTCCGAGATGGTTCGCGCGCGGGCCTCGTGCTCAGCCGCCTCCACGAAGTACTCGGCGACTCGTGAGTGCCGCAGCAGTGGATGAAGGCGCTCAAGGTGACCGCCGGTGCCGAGCTCCTTGTCGATCAGGCGCGACAGGTCCAGCTGTGGCCGTCGCGTCGCGTTCTCCAACTGGCCGATGTAGGCCCCGGAGACGAACACACGCTCGCCGAGGGCTTGTTGGGAGATGCCGACGCTCTCTCGCAGCCGGCGCAGCTCGCTCCCGTAGAACGCCGCGGGCGAGCTGGAGGGGTCAAGTTTCTTGGGGCTGACCATCGGTCACCTCTGAGCAGTTCGGTTGTTGTGCCGCCGTTGCTTCCCCGGGCGGTGCCGAGCAGCCACGATTGAAGCACGGAAAGTAATCATCGCGAAGCGACGAGACAGGCGGTGCCGCCGTGACCGATTCTCTGCTGACCCGCCTTCACCGGGCCCGACGCGACGAAGCGCGCGATGCGTGCGAGGAGCTGCGGGCCGTGCTCGCGACCGAAGGCATCGCACTGCCGTCACTCGGAGTTGACGGCCAGTCGGCCTTCACCGGGGAGGTCCTGGTGCAGCTCGGCGGGGTGCCTCCGGCGGTCGTCGCCGGGATTGCGTTCGCACTCGACGTGGGGTTCTCGGTCATCCGGGCCGGCCACGGGGCCGGCAGCGTGGTGCAGGTGCTGCGCACACCCGAGGTCGGCGCCCTGGTGGTGGACGTGCGGGCCGACCGGGTCGGCGAGTACCGCGCGACCGACGAGCAGGGCCGCTTCGTGCTCGCCCCGCCGGCCGGTGGCGACCAGTGGGCCGCGGACCCCGGCGACGTCCACGCGGCGAACCGCAATGACAGGGCCCGCGCGGAAGCGGCCCGCCGGACTGCGCGCAGCAACCGCAGGTGGACGGGATGAGTGGGACAGCCGCTTCGGCACTTCGGAAAGGCGGATGAATGAGCGACTGGGAGTTCGTGAAGGACAGAACCGCCACCCAAGGCGCGGTGTGGAGGTCGGCCGACGGCCTGCTCTACAAGCGGACCGGTGGCGAGGACCTGCGCGCGGAGGCGGAGTTCCAGCAGCTGGCCGCCGGCCTCGGCTACCCGGTGCCGGAGATCGTCGACAGCGGTTCGGAGGACGGTCGCTACTTCGTCGTCGAGCGCGCCATCGGCGACAGCTCGCTGCACGAGGAGGCGCTGGCCGACGCCGGGCGGGACGGTCATGTCAGCTGCCAGGTGATCAGCACGGCGGCTGCCGTCGCGTCGAAGCTCCTCCAGGCCCAGGCGAGGCACCCCCTCCCAGCCACGTCGTGGTTCGAGAAGGCGGCCTTCGCGGCCGAGGTCTTCGAGGAGAACCCGGACTTCGACACCCCGCGCGTCCACGAGGCGGTCAAGCATGCCCTCGACCGGCTGGCCCAACTCCCGATGGTGCACGGGCACCTGGACTACGGCCTGCCCAACGTCCTCCGGGCCGGGGTTATCGACTGGCAGCACCACGGACCGGTCCCGCTCGGCTACGACGTCTACCCTGCGCTCGACATCGTGGCGTTCAAGGGCGGCGGCAAGGGCTACAGCATCGCCCCGGAACAGCGCGCCGCCTACGTTGCCGCCCTCGACGAGACCACCGCGTCCCTGATCGGGCAGCGGGTGAGCGAGCACCTGGGCGACTTCCTGCTCGTCAAGTGCTTCTTCTTCCTCGCCCTCATGCGGCCCACCGACCCCGCGCGGCACGACAAGCACATCAAGTGGCAGTACCGCCGCGCCCTTTTCACGAGGGGACTCGATCAGTATGAGTCGTCCGGCACGATCGACACCGGCGCCTTCCCCACTCTGGAACGGTTCGCCGCTGAGCACCGGTAGCCCGATCCCCACCGTCCGCGACCGTGACTACCTGATGGACCACCACGGAGTCGTGTTCAAGGTCATCGGCGACAGCCACCCGGGCAGCCACTACCTGGGTTACGTCAAGTACCACCCGGACGAGAAGGGCGACCGGCGGCTGTTCGATCGGACGTACCGGCAGAACAGCGTGGTGTCGAAGTCGTTCGGCATCCTGGCCGACCGGCCGGAGTGCTACGTCTACTCCGACACTCTCGGCTGTGTCATCACCGGCATCCCGCGCGAGGACGTGGCCGTCCACTACTCCTGCCGCCAGGCCCTCGCCGCCATCCACGAGGACCCCGGCGCGGTCGCCGACAACCCTGTCGGCAAGGACCTCCTGGCGATCGCCGAGCGGATCACCGCGAACGGTGCCCAGGGCCTGATCGGCGTCACCGGCTCCTTCCTCGTCGGCTGCTTCAACGAGCGCTCGGACATCGACCTCGTCTGCTACGGACCCGACGGCTACCAGGCCGCACAGGAGTTGTTCCAACAGGCCGACCTGATCCGGCCGTACGACGGAGACGACCTCACCCGGCTGTACATCCGTCGGGCCAAGTACATGGAGGGCAGTTCCTTCGACGCCCTCATCAAACAGGAACGCCGCAAGCTACAAGGGCTCACCGCTGGTGCCGGCTCGCACATCAACTGTGAGCCCATCCGCTCCGACCGCGACAAGACCTTCGCCCGGATCTCCTCCAAGGAGATCGGCGAGATCTCGCTTCTCGCCAAGATCACCGACCACGCCGAGGGCCTCACTACCCCGGCCATTTACGGGATCAAGGTCGAGACCATCCTCAACTCGACCATCGACGAAGCCGACTCCTTCGCCCGCAGGATCACCCACATGCGCTCGTACCTCGGCGCCTACACCGGAGCGTTCCGATCCGGCGACACCGTGCACCTGGCCGGCAAGCTGGTCCACACCCAGGACGGCGAACACAGCGGCTTCGGCATCGAACTCACCCCCTGGACCGTCAGCGGCTCCTACGTCGCCAACCTCGCCGGATAGGAACTGCACCGTGGCTCTGCTCGTCGTCCGGCACGCCGAGTCCGTCGAGAACGCCGACAAGTACCGCGGCTTCTACCAGGACCCCCGCCCCTACAGCGGAGCCGCCGCGCACGCCAGCTCCCGCACCATCGTAGGCCTGACCCCGCGGGGCTTCCGGCAGGCCCAGTGGCTGGCTGGGGTCATGCCGGAACTCGTCGGCCCCGCGCCGCACGTCTACACCTCGACCTACCGCAGGGCGATCGACACCGCCGCGATTGCTCTGCCCGCCCTCCCCGATGGCTGGCCCCGGCAGACCGCGCTCCTGGACGAGCAGCACTACGGCGACGCCACCTACATGACCAAGCGCGAGCTCTACGAGAGCTACCCCGCACTCGCCGAGGACCGCCGCCTGCGCAAGCACGTCTGGACCGCGCCGGGCGGCGGCGAGTCGCTCGCCGAGGGCGTGCTCAACCGGGCCGCCGAGTTCGCCGCCCTCGCCCAGGCCGAACTACAAGAATCGCGCACGGTTGTTGCCTTCACCCACCAGACCGCCGCAGTGGCGATCAGATCCCTGCTCGAACTCCGCAGCCTGCCGGAGATCCTCGCCGAGGAGCGGAAGGGCAAGATGCCCAATGCCGCGATCCTCCACTACGAGCTGCACGACGGCCGGTTCACCCGGACGGGAACCACCACCCCGCCGATCTAGGAGGAGCCCGTGCGACACCTGTTCCTCAACGGGCCTGTCCAGAACGGGCTCTTCACCTTCGCGACCCGCCCCGGCAAGGCCGTCGGAATCCGCCTCGCCGCCGCACTCAACGCCATCCTCGGTTCACCGCCCGCACCCCACCTGTGGAACACCGTCACCCTCGCCGGAGACCTCCGCCACCGCCAGGCCGACGGGCCGGCGATCCCCCGTCAGCAGTTCGAGGCCGACCTGATTGCCGCCAAGTACATGTCCGGACGGTCCCCGGTGGGCGGCATCCTGACCGACACCGACGCCGAGGTCGCCAACCTCACACTGGAGATGATCGAGAACAACCTCCGCGCCGGCACCCTCACCATCAGCCGCGAGACCGTCCCCACCTGCCGGGCCTGCGGCCACATGACCGGCACCGGCGGCCACCCCTGCAACGCCTGCGCCAGCACCGACACCCGGGACCGCACCGGCCTCCACCTCGTCGCCGAACTCGCGAAGGACCGCCCCGTCCTCGACCGCTCGGACATCCACGCCAGCCACCGCCAGCAGCCCAAGCACCTCCAGCACACCGTCGCCAACGTCGCCCCGCGCCTGATCCTCTCCCGAACCCGCGACCACGGCATCGACCTCTCGCCTTTCGGGCTCAACGGCCTCGTCCTCGACCCGCGCGTCGGCATCCACGCCACCGTCCTCGCCGCAGCCCGGCAGCACCGGGCGGAGGTGGCCGTCATGACCATCACCCAGAATGCGGCCAACCACATCGCCGCCCACGGCCAGCACTTCCGCGAACACAACGGCATACGGCTTCAGTACGCCCTGCACGGCCACCTCCCGTACGACAACACGGCAAGCCTGCAACCACTGCACGAGGCATACCGCGCCACCTGGGAGATCAAGGACGGCTTCGCAGAGTGGTTCCTCCCGATCTTCTCCTTGAGAGCCAAGACTGGAACTCGGCCGGACCAACTGCCCGCGCTCTTCAAGCACTACATGCGAGCACACCTCGCCAAGCCCGCCGTAGCCGACGATGCCGTCCTCGAAGCCGTTCACTACATGGTCTCCGCCGGTGACACGAAATGGATCACGAACAAGCGGGCGCTGGCCAATGTGCTGGCGAGCTCGGGCAGCTGAGGCGAATCTCCAGGGAGGGTGTCCGAGGTGTAAGACGGGCTGTCTCGGGTGGGTGGGGCAGGGCAGGATCGGGGGTGGTTCTGTTGTCGTTGGTGTGGGAGTGCCTCCATGACGTTCGTCGAGATACCCGGTTCGAAGTCGGTCACTGCGCGGGCGTTGTTCCTGGCGGCGGCCGCGGACGGGACGACCGCGTTGGTGCGGCCGTTGGTGTCGGACGACACGGAGGGGTTTGCGGAGGGGCTGCTCGCGCTGGGGTACGAGGTGGCGCGCGGGGCGGGGGAGTGGCGGGTCGGGGGGCGGCCGGCGGGGCCGGGGGTGGACGGGGCGCGGGTGTTCTGCCGGGACGGGGCGACGACGGCGCGGTTCCTGCCGGCGCTGGTCGCGGCGGGGCGGGGGACGTTCCACTTCGACGCGTCGGCGCAGATGCGGCGGCGGCCGCTGGGGCCGTTGACAACGGCGTTGCGGGAGTTGGGCGTTGAGGTGGAGTGCCACGGGGAGGACGGCCATCACCCGTTGAGTGTGCGGACGGACGGGGTGAAGGGCGGGGAGGTGACGCTGGACGCCGGGCTGTCCTCGCAGTACCTGACGGCGTTGCTGCTGCTCGGGCCGCTGACGGAGAACGGGCTGCGGATCCGGGTGACGGATCTGGTCTCCGCGCCGTACGTCGAGATCACGCTCGCGATGATGCGCAGCTTCGGCGTCGAGGTGGAGCGGGAGGGGAACACCTTCCACGTGCCGCCGGGCGGCTACACGGCGACGCGGTACGCGATCGAGCCGGACGCGTCGACGGCGTCGTACTTCTTCGCGGCGGCCGCGGTGACGGGCCGTGAGGTGACGGTGCGCGGGCTGGGGCGGAACGCGTTGCAGGGCGACCTGCGGTTCGTCGAGGTGCTGGAGAAGCTCGGCGCCGAGGTGGAGGTCGGAGCGGACGCCACCACCGTCAAAGGCGGGGCGCTGACCGGCGGCACCGTCAACATGCGGGACATCTCCGACACCATGCCGACCCTCGCCGCGATCGCGCCGTTCGCCTCGGGCCCGGTGCGGATCGAGGACGTGTACAACACCCGCGTCAAGGAGTGCGACCGCCTGGACGCCTGCGCGGAGAACCTGCGGCGGCTCGGCATCGACGTGCGGACCGGGCGGGACTGGATCGAGATCCGGCCCGGGACGCCGAAGGCGGCGGAGATCGCCACCCACGGCGACCACCGGATCGTCATGTCGTTCGCGGTCACGGGGCTGCGCACGCCCGGGATCACCTTCGACGACCCCGGGTGCGTGCGCAAGACCTTCCCCGGCTTCCACCAGGCGTTCGCCGCCTGGGCCGGGTAGCCGGCGGCGGCCGACGGCGGCCGGAAGGTCAGTCCTTCACCGCGCCGCCGAGGCCGGACACCATGTGCCGCTGGACGAGGACGAAGAAGATCAGCACCGGGACGGTCATCAGGGTGGAGGCCGCCATGATGCCGCCCCAGTCGTTCTCGTCCGGCTTGAAGAACACCATCAGGGCCGCCGGCAGGGTCTGGTGGTCGGTGTCCAGGATCAGCGTCTTGGCGAACACGAAGTCGTTCCAGGCGGTGATGAAGGAGAACACGCTGGTCGCCGCGAGGCCGGGCGCGACCAGCGGGAAGAGGATGCGCCACAGGATGGTGAAGCGGCTCGCGCCGTCGATCCGGGCGGCCTCCTCCAGCGACTCGGGGACGGCGGCGACGAAGCCGCGCAGCATCCAGACCGCGAACGGCAGCGAGAACGCCAGGTTGACCAGCATCAGCGCGCCCAGCGAGGAGAGGCCGAAACCGGGCGCGACCGTGCCGATGTCGCGCACCAGGAAGAACAGCGGGATGGTGAGCGCCTCGACCGGGACCATCTGCGCGACCAGGAACATGATCAGAATGGTGGTCCTGAACCGGAACTTGAACCGGGACAGCGCGACGGCCGCGAGGAACGCGATCGCGGCCGAGACCACCACCACGACCACGGCGACCGCCATGCTGTTCAGGAAGTACCGTCCGAAGCCCGAAACCCCCAGTGCGTTGCGGAAGTTGTCGAGCGTCGGAGCGAACGTCCAGGGCCGCGGATGCGCGGAGGTGATCTCGCCCTTCGGCTTGAGCGCGGAGAGCACCATCCAGTACAGCGGGAAGACCGTCAGCAGGGCGAGCACGATCGCCAGCACGTTCGCGCCCTGCCTCAGGACGCGGTTGTCACGCTTCACAGTTCCTCCCCGGAGCGGCGCAGGCTGCGGATGTACACGGCGGTGACGGCCAGCAGGATCAGCGTCATCAGGACGCCGATCGCCGCGCCGAGGCTGTAGTTCTCCGCGACGAACGCCTTCTGGTAGGCGTACACGTTGAGGACGAGGTTCTGGCCGGCGATGCCGCCGCCCCCGGTCATCACGTAGATCTGGGTGAAGACCTTGAAGTCCCAGATGATCGACTGGATGACCACGATCACCAGCAGCGGCCGCAGCATCGGCAGCATGATCCTGCGGAAGATCGTGGCGGTGCCGGCGCCGTCCAGGCGGGCGGCCTCCAGGACGGAGTCCGGGATGGCCTGGATGCCCGCGTAGAGGGTGATCATCACGAACGGGAAGCTGTGCCAGACCACGACCACGGCGACCATCGCGAACGCCGACCACTTGTCGTACATCCAGTTGTGGCCCTGGGTGCCCAGGATCTCGTTGACCAGGCCGGAGTTGGTGTCCAGCAGGAACATCCACACCGTGGAGCCGGTCATCGCGGGCGCGGCCCACGCGCCGAGCGCGCCGAACATCAGCAGCAGCCGCGGCCACTTGCCGACCCGGGTCAGCAGCACCGCGCACACCGTGCCCACCGCCAGGGTGGCGACGACGCAGAACGCGGCGAACGCCAGGGTCTGGCCGAGCACCGACCAGAACTGCGCATCGCCCAGCACGTCCGTGTAGTTGGACAGTCCGACGAACTCGGTCGGCACCCCGCCGGACGCCTGCGGCTGGCCGAACTTGAGCACCGACAGCAGGCCCAACTGGTACAGCGGATAGCCGAACAGCGGGATCAGCACCAGCGCGGCCGGCAGCAGCAGCCACAGCGGGACGGGGATCCGGGCGAGCGGCCCGGATCGGCGGCGGCCCTTCGCGGGGGCGCCGCCCGTCGGGCGGACCGGGGAGTCCCCGTGGTCCGCCCGGGCGGTGACGGTCGTGGCAGGCATCGACAACTTCCGTTTCGTTCCTACAGATTGACGCCGGGTCGACGGCTACTTGCCGCTGAAGGAGGAGTTCATCGAGGCCGCCGCCTCCTTGGTCGCGGCAGCCACGTCGGCCTTGCCGGTGATGACCTTCTGGAGCATCGTCGGCACCACGTTCTGGGCGTCGATCTTCGCCCAGGCGGCGTCCTTCGGGACGAACTTGGTGCCCGCCTCGATGGTGTCGGTGAACGGCTTCAGCCACGGCTGCTTCTGCACCACCTCGGCGCGCGCCGAGGTGAGCGTCGGCAGGTTGCCCATCGCGTCGAACAGCGCCAACTGGTTCTTCTTCGAGGCGAGTTCCTTGATGAAGTCGACCGCCAGGCTGCGGTGCTGGGTGGACTTCATGACGCCCAGGTCGTTGCCGCCGGAGAACGCCGGCGCGACCTGGCCGGCCGCCGTGCCCGGCAGCGGAACGATCGCGTACTTGCCCTTCGCGGCGCCCGCCTCCACCGCGCTGCGCGAGGAGTTCGGCAGGATCGCCATGCCGGCCTTGCCCGCCGCGAACGACTCCACCGTCTTGCCGCCGGTCAGGTCGGCGCACTGCTGCGCCGGGCAGATCCCGTCCGTGAACAGGTCGGTGTACGCCTTCACGCCGGCCTGCGACTTCTCCGAGTCGATCGCCGAGGTGTACGCCGAACCGTTCGCCGTCGCCAGGTCACCGCCGTTCGCCCAGACGAACGGCAGCGCACCGAAGGTGTACTTGCCGCCCACCGCGATGCCCAGCATGTCGCCGTGCGCCGAACGGACCTTCTCCGCCGCCGACTTCAGCTCCGCGTAGGTGGTCGGCGCGGACAGGCCCAGCTCGGTGAAGACGTCGGTGCGGTAGTACAGCGCGCGCACGCCCAGCCACCACGGCAGGCCGTACGTCTTGCCGTCCACCACCGCGGTGTCCTTCAGGTCCTGCGGCAGGTCCTTGCCCTCCTCCCAGCTCGCCAGGTCGGAGGTGATGTCGGCGAGGCCGCCCGAGGCGGTGTAGCCGAACAGGTCGGTGTTGCCGAACTCCACCACGTCCGGCGCGGAGGACGGGTCGTTGAACGCGCCCTTCATCTTCTCCGCGCGCGGACCGGCATCCGTCGGAATGTACGACACCTGCACCTCGACGTCCGCGTGCTTCGCCTTGAAGTCGGCGACGGCCTGCGCCACCACCTGCTCCTTCGGCGCCCGGTTCGCCTCGTCGTACAGCCAGACCTTCACGGTGCCGGTCTGCTTGTCCTCCGACGAGGCGGTCTTGGCGGTGCCCGGCGCGCAGGCCGTGGCCACGGTGCCCGCCAGCACGGCAAGGGCGGCACCACGGGCCAGCTTCTTCATGCTCAACGTCATCTCCTCGCCGAAAAGCGGGATGTACCTGCACGATCCGGAGAAAACTCGGACATGCGGTGGGGGATCGGTGTGAGCGGGACATTAGAAAGCCGCCGGGCACGCCGACAAGAGCAGAGCGCGAAAGTTCTGCACTGCAAAACGATGTGCTGCGGATCTGGCACCGGACCCCGGCGCGCCGTAGCGTCACACCCCATGACCAGCAGCACCGCCGCCGACAGCCGGCCCGCCGACCGGCCGGAACGCAACCAGTCCGCGTCGCTGCGCCGCGCCCTGGCGGTGCTCGAACACGTCCGCGACCACGCCGCGGCCGGCCGCGACCTCAGCCTGACCGCGCTCGCCGACGGCCTCGGCATGTCGAAGTCCACCGTGCTGCGGCTCGCCGCGCCGCTGGTCGACGCCCAACTGCTGGCCCGCGACCGCGACACCGGGCACTTCCGGCTCGGCCCCGGCGCCCTCCAGCTCGGCCAGGCCTACCTGGCCACCCTCGACCTGCGCACCGCCGCCTCCGAGGAGGCCCACCAGCTGATGCGCGAGGTCGGCGGCACCGTCCACCTGTGCGTCCCCGACGCGCCGTACGTGGTCTACGTCGACAAGGTCGAGAACGAGACCGCCGTCCGGATGGCCTCACGGATCGGCAGCCGCGCCCCCATGTACTGCACCGCGGTCGGCAAGGCCATGCTCGCCTGGATGCCGGAGGACGCCATCGCCACCGTGATCGCCCACGGCCTCCCCGCGATCACCCCCCGCACCCTGACCTCGGCCGCCGCCCTGCGCACCGAACTCACCCGCATCCGCACCCGCGGCTACGCCGTCGACGACCGCGAGAACGAACCCGAGGTCCGCTGCATCGCCGCCCCGGTCTTCGACCACAACAACACCGTCATCGGCGCCATCTCCACCTCCGCCCTCACCTCCCGCATCACCGCCGCCCGCGCCCGCGAACTCGGCCCGGTCGTCGCCGCCACCGCCGCGAGAGTGTCGAAAACCATGGGCTCCACCCGCTGACGCGTCAGGCCTCTGCGGGGGCCGCGGGGGTGCGGCGGAGTTTGGTGCCGAGGCGGTCGAGGGCGACGACGAGGGCGGCGAGGACGACGAATTCGAGGGTGAGTTGGATCATCTGGAGGCCGACCCAGCCGTAGCCCTTCTCGGTGGGGTCGAGGAAGAAGTAGGGGTAGCGGAGGGGGAAGTCCGGGAAGGCGATGGCGCGGGCCTCGGTGAGGAAGGCGTAGCCGAGGGGGTAGGAGAGCCAGAGCGGGAGGTCGCGCCAGCGGGAGGCGTTGCGGGGGGAGAGCACCAGCCAGTCCGCGAGGACCATCAGCGGGGTGGTGTAGTGCAGGAAGAAGCTCGACCAGTGCTGGAGGCGGTCGGGGCCGGAGACCAGGCCGGGCAGCGGGTTCTCGCCGTGGTTGAGCAGCACGTGCGCGACGATGCCGGTGATGGTGATGTACAGGACGACCGCGCCGCGCAGCCGGGGCGCGGGGGCGTCGACGGTGCCGCGCTTGACCATCCAGTAGGCCGCGCCGAGGAAGTACCCGACCACGAGCACGTTGCTCTGCAGCGTGAAGTACACCAGCGAGCTGTTGCTGAGGTAGATCCCCAGGAACGCGGACAGGGCTATGGCGCAGCGCCACCACAGGGCGGGCCGGGTCCAGACGGTCATGCGGTCACCGGTGTTCGTCTCGCTGGTGCCCCCCGTGGGCACGACTGATCGCCGCACTCTACCTGCCGGTTCGGCGGTCCGAAAAGATCACCGACCGTGGACTGGCCCGGCCCGCGCGGGAGTTCAGAGCGCCAGGTGCGCGGGGACGTGCGTGTGGCCCTCGATGCCGGCGGCGGCGCGGCCGACCAGTTGGTGCGCGAGGTCGTGGCAGGCGCGTGCCGCCGCCAGTTCCTCGCCGATGACGCTGTCGCCGTCGTCGGTCGGGTTGCGGCGGGCCTCGCCGGTGCCTTGGGCCCCGGGGGCGCTGAAGCCGCTGAGCGAGGCGGTGCAGCTGGTGCGGGACTCGTCCTCGTCGAAGCTCAGGTCGACGACCCAGTGGTTCTGCATGACGTGTCACCTTCCCGTGCGCACCGGCGTCGGGCGGCCGGTGCGCCTTCCTCCCAGCCTCCGCCCGCTCCCGCCGCGGGGCAAGGGGCGGCGGCGCGGGCGGGACGGGATGCGCGGGACGGGACGGGCGGGGTCAGGAGAAGTGCAGCTCGGGGTCGGCGACGCGGCCCGCGCCGAGCGTCCGCTCGTCGTCGCGGTAGCTGCTGGACGTCCGCCACGGCCCCCGGTCGCCCTGCCGGGGCAGCCCGTCCACGGCGCGCCGGATGTAGCCGGCCGCGAAGTCCAGGAACGGCCGGGTGGCCATCGCCGGGTCGGCGATCTCGGGCCGGCAGACCTGGTGCCCCTGCCGCTCCATGTGGGCCAGCAGGCGGCAGAAGTGCTCGCACAGCAGGCCGATCTTCAGCGTCCAGGACGAGTTGGTGTAGCCGATCGCGTACGCGAAGTTGGGCACGCCGGAGAGCATCATGCCCTTGAACGCGACGGTCTCGGCGAGCCGCACGGGCTCGCCGTCCACGCTCATCGGGATGCCGCCGAACGCCTGCACGTTCAGCCCGGTCGCGGTGACCACGAGGTCGGCCTCCAGCTCCCGCCCGGACTCCAGCAGCACGCCGTTCTCGGTGAAGGTGCGGATCCGGTCGGTCACCACGTCGGCCCGGCCGGCCTTGATCGCCTTGAACAGGTCGCCGTCGGGGACGGCGCACAGCCGCTGGTCCCACGGGTCGTACGGCGGGGAGAAGTGCTCGTCCACCGGGTAGCCCTTGGGCAGTCGGCGGGCGTTGACCCAGCGGATGATCCGCCGCGCGGCCTTCGGGCGGCGCTGGCAGAACGACCAGATCGCGTACTGCTGGGCGATGTTCTTGCGCCGGGCCAGCGCGTAGCCGCGCTCCTCGCCGAGCACCCGCCGCAGCAGGTTGGCGACGTGGTCGCGGCGCGGCACCGGCATGATGTACGTCGGCGTCCGCTGGAGCATCGTCACCCGCCGGGCCCGCTTCGCCAGCGCGGGCACCAGCGTGACGGCGGTCGCGCCGCTGCCGATCACCAGCACGCGCCTGCCCGCCCAGTCGAGGTCCTCCGGCCAGTGCTGCGGATGGACGACCGTGCCGGTGTAGCGCTCCAGGCCCGGGAACTCCGGGGTGAAGCCCTGGTCGTAGCGGTAGTAGCCCGTCGCGCAGAACAGCCAGCCGCAGGTCAGTGTCAGCTGCTCGCCGGTGTCTGCGCGCTCCACCCGGACCGTCCAGCGGGCATCCGCCGTCGACCAGGACGCCTCCCGGATCCGGTGGTGGTAGCGGATCCGGTCCTGCAAACCGTTCTCCCGGACGGTTTCGCGCAGGTAGGAGAGGATCTGCGGGGCGTCGGCGATCGATTCCTTCTCCCGCCACGGCTTGAACGCGTACCCGAAGGTGTGCAGGTCCGAGTCGGACCGGATGCCCGGGTAGCGGAACAGGTCCCAGGTGCCGCCGAGCTCGCCCCGGGCCTCCAGGATCGCGAACGACCTGCCCGGCGACTCCGTGGTCAGGTACCGGCCCGCGCCGATCCCGGAGATCCCGGCGCCGACGATCAGCACGTCCAGGTGCTCGACGGGCGCGGCGGTCCGCTCGTGCTGCGCGGCGGTGGCGGTGGACACGGGCGGCTCCCGGAAGTGGCAGGACTGGTGGGCGGAACCCAGTCATCGTCCCCACCGGGCACGCCGGTTGCCCAGGTTCAACCTGCACCGTACTGCCCCTTCCCCGGTGCACAGTGCACCACTACCGTGACGGACATGCCGCCGCTGCCCCCGCCCCGGATCCTCCGGCTGATCCGCCAGGGCGCCGAGACCGCACTCAACCCGCCCGCCGAGTGGCTGGCCGAACTCGACGCCGCGACCCTCGCCGGCGAGACCCGGCGGCTGATCGCCGACGACCCCGTCCTCTCGGCCGGACTGCGCCGCGTCAACCGGGCCAACCTGCTGCGCTGGGCCGCCGCCAACGTCACCGCCCCCGGCGCGCCCGTCCCCGCCGCACCCGACGGCGAGGAACAGCGCCTCATCGCCCGCGACATCGTCCGCCGCGGCCTGGACGAACCCGCCCTCGACTCCTACCGGGCCGGCGAGAGCGTCGCCGTCCGCCTCTGGACCCGGATCGCCTGCTCGCTCACCACCGACCCGGACGAGATCCGCGAGCTCCTGGACGTCTCCCTGCGCTCCATCTCCGCCTTCGTCGACGCCTGCGTCGGCGAGATGTCCGCCCTGCTGCGCGCCGAACGCGCCGCACTCACCGGCTCCCACCACGCGGACCGGCTGCACGCCGTCACACTCCTGCTCGACGGCGCCCCGATCACCCGCGCCCGGGCGGAGGCCCGGCTCGGCTACCCGCTCACCGGGACGCACACCGCCGCGGTCCTGTGGGTGGACGACCTCGACCAGGACTTCGCCCAACTCGACCGCGCCGCCGACCTGTTGGCGTCCTCCGCGGGCCGCCCACCGGTCCTCGACGTCACCGCGAGCGCGGCCTCGCGCTGGGTCTGGACCGCCGCCCGCCCCTCGACCTCCGCCCTGCGCGCGGGCCTCGACCGGCTCCCCGCCGTCCGCATCGCCCTCGGCCCCACCGCCACCGGCGTCAACGGCTTCCGCCGCAGCCACCTCGACGCGCTCACCACCCAGCGCATGCTCGCCCGCCTCGCCTCCGTCCAACGCCTCGCCTCGCACGAGGACGTCGAACTCGTCGCCCTCCTCACCCAGGACCTCGACGTCGCCGACCGCTTCGTCCGCCGCGTCCTCGGCCCGCTCGACGGCCCGCCGGCCGAAGCGGTCCGCGCCTACCTCGCCGAACAGTGCAACGCGACGCGAGCGGCGGCGCGCCTCTTCACCCACCGCAACACGCTCCTTCGCCGCCTCGCCCACGCGGAGACGCTGCTCCCGCGCCCCCTCGCCGAGAACCCGCTCGAAGTGGCGGCGGCACTCGAAATCCGCCACTGGCAGCGGTAGGAGCACAACCAGGACGTGACGTGCGCTTGTCGCGCAGTTCACGTCTCACGGCGTCCGGAACCCCCGGAAGGTGACTTCGGTGCGGATCTCGAAGCCGAGGCGCCGGTACAGCCCGAGCGCGGGGTTGTCGGCGGCGACGTGGAGGAAGGGGTGCTCGCCGCGGGCGGTGATGTGGTGGACGAGGGTGGTGATGAGCGTCGCGGCGTGGCCGCGGCCGCGGGCTTCGGGGGCGGTGCAGACGGCGCTGATCTCGGTCCAGCCCGGCGGCTTGAGCCTCTCGCCGGCCATGGCCACGAGGGCGCCGTTCTCGCGGACGCCGAGGTAGGTGCCGAGTTCGATGGTGCGGGCGTGGAAGGGGCCGGGGCGGGTGCGTTCGACGAGGGCGAGCATCTCGGGGACGTCCGCGGGGCCGAGTTCGACGAGGTCCGCCGCGCGACGGGGACGCGGGGGGCGCGGGCCGGTGTGGATCAACTGGTAGCCGCCCATGGTGAATTCGGACACCCAGTGGGAGGGCGGCAGGGCGGGGCAGTGGAAGAGGAGGGCGAAGGCGTCGGCGCCGAGGAGTTCCGCCAGGTCGTCCCAGACGCCGGCGTCGCGGTTGGCCGTGAGGGTGGAGATGCTCGCGATGTCGGGGTGGTAGCTGGCGGCCCGGCCGTGGCGGCGGGCGAGGTGGGCGTGCGGGCCGCACAGGGCGGCGGCGACGGGGTCGTCGAGGACGGCGGTGTCGCGGTCGGGCATGGCGGGTTTCCCTCCGGTCGGTCGGACGCCCTTCCATGGTCGTACAGACTGCGCGGCGGACTCTTGTTACCGGCGAGTCGCATCCCTATCATCGCCACTGTGACAGCTTTACTGTCAAACCTGGGAGGCAGCCGCCGATGACCCCCGCAACACCCCCCGTCAAGGCCGCCGGGCCGCTCGCGGGCGTCCGGGTCCTGGAGCTGGCGGGCATCGGACCCGGCCCGTTCGCCGCGATGCTGCTCGCCGACCTGGGGGCGGACGTGGTGCGGGTGGACCGCCCGGGCGGGCAGGCGCTCGGGCCGGCCCCGGAGCAGGACCTCACCAACCGCAACAAGCGCTCGGTGGTCGTGGACCTGAAGTCCCCGGATGGCGCCGGCCTGGTGCTCGAACTCGCCGCCCGCGCCGACCTGTTGATCGAGGGCTACCGTCCGGGCGTCGCCGAGCGGCTGGGCGTCGGCCCGGACCAGTGCCTGGCCCGCAACCCGGCGCTGGTGTACGGCCGGATGACCGGCTGGGGCCAGTCCGGCCCGCTGGCCGACCGCGCGGGCCACGACATCACCTACCTCGCCACCTCCGGCGTCCTCGGCCTGGTCGGCGACGCCGGCGGCCCCCCGGCGATCCCCGCCAACCTGCTGGGCGACTACGCGGGCGGCTCGCTGTACCTGGTGGTCGGCCTGCTGGCCGCCCTGCACCACGCCCGGTCCACCGGCGCCGGCCAGGTCGTCGACGCCGCGATCGTGGACGGCGCCGCGCACCTGTCCACCATGCTGTGGGGCCTGCTCGACGCGGGCCTCTGGCAGGACCGGCGCGGCGTCAACCTGCTGGACGGCGGCGCGCCCTGGTACGGAACCTTCGCCACCGCCGACGGGCAGTGGATGGCCGTCGGCCCGCTGGAGCCGCAGTTCTACGCCGAGTTCACCCGCCTGCTGGAACTCGGCGACGACGCCCCCGCCCAGTACGACCTGCCCCGCTGGCCCGAGCTGCGCGAGCGGATCGCACAGCGTTTCGCCACCCGCACCCAGGCCGAGTGGACCGACCGGTTCGAGGCCCACGACGCCTGTGTTGCACCGGTTCTGACGATGCGTCAGGCCGCCGCGCACCCGCACCTGGCGGCCCGCGGCAGCTACACCGAGCAGCACGGCACCGTGCAGCCCGGCGTCGCCCCGCGGTTCTCCGCCACCCCGGCCGCGCTGCGCACCTCGCCCGCCCGTCCGGGCGAGCACACCGCCGAGGTCGCCCGCGACTGGGCCGTCCCCGCACTCGACCCGACATCCTCCTGAAGGCGAGAACCCCGTGCAGCGCGAGCTCTACACCGAGGAACACGAGGACTTCCGGGAGAGCGTCCGGGCCTTCCTCGCCAAGGAGGTCATCCCGCACCACGCCCGCTGGGAGCAGCAGGGCATCGTCGACCGTGACGCCTGGACGGCCGCCGGACGGGCCGGGCTGCTGGGCCTCGCGGTGGACGAGCAGTACGGCGGCGGGGGCAGCCAGGACTTCCGGTTCGCCTCGGTGCTGGCCGAGGAGTTCACCCGGGTCGGCGCGAGCGGCCTGGCGATCGGCCTGCACAACGACATCATCGGCCCGTACCTGACCGGGCTGGGCACCGAGGAGCAGAAGCGGCGCTGGCTGCCGGGCTTCTGCTCGGGCGAGCTGATCAGTGCGATCGCGATGACCGAGCCCGACACCGGCTCCGACCTGCAGGCGATCCGCACCACGGCGGTCGACGCGGGCGACCACTACGTGCTGAACGGCGCGAAGACGTTCATCTCCAACGGCATCCTGGCGGACCTCGTGGTGGTGGTGGCGAAGACCACCCCCGAGGGCGGCGCGCACGGCCTGAGCCTGCTGGTGGTGGAGCGCGGCATGCCGGGCTTCGAGCGCGGCCGCAACCTCGACAAGATCGGCCAGAAGGCGCAGGACACCGCCGAGCTGTTCTTCCAGGACGTGCGGGTGCCGAAGGCCAACCTGCTCGGCGAGGAGAACCAGGGCTTCCTGTACCTGATGCGCAACCTCGCGCAGGAGCGGCTGGCGATCGCGGTCGCGGCGATCGCCGGCGCCGAGTTCCTGGTGGAGGAGACCATCGGGTACGTGAAGCAGCGCACCGCGTTCGGCCGCCCGCTGGCCAAGCTCCAGCACGTCCGGTTCGAGATCGCCGAGCTGGCCACCGAGTGCGCCGTCACCCGGGCCTTCGTGGACCGGTGCGTGCTGGAGCACAACCGGTACAACCTGACGCCGGCGGACGCCTCGATGGCCAAATGGTGGGCCACCGAGCTGCAGAAGCGGACCGCCGACCGCTGCCTGCAACTGCACGGCGGCTCCGGCTACATGAGCGACAGCGCGGTCGCCCGGGCGTTCACCGACGGGCGCGTCCAGACCATCTACGGCGGCACCACCGAGATCATGAAAGAGATCGTCGGCCGCTCCCTGCTCGGCTGACCGACACGTCTGAAAGGCACTGACACCGTGACGACCGAAGCGTACGTCTACGACGCGATCCGCACCCCGCGCGGCCGCGGCAAGCAGACCGGCTCCCTGCACGGCACCAAGCCGATCGACCTGGTGGTCGGCCTGATCCACGAACTGCGGCGGCGGTTCCCGACCCTGGACCCGGCCGCGATCGACGACATCGTGCTCGGCGTGGTCAGCCCGATCGGCGACCAGGGCTCCGACATCGCCCGGGTCGCGGCGATCGCCGCCGGGCTGCCCGACACCGTCGCCGGCGTGCAGGAGAACCGCTTCTGCGCGTCCGGCCTGGAAGCCGTCAACCTGGCTGCGGCGAAGGTCCGTTCGGGCTGGGAGGACCTGATCCTGGCCGGCGGCGTGGAGTCGATGTCCCGGGTCCGGATGGGCTCCGACGGCGGCGCCTGGTTCGCCGACCCGATGACCGCCTACGAGACGAGCTTCATCCCGCAGGGCATCGGCGCCGACCTGATCGCCACCATCGAGGGCCTGTCCCGCACCGACGTGGACGCGTTCGCCGTCGAGTCGCAGGCCCGTGCCGCGAAGGCGCAGGCCGACGGCCTGTTCGACCGCTCGGTCGTGCCGGTGCGCGACCGCAACGGCCTGGTGGTGCTCGGCCGCGACGAGTTCATCCGCCCCGGCACCACCGTGGACACGCTGGCCTCGCTGAAGCCCTCGTTCGCGGACATCGGCGACCTCGGCGGCTTCGACGCCGTCGCGCTGCAGAAGTACCACTGGGTGGAGTCCATCGACCACGTCCACCACGCCGGCAACTCCTCCGGCATCGTGGACGGCGCGGCGCTGGTCGCGATCGGCTCGAAGGAGGTCGGCGAGCGCTACGGCCTCACCCCGCGCGCCCGGATCGTCTCCGCCGCGGTCTCCGGCTCCGAGCCGACCATCATGCTCACCGGCCCCGCCCCCGCCACCCGCAAGGCCCTCGCCAAGGCCGGCCTGACCGCCGCCGACATCGACCTGGTCGAGATCAACGAGGCGTTCGCCGCCGTCGCGCTCCGCTTCATGCGCGAACTCGGCTTCCGGCACGACCAGGTGAACGTCAACGGCGGCGCGATCGCGCTCGGCCACCCGCTCGGCGCGACCGGCGCGATGCTGATCGGCACCCTGATCGACGAGCTGGAGCGCCGCGACCTGCGCTACGGCCTGGCCACCCTGTGCGTGGGCGGCGGCATGGGCATCGCCACCGTCATCGAGCGCATCTGACCACCCGTCCACTCACGTATCCGAACAAGGACTCGACACAATGACCGACGTGAGCCCCATCCGCTGGGAGCAGGACCAGGACGGCGTGGTCACCCTCGTCCTCGACGACCCCGCGCAGTCCGCCAACACCATGAACGCCGCGTTCACCGACGCCCTCGACGCCACCGTCGAACGGCTCGCCGCCACCGCGGAGTTGACCGGCGTCATCGTCACCTCCGCGAAGAAGACCTTCTTCGCCGGCGGCGACCTCAAGCTGCTGTCCTCGGTCGGGCCGGACGACGCCGAGCAGGTGTTCGCCAACTCGATGCGGATCAAGCGCGCGCTGCGCAGGCTGGAGACCCTCGGCAAGCCGGTGGTCGCCGCGATCAACGGCGCCGCGCTCGGCGGCGGCCTGGAGATCGCCCTCGCCTGCCACCACCGGATCGCGCTGGACGCCCCCGGCAGCAAGATCGGCCTGCCCGAGGTCACCCTCGGCCTGCTGCCCGGCGGCGGCGGCGTGGTCCGCACCGTGCGGATGCTCGGCATCGCCGACGCCCTGCTGAAGGTCCTGCTGCAGGGCCGCCAGTACCGTCCCGCGCAGGCCCTGCAGAACGGCCTGGTGCACGAACTCGCCTCCACCGCCGAGGAGATGCTCGCGCAGGCCCGCGCGTTCATCGCCGCCAACCCGGTCAGCGCGCAGCCCTGGGACGCCAAGGGCTACAAGATCCCCGGCGGCACCCCCGCCACCCCCGCGCTCGCCGCCAACCTGCCCGCCTTCCCCGCCAACCTGCGCAAGCAGCTGAACGGCGCGCCCTACCCGGCGCCGCGCAACATCCTGGCGGCGGCCGTGGAGAGCTCGCAGGTCGACGTGGACACCGCGTTCGTCATCGAGGCCCGGTACTTCACCGAGCTGGCCTGCGGCGCGACCTCCAAGAACATGATCCAGGCCTTCTTCTTCGACATGCAGGCCGTCAACTCCGGTGCCTCCCGCCCGGATGCGGTGCCCGCCCGGAAGGCGTCGAAGGTCGCCGTGCTGGGCGCCGGCATGATGGGCGCGGGCATCGCGTACTCGTGCGCGCAGGCCGGCCTGGAGGTGCTGCTGAAGGACGTCACGCTGGAGGCCGCCGAACGCGGAAAGGCCTACTCGGCGGGCCTGTTGGACAAGCAGGTGAGCCGCGGGCGGCTGTCCGCCGAGGAGCGCGACGAGTTCCTCGCCCGGATCACCCCCACCGCGGACCCGGCCGCGCTGGCCGGCTGCGACACCGTCATCGAGGCGGTCTTCGAGAACCCCGAGCTCAAGCACAAGGTGTTCCAGGAGATCCAGCACGTGGTCGCCCCCGACGCGCTGCTCTGCTCCAACACCTCCACCCTGCCCATCGGCCTGCTCGCCGAGGGCGTCGAGCGGCCCGCCGACTTCGTCGGCCTGCACTTCTTCTCGCCGGTCGACAAGATGCCGCTGGTCGAGATCATCCGCGGCCCGGAGACCGGCGACCAGGCGCTCGCGCACGCCTTCGACCTGGTCCGGCAGATCCGCAAGACCCCCATCGTGGTCAACGACTCCCGCGGCTTCTTCACCTCCCGCGTCATCGGCCAGTTCCTCAACGAGGGCGTCGCGATGATCGGCGAGGGCCTCGACCCGTCCTCCGTCGAACAGGCCGCCGCGCAGGCCGGCTACCCCGCGAAGGTGCTGTCGCTGCTGGACGAACTCACCCTCACCCTGCCGCGCAAGATCCGCAACGAGTCGCGCCGCGCCGTCGAGGAGGCCGGCGGCACCTGGACCGAGCACCCCGGCGAGATCGTCATGGACCGGATGCTCGACGAGTTCCAGCGCCCCGGCCGCAGCGGCGGTGCCGGCTTCTACGAGTACGCCGACGGGAAGCGCACCCGGCTCTGGCCCGGCCTGCGCGAACACTTCGTCCGGCCCGGCGCGGAGATCCCGTTCGAGGACATGAAGGAGCGGATGCTCTTCTCCGAGACCCTCGACTCGATCCGCTGCCTGGACGAGAACGTGCTGACCTCGGTCGCCGACGCCAACATCGGCTCCATCCTCGGCATCGGCTTCCCCGCCTGGACCGGCGGCGTCCTGCAGTACGTCAACGGCTACCCGGGCGGGCCGGCCGGCTTCGTCGCCCGCGCCCGGGAACTCGCCGCCGCGTACGGCGAGCGCTTCACCCCGCCGGCGTCGCTGGTCGCCCTCGCCGAGAACGGCGGCCGCTACCGCGACTGACCCTGCTCCTACTGACCCTGCTCCTACTGGCCCTGCTCCTACTGGCCCTGCTCCAACTGGCCCGCCCGCTCCGCCGGGCGGGCCAGCTCCTCCGCCAGCGAACGCTGGAACGCCGTCACCAGCGCCTGCACCACCATCGGCTGGATCCGGTCGGTCAACTCCCGCATCCGCTCCAACTCCTCCGGCCCCGGGTCGCTCTCCCGGTACGGACGCCACACGGTGTCCCGGAACAGCCGGTGCAGATCGTGCGCCGTCGCCTGGCTGTGCAGCCGCACCACCGCCCGCGCCGCCACCAGCGTCTCCAACGGGATCGGCACGTCCAACACCCGCACGCCCAGGGGCAGCAGCCCCGGCTCCACCTTGAACACGTCCGGATCCTCGGTGCGGTGCAGCGCCCCCATCGCCGCCAGGCCGTCCAGGTCCGCGTCCGACAGCGCCCGCCCGGTCCGCCGCTCCAACTGCGCCCGGGTGGCCTCCTCCGCCGACTCCGGCGTCCACGAGGCGACCAGCGCCCGGTGGATCGCCAAGTCCAACTCGCCGATGTCCGACGGCAGTTGCGTCAGATACCGATCGATCGCGGCCAGCGTCAGCCCCTGCCGCTGCAACTCCTCGATCAACTCCAGCCGCTCCAGGTGCTCGGCCCCGTACAGCCCCACCCGCCGCGGCCCCAGCTCCGGCGGCGGCAGCAGCCCCTTCGCCCCGTAGAACCGCAACGTCCTGACCGTCACCCCGGCCCGCGCAGCCAGCTCGTCCACCGTGAACCGCAGCTCCGCGCCACCCATCGCACCCCAGCCCTCACACCAGCACCACTGTGACACCAGCAGTGTGACACCGGTCTCGCCCGGCGGTCCATGGCCCCCGCCGGGCGTGCGGGCCGGTGCCCCGATCAGCCCTGGGGGAGCAGTTCGGCGTGGTAGCGGCGGGTCACTTCAGGATGAGCGCGCCCGTATCCCTTCAATTCGTTTTCGCCGAAGTCTGCGTACAGAGGATTCGAAGGGTCCTGGGTGATGCCGGGTGCGTGGTGGGCGTGCGGGAAGTCGAGCGGGGTGATGTGGGCGTCGAGGCGGGGGTTGTAGAAGAACGGGACGGAGTGGCGTTCGCGGGCGCCCGAGGGGGAAAGGACGCGGTGGCTGGTGGCCTTGAGGTAGCCGTCGGTGGCGACTTCGAGGAGTTCGCCGAGGTTGACGACGAAGGCGCCGTCCAGCGGGGGGACGTCGAGGAAGGTGCCGTCGGGGCGTTCGACCTGGAGGCCGCCGACGGTGTCCTGCAGGAGCAGGGTGATGAAGCCGTAGTCCTTGTGGGTGCCGACGCCCTGTTCGGCGCCGTCGGGGGCGGTGCCCGGGTAGCGGACCAGCTTCAGGTGCAGGTGGGGGTGCGGGGCGAAGGCGTCGTCGTAGAAGTCCGGACGGGCGCCGATCGAGGCGAGGAGTTCGTGCAGCAGCCGGCGGGCGACCTCGTCGAGGCGGTCGATCCAGTGCAGGGACGCGGTGCGCAGCTCCGGGAGCGCGGCGGGCCACTGGTTGGGTCCCTCCAGCCACCAGTACGCGGGCTCGCCGGGCGCGGGCGCGTGCGGCGGCAGTTCGGGGCCGATGTCGAGCTGGTCGCGCCAGTCCCGGCTGCCGCCGGTGCGTTCGTCACCGGTGCGCGTGTAGCCGCGGAAGTGCGGGGAGTTGAGGTTGCTGACGGACAGTCGGTCGGCCTCGGGGAGCGCGAAGAAGGCGCGCATCGCGGAGGTGAGGTCGGCGGTCTCGGCGGCGGTCACGCCGTGGCCGACGAGCTGGAAGAAACCGACTCCGGTGGCGGCGTCCCGCAGCTCGCGGTGGAGCCGGGCGCGCTCGGCGGGGGTGCCGTCGGCGAGCGAGAGGTCGATGACGGGGAGGGCGGTCGGGTGCTGCATCGTCATGGGTGCGCGTCCACGGGGAAAGGCCCGGCCGTCACGGCGGGTCGCGCCGGACGTGCCGGGGTGGCGGGTGCCCGGGCGGTCGGGTGGACCGCGAGGGGCTGGTGAGGGTGGAAGGGCGATCAGCCGGAGCGTCGACAGGACATGCTCGTGACGCGGAGCAGGTCCACGTGGCGACGGCTGACAAGAAGAAGCACCCTGCCAGGCTACAACCCCCGCCCGACCGGACCCCGAAAAATGACAGGATCCGGTCAACCGGTCGTTCTGTTCCTCGGCGCCCGCCTCAGTAGCCGGTCGTGCCGTCGATGCGTTCGCGGAGCAGGTCGGCGTGGCCGTTGTGGCGGGCGTACTCGGCGAGCATGCCCAGGAGGATGCGGCGCAGGGAGACCGGCTGGCCGGTGGACTTCTGGATGCCGGTGGCGTCGAGGGAGGGGGCCTCGGCGGCGATCCGGCGGGAGGTCTCGACCTGGGCGCGCCAGACGGCGAGGTCCTCGGCGAAGTCGCCGTCCAGGCGTTCGAAGTCCTGGTCCGGGTCGTCGTCGGAGTAGAACTGGAGCGGCCGGCTCTCGTCGCCGGCGAACTGGATCTCCAGCCACCACTGCTCGACCCCCGCCAGGTGCCGCACCAGCCCGTGCAGGCTCAGCCCCGAGGGCGGCACCGCGAGCTCGGACAGCCGCTCCGCCGGGACGCCCGCGCACTTCAGTGCGAAGGTCTCGCGGTGGAAGTCCAGGAAGGCGGTGAGGAGTTCACGCTCGTCGCCGACCAGCGGCGGGGTGGTGCGGCTCTCCGCATCCGTCCAGGCGGGGGAGAGGTGCTGCGGAGGGGGCGTCGGCTCGGTCGTCATGGCCGACAGCCTGTCAGTCCCCTCCGACAGTGCGATCAGTGCTTGCGGGGCTCGCCCCGGTAGGTGCCGAACGACCAGCGGTTGCCCTCCGGGTCGCGCACCGTGAAGTCCCGCGAACCGTAGTCGGTGTCGTGCAGCTCCGTCGTCACCTGCGCCCCGGCCCCGACCGCCCGCCGGAACAGCCCGTCCGGGTCGTCCGTCACCACGTACGCGCCGAACGTGCCCGGCTTGAGCGGCCACGGGTCGCCCCCGGCCTCCGCCGAGGGCTCCTTCGCCGAGCCGAGCATGATCCCGCCGCCGGGCGGCCACGCCAACTCCGCGTGCAGCACCCGGTCCCCGTCCGTGTACATGGACGTCGCCTCGAACCCGAACGCCTCGACCAGGAACGCGATCAACGCCCGGGCGTCCCGCGCCCGCAACGTCGGCCACACCTGCGGCGGCGGGGTAACGCCAGCGGCCCCGGTCATCTCCGACCTCCTCCACGATCCGGCTGCGACGGCGGCCCCCACCCTAGGACGCCGCCGCAGGTCAGAGGCCCCCGCCGCGCCGAATGTATGACGGATCGTCAGGTCGGCGGTGGCGGGTCAGCCGTCGAGCTGGTCGCGGATGCGGCGGGAGGGGTTGAAGGCGTAGAGGTCGAGGATCGCGGGCATGTCGGCGAGGCCGGGGCCGCCGGCCTCGATCCAGGCGGTGATGTCGGCGGAGGCGTCCAGGTCGTTGACCAGGCCGAGCCACACCGGCCGCCCACCGGCCTTGCGGCCCTGCGCGGAGGGCTGGACGACGATGACGTTGCCGTGCTCGCACGCGTCCAGGCAGCCCACGGGCCGCACGGTCGCCGTCGTGGCGAGCGCGGCGCGCAGGCCGGTGAGCTGGGCGGCGTGGTCGATGCGGGGGATCTTCGGGGTGCCGCAGCAGCAGCCGCGGCAGACCGTGACGGTGCAGCGGGCCGCCGCCCCGGCGGCGGGGGCGGCTGCCTTCTCGCGGGAGCGGCGGCTCACCGCAGGCCCTCGGCGGCGGCGCGCTTCCAGGCCGCGTCGCGCAGCAGGCGCAGGCCGTTGAGGCCGACGACGACGGTGGAGCCCTCGTGGCCGAGCACGCCCAGCGGCAGGGGCAGGGTGGCGACCAGGTCCCAGACCACCAGGACGGTGATGAACACCGACGCGATCACGAGGTTCTGCACGACCAGGGAGCGGGCGCGGCGGGAGAGCGCGACGACGGCGGGGACGGTGGCGAGTTCGTCGCGCACGATCACGGCGTCGGCGGTCTCCAGGGCGAGGTCGGAGCCGACCCGGCCCATGGCGATGCCGGTGTGGGCGGCGGCCAGGGCGGGGGCGTCGTTGACGCCGTCGCCGACCACCAGAACCTTGCGTCCGGCGGCCTCCAGTTCCTTGACGGCGGCGACCTTGTCCTGCGGGAGCAGCCCGGCGCGGACGTCGGCGATGCCGGCCTCCTCGGCCAGGCGCTTCGCGGCGCGCGGGTTGTCGCCGGTCAGCAGGACCGGGGCGGTGCCGGTGAGCGAGGCCAGCGCGCCGACGGTGGCGGCGGCGTCGGGGCGCAGGCGGTCGGCGATGCCCAGGACGCCCACCGGGACGCCGTCGGCCTCGACGACGACGGCGGTGCGGCCGGCGTCCTCCAGTTCGGCGGCCACGGCGGCGGCCACGGCGGCGGCGCGGGCGGCGGCCGGGTCTGCGGTCGGGTCTGCGGATCCGAGGAAGCGGGCGGGGGCGCCGACGGCCACCGCGTGGCCGTCGACGGTGGCGCGGACGCCGACGCCGGGGGTGGAGGCGAAGTCCTCCGGGACGGCGAGGGGGAGGCGGCGGATGCGGGCGGCGTCCACGACGGCGCGGGCGAGCGGGTGTTCGCTGGGGTGCTCGGCGGAGGCGGCCAGCACCAGCAACCGCTCCTCCGTCACCCCGGCGCCGGCCAGCGGGCGGACGTCGGTGACGCGCGGGGTGCCCTCGGTGAGGGTGCCGGTCTTGTCGAGGGCGACGGCGTCGACCTGCCCGAGGCGCTCCATGACGACGGCGGACTTCACCAGCACGCCGTGCCGACCGGAGTTGGCGATCGCGGACAGCAGCGGCGGCATGGTGGCCAGGACCACCGCGCACGGCGAGGCGACGATCATGAAGGTCATCGCGCGCAGCAGCGAGTCGGTGAACGCGGCCCCGATCAGCAGCGGGACCGCGAACACCAGCAGGGTGGCGGCCACCATGCCCAGCGAGTACCGCTGTTCGACCTTCTCGATGAACAGCTGGGTGGGGGCCTTGGTCCCGGAGGCCTCCTCGACCATCTTCACGATCCGGGCGATCACCGAGTCCGAGGCGTCCCGCTCGACCTTCACCCGCAGCGCGCCGGTGCCGTTCAGCGTGCCGGCGAACACCTCGTCGCCCACGTGCTTGGCCACCGGCAGCGGCTCGCCGGTGATGGTCGCCTGGTCGACGTCGCTCGCGCCGTCCAGGACCCGCCCGTCCGCGCCGATCCGCTCGCCCGGGCGCACCAGCACGGTGTCGCCGACGGCCAGCTCCTCCAGCGGGACGCTCTCCTCGCCGCCGTCGTCCAGCAGCCGTGTCGCCGTGGCCGGGGCGAGGTCGAGCAGGCCGCGCACCGAGTCGGCGGTGCGCGCGGTGGCGATCGCCTCCAGCGCGCCGGAGGTGGCGAAGATGACGATCAGCAGCGCGCCGTCCATCACCTGCCCGACCGCCGCCGCGCCCAGCGCCGCCACGATCATCAGCAGGTCGACGTCGAGCGTCTTCTCGCGCAGCGCCTGCAACCCCGCCCACCCGGGCTCCCACCCGCCGGTGGCGTAGGCGAGCGCGAACAGCGGGCCCCAGGCCCAGGCGGGGGCGCCGGTCAGCTCCAGCGGCAGCGCCGACAGGAACAGCACCAGCGACGCCGCGGCCCACCGGACCTCCGGCAACGCGAAGACCCGGGTGCGCCGCCGGGGCTCGGCCCCGGCAGGCGCGGGCACCCGGACAGGGCGCTCGATCAGGGTGGAAGAAGGCATGGCGGACGGGACCCCTTCACGCAGGCCGTGGGGCGGTACGACGACGCTTCCGACAATACAGGAACACATGAACAGTCCTTCATGCGTGATCTGTAGTATTGCCCCATGGGTCATGGAGCCGCCCCCGCCGAGAACGCCGTCCCGCGTGTACGCCTGGACGCCGACAACGCCGCCCGCGTGGCCACCACCCTCCAGGCCCTCGCCACGCCGTCGCGCCTGCTGATCCTCGCCCGCCTGCGCGAAGGCCCCTGCGCGGCCACCGAACTCGCCCACGCCGTCGGCATGGAGCAGTCCGCCTGCTCCCACCAGCTGCGGCTGCTGCGCAACCTCGGACTGGTCGTCGGCACCCGCAAGGGCCGCTCGGTGGTCTACGCGCTGTACGACAACCACGTCGCCGAGCTCCTCGACCAGGCCGTGTACCACACCGAGCACCTGCGGCTCGGGCTCAGCGACGCCGACGGAGAGCCGGGGCCGGAGGGCGGCTCGCACCAGGAGGATTGACGGGGCGTCAGAGCGGTCGCCGGTACACCTGGCGCGAGCCGCCCTCCGGCCCCGGCTCGGCGGCCTCGGCGGGGAGGAACCCGAGCCGCTCGTAGAACACCCGCGCGCCACTGACCACCGCCCCCGGGTGGTCCGCGCCGAACGTCACCACCTCGACGGTCTCCACCCCGTCCGCGCAGCGCGCCAACGCCTCCGCCACCAGCGCCCGCCCGACCCCCAGCCCCCGGACCTCCTCGTCCACCACCAGCCAGTGCAGGTGGCACACGGGCGGCCGCCGCCCGACCAGCAGCCCGCCCACCACCCGCTCCCCGGCCACGGCCACCAGGGCCGTCCCGCGCGCCAGTTGACGCGCCACCGCCTCGTGGAACCCGGTATCGTCCACCATCGCCCCGAACCACTGCTCCACCTGCCCCGCCAACCGCACCAACGCGCCGGCGTCCCCGCCCCGACCGGTGCGCACCTGTACGTCCATCGGTTCTCCTTCGGCCGAGGCGTCGACATCCGGGCAGGCGAGGGCCTGATCGATCAGGGCGCGGAGCTCTTCGTCGTCGAGGACGGCGGCGTAGTTCTGCTGGTGGGAGAGGCGGTGGTCCGTGCGGCGGACGGTCAGGAGGGCGGTGCGGGCGGCCGGGCTGGTCGTGTTCATCCGGATCATGGCGCGCAGGGCCTTGGCGAACAGACCGTAGTGGTCGCCGCCGTCGGCGACGGCCTGTACCTGTTCCGTCAGCAGATCGAGGCTCGGACCGGGCCGGCCGGTGATCGGCCAGAGAGCGGCGGCGGCGGTGACGCGATGCCAGGGGTCGTCGGCGGCCAGGAGACGGCGCAGGTGGTCGGCGTATGCGGCGGCGGCGGGGCCGAACTCGGCCAGGCGGTCGATCGGGCCGTACAGCGGGGGATCGGCGCTCAGCACGGCCTCGCCGATCAGGCGCAGCGCGGTCGGCCGGTCGTCGGCGATCAGGTCGGGGTGCCAGTCGAGGTGAGACGCGGTCAGGTCGTCGCGGGACCGGACCAGCGGCGCGGCGGCCGGGCCGATCGCCGCGAGCAGCACGCGTGCCCGGTACGCCGTGTACGGGTGGTCGAGCAGCGGGGGCAGCTCCGGCAGGACAGGGGCGGCGGCGGGACCCCAGGTGGCCAGGGCGTCGAGGAGGGCGCAGATGGCGGGCCCCGGTTCGGCGGGGCGGCGCAGCACTTCGCGGGCCTCGGGCAGCAGGGTGCCCGCGTGGGCCCGCAGCGGTGCCAGCACGCGGCCGACACCGGGGCGGTCGTAGCCGCGGCGCTCCTCCTCCTGCACCAGCAACTGCCGGGCCAGGCCGGGCAGTCCGCGCGGGTCGCCGACCCGGAGCAGCGCCCAGCGGGCCAGTTCGCCGACCGTCTCGTCCAGGGGCCAGGCGGTCGCGGGGTCGTCCAGCAGTGCGGCCAGTCGGTCGGCGCAGGGCGCGGCGGCGGTGCCGAGGACGCCGAGGACGTCGGCGGCGCGCAGGCGGACGGCGGGGGAGGGGTGGTCGAGCAGCGGGCCGATGGCCGGCAGCAGCGCGGGGTCGGCGGGCGGCCGCCGGGTGAGCAGTGACCAGGCGATGTCCAGCGCCTCCTGGCAGAGGTCGAGGTCGCCACTGCGCTCGGCGGCGGCCAACAGCCGCAGTGGGTAAGCGCTTTCGAGGTCGGGGCGGTGCGCGAACCGCGAGAACACCCACCAGAGCAGGTGCTCGCGCTCGCACGGCTCTTCGACGTCCGGGACGTACCAGACGCCGGCGAAGCGCGGACGCAGCGAAGGCTCGGTCAGGACGGCGATCAGACGGTCGAAGTGGCGGACCGGCAGATCGACGTCCGAGGCGGCGCCGGCCAGGACGGCCGCGACGTACAGCGCCGGATCGTCGTCGGCCAGCGCCTCCGCGAGGACGGCGGGTGCCCCCTCGGTCTCCGGCCGGTCCTGGAGCGCGCGCAGCAGCGCGACCCGCACCACCCGGTCCGGTTCCTGCCGCCAGCGCTGCGGCAGCACCCCGCAAGCGGGTGTCAGTGGAGCCGCCACCCGTCGCACCACCGGGTCCGGATCGGTGAGCAGGGCCCGTACCTCCGCCCGGTGCCGCGCCAGGAGGCCCGGCAACTCCAGCAAGTAGACCAGCAGTTCGACCAGAGCAGGCCGCGCGCCCATCGCCGGGTCGGACGCCAGGGCCAGCAGGAACGGCACGGCGACCGGCGCGGCGGTCGCGGGCGGCTGCGACGGCCCGGGGAGCAGGCAGTACAGCGGATCGCAGTCCTCGTTCGTCGCGGCCGGCCCCGCCAGTGCCAGGCGGCGCAGTGCCTGCGGCACGGCCTCCACCGGGTCGTGCGGGCTCCCAGTGGTCAATTCTCCCCACACCACGGCGTCCAGTGCGTCCGGCGACAGCCCCATCCTCGTCCTTCCGTTCGGGTCGGCCGTCATTGTGTCGGTGTGCCGGGGGCCGTGTCGTGGGGATATCGCACTGCTACGCGCCGACGTATTCGGCGAGGTGGCGGCCGGTGAGGGTGGTGGGGTCGGTGATCAGGGCGGTGGGGGTGCCCTCGAAGACGAGGCGGCCGCCGTCGTGGCCGGCGCCGGGGCCGAGGTCGATGATCCAGTCGGCGTGGGCCATGACGGCCTGGTGGTGTTCGACCACGATGACGGACTTGCCGGAGTCGACCAACCGGTCGAGCAGGCCGAGGAGTTGCTCGACGTCGGCGAGGTGCAGGCCGGCGGTGGGTTCGTCGAGGACGTAGATGCCGCCCTTCTCGGCCATCTGCGCGGCCAGCTTCAGGCGTTGGCGTTCGCCGCCGGAGAGGGTGGTGAGCGGTTGGCCGAGGGTGAGGTAGCCGAGGCCGACGTCGGAAAGGCGGGTCAGGACGGTGTGCGCGGCGGGGGTGCGGGCCTCGCCGGTGGAGAAGAAGGACTCGGCCTCGTCGACCGACATGGCGAGCACCTCGGCGATGTTCCGGCCGCCGAGGCGGTACTCCAGCACCGCGGTCTGGAAGCGCCTGCCCTCGCACTCCTCGCAGACCGTCGCCACCCCGGCCATCATCGCCAGGTCGGTGTACACCACCCCGGCGCCGTTGCAGGTCGGGCACGCGCCTTCGGAGTTGGCGCTGAACAGGGCCGGCTTCACCCCGTTCGCCTTGGCGAAGGCCTTGCGGATCGGCTCCAGCAGCCCCGAGTACGTCGCCGGGTTCGACCGCCGCGAACCCCGGATCGGGCTCTGGTCGATCGCCACCACGCCCTCCGGCGCGCCGCCCTTCAGCGCCGCGCCGCTGACCAACGAGCCGTGCACCAGCGAACTCTTCCCCGAGCCCGCGACGCCGGTGACCACCGTCAGCACGCCCAGCGGCACGTCCACGTCCACCTCGCGCAGGTTGTGCGCACTCGCCCCGCGGATCTCCAACACCCCGGTGGGCGTGCGGACTTCGGGCTTCAGTGCGGCCCGGTCGTCGAAGTGCCGGCCGGTGATGGTGTCGCTGGCGCGCAGCGCGTCCACGCTGCCCTCGAAGCAGACCGTGCCGCCCGCCGACCCCGCGCCCGGGCCGAGGTCGACCACGTGGTCGGCGATCGCGATGGTCTCCGGCTTGTGCTCCACCACCAGCACCGTGTTGCCCTTGTCGCGCAGCCGCAGCAGCAGGTCGTTCATCCGCCGGATGTCGTGCGGGTGCAGGCCGGTGGTCGGCTCGTCGAAGACGTACGTGACGTCGGTCAGCGAGGACCCCAGCTGCCGGATCATCTTCACCCGCTGCGCCTCGCCGCCCGAGAGGGTGCCGGCCGGGCGGTCCAGCGAGAGGTAGCCGAGGCCGATCTCGGTGAACGAGTCCAGCACCTGCCGCAGCGAGGCCAGCAGCGGACCGACCGACGGCTCGTCCAACTCCCGTACCCAGTCGGCGAGATCACTGATCTGAAGGGCGCAGGCGTCGGCGATCGAGCGGCCCTTGATCTTCGAGGAGCGGGCGGCGGCGCTCAGCCGGGTGCCCTCGCACTCCGGGCAGGCAGTGAAGGTGACGGCCCGGTCCACGAAGGCCCGGATGTGCGGCTGGAGGGCGGCCCGGTCCTTGGAGAGCATCGACTTCTGGAGCCGCAGCACCAGGCCCTCGTAGGTCATGTTGATGCCCGCGATCTTCATCCTGGTCGGCTCCAGGTACAGGAAGGCGTGCCGCTCCTTCTCGGTGTACTCGCGGATCGCCTTGTCCGGGTCGATCAGGCCCGACTCGGTGTACAGCCGGTAGTTCCAGCCGCCCGGCTTGTACCCGGGGACGGTCAGCGCGCCCTCGTTCAGCGACTTGGCGTCGTCGTACAGCTGCCCGAGGTCGATGTCGGAGACGCTGCCCCGCCCCTCGCAGCGCGGACACATCCCGCCGGCCCGGGAGTACGTCCGCTTCTCGGTCTTCGAACCCTCGCCGCGCTCCACCGTGATCGCCCCTGCGCCGTGCACCGTCGGCACGTTGAAGGAGAACGCGGGCGGCGGGCCGATGAACGGGTCGCCGAGCCGGCTGAACAGGATCCGCAGCATCGCGTTGGCGTCCGTCGCGGTGCCGACGGTGGAACGCGGGTCGGCGCCCATCCGCTGCTGGTCCACGATGATCGCCGTGGTCAGGCCGTCCAGCACGTCCACCTCGGGGCGGGACAGCGTCGGCATGAACCCCTGGACGAAGGCGCTGTACGTCTCGTTGATCAGCCGCTGCGACTCCGCCGCGACCGTGCCGAACACCAGCGAACTCTTCCCCGAACCGGACACCCCGGTGAACACCGTCAGCCTGCGCTTGGGCAGTTCGACGCTGACGTCCTTCAGGTTGTTCACCCGCGCCCCGTGCACCCGGATCAGGTCGTGACTGTCCGCCAGGTGCTTCCCGCTCGTCCGCCCACTCGCCCGCTCGGCGCCGCTCATCGCTCCTCGTCCCTCCGTCCGGCGGCGCCCGTGGCGACACCGCCGCCCCGATCCAACCACCCCGCCCGACCCGAAACCGACAGGGCGCTACGGCTCGTCCTTCCCAAGCGCAGGTAAAGTGACGGGCCGGAACCACGGGAGGGCACCGATGCGGGCACGGGCGCGGACGCGAATACGGATGCCGTGGGCGGCCCGGACGGTCGGCGCCGCACTCGCCGCCCTGCTGCTGCTCCTGCTCGGCACCGTCACCGGCACCGGAGCCACCCTCGCCGCCGCCGACCCGGCCCCCGCACCGAGTGCCGCACCGGGCGCTGTTGTCGACAGCCGGACGCGGATCGACCGGCTGGCCGACGAACTGCGCAAGAACCCGGTGTACGTCTCCGCCGCCCGGCCGCGCGAACTGCCGCGCTCGCTCACCCCGCGGATCGCCGAACTCGCCCGGCGCACCGGCGTCCCCACCTACGTGCTGGCGATGCCCGAGGCCAAGGGGCCCGAACTGCTCGCCCTGGTCCACGACCGGCTCGGCGAGAACGGCCTGTACGTACTGATCAACGAGTACGGCTACGTCAGCGCCTCCGCGTTCGGCTTCGACCTCCCCACGGCGGACGCCGCCCGGGTCGCGCTGTACGACACCCCGTACGGGGCCGGGCCGCTCGCCGGGTTCGAGAAGTTCGTCGACGCCGTGGCCCTCGGCAACGAGACGGCCGCCGCCAAGGCCGACGAACTGGCCGCCCGCTACCGCGACATGGACCGGCCCACCCAGTACATCGGGGCCACCGACCGGCAGAACCAGAACCTGGTCCTCGGCATCGCCGTGGTGCTGCTCCCCGGCCTGGTGCTCGCCCTCGGCTTCCGCCTCTCCCGCCGCTACGACACGTCGTACACCACCCCGGAGCCGAAGAGCCCCGAGCCCGGGAAGACCAGCCTCGCCAAGCCCACAGCCGCGAAGCCCACAGCCGCGAAGGGCACCGCCACCAAGCCCGCCGCCGCGAAGGGCGCCGCCGCCGTCCGGGCCCGCCGCCACCGCGGCGTGCTGACGGGCACCCTGTTGGCGGCCGCCGCCATCGTGGTCGGCGTGGTGCTCGCCGCGCCCGCCGTCTACCCGCAGACCCAGGACAGCCCGAACCTGACCGTCACCCAGGCCGACCTGGACGCCCGGGTGGACGAGGTCGTCGCCGGGCTCGCCGCCGGGCCGATCCACCAGGACCCCTCCACGCCCGACGCGCTGCCCGCCGCCGACCTGCCCGCCCTCCGGCAGCGGATCGCCGAACTCGCCCCCAAGGGCCCCGTCCACGTGGTGGTCACCGCGTCCACCAGCGCCGACGAGACCGCCCACGACGACCGGCTGCTGCTCTCGCTGATCCGCGCCCGCACCGGGCAGAACGGCGTCTACATCCTGGTCGACCCGACGCTCGGCGGCATCGAACTGCGCAGCTTCGGCACCGACCGCGACACCGAAAGCCGCTTCGCCCGACTGGACCCGAACATCCGCTACCCGTACGGGTCGTCCACGGACCTGAGGACGGTGCCGCGCCTCCACCAGGTGCTGGACGCCGTCGCCGCCGCCGAGCCGCGCCCCGGCGACGACCCCGTCCCCACCGAGATCACCCTGCCGCCGCTGCGCGACAACCGGCTGCCACCGCTGTTCAGCGGCGACTTCGGGGGCGGCCTGGTACTCGGCGCCCTGCTGCTCGGCGCGGTGCTGCTGCTCGCCCGGGCCGCCGTCGCCGTCGTCCGTGCCCTGCTCCGCCGCCGGGCCCGGGCCGCCGACCCGACCGCCGCCGCGTCCTCGGCACCCCCGCTCAGGCCCCGGCGCAGCAGCCCCCGGCCGACCCTGCGACAGCTGCGCGGCTGGGCCGAGGAGGACGTCCGCGCCCTCGCCGCCCAGCTCGCCGCCGCCGCACCGGACGCACCCGGCCGGGCCCGCGCCTGGGACTGCCTGGACGCCGCGCAACTGCTCGCCGACGACACCGCCGGCACCACCGACGCCATGGGCGGTGCGGACGGTGCGGACGGGGTCGGCCGGACGGCCGCCGTCGTGGTGCTCGCCCAGGGCGGGCTGGCCGCACTGCGCGGCAACCTCCCGCCGACCGTCTGCCGGCTCAACCCGCTGCACGGCACGGCCACCGGCGGCCGGGTGCCGACCTGGTTCGCCCGCCTCGGCATCGGCCCGAACTCCGCGCAGCTCTGCCCCGGCTGCCGGGACGCCATCCGCGACGCCGGCGCCCACCGCCGCGACGCCGACCCCGCCGTCCGCCGGCGCGTCGTCGACGACCGGACGCTGCGCCTGCCCGCGCCGAACGGCCGCACCGGGCACACCGGGCACACCGGGCACACCGTCTGGGACCAGGCCGGGCCGATCCTGCCCGCCGCCCGCGAAGGCCTCGATCAGCTCGTCCTCAGGGCCAGGGAGTCCGCCAGTGTCCAGTGACCGCCAGACCGTCCGACGCCAGCCCGTCCGGCGACCGTACGCCGCCGCCCTGTCGGCCGCCCTGCTGCTCGGCATGGTGCTGCTGCTCGGCACCGGCGGCCCGGCCCGCGCCGACAGCACCCCGGCCGGCGGGTCGGTCACCACTGTCGTGGACGCGTTGCGCACCGGCCCGATCTACGTCGATCCGGCGTTCGCCGCCGCCGTCACCGCCGCCCAGCAGAAGGAGATCGCCGACCGGATCGCCGCGACCGGCCTGCCGATCAAGGTGGTGCTGGTGCCGCTGACCAAGGGCGACGCGTTCGACGGCGACCCCAAGTCGCTGGCCGCCGTGGTCAACGAACGCCTCGGCCTGCCGCAGCTGATCCTGCTCACCAACGACAACTACGGCACCTGGCTGACCGGCACCGAGTGGCCGACCGACACCCACCAGGTCCGCGACTCCGCCAACGCCGTCGCCATGGTCAAGGAACTGAAGGACGCCGGCCTGGCCGCCCGGGTCGGCCGGGCCGTCGAGCTGATCGGCACCGGAAAGGGCACCGAGGTCTACAAGGCCGAGAGCGACCGACTGGACCGCGAGCACTCGGCCCGCCCGCACACTCCCGATCCCGACTCGCCGTCCTCCGGCGGTAGTTCCCACACCTCGACGGTCGTTGCGGTGGTGACGGTGGTGGTGGTCGTCCTCGCCGGCGGCCTCCTCCTGGTGCGCCGCCGCCGCTCGTCCCGCCGGGACGCCGCGTTCGCCCTCCCGGCCGTGGTGTTCGCCGCCGACCGGGCCGCCGACGAGGCCGGGCTGCGTCGCCGGGCCGCCGCCGAGGTGCTCGCCCTCGGCGAGGCCGTGAACGGCGCCGACGGCACCACCACCCCCGGCCTGGCCCGCGCCCTGGACGCCTACGACGCGGCCGGCCGGGTGCTGGACGGCGCTGCCGACCTCGCCGACCTGGCGGGCGTGCTCGCGCTCGCCGCCGAAGGCCGCGCCGCGCTCGCCACCGGACCGGCGTTGCCGCTCTGCTTCTTCGACCCCCGCCACGGCGCCGCCGACGCCCGCACCAGTTGGCGGCCGCTCGGCCGCCGCGACCGCGTCGACATCGCCGCCTGCCCGGACTGCCTCCGGGCGCTGCGCGCCCGCCGCGCCCCCGAGGCCCTCGCCGTCCGCGAACAGGGCCGCACCGTCCCGTACTTCGAAGTCCCCGCCGAGCGCAGCCTGTGGGCCGCCACCGGCTACGGCTCGCTGCTGTCCGGCCCCGACGACACCCTCGCCGCCCGGGTGGGCACCGGCCAGTTCAGCCGCGCCCGCCACCGATCGGCCGATCCCACGGACTGACCGCCGCACGCGACCCGGCGGCCACCGCCCCGGTCGCCGCCCCGGTCGCCGCCCCGGCCACCACCTCGGCCGGCACCCCGCCCGCCGCCAGCCGCTCGCGCAGCCAGGCGACCTCGGGCAGCGTCCCCGCGAGGCCCTCGCCGGCCAACTGCCCGGCCAGCGCGCAGGCTCGGGGCAGCGTCACGTCCCACGCCCCGCGTACGGTCCTCAGCACCGCGACCCGTCCTGCCGCCGGATCGGCAAGCCGCAGCCGGGCCGTTCCGTGCCGGGCGATCAGCCGGTCGCGCACCCAGTGGGGCGTCTCGTCGACGCCGAACCCCAGGCACGCCGACGCCCCGCAGGCCGGGCAGTGGAACTCCGAGTCCCAGTGGAGCCGTCCGTCCCGCAGCTTCTGCCCGACGTCCTGCCTCGCCTCGGCACCGCAGTCGTTGCACACCACCGTGAACGTCACGCCCCACGCGGCCACTTCGCCCACCCCTTCCGGTCGATGGTCATATTCTCCTCACGGCAAAGGACAGTGAACGAAGGGCAGGTTCATGGATCTCACCGGACGCACCATGGTCATCACCGGCGCGGGCCGCGGCACCGGCCGCGCGCTCGCGATCCGGGCCGGGCGACTGGGGGCGCGGGTACTGGTGTCGGCGCGCGGGCTGGACGCGGCCCGGCGGACGGCCGAGGAGATCACCGCCGACAGCGGGGCCGCGGCGGAGGGCCTGGCCTGCAACATCTCCGACCCCGCGGCCGTCCGGGCGTTCGCCGCCGAGGTCGCCGCCCGCACCGACCGGGTCGACGTGCTCGTCAACAACGGCGCCCGCTACCTGCACGGCGCCGACCTGCTGGACGCCGACGACGAGGCGATCGCCGACACCATCGCCTCCGGCGGCACCGGCACCGTCCTGGTCACCCGTCACCTGCTGCCGCTGCTGCGCGCCTCGGCCACCGCCGACGTGGTCAACCTGGTCTCCTCGGTCGGCGAACTGCGCAACCACCGTTCCGCCTCGCACCCCGCCTACTACGCGGCGAAGGCCGCCCAGTCCGGCTTCTCCGACGTGCTCTCCGCCCGCCTGCGCCCCGAGGGCATCCGGGTGATCGCGCTCTACCCGCCGGACTTCGACGACGCCGACCCGCTCGCCCCCGAGTGGGACGCCGCCTCCCGCACCGCCGCCGACGCGCTCACCGCCCAGTCCGTCACCGACTGCGTGCTGTTCGCGATCGGTCAGCCCCGGGACTGCTTCATCCGCAGCTTCTCCTTCGAACAGCGGTAGCGCACAAGGGAGTTCAATCCTCGACGAACTCGACGAGCTGCATCATGCCGAGCTCCTCGTGGTGCAGCTGGTGGCAGTGCGCGAGGGCGCGGCCGGTGAAGTCCTGGTACTTGACCAGGAAGGTGACGGACCCGCCGGGCGTGCCGCCGGCCAGGCCGACGGTGTCGTGCCAGACCGGAGGGTCCAGCCGTTGGCCGTTGCGGTGGGTGACGAGGAACTGGTTGGTGTGCAGGTGGAAGGGGTGGCCGTGCGAGGGCACGGTCTCGTCCGTGCGCACCGTCCACCGCTCGACCGTGCCCAGGCGCAGCCGGTGGTTGACGTACTCGGGGTCGAAGCGGCCGTAGGCGGGGTCGTGGACGAGGTCGCCGCCGGGGTCGGCCGCGGGCGTGGTGTGGCTGCCCAGCATCCGGAAGGCGCTGGGGAACGCCCCCTCGAAGGCCTGCGGGTCGACGTGGAGGACCACCTCGCGGTCCGCGTCGGGGTTGGCGATGTCCCGCTCGTCGAGGAGCGGCCGGCCCGGCGGCAGCGCGGACGGCAGCCGCATCGGCGGGTCGACGGACTCCTCCGCGACCTCCACCGTCATCAGCGGACCGCTCACCCCCTCCGCCCGCAGCTCGTACCGGCCCGGCGTCTCGCCCCGCACCAGCAGGTCGGCGCGGTTGCCCATGGCCAGCTGCACCGTCGTCACGGCGACCGGCGCGGCGAAACCGATGCCGTCCTGGGCGATCTGATGCATCGTCAATTCGGATTCTTCGGACACCACTTGCAGGCGCAGTGCGGTGAAGGCGGTCGCGGCGACCAGCCGCCAGCGCTGGACCTCGCCCCGGCGCAGTCCGATCGTGGGGTTGACGGCGCCGTTGACGGTGAAGACGGACGGGACGTCGGTCACCCAGCCGCCCGAGGTGAAGGCGGGGATCCTGCCGTCCTCGATCTTCAACTCGTTGATGCAGACCACGACATCGGCGGCGGCCTTGATCTCCGGCACCTCGTCGACGTCGCCCTCGACGATGATCACCCCGGCCATTCCGCCGACGATCTGCTCGGCGGTGGACCCGTGCAGGTGCGGGTGGTACCAGTACGTCCCCGCCGGGTGGTCGGCCGGGATCGGGATGGCCGTCCGGTACTGCGGCTCCGCGACGCCGGCGGCCACGTCCTCCGCGCTGCGCGGCGCGAACTCGCGCTGGACGTTGTCGGCGTACCCGGACGGCGGGACGTGCATCCCGTGGGTGTGCACGTTGAAGCTGTTGGCGTGGTGCGGCGTGTTGTGGTCGCCGTGGAAGGGCTCGTTCGGCGGCAGCCCGTTGACGTGCGTCAGGTGCAGGGTGTCTCCGGCGCGCACCCGGAGCGTCGGCCCCGGGATCGCCCCGTTGTAGGCGCGCGTGGTGACCTGCCCGTATCCCGGCACGTCGACGTCCGCGAACCGTACGTCCAGGGTCTGTTCGACGCACGGCCCCGTCTCGGCGGCGGCCGTCCGCACCCCCGAGACCGCCGGCTGCGGAAACCGTACGGTCGCTGCCGCTGCGCGCCGCCCGGCCAGGATCCCGTCGGAGGCCACCGCGAGACCGGCAATGCCTTTGAGGACCAGGCGGCGACTGATCCGACCACTCTCTCCCATGACCGGGCAATCTAGACCAAACGGACAAAACCGCCTCGGCGGCGCACCGTTCGCCCGGGCGCTCTTTCCGCCGGGGGTCAGGCCCGCCGGCGGTGGATCAGCTGTCGGTGCGACTCATGGATGCGCCCCTCTTCTCGCCGGCCGGCCGCCCGCCGCCGCACGCGGTTCGTGCGGTCGGCCCACCCTCCTGCACCGCGGTCCCGCGGCGCCGGTTCCGGTGGCCGAGGCCCTGCCGGTAATCGTACGAGTGTTCGAACGGGGCGTACGCTGGGCGGCATGACGTACCAGCTGCAGGGATCGCTGTTCGACGCCGACGGCCCGGAGGCGGAACCCGCACTCGGGCCGCTGGACGGGATCGAACGCACAGTGCTCGGCGGCGGGGCGTGGATCGACGTACTGCCCGGGTGGCTGAGCGGGGCGGACGCGCTGTTCGAACGGCTGGCGGGCGGGGTGCCGTGGCAGGCCGAGCGGCGGGAGATGTACGAGCGGGTGGTGGCCGTGCCGCGGCTGCTGGCGTACTACCGCGAGGACGCCGAGCTGCCCGACCCCGTGCTGGCCGAGGCCCGGGACGCGCTCGGCGCCCACTACCGGGCGGAGCTGGGGGAGCCGTTCGCCACCGCCGGGCTCTGCCTGTACCGCGACGGCCGGGACAGCGTCGCCTGGCACGGCGACCGGATCGGGCGCGGCGACCGGGAGGACACCATGGTCGCGATCCTCTCGGTCGGCCAGGCCCGGCCGCTGCTGCTGCGCCCCCGGGGCGGCGGCGGGCCGACGGTGCGGCGCTCGCTCGGGCACGGCGACCTGCTGGTGATGGGGGGCTCGTGCCAGCGCACGTGGGAGCACGCGATTCCGAAGAGCGCCGGCGCGGTCGGCCCGCGGATCAGCGTCCAGTTCCGGCCGCGCGGCGTCCGCTGAGCCGTCGGCCGATCGGGTCCGAACTTTGGCTCTTTATCGTGCAGCCCGCGGCAGTTGCCGTCGTGGATACTGCCGGTCATGAACGGACGACCGGCAGTTACCAGGCTCCTCGCCACGCTCGCCGCCTGCACGGCCGGCGCCTCCCTGATGGTGGGCGTCCAGGCCGCCCCCGCGTCCGCGGAGGTCTTCTGCGGCACCCACTCCGTCGACGGCGCGATCTGGACCGAGTACACCCAGGCCCCCGGCGTGCGGGACGCCCTCGGCTGCCCCACCAGCGACGAACTCGGCCTCCCCGACGGGGTCGGCCGCCGGCAGGTCTTCGACCACGGATCGATCTACTGGAGCCCGAACACCGGGGCGCACGCCGTGTGGGGCCTCATCGGCCAGGAGTGGGCCCAACACGGCTGGGAGGGCGGCTACATGGGGTACCCGCTCAGCGACGAACTGAAGAACCCCGACGGGATCGGCGTCCGCCAGCAGTTCCAGAACGCCACGGTCTACTGGTCGCCCGGCACCGGGGCGCACGCCGTGCACGGCAACATCGGCTGGTGGTGGGGCCAGTACGGCTACGAGAGGGGAACGTACGGCTACCCCACGAGCGACGAGTACGACGCCGGACACGTCGGCGGGAACGTCGACGACAACAACGGCGTGCGACAGGACTTCCAGAACGGCAAGTACCTGCTGTGGAGCGGTGGGCAGCAGGACGCCTTCGAGTCCTGCCAGAGCGCGTGCATCGGCTACGGCGGCATCACCAACAGCAAGTGGGTGGTCAAGACCGAGGTCTACATCAACTGGAACGACAGCCACTTCACGTCCGTCCACGTCACCCCCACGGACGCCGCGTTCAAGTCCCCGCTGGGAGGCGACGACGCCGCCGGCAACGTGGACGAGGACTGGCGGCAGGTGTGGTCCAACACCCGGATGTTCCCCGGCGCCACCCCGACCGAGCAGAACTCCACCTACCAACAGCTGCTCTGCCACGCGGACTTCTCCTACCCCAACCCCAAGGGCGGCCACCTCGGCGGCCCGACCTGGGACCTGGAGACCTGGCGTCCCCAACTCACCGGCAGCAACGAGGCGATCCTCAAGAAGATGATCGCCTCCGGGTGCAACTGGGACACCGACTCGTAGCCGCGCGCGGGCCCCGGACCGGGCCGTGGAGGCGGGTTCCGGGGCCCCGGCGGCGGGCCTGCTACGGGAGGCGGTCCAGGAGCCAGGTGGCGAGTTCCTCGGTGATCTCGGCGTGGCCGGTGTTCTGCGAGGAGTACGCGAAGTCGTCCACCGCCACGGCGTCGGGGGCGAGCCGGTCGACGGCGGCGTAGAGGTCCCGGTCCGTGCCGAGGTCCAGGCCGGTCGCCGCCACCGCGCTGATCGTGGGCACGAAGCAGACGGACGCGGCGGCGGGCTCGATCCCGACGGCGCCGGTGGCCCGGAGGCTGTCGCCCGCGACGCCGAAGGTGCCGAGCGTGCCGCCGGGCGCGCCGTCCAACTCGGGGAAGCCGCAGGTGCGGACGGTGTGCCCGGACGGCAGGCCCTTGAGCCGGGCGACGACCTGCTCGTCGCCCTTGGCCTGGGTGCGCAGCGTGGTGCCGTCGAACCGGCCGCCGGTCGCCCTGACGGCGTCGATGCCGGGCCTGACGCCGTTCCCGCCGCCGTCGCCGGCCCCGTTGGCGACCGCCAGCAGACGGGGGAGCCGCGGCCAGTCGCCGACCCGCCGGAGCGCCTCCAGGAACTCGGTGCGCAGCGGGTCCTGGCGGGGCGTGCCGTCGACCGTCTCCAGGTGGCGCCAGAGGAGTTGACGGACGGCCGGGCTGTTGACCTGCCGGGACAGGGCCGGGGTGGCCCTGAGGGCGTGCGCGAGGGCCTGGAGGCCGATCGGGATCCAGGCGCCGTTGTGCGGACTGTCGTACGAGAAGTACGTGGCGGTCCGGTGGTCGACCCCGTCCGCCTCCAACCTGGCGAGCGCGTACCGGGTGACCAGCCCGCCCGCGCCGAAGCCGCCGACCGTCAGCGGGTGGCGGGCCGGCCGCTCGACGAGGGCGCGCTGGATGCACTCGATGGCGGTGGTGGCGTTGTTCAGGACGGACGCGCTGCGCTCGCGGTAGCCGAGCAGGACGACGTCGTGGCCGCGCCGGCGCAGCGCGGTGAGGAGGGCGAACTTCCCGCGCTCCAGGGCGTGGTGGAGGACGTCGAGATCGCTGGGGCCGTTGCCGAACCCGTCCGACATGATGACCGGACGCGTCAGGCCGGGCCCCTCGGGGTCGGCGAGGTAGACCCAGGCGGTGCCGCCTATCAGCCGCCACGTCCGGTCCGGCGCGGGCGCCTCGGGGAGGTCGGGCGCGGAGGGCGGGGCGAGGAGGCCGAAGGGCATGACGGCGGGCTCGTGCTGAGTGGCGGTCATGCCGGGCGCTCTACCCGGGGGTGGTGAACCGCCATGCCGACGTTCGCTCGAAGGAGTGAACTCTGTCGTTCATGTGTTCGCATGCCCGGGTGTGGGCGGCCGCGTTCCGACACCTGCCTTCCGCCTACTGCATGTTCTCCAGGTGCGGGTGGTCGAAGGACGCGGGGCAGTAGTAGAGCTGCATGTGGTAGCTCCGTCCGATCAGGATGCCGATGTCCTCGGCGAGGCCCCGGTCCTGGACGGGGTCCCAGCCGCTGCCGTCCAGGGCGCCGGAGCCGATCGTCAGCAGCGGACTCATGACGCACTCGCAGGTCGCGCACCGCATGACCGACGGATCGGAGAAGCTCCACGGCCCCCAGCCGCCGACCTTCCAGCCCGGGGCGACCGACAGCTCGTACTGGTAGTAGGCCCGGAACTCCTCGGGGTGGAGGTGGCGGGGATCGACGCCGGCGAACTCCCGCTCGGTCCAGTCGGCGATCCGCTCCGCCAGGTCCCGCTCCAGTTCGAGCGGCGCCGGGTACTCGTCCACGACCTCGGGATGCAGCACGCACGGCTCGGGCAGGTACTCGCCGTACTGCGTCACGTCCGCGGGCAGCGGCGGCTCGACCAGCAGCTCGCCCACCTCGGCGGAGGAACGCCACACCACCTCGGCGGCGGGCATCCACTGCGGGTCGTGGTTCAGCGGGCACCACAGCACCTGCAACAGGTCCGTGCCCTCGGGGCGCGGAAGCCCGGGGATGTCGCGCGCGTAGAGCTGGGCCACCGGCAGCAGGGCGTTCGGCCCCGGGCTCCACGGATGCCCCGTGTGCGTCGCTTCGAGCGCCGCCCGCTCCGGTGCGGTGAGGCCCCCGGCCGACCGGGCGGCCTCCTGGAGGTTGCGGCGCAGCCTGACATCGGCCGGCGACACCGGCAGGTCGTCCTCCGGGTGCGGGCCCTCGCAGACCGGCCACGGCTCGCCGGCGGGCCACAGCAGCGGGCCGCCGACCGAGCTGTCCCGAACGGTCGGCGCGCCGAGGCGCGGGTGCAGGCGGACCGCCTGCCGGCCGAGCGGCGCGAGTTCCGGGAAGACCGCGGCGATGTCCGCGCGGCGCGGCGGGGTGGTGCGGGCCATGGAGACCGTCCTTCGACAGAGCGGGAGACGAACAGATCCTGACCGCACCCACTGACAGGTACGACGCGGGGCGTTTCTGCAGCTCAGTCAGATTCTCGGACTTGAATATTTACGAACGAGTGTTCGATGCTGGAGTCGTGCACATGTTCGAACAAGACTCGATCGACCCGTCCGAGGTGGGCGTTTCCGCCCGATTTGCCGCCGCTCGGACGGGCGGCGACGTTCGAACGCTCGGATCCGATCGAACGGTCGTCGTGCCGCTGCGGCCCGGCACCGCCCCACAGGGCACGCCGCCGATCATCGCCGAACCCGAGCTGCTGCCCGTCCTGCCCGCACTCGCCCCGCTGCTCCCCGGCGGCGGACTGCGACCCGGCACCGCCGTCTCCGTCACCGGCGACACCGGGCTGCTGCTCGCCCTCGGCGCCGGAACCTTCACCGAACAGACCGGGGACACCGCCTGGGCCGCCGCCGTCGGACTCCCCGAAATCGGACTGGCCGCCGCCGCCGGCTACGGCTACGACCTGCGACGCCTACTGCTCGCCGACCATCCCGGACCGCACTGGCCCGACGTGGTCGCCGCCCTCGCCGGCGCCGTCGGCCTGATCCTGCTCCGCCCCACCGGCCCGGTCGCACCCGCGCTCGCCGCCCGCCTCACCGCCGTCCTGCGCCGCAGCCGCTGCGCCCTGCTGGTCGCCGGCCCCTGGCCCGGGGCCGTCCAGCGCCTCAGCATCCGCACCGGCCGCTGGTTCGGCCTCGGCGACGGCCACGGCCAGCTCACCGGCCGCCAGGTCGAGGCCGTCGCCGAAGGCCGCGGCACCGCGACCCGCCCCCGCACCGCCCACCTCTGGCTCCCCGACGCCAAGGGCACCGCCCGCCCCCTCACCCCCACCGAGACCCCGCTCACGCGGCCGGCCCTGGAGGCGGTCTGAGATGCGACGTCCTCCCTCGGCGACGGCGGGCTTCCGCCTGCGGTGTTGTCCGGCCGGGTCGGCGGAGGCGTTCGTGGATTCGGGTTGCTGTTGCTTGTGTGCTCTCGGTTTCGTTCGGGGTCCGTCGACGGGGTTCGGGCCTGCTGGTGTCGAGGGGGCCTGCGGTGCGGTGGCTGTTCGGGTTCGGCGGCCTGGGCCTGTCGGTGCCGGGGGCGGGCGGGCCGGGTGCCTGCGGCGCTGTTCGAGCGGGTCGGCGGGGACGGTCGCCGTTTCAGCCGCGCGTTTTGGCTCCGCCCGGCTTCTTGGTGGCGGAGTTCCTTCGCCTGCGGCGCGGCGGCGGTTCGGGTTCGGCGGCCCGGGCTTGCCGGTGTCGAGGAGGTCTGCGGCGTGGTGGCTGTGGTGTTGTTCGAGCGGGTCGGCGACGGCGGTCGCCGTTTCAGCCGCGCGTTTTGGCTCCGCCGGGCTTCTTGGCGGCGGAGGTCCTTCGCCTGCGGAGCGGTGGCTGCTTGGCTTCGGCGGTTCGGGCCTGCTGGTGTCGGGGGCGGGCGGGCCGGGTGCCTGCGATGCTGCCCGGGCGGTTCGGCGGCGGTGTGTGCCGCTCTGCTCTGCGGTCGTGCGTGCTTTCGGTGCCGCCCCGGGCGGCGGGGCAGGGTTTCGCCTGTGGCCGTGCGGTTGTTCGGTTTCGGCGGGGCGCTGTGTCTGCGGTGCCGCTCGGTCGGGTCGGCGGCGGTCGCCGCTTTGGGCTGCCGTTGCTCGTGCGATTCGGCTCCGCCCGGCTTCTCGGCGGTGGCGGCCCTGTGTCTGCGGCGTTGCGGGGGCTGTCCGGGTCCGGCAGCGTGCGTCGTTTCAGCCTCCTTCGTCGTCGCGGCCGGTGGTGGGGGTGTGCCCGAGCGTCTGTTGACCCCGTTCTTCCCGTTCCGTCGAGTTCTCCCGAGTGACCAGGCATGAAGCATCCCAATCCCGTCCGTAAGCAGTCCGTGAGCCGTGCCGGTGGCGGGCCGTTGTGGGGTACCTCGAAGGCGGGGGAGGCGGGGTGGGGGCCGACGGGGCAGCGGGTGCTGGTGGTGTGGTGTCCGGACTGGCCGCTGGTGGCGACCGCGCCGGTGGGCGGGGACGCGGTGGCGGTGGCGGTGGTGGAGGGCGGCCGGGTGCTGGCGTCCTCGGAGGCGGCGCGGGCGGCCGGGGTCCGTCGCGGGCAGCCGTTGCGGTTGGCGCAGCGGTTCTGCCCGGAATTGCGGCTGCGCGACCGCGACGAGGAGGCGGAGGCGCGCCGGTTCGAGCCGGTGGTGGCCGCGGTGGAGGCGTTCACCCCGCGGGTGGAGGTGCTCCGGCCGGGGCTGTGCGCGATTCCGGTGAAGGGCCCGGCCCGGTACTTCGGCGGCGAGGAGGCGCTCACGGCCGGCATCCGGGACGCGGTCGCCACCGCCCTCGTGCTGACCCGCCCGGTCGCCCCGCCCGCCGCGCCGGAGCAGGAGCCCGCCGACGAGTCCGAACCGGCCGCCTGGGTGGACGAGATGTTCACCCAGGCGGACACCGCCCCCCGCCCCCCGCTCGCCGTCATCGACGGCGGCTCCACCGAGCCCGCCCCGCCACACGTCCCCACCCCGCACGCTCCCGCTTCGCTCACCTCCACCTCGCTCGCTCCCGCTTCGCCTGCCTCCACCTCGCCTGCTTCCACCTCGCCTGCCTCCGCTTCGCTCGCCTCCGCTTCGCTCGCCTCCGCTTCGCCTGTCTCCGCTTCGCCTGCCTCCACCTCGCCTGCCTCCACCTCGCCTGCCTCCGCTTCGCCTGCCTCCGCTTCGCTCGCCTCCGCTTCGCCTGCCCCCGTCCCGCGCGCCCCCGCCCCGCTCGCCCCCACCCCGCACGCCGTGGCCGTTCCCGAAGGGCCGGAGCCGACGTCGGAACCCCTTGCGTTGCCCCCGCGCGGCCTTCTCGGGGTCGCCGACGGCCTGTTCGCCGCCGTGCTCGCGGCCCGCGCCGAGCTGCTGGTGCCGTCGGGGCGGACGCCGGAGTTCCTCGCGCCGTACCCGGTGTCGACGCTGGGGGAGCCGGAGTTGGCGGAGCTGCTGCACCGGCTGGGCGTGGAGACGGTGGGGGCGTTCGCGGAGCTCGCGGCGGACGTGGTGGCGAACCGCTTCGGTCCGACCGGGAGCGCCGCGCACCGGCAGGCCCGCGGCCTGGACCCGCGTCCGCTGGCCCCGAAGGACCAGGGGCTGGACCTCTCCGTCGAGCAACTCTTCGACCCGCCAGAGGAGTTGGCGGAGCCACTGGTGTTCGTCGGCCGCACCCTCGCGGAGCGCCTGCACGCCCGGCTCGCCGAGGTCGGACTCGCCTGCCAGCGGGTCGCGGTGGAGGTGTCCTGCGAGGGCGGCCGCACCGTCGCCCGGTTGTGGCAGCACGAGGGGCGGCTGTCGTCGGCCGCGCTCGCCGAGCGGATTCGCTGGCAGTTGAACGCCTGGCAGTCCACCGGCACGTTCACCGACGCGGACGGCGCGTTCATCGCGCTGCGTCTCGTCCCGGACGGCCTGTTCCCGGACCGGGGACGGCAGTTGGCGCTGTGGGGCGAGGCCGTCGCGGAGGACCGGGTGGAGCGGGCGGTGGCCCGGGTGCAGTCGCTGCTCGGCTATGCGGGGCTGCGGCGCGGCGCACCCGAGGGCGGCCGGGCCCCCGGCGAGCAGCAGGCGCGGCTGCCGTGGGACGAGGCCACGCTCCGGGACGGCCGGGAGGCGGACGGCCCCTGGCCGGGCCGGCTCGCCGACCCGTCGCCGTCCGTGGTGCCGCCGGACCCGGTGCCGGTGCTGGTGCTCGACCGCGAGGGGCAGCCCGTCGCGGTGGACGGCCGGGCCGAGGTGTCCGCCCCGCCGGACCGGGTCGAACTGCACGGCCGCACCCTCGACGTGCTCGGCTGGACCGGCCCGTGGCCGGCCGTCGAACGCTGGTGGGACCCGCGCACCGCCCGCCGCCGGGCCAGGTTCCAGGTCGCGGTGGAGGGCGGACGCGCCCTGCTGCTCACCGTGGAGGGCGGCCGCTGGTACGTCGAAGGGGCCTACGACTGAACAGAGTTGACGAACCGTCAGATCAGCGCTCGGGGGGAGCGCCCGCACCGACCACCCCGAGACCGGAGCATCACCCGCGATGGGATTCACCAGCCACCCCTCGCTCCCCTGGACGGAGTTGCAGCGCCGGATGTCCGGCGCCCGCCCGGCGGTTCCCCCCGCCCCCGAGGAGCCCGAACGTCCCCGGCCCGCGCCGCCGAAGGACGCTCTCCCGTGGGCCGAACTGCACGTCCACTCGGCGTTCAGCTTCCTCGACGGCGCCAGCGACCCCGAGCAACTCCTCGACGAGGCGGCCGCGTTGGGCATCGAGACGGTGGCGATCACCGACCACGACGGGTTCTACGGCGCGGTCCGGCTGGCCGAGGCAGCCAAGGGCACCGGCATCCGCACCGTGTTCGGCGCCGAACTCACCGTCGGCCCGGACGACCACCTGCTGGTGCTGGCCCGCGACCCGGAGGGCTACCGGCGGCTGTCCGCCGCGATCAGCGCCGCCCAGCTGCGCGGCGGCGCCAAGAACAACCCGCGCTACGCCTTCGAGGAACTCGCCGACGCCCACCACGGCCACTGGGCGGTGCTCTCCGGCTGCCGCCGCGGCCGGGTCCGGCACGCCCTGGAGACCGCCGGAGAGGGCGAAGCCGAACGCCAACTCCGTTCCCTGACCGAGGCGTTCGGGGCGGATAACGTGTACGTCGAACTCACCGACCACCGGCTGCCCGGCGACGACCTGCGCAACGACCGGCTCGCCGCGCTCGCCGCCCGCGCCGCGCTGCCGCTGGTCGCCACCAACAACGTCCACCACGCCGCGCCCGCGCAGGGCCGGCTCGCCCAGACCCTGGCCGCCCTGCACGACCGCCGCACCCTGGCACAGGCCGCGCCCCACACCATGGCCGCCGGCACCGCCCACCTGCGCTCCGGCCGCGAGATGGCGAGGCGGCTGCGCAGGTTCCCCGGCGTCCAGCAGGCCACCGTCGACCTCGCCCGGGCCTGCGCCTTCGACTTCGCCACCCTCGACCCGCGACTGCCCGGCTACCCCGTCCCCGACGGCCACACCGAGAGCAGCCACCTGCGCGCCCTGGTCGCCGAGGCCGGCCCGGCGCGCTTCGGTCCCGACAACGACCGGGCCCGCCGCCAACTCGCCCGGGAGCTCGACGTGATCGAGACCCGCGACCTCGCCGGGTACTTCCTGATCGTGCACGACATCGTCGACTTCTGCCGCCGCGAGAACATCTGGTGCCAGGGCCGCGGCTCCGCCGCCAACTCCGCCGTCTGCTACGCCCTCGGCATCACCGCCGTCGACCCCGTCGCCTACGGCCTGCTGTTCGAACGCTTCCTCAGCGTGGCCCGCGACGGGCCGCCCGACATCGACCTCGACATCGAGAACCGCCGCCGCGAGGAGGTCATCCAGTACGTGTACGGGCGCTACGGCCGCGCCCACGCCGCCCAGGTCGCCAACGTCATCACCTACCGGCCCCGGCTCGCCCTGCGCGACGCCGCCCGGGCGCTCGGCTACCCGTCCGAACAGGTGGACGCCTTCACCCGGCAGGTCGAGTTCCACGGCACCGTCCAGAACGACGCCGTCATCCCCGCCGACGTCCTCGAACTCGGCGGCCAACTCCACGGCCTGCCACGCCACTTGGGCATCCACTCGGGCGGCATGGTGCTCACCCGGGAACCCGTCGGCGAGATCTGCCCCACCGAATGGGCCCGGATGCCCGGCCGCTCCGTCCTGCAGTGGGACAAGGACTCCACCGCCGGCGCCGGACTCGTCAAGATCGACCTGCTCGGCCTCGGCATGCTCGCCGCCCTGCACGACGCCTGCGACCTGATCGAACAGCACTACGGCGAACGGCTCGACCTCGCCACCATCCCCCCACACGACCCCAAGGTCTACGAGATGCTCTGCCGCGCCGACACCGTCGGCGTCTTCCAGGTCGAATCGCGCGCCCAGATGGCCACCCTGCCCCGGCTCAAGCCCAAGCACTTCTACGACCTGGTGGTCGAGGTCGCACTGATCCGCCCCGGCCCGATCCAGGGCGGCTCCGTCCACCCCTACCTGCGCCGCCGCGACGGCGTCGAACCCGCCGACATCCCGCACCCCAGCATGGAACGCGCCCTCGCCAAGACCCTCGGCGTCCCGCTGTTCCAGGAACAGATGATGCAACTCGCCATCGACTGCGCCGGATTCAGCCCCGACGAGGCCGACCGGCTGCGCCAGGCGATGGGCGCCAAACGCTCCCTGGAACGCGTCGCCGTGCTGCGCACCCGCCTGTTGGAAGGCATGGCCGAACGCGGCATCCCGCCGGAGACCGCCGAGGACGTCTACACCAAGATCGAAGCCTTCTCCAGCTACGGCTTCCCCGAGTCGCACGCCATCAGCTTCGCCTACCTGGTGTGGGCCAGCGCCTGGCTCAAGTACCACCACCCGGCGGCGTTCACCTGCGCGCTGCTCGCCAACCAGCCGATGGGCTTCTACTCCCCGCTCAGCCTGATCACCGACGTCCGCCGGCACGGCGTGCGGGTCCGCGGCGTGGACGTCGCGGTCAGCGCCCCCGGCCCCACCCTGGAACCCGGGCGACACCCGTCCTACCCGCACCCCCTCACCGCCGGAACCCCGCAGGCCGCGATCCGGCTCGGACTCACCTCGGTCCGCGGCCTCGGCCGGGCCCAGGCCGAGACCGTCGCCGCCGGGCGCCCCTACACCGACCTGGAGGACTTCGCCCGCCGCACCGCACTGCCCCGGCCGATCATGGAGGCCCTCGCCACCGCCGGCGCGTTCTCCTGCTTCGGACTGAGCCGCCGCCAGGCCCTCTGGACGGCCGGCCTGTACGCCGCCACCGACCCCGACTCGCTGCCCGGCACCCTCCCCGGCGCGGACGCCCCGCCGCTGCCCGCGATGACGCCGATCGAGGAGACCATCGCCGACCTGTGGGCCACCGGCAGCTCCGCCACCAGCCACCCGGTCCAACACCTGCGCGAGGCCCTGCACCGCTCCGGCGCCGTCACCGCCGCCGCACTCCAGCACGTCCCGCCCGGCACCCCCGTCGTCGTCGGCGCCCTGGTCACCCACCGCCAACGCCCGCCCACCGCCGGCGGCGTCCTCTTCCTCAGCCTGGAGGACGAGACCGGCCTGATCAACGTCATCTGCAACCGCCCCGTCTGGGAGGCCCACCGCCGCACCGTCCTGGAACGCGCCGGCCTGCTCGTCCACGGCACCGTCGAACGCACCCACGGCGCGACCAACCTGATCGCCACCCGCATCACGCCGCTGCGACTGGGGATCTGACGCCCCGAATTATTCACTTGCGAGGGCCGATACGGTGTGGCTTCGATCAAGGGGGACGATTGTCCAGACGCTTCGCCACGGCCCTCGCCGTGACCGCCCTCGCCGCCGCCACCGGCTGCGCGAGCACCACCGCCGCCACCGTCGGTTCGAAGCCCACCGGCCCCGCCGCCGTCACCGGCGCTCCCGGGCCCGCGTGCAGCGTCGCGCCGAGCCCCACCGAGACCTACGAGGGCAACTGGAAGGGGCCGCTCCCTGACGAGATCCGCTGCCTGCCGCACATCGCCGACGGCTCCCTCTCCTACCTGGCGAGCGGCCCGACCCCCGGCGGCTGGAAGGCCCTGGAGGTCCACGTCACCCCCGACACCGACCCGGAACAGACCCGGGCCCTGTGCCACCGCATCACCGAACTCGGCTGGGGCTACGGCGGCTCGCACGACATCACCCTGCTCCTGGTCAGCGGTGCCGGCCACTACCAGTCGGAGCCCGGCTTGCCCGTCTGCTTCGACGGGGACCACTCGACCGTCCCGCCGACCTGGCAGTAACGGCCGACCAGGAGATGATCATGTCCGGACGCCCCGCCGTCCTCCTTGCCCTTGCCGCAGCCGCCTTCGCCGTCACGGGCTGCACCGCCGCCGAGTCGCCGGCCGCCCCGGCCGCCGACGCCACCGCCGGGCCCGGGCCCGCCTGCAGTGCGGAGCCCAGGCCCACCGCGAGCTGGATGGGCGGCTGGGCCACCTCGCTCCCGGACGAGATCCGCTGCCTGCCCTACGTGGATCACGGCGACTACTCCCACAACCCGCCCGGGGCGGCCGTCGCGAGCGACGCGAACGCCGTCACGGTGGTCGTCGTGCCCGGGACCACCCGCCAGCAGACCCTGGCCCTGTGCCACCGGATCACCGACCTCGGCTACGGCCTCGACGGTCCGCACCAGGTCGCCCTGCTCTCGGTCGGCGGCGGCACCGGCCACTACATGTCGATGCCCGGACAGGCCCCCTGCTTCGAAGTCCGCTGACCAGGGCTCAGCGCAGTGGCTTCCGACCCTCGCCGGGCGGGCCCGCGAACGCCTGGGCGCGGGGGAGCCAGGCGTTCGCCGTGTCGCCCACGGCGGTCAGGGCGAGGTCGTCGGGGTGACGGCGCTGGGTGACCAGCAGACAGAAGTCCAGCGCCGGGCCGGACACCCGGTCGGCGGCTTCCTCCTCACCCCACGTCCACAACTCGCCTGCCGGAGAGCGGAGTTCGAAACGGATCGGGGCGGTGGGCGCGGGCAGGCCGTGCGCGGCGAAGGCGAAGCCGACCGTGCGGACGCCCAGGTGGGCGATGTGGCGCAGGCGGTTGGTGGGGGTGCGGTCCGCGCCGAGGGCGTCCGCGACGTCCTGGCCGTGCGCCCAGGTCTCCATCAGGCGGGCCGTCAGCATCGAACGGGCCTTCATCGGCGGCCCGAACCACGGCAGCCGCACGTCCGCCGGCACCGCCGCCAACACCTGCGCCACCTCTGCCCGGCCCGCCCGCCAGCGCGTCAGCAGCGCGGCCGGGTCCTCGCCGACGCCCTCCGCCGCACCCCGGGCCACGGCCGCGAGCCCGTCCGTGAACTCCCGCCCCAGCGCGCCGACGAAGCCCTCCGGGTCGCGCGCCGCGAGCAGCGTCCACCGGTCCGTCCACGCCAGGTGCGAGATCTGATGCGCCACCGTCCACCCGGCCGCCGGCGTCCCCACCGCGTACCCTTCCGCGCCCAACTCGGCCACCAGAGAGTCCAGTTCCTCACCCTCGGCCACCAGATCCGCCACCAGACCGTCCACCCGTCACCCCTCTCGCGCTCACGTCCGACCACCCACTCCTACCCCCGCCCGCCCCGGCCCGCACCGGCCCGCACCGCGGTCCTCGCCGTGGGCTGCCCCGTGCAGCGGGTTTCGTTGCGGGGCGGGTGGCAGGCGGCGTGGTCTGATGAAACGTCAGGCGGGTGGAGCGGGAGGACGGTGGCGGGTATGCGGGTGGTGGTGGTCGGGGCCAACGGGGAGATCGGTCGGTGCGTGGTGACCGAGGCGCTGGCGCGGGGGCACCGGGTGACGGCGGTGGTACGGCGGCCGGAGGAGTACCAGGGGCTGGCGATCAGCGTGGAGCGCGGGGACGTGCTGGATCCGGCGGACATGGCGCGGGTCGGAGCGGGGGCAGCGGCGCTGGTGAGCGCGGTCGGCGGCGGGGACGGCCCGGGCCGGGGCCGGCTGATCGAGCCGGCCGCGCACGCGCTGGTCGCGGGGATGCGTCAACTCGCCGACCAGGCACCGAGGTTGCTGGTGGTCGGCAGCGCGGGCAGCCTCACCACCCCGGCGGGCTCGCGGCTGTGGGACGAGCCGTCGGTGACCGCGCGCCAGCTGGAGGTGATGCGGGCGCACGGCCGCGCGCTGGAGTACCTGCGCACCGTCAGCGACCTGGACTGGACGGTGCTCAGCCCGCCGCAGAGCCTGCTGCCGGGCGAGCGCACCGGCGACTACCGCACCGCCGCCGACGAGCTGGTCGCGACCCCGGACGGCCTGTCCACCATCTCACTGCCGGACTTCGCCACCGCCCTGGTCGACGAACTGGAGACGCCCCGCCACCACGGCGAGCGCTTCACCTGCGGCTACTGAGGAAGCACCGGGGCGGAGGGGGAGGCGGGCGGTGGTCAGCCGAGTTGGATCGAGCGCTTGGCCAGGCCCATCCAGAAGCCGTCGATGACGCTGCGCTGGTCGCCGAGGTCGGACTCGCCCGCGCCGAGGGTGACGAAGAGCGGGGCGAAGTGTTCGGTGCGGGGGTGGGCGAGGCGGCCGGCGGGGGCCTTGTGCTCGAAGTCGAGGAGGGCGTCGAGGTCGCGGGCTTCGAGGGCGCGGCGGCCCCAGTCGTCGAACTCGGCCATCACGGAGGTGATCCGGCCGTCGGGGGAGAGGGCGCGCAGGTTGTGGGTGAAGAAGCCGGAGCCGACGATCAGCACGCCCTCGTCGCGCAGCGGGGCGAGCTTGCGGCCGATGACGAGCAGCTCCTGCGGGTCGAGGGTGGGCAGCGAGATCTGCAGGACGGGGATGTCCGCGTCCGGGTACATCTCGACCAGCGGGACGTACGCGCCGTGGTCCAGCCCGCGGTCCGGCACGTCCTGCACGGGGGTGCCGGCGGTGCGCAGCAACTTGCGCACGGAGTCGGCGAGTTCGGGTGCACCCGGGGCGGCGTACCGCACCTGGTAGTAGTGCTCGGGGAAGCCCCAGAAGTCGTACACCAGGGGAATGGTCCGCACCGCGCCGATCGCCAGCGGGGCCTCCTCCCAGTGCGCGGAGACCATCAGGATCGCCTTGGGCCGGGGCAGGTCGGCGGACCAGGCGGCGAGCTGGCCGGGCCAGATCGGGTCGTCGGCGAGCGGGGGCGCGCCGTGCGAGAGGTAGAGAGCGGGCATGCGCTCGGTGGTGGCGTTGCTCATGGGTCCGTCCTCCTGGCCCGACGAATCTGGTTCAAATTTGAACCGAATGCTGTCGACGGTACACCTGAGTTCAAATTTGAACAACCGGAGTAGGATGCGGGACATGGACGAACCCCGCTGGCTCGACGAGACCGAGATGGCCGCCTGGCGCGGATTCGTCGAGGCCACCAACCTGGTCGCCCGCCGACTCGAACGCCAGCTCAAGGACGACGCGGGGCTGTCGCACACCCAGTACGAGATCCTGGTGCAGCTCTCCGCCGCCCCCGAGGGCTCGCTGCGGATGACCGACCTGGCCGACCGGCTGGTCACCTCCAAGAGCGGCCTGACCTACCAGGTCACCCAGCTGGAGAAAGCCGGCCTGGTCGGCCGCCGCTCCTGCCCCGGCGACGTGCGCGGCGTCATCGCCGAACTCACCGAGCAGGGCTGGCACACCCTGCGAGCCGCCGCCCCGGGCCACGTCGCCGCCGTCCGCGACACACTGATCGACGTCCTCACCCCCCGGCAACTGGCTGCCCTCGCCGACAGCCTCAACACCGTCGCCGACCGCCTCCGCGCCACCGACGCCTGAAGCAGGTCAGAGGGGCGAGGCGCGGACGCAGAGTACGTCCGGGAGGTGGGAGGTGAGCAGTGACCAGTGCTCGCCGCCGTCGGGGGAGCCGTAGACCTCGCCGTTGCGGTTGCCGAAGTAGACGCCTGCCGGGTCGGCGTCGTCGGTGCACAGGGCGTCGCGCAGGACGACGCCGTAGTGGTTCTCGTGCGGCAGGCCGGTCTCCAGGGGCTGCCAGGTCTCGCCCGCGTCGGTGGTGCGGAAGATCCGGCAGCGGCGGTTCACCGGCAGGCGGGCGTAGTCGGCGTCCAGCGGGAACAGGTACGCGGTGCCCGAGGTGTGCGGGTGGGCGGCCACGCCGAAGCCGAAGTCGGCGGGCAGGTTGCCGGAGATCGACGTCCAGTTCCGGCCGGCGTCGTCGCTGCGGTAGACGCCGCCGTGGTTCTGCAGGTACAGCCGGTCGGGGTCGGTCGCGTCCCGGGCCATCTTGTGCACGCACTGCCCGTACTCGGGGAACCGGTCCGGCAGGAAGTCCGCCTTGAGGCCGGTGTTGGACGGCTCCCAGGCGTGTCCGCCGTCGGTGGTGCGGTAGACGCCGCCGGAGGAGACCGCGACCGCCAGCACGTCCGGGTCGCGCGGGTCGGTGACGACGGTGTGCATGCCCTGGCCGCCGAAGCCCGCGCCCCAGTGCTCGCGCTGCGGGTGGTCCCACAGCGCGTCGACCAGGGTGAAGGACTCGCCGCCGTCGGTGGAGCGGAACAGCGCGGCCGGTTCGGTGCCCGCGTAGACCACGCCCGGGGCCTCCGCGCCGGCCGGTTGGAGCTGCCACACCCGTTCCAGCGAGGCGCCCGTCCGCTCGGGGAAACGCACCGCGGGCTTCGACGGCTCCTGCCAGCTCGCGCCCAGGTCGTCGGACCACCACACCGACGGGCCCCAGTGGCTGCTGTCCGCCCCGACCAGCAGCCGGGTGCGGCCGCCGCGCCGGTCGATGCCCACCGAGTAGATCGCGTTCATCTGGAAGTGCGGGCCGCTGAACTCCCACGTCCGCCGGTCCGGACTGCGGCCCAGGAACAGGCCCTTCTGCGTGCCGACGGCCAGCAGGACATCCCGTACGTCACTCATCGTGAACCACCCGGAATCGGTTGTGCGCGGTCCCGCAGCAGTCTCCTCCGGGGCTCCGGCGGTCGCACGGCAGCGCGCCGCGACGGCCGGTGCGGCACGGTGGAATGCCGGACGACCCGAGATGGTTTATGATTCAACAAGACCCCGATGGAGGAGGACCCGATGGCATCCACGATCGACCTGCGCCGCGCCGACGAGCGCTTCCACACCCGCGCCGGCTGGCTGGACTCCAAGCACTCCTTCTCGTTCTCGCGCCACTGGGACCCCGCCAACATCCACTTCGGCCTGCTGCTGGTCTCCAACGACGACATCGTCGCCCCCGGCACCGGCTTCGACACCCACCCGCACCGGGACATGGAGATCATCACCTGGGTGCTCGACGGCGGCCTGGTCCACCAGGACTCCGAGGGCCACAACGGCGTCATCTACCCGGGCCTCGCCCAGCGGATGAGCGCCGGCACCGGCATCCTGCACAGCGAGAAGAACGACTCCTGGACGCTCACCGGCGAGCCGGAGCACCAGGACCCGGTCCGCTTCATCCAGATGTGGACCATCCCCGACACCGCCGGCATCGTCCCCGGGTACGAGCAGCTCGACATCAACGACCAGCTCTCCCAGGGCGGTTGGACCACCCTCGCGTCCGGCATGAGCAAGCACTCCAACCAGCGGGCGATCGGCATCCGGCAGAAGCACGCCGCGCTGCACGTCGCCCGGATCCGCCCGAACGAGACCCTGGAACTCGCCACCGCGCCGTTCGTCCACCTCTTCGTGGCACGCGGCGAGGCCGCCGTCGAAGGCGCCGGCCTGCTGCACGAGGGCGACGCGCTGCGCATCACCGGTGCCGAGGGCCAGCGGGTCACCGCCGGACCCGAGGGAGCCGAACTGCTCCAGTGGGAGATGAACGCCACCCTCAACTGACCCGGGGGCAACCGACCCGAGGCGCACGTCAAGGCCCGCCGAGCGGCTACCGAGCCGTCCGGCGGGCCTTGACGCATGCGCGGAACGACGCATGTGCGGGGGAGTGGGGAGAGGGCATGACGAAGGGGTGCCGGGAGACTCCCGGCACCCCTTTCGAGCTGTCAACCAGCCTGCGGTGTACGTCAGTTCTGCGAGGGCTTCTGCGCCGCCACGCCCTTGTGCACCTCGGCCATGTCGAGCTTGCGGGCCTGGCCGATCAGGTCTTCCAGGGCCGCCTCGGGGAGCGCGCCCGGCTGGGCGAAGACCAGGACGCCCTCGCGGATGATCGCCAGCGTCGGGATCGACCGGATCTCGAACGCCGCCGCGAGCTCCTGCTGCGCCTCGGTGTCGACCTTCGCGAAGGTGATGTCCGAGTGCTTCTCGGCGGCCCGCTCGAAGACCGGCGCGAACTGGCGGCAGGGACCGCACCAGGCCGCCCAGAAATCGATCAGGACGAACCCCTTGCCGTCCTCACCCTGGACCACCTCGTCGAAGTTGTCCTTGGTCAGTTCCACCGTGCTCATCGCCGCCACCTGCCTTCCACAGCCGGGTCTCTTCGAAGCGGGCCCGGCGTCGGACCCACGGCCGTCACAACCCCGCCACCTGCGGAAGTATTCCGGCCGCCCGGCGTTCGCTGAACGTTCCGGACCCGCCCTACGTACCCCCGGACGAAGCGGTCGAACCCCGGGCCCGGCAGCCCGGCGGCCCGGCCGGACGCACCCTCCCGGACGGGAGCAACCCTCATGACCACCACCGGCCGAACCCGCCCCGCCGGACGCCGCATCACCCTGCTCGCCGCCGGCGCGCTGGCCTCCGCCGCACTGATCGCCGGCTGCGGAAGCAGCGGCGGCTCCTCCTCCTCGACGATGCACACCGGCAGCCAGACCCAGGCCACCCTGATGACCACGCAGAACGGCACCCTCGGCACCCTGGTCACCGACGGGCAGGGATTCACCCTGTACCGCTTCGACATGGACACCAACAACCCGTCGACCACGCACTGCACCGGCTCCTGCGCCACCCTCTGGCCGCCCGAACTCACCACCGGCAGCGGCGCACCCGCCCTCAAGGGCATCGACAGCAAGCTGGTCTCCACCGTCACCCGACCCGACGGCACCCATCAAGTCACCCTGAACGGCTGGCCGCTGTACCGCTACGCCCCCGACACCAAGCCCGGCCAGACCAACGGCCAGGGCATCGACGGCACCTGGTTCGCGTCCACCCCGACCGGCGACAAGGCGATGGCCGGCGCCGCGCCCAGCATGCCGTCCGGCGGCGGGTACTGAGGCGGGCGGCCGAGCGGGTGCGGAGCGGCGCCATGACGGCCGAGGGAGTGCGGCGCGGGCGCCCGCGCCGCACCCCTGGCACGGTTATCGACACCGGCCGGGCCGGACTTGAGAACCCCGCCCCGCCGCGCGCCCCGCACCGGCAGCCGCGCGCCCCGCACGCGTCGCCCGCGACCACCCCGACGTCCGCGACCGCGCTGCCGTCCCCGATCGACCCGCACCCGCCCTCCGCGACCGACCCGTCGTCCCCGATCGACCCGCGTCGGCGCCCGCGCGAGGATGGCGCCGTGACCGAGCACCCGCGCTCCACCGGTCACGGCGGTGTCGGACGCCCCGGCGGTCCCGCCGCCGAGGACCGGCTGATGCGCGCCCTGTACCGCGAACACGCCCGCCCGCTGTACGGCATGGTGCTGCACCTGGTCGGCGGCGACCGGCAGAGCGCCGAGGACGTCGTCCAGGAGACCCTGGTCCGCGCCTGGCGGCACCTCGACCGACTCGACACCGACCACCGCAGCCTGCGGCCCTGGCTGGCCACCGTCGCCCGGCGGATCGTCATCGACGAGCGGCGCGGCCGGCGGGCCCGGCCCCGCGAAGTCCCCGACGGCGAACTGGAACGGCTCCCCGCCGAGGACGAACTCGACCGCGTGCTGCGGCTGATGACCCTCACCGACGCGCTCGACTCGCTGTCCGAGGCGCACCGCGGCGCGATCACCGAGACCTACCTGCGCGGACGCACCGCCACCGAGGCCGCCGCCGTGCTCGGCGTCCCGCCCGGCACCGTCCGCTCCCGGCTCTACTACGCCCTGCGAGCCCTGCGGCTCGCCCTTGAGGAACGGGGAGTGACACCATGACCACCGCCCCCCGCGACCCCGGCCCGCACGCCGACCTCGCCGCCCACCTGCTCGGCGTGCTCGAACCCGAGCAGGAGGCCCGGTTCGCCGCCCACCTCGCGCACTGCCCGCGCTGCACCGCCGAGGCCGCCGAGCTCGCCCCCGTCACCGACCTGCTGGCCGAACTCGCGCCCGCCGCAAGCCCGGAGCCCGCGCCGGTACCTCCCGCAACCCCGGAGCCCGCACCGGCACCCGCCGAGCCGCCCGAGCCACCCGAGCCGCCCGAGCTGCTGGACCGGCTGGCCGGGCAGGTGGTCGCCGACCGGCGGCGCGCCCGGGTGCGGCGGCTGGTGCTGGCCGCCGTCGCGGCGATCCTCGCGCTGGGCGGCCCGGCGGTCACCTGGGCGATCACCGAGAGCACCCAAGTGACCGCCGCGGCACAGCAGTTCAGCGCCACCGACCCGACCACCGGGGTGTCCGCCACAGTCGGCGTCGACCCCGCCGCCTGGGGCAGCCGGATCACCCTCGACCTCGGCCACCTGTCCGGGCCGCAGAGCTGCACCCTGGTCGCCGTCGGCACCGACGGCACGCAGCAGACCGTCACCAGCTGGACCGTCCCCGCCACCGGCTACGGCGGGCACACCGCACTGCGCACCGGCGGCGGCACCGGACTGGCCCCGTCCGCGATCGCCCGCTTCGAGGTGCACTCCGGCTCGTCCGTGCTGGTCACGGTGCCCGCCCAGCCCGCCCGGCGGTGAACACCCGGGCGCGGCACACTGGGGATGAGGAGGCCACGCGGGCCCGGGAGCTGTCCGCCGCGGGGCGCGTGGACGGCCGAGATGCACCCGATACCCCTGCTCTGCCCGCGCTGCGGCGAGCCGCAGCAGGTCGTCCACATCGACGACCCGCACAACCCGATCCGGGTGGTGCACACGGAGACCGGCCGCGAGAGCTGCGAACCGGCCCCCGGCGACCAGTCCGCCGGCGACCAGTCCTCCACGACGGGCCGGCAGGACAGCTGAACACCCAGTACCCACCCGGGAGGTGGTGGCCATGAAGACGCTGGTCGGATGGCACATCGAGATGGAGTTCGAAGAGGACGGCAACCGCACCAGAGCTGCGGCCATGGTCCGTCTCGGCGACGGAACGGAGTTGCGCGCGCACGGCTACTCCACCCGCCACCACTCCGACAGCCCGCAGCTGCGCGTCGGCGAGGAGGTCGCCGGGGCCCGCGCCCTGAACGACCTCGCCATGCAGCTGCTCACCAAGGCCCACGAGGAGGTCAAGCGTCCCAACTGACCCCGGCGGGCCGTCAGACCTCGGTCAACGGCACGGCAGGGTCGGCCAACCGCTCCGGGTCCACCGCGCGCCCGGAGCGGACCAGTGCGCGGATCGGGTCGGTCACGTCCCAGATGTTGACGTTCATCCCGGCCAGCACCTTGCCGCCGGACAGCCAGAACGCGATGAACTCCCGCTTGGCGACGTCGCCGCGGAACACCACCCGGTCGTAGCCGCCGGGCTCCGCGTAGCCGGTGTACTCCATGCCCAGGTCGTACTGGTCCGTGAAGAAGTACGGCACCCGGTCGTAGGCGGCGTCCTTGCCGAGCATCGAGGCCGCGGCGACGGTCGGCTGGTTGAGCGCGTTCGCCCAGTGCTCGACCCGGATCGGCTTCCCGAACAGCGGGTGGAAAGCGTTTGCCACGTCGCCCGCCGCGAAGATGTCCGGGTGCGAGGTCGCCAGGTGCTGGTCGGTGCGGACGCCGTTGTCGACGGTCAGCCCGGCCTGCTCGGCGAGCGCCGTGTTGGGGCTGACGCCGACCCCCACCAGCAGGACGTCGGCGGGCACCGTGCTGCCGTCGGCGAGGCGGACGCCGTCCGCGCGCAGCTCCTCCACCTTGGCGTTGAAGCGCAGGTCGACGCCGTGGGAACGGTGCAGGTCGGCGAAGACCTGGGCGACCTCACGGCCGAGGACGCGCAGCAGCGGCAGTTCGGCCGCCTCCAGCACGGTGACCTCCGCCCCGGCGGTGCGGGCCGCGGCCGCCGCCTCCAGGCCGATCCAGCCCGCACCGACGATCACCACCCGGGCGCCCGGCCGGAACGCCGCCTTCAGCCGCTCGCTGTCGCCGATCCGGCGCAGGGTCTGCACGAAGTCCCCGTCGCCGCCCGGCACGGGCAGGCTGCGCGGCGAGGCACCGGTGGCCAGCAGCAGCTTGGAGTACGGCAGCCGGCCGCCGTCCGCGAGGGTCACGGTGTGCGCGGCCGGGTCGATCGCGGTGGCGGCGACGCCCAGGCGGAGGGTGACGTCGTGCTTCTCGTACCAGTCGGCGGGGTGGACGTAGATCTTCTCCCGCTCCTCGTCGCCGAGCAGGTACCCCTTGGAGAGCGGCGGCCGTTCGTACGGCCGCTCGTTCTCGTCGCCGACCAGGGTGATCGGCCCCGGGTAGCCCTCCGCGCGCAACGCCTCGGCGGCCTTCGCCCCGGCCAGGCTCGCCCCGATGATCACGATTCCGGTGTCCATGCCCCATCTCCTTACGGTCTTCCGGCTCCTTCGACCATGGCACTGCCGCGCTGCCGTTCGGGGGATCCGCACCGTTCGAGGGCGTGGTCCGGCGGGTGGGTGACGGGACGGCCGTCCGCCCGCGAGGCGGAGCCGGATCCTGCGAGGGCGTCGGCCTAGGCTGGGGCGGGCCCGGCCGGAGGCGGTCCGGGCAGCGGCGAAGGGAGCCCGAGGGATGGTGGCGGAGCGAACGGCCACGGTGCGCTGTGTGCCCGCGGTGCCGTGCTGGGCGGGCCTCACGGTCCGCGACATGGACGCCGCGCAGCGGTTCTACGGGCCGTTGCTGGGTTGGGAGTTCGTCCCCGGCCCGGACCGCTGGGGCCCGTACGTGCGCGCCACCGTCGACGGCGTGGAGGTCGCCGGGCTGAGCCGGTTGGACAGCTCCTGGGAACGCCCGGTCGCCTGGACCACCTACTTCGGCATCGAGAGCGCCGACCGGGCCGCCGACGGCGTCCGCGAGCGCGGCGGCACGCTGGCGGTCGGCCCGCTGGCGTTCGACGCGGGCCGGGTGGCGCTGGCCGCCGACCCGTTCGGGGCGACGTTCGGCATCTGGGAGGGCGAACCCGGCGAGGACACCTGGATGACCGCCCCCGGCGCGCCCGCCTGGATCGAGCTGCGCACCGCCGACCCGTTCGCCGCCGCGCTGTTCTACGGCGAGGTGTTCCGCTGGGACGGGCGCGACCCGGCCGAGTTCGAGGTCCGCTACGAGCACGAGCGGGTGGTGCTGCGCTCCGAGGGCCGCAGCGTGGCCGCGCTGCGGATGGCGCACGACCTCGCCCCGCACTGGGAGGTGTTCTTCTCGGCCGCCGACACCGACGCGATCGCCCGCCGCGCCACCGTCCTCGGCGGACGCGTCCTCGACGGGCCCGCCGACTCCCCGTACGGGCGGGTCGCGCGCCTCGCCGACCCGGAGGGCGGCCGGTTCTCGATCCTCACGGCCCCTCGCTGAGGCCGGTTCTGCGCAAGCGGGCCGGCGCCCCCGGTCAGTCCTCGGTCGCGGCGGCCGGTGCGCCCAGCATGCGCAGCACCAACTGGCCGTAGCGGCGGCCCAGTTCCTCCGGCGACTCGCTGCTGCGCTCGGTGTACCAGCGGGAGACGTCGATGCCGAGCGAGGTGACGGCGCGGGCCGCGGTGCGCTGGTCGGGTACCTGGAAAGCGTTTTCCGACACCCCGCGCGCGATGATCCGCAGCACCGTCTCCTCGATCCGGACGCGCAGTTCGGCGACGGCCGCGAAGTCCTCCTCGGGCAGCGCGTGCAGCTCGTGGTTGACGATCCGCCCGACCGTGTGGCCGCGGGCGTGCCAGGTGGTGAACGCCTCGGCCAGGGCCCGCATCTGGGCGACCGGGTCGGTGGCGGAGGCCTCGGCCCGCTCCACCAGGTCCAGCGTCGCCCGGTGGCCGGTGCGGGAGATCTCGGCGAGCAGCGCGGCCTTCGACGGGTAGTGGATGTACAGCGCGGCGGGGCTCATGCCGGCGGCGGTGGCGATGTCCCGGGTGGTGGTGGCGTGGTAGCCGCGGCGGGCGAAGGAGTCCACGGCGGCCAGCAGCAGTCGCCGGGCTGCCTCGGTGCGCTCCCCGGGCCACAGTGCGGCGGTCGCTGGGTCGTTCATGGGGGCAATCCTCGCAGATGGTTCGGGCCGGTCGGGGGCGGTGCCGGGCGGGCGGACTGTTGACAGTGTCGCCCGTCGCCAAGATGCTAAGCAAGCGCTTAGTCAAGGCGTCGCGCGGCAACCGGCGACGGCGCGGGGCGAGCGGAACCATCCCTGGCAGCAGATCCGAGAGGTACGGCGATGACAGTGTCGTTCAAGGGCAAGGTGGCGGTGGTCACCGGAGCGAGCCGCGGCATCGGCCTCGGCATCGCACGCGAACTGGTGCAGCGCGGCGCGAAGGTCTGCCTCACCGCCCGCACCCGGCAGACCCTCGACGAGGCCGTAGGCGAACTCGGCGGCCCCGACCACGCGATGGCCGTGGCCGGCAAGGCCGACGACGCCGCGCACCAGGAGGAGACCGTCACTCGCGTGATGGAGACCTTCGGCCGTCTCGACCTGCTGGTCAACAACACCGGCATCAACCCGATCTACGGCCCGATCCTGGACACCGACCCGGTCGCCGCCGCGAAGATCCTCGCCGTCAACGTGCTCGCCCCGCTGGCCTGGACCCGCCGCGCGCACGCCGCCTGGATGGCCGAGCACGGCGGCGCGGTGGTCAACGTCGCCTCCATCGCCGGCATCCGCGCCTCCAACGGCATCGGCATGTACGGCGTCTCCAAGGCCGCGCTGATGCGGCTCACCATGGAACTCGCCTCCGAACTCGGCCCCGACATCCGGGTCAACGCGGTCGCCCCCGGCGTGGTCAAGACCCGCTTCGCCGAAGCCCTGTTCGAGGGCCGCGAGGAGAAGGTCGCCCGCGCCTACCCGCTCGGCCGCCTCGGCCTGCCCGAGGACGTGGCCGGCGCGGTCGCCTTCCTGCTCTCCGAGGACGCCTGCTGGATCACCGGCCAGACCCTGGTGGTGGACGGCGGCGTCACCCTCGGCGGCGGGCTGTGAGCAGCCGACCGGCCACAGCCGCAGGCGAGTTCGCGGGCATCGGCGCCGTCGTCACCGGCGCCGGCCGCGGCATCGGCGCCGCCCTCGCCCGGGCGCTGACCGCCGCCGGCGCCCGCGTCGTGGTCAACGACCTCGACCCGGACGCCGCCCACGCCGTCGCCGCCGAACTCGGCGCCCACGCCGTCCCCGGCGACGCCGCGAGCGACGAGGGCGTCGCCGCGTTGATCGACGCCGCCCGCGCGCACCTCGGCGCCGTCGACCTGTACTGCGCCAACGCGGGCGTCGCCACCACCGGCGGCCCCGACGCCCCGCCCGACGCCTGGGAACAGTCCTGGCAGGTCAATGTGCTCGCGCACGTCCGGGCGAGCCGGCTGCTGCTGCCCGACTGGCTGGAGCGCGGCCGCGGCCGCTTCCTCGCCACCGTCTCCGCCGCCGGGCTGCTCACCATGCTCGGCTCCGCGCCGTACGCCGCCACCAAGCACGCCGCGCTGGCCTACGCCGAGTGGCTGTCCGCGAGCTACCGGCACCGCGGCGTCCAGGTGCACGCGCTGTGCCCGCAGGGCGTGCGGACCAGGATGCTGGACGACACCGGCGAGCACGGGCAGGTGCTGCTCGCGCCCACCGCCATCGAGCCCGCCGAGGTCGCCGAGGCTGCCCTGCGGGGAATGGCGGCGGGCGAGTTCCTGATCCTGCCGCACCCCGAGGTCGCCGACTACTACGCGGCCCGCGCCACCACCCCCGACCGCTGGCTGCACGGCATGAACCGGCTCCAGCAGCACATCGAGGCCCGGGAGGAGACCCGATGAGAGCCTGGCAGATCGCCGAACTCGGCGCCCCACTGGACGTGATGAAGCAGGTGGAGGACGCCGACCGGCCCGCCCCCGGCGACGGGCAGCTGCTCGTCCGGGTCCGGGCCGCCGCCGTGAACTTCCCGGACGCGCTGATGGCCGCCGGGCTCTACCAGGTGCGCCCGCCGCTGCCGTACACCCCCGGCGTGGAACTCTGCGGCGAGGTCGCCGAGGGTCCGCGCGCCGGTGAACGCCTGGTCGGCACGGCCGCGTTGCCGTCCGGCGCGTTCGCCGAGTACGCGCTGATGGACGCCGCCACCGCGCTGCCCGCCCCCGAGAGCCTGGACGACGCCGAGGCGTCCGCGCTGCTCATCGCCTACCAGACCGCCTGGTTCGCGCTGCACCGCCGGGCCCGCCTGGCGGCCGGCGAGACGCTGCTGGTGCATGCCGCGGCCGGCGGCGTCGGCAGCGCCGCCGTGCAACTCGGCAAGGCCGCCGGGGCGTTCGTCGTCGCTGTAGTCGGCGGCCCGGAAAAGGCCGCTGTGGCACGGGAGTTGGGCGCCGACCTGGTGGTCGACCGGAAGACCGAGGACTTCGTCGCCGCCGTGAAGGCCGCCACCGGGGGCCGCGGCGCCGACGTGGTCTTCGACCCGGTCGGCGGCAGCGCCTTCACCGGCTCCACCAAGTGCATCGCCTTCGAGGGCCGCATCGTGGTGGTCGGCTTCGCCTCCGGCGACATCCCCGCGCCGGCGCTCGGCCACGCCCTGGTGAAGAACTACTCGGTGCTGGGCCTGCATTGGGGCCTGTACGTGGCCAAGGACCCGCAGGCGGTACGGGACTGCCACGACGCGCTGACCGCCCTCGCCGCCACCGGCGTGGTCCGCCCGCTGATCTCCGACCGCGTCCCGCTCGCCGCCGCAGCCGAGGCCGTCCACCGGGTCGCCACCGGCAGCAGCACCGGCCGGATCGCCGTTCTTCCCTAGGCCGAGCACGAGGAAGGGGCGGCCCGTTCGGGCCGCCCCTTCCCCGTCCGGTCAGCGGTACTTCTTCAGCTCCCGCCGCGCCAGCGAGCGCTTGTGGACCTCGTCCGGGCCGTCGGCCAGCCGCAAGGTGCGGTTGCCGGACCAGAGTTGGGCGAGGACGGTGTCCTGGCTGACGCCGGCCGCGCCGTGCGCCTGGACGGCCTTGTCGAGGATCCACTCGACGGTGGACGGGACGACGATCTTGATGGCCTGGATCTCGGTGTGCGCGCCCCGGTTGCCGACGGTGTCCATCAGCCACGCGGTCTTCAGCACCAGCAGCCGGGCCTGCTCGATCCGGACCCGGGCTTCGGCGACCCAGTCCTGCACCACGCCCTGGTCCGCGAGCGGACGGCCGAACACGACACGGGAGTTGACCCGGCGGCAGGTCAGTTCGAGGGCCCGTTCGGCGATGCCGATGGCCCGCATGCAGTGGTGGATCCGGCCCGGCCCCAACCGGGCCTGGGCGATCGCGAAACCGGAGCCCTCCTCGCCGAGCAGGTTCGCGACCGGCACCCGGACGTCCTCGAACAGGATCTCGGCGTGCCCGCCGTGGTCGGCGTCCTCGTAGCCGAACACCCGCATGCCGCGCAGCACTTGGACGCCCGGGGTGTCGCGCGGCACCAGGATCATCGACTGCTGCCGGTGCACCTCGGCGTCCGGGTCGGTCTTGCCCATCACGATCAGCAGCCGGCAGTCCGGGTTCATCGCCCCGGTGATGTACCACTTGCGGCCGTTGACCACGTACTCGTCGCCGTCCCGCTCGATCCGGGTGGTGATGTTGGTGGCGTCCGAGGAGGCCACGTCCGGCTCGGTCATCGCGAACGCCGAGCGGACGGTGCCGTCCAGCAGCGGACGCAGCCACTGCTCGCGCTGCTCGGGGGAGCCGAACTGGGCGAGCAGTTCCATGTTGCCGGTGTCGGGGGCCGCGCAGTTGACCGCCGCCGGGGCCAACAGGACGGAGCGGCCGGTGAGTTCGGCGAGCGGAGCGTACTGGAGGTTGGTCAGTCCGGCGCCGTGCTTGCCCGGCAGGCCGTCTCTGTCCACAAAGAAGAGGTTCCACAGGCCGCGCGTCTTCGCCGCCGCCCGCAACTCGCCGATCACCGGTGGGATGTGCCACGGCTCGCGCTTCGGGTCGGCCAGCTGCTCGGCCAGCACCGCCTCCGCCGGGTACACGAACTCGTCCATGAACGCGCCGAGTTCACCCAGCAGATGGGTCGTCCTGGCGTCGTACGCGAAATCCATTGCTCAGCCCTCCATCGACGTGCGTCCGAACTCCACGAACAGCGGCACCAGTTCGCCGACCCGGTCGAAGCCGGCGCCGACCGTGCCGCCCTGCGTCCAGCGGAAGTGGATGCCCTCCAGCACCACCGCCAGCTTGAACGAGGCGAAACCCACGTACCAGCCCAGGCCCGAGACGTCCCGGCCGGACAACTCGGCGTAGCGGCGCACCAGTTCGTCGGTGTCGGGGAAGCCGGGGGCGAGTGCCGCGCCGGGCAGCACGCCGTCGAAGCGGCGGGCCAGTTCGGTGTACATCACCAGCAGGCCGAGGTCGGTGAGCGGGTCGCCGATCGTGGACATCTCCCAGTCCAGCACCGCGGTGATCCGGTCGTCCGGGCCGACCAGCACGTTGTCCAGGCGGTAGTCGCCGTGCACCAGCGCGGGCGCGGGGGAGTCGGGCAGGGTGTCCGCGAGCCGTGCGTGCAGCTCGTCGACGCCCGGCAGCTCGCGGCTCCGAGAGGCGTCCAACTGCTTTCCCCAGCGGCGCAGTTGGCGCTCCAGGAAGCCTTCGGGGCGACCGAAGCCGGACAGGCCGACGGCGGCGGGGTCCAGGGCGTGCAGGGCGGCCAGGGTGTCCACCAGACGCACGCCGAGGCCGTGCACGCGCTGCTCGCCGAGCGCGGCCAGCGTCTTGGCGTCGCGGTGCGCGGTGCCCTCGACGTACTCCATCAGGTAGAACGGCGCGCCGATCACCGCGTCGTCCTCGACCAGCAGCAGCGGCTGCGGGACCGGCACCGCGGTCGGGGCGAGCGCGCCCAGCACCCGGTACTCGCGGGACATGTCGTGCGCGGTGGCCAGCACGTGCCCGAGCGGCGGTCGGCGCAGCACCCAGCGGGAGGCGCCGTCCTCGACCAGGTAGGTCAGGTTCGACCGGCCGCCCTCGAACCGGCGGGCCGCCAGCGGTCCGGCGGTGGGTGCGGGCAGGGCGGCGTCCAGGTGGGCGCGCAGCCTCTCCAGGTCGAGTCCGGGCGGAGCGGCGGTGGTCATCGGGGGGCACCTCGCAGAGGAACGTGGGCTGACTAAGCGCTTGCTTAGGATTGCCCCGGGGGCCCGAGTTGTCAACGAGCACCGCCCGCCCGGGAAGCCGGCCCGGGCGGGCGACGGGAGGAGCGGGTCGGCGGGCGGAGCGGTCGGCGGGGCGGGGCGGTCGGCGGGGCGGGTCGGCGGGAGGGGCGGGTCAGCGGGCGACGGCGGCGGCGACCCGGTTGCCCAGCGTCGTGTCCACGTTGCGCCAGTACGCGAAGGCGCGCTCCAGCACCGGCGCGGAGACGCCGTCCTGCAGGTGCCCGGCGATGTTGGCGACCAGCCGGTCCCGGGCCGCGTCGTCCAGCACCCTGCGCACCAGCGTCCCGGCCTGCCCCCAGTCGTCGTCCTCGCGGTGCAGCGGGTACGCCTCGCGGACCATCTTCCCGGCCACGTCCCAGCCCAGCGGCGCGCCCCACAGCTGCGGGTCGGCGGCCGGCCCGCCGTACGAGTTCGGCGCGTACGGGCGGGCGGTGCGCGCCGCGTCGAAGCGCATCGGGCCGTCCTTGGCGTACGAGTGCACCGGCACGTGCGAGCGGTTCGGCGGCAGCTGCGCGTAGTTCGGACCGATCCGGTACCGGTGGGTGTCCGGGTAGGAGAAGATCCGGCCGAGCAGCATCTTGTCCGGCGACACGCCGATGCCCGGCACCAGGTTGGACGGCTCGAACGCGGCCTGCTCGATGTGGACGAAGTGGTCCTCCGGGTTGCGGTTCAGGGTGAACCGGCCGACCTCGATCAGCGGGTGGTCGCCGTGCGGCCACACCTTGGTCAGGTCGAACGGGTTGAACCGGTAGTCCCACGCCTCGTCGAACGGCATCACCTGCACGTGCAGCGTCCACGACGGGAACGCGCCGCCGTCGATCGCCTCGAACAGGTCGCGCCGGTGCACGTCGCCGTCCGTGCCGGCCAGCCGGTCCGCCTCCGCCTGGGTCAGGAAGTCGATGCCCTGGTCGGTCTTGAAGTGGTACTTCACCCAGAACCGGTCGCCGGCCGCGTTCACCCAGCTGTAGGTGTGCGAGGAGAAGCCGTCCATGTGCCGCCAGCTCTTCGGGATGCCCCGGTCGCCCATCAGCCAGGTCACCTGGTGCGCCGACTCCGGGGAGAGCGTCCAGAAGTCCCACTGCATGTCGTGGTCGCGCAGGCCGTTGTCGGGGCGGCGCTTCTGCGAGCGGATGAAGTCCTGGAACTTCATCGGGTCGCGGACGAAGAAGACCGGCGTGTTGTTCCCGACCAGGTCGTAATTGCCGTGCTCCGTATAGAACTTGAGCGCGAAGCCGCGCGGGTCGCGCCAGGTGTCCGGCGAGCCCAGCTCGCCCGCCACGGTGGAGAACCGGGCCAGCATGTCGCACTGCTTGCCCGGCTGGAAGAGGTCCGCCCGGGTGAACCGGCTGACGTCCGCGGTCACCTCGAAGGTGCCGTACGCGCCGCTGCCCTTCGCGTGCACCACCCGTTCCGGCACCCGCTCGCGGTTGAACTGGGCCATCTTCTCGACCAGGTAGTGATCGTGCAGCAGGACCGGGCCGACCGGGCCCGCCGTCAGCGAGTGCTCGTCGCTCTCGACCGGGACACCCGCGTTGTTCGTGGTGAACGGGACGTGCTGGGACATCGGGGAACTCCTCCTCGGACGCTGTGCCGCGCGGGGGCGAGGGGCGTCCGCCGCGACTGCCTCCCACTCGAACACCGGCCCGGGACGGCCACAACCGCAGGCCGCCGACCGTCGCACCGTCAGAACCCGGGAGTGGAGTAGTCGTTCAGGAACCACAGCGCCGCCGTCCACCACAGCAGCCCGATCGCGCAGAACAGCGCGCCGCCCGCCACCGGCAGCGCCCAGCCCGGCAGCCGGCCGTGCCGCACCAGCAGCACCTTCGCCGCGAACGCCCCGTACAGGAAACACCCCGCCACCGCGTGCACCGCGACCCGCGCGTCGGTGAACCGCACCCCGTACGCCAGCAGGCAGTGCTGGGCGACCGGCAGCGACAGCACGAACGCCGCCGCCCCGCCCAGCCGGTGCGACAGCCGCACCCGGCGCACCAGGTGGCCCGCCCGGTACATCCACAGCGCCAGCAGCACCTGCACCAGCGCCAGACCGAACAGCGCCGACCCGAGCTGCGACTTCAACCGCAGCGCATCCACCCCGGACGCCCCGAACAGGCTGCGGCCCGGGTCGGGCGTGTGCACCCGGCCGAACCACAGCAGCCCCGCCACGACCGCGAACGGCGCCAGCACCGCCAGCACCGTCGGCGCCGACACGCCCGGACGCCGCACCTCAGCCGTCCTGCGTGCCGTCGTCGACGCCGCCCTGGTCGGCGGTGTCCGCCCCCGAGGTGTCGGGCGGCTGCACCACGGCGGGCGCGGACGGCGCCGGCGGGACGTACGGGACCAGCGGTGTCGAGGGCACCCGCGGCGTGTCGGGCGCCACGGGGGTGTCGGGCGCTGCCGGATCGGCGGGCGATGCCGGGTTGGAGTCGGCCGGTGGGTTGGAGTCGGCGGGTGGGTTGGAGTCGGCCGGCGGGGCGGAGGCGGCCGGCGGGGCGGACGGGAGCGCGGTCGTCGGCGCGGCGGACGAGGTGGGCGCGGCGGTCGCGGTCGCCCCCTCGCCCGCCGCTGCCCCCGAGGGCGCGCTCCCGGCGCCGTGCAGCGTCGAGATGTCCACGCCCACCGGGTCGCCCAGCGAGGTCACCGCGTAGAACGTGCCGTGCTGCGCGTCCACCACCGTGTGCCCGGCGGCCTCGCCCGGCCCGCGGTCGCCGGTGTACCGGTACAGCGGGTGGCCCTTGTAGAGCACCTGCGCCGTCCCGTCCGGGAGCGCCGCCGCGCCCAGCAGGCCGTCGTCCACACCCGGCCCGGCCAGCGGGAAGCCCGGCGTGGTCACCGGCGGCCACGACTTCGCGCACTGGTCCAGGCACGTGCCGTGCACCGAGGTGTCCGCGCGGTCCAGGTACAGCGTCCGGCCCTGCGCGTCCACCAGGATCGGGCCGAGACTGCCCACGCTCGCCAGCGCCACCAGGGTGCCCGCCGAGGTCGCGAACGCCGACCCGCCCGACGGACTCGCCTCCGCGGCCGGCGCCGACGCCGGCGCGGACCCGGCGGCCGGCGGGGCGCTCGGGGCGGAACCCGCGCCGCAACCGGCGGCCGCGAGCGCGGACAGGGACAGCACGGCGAGGGCGGCGAGGGCGGCGACACGGCGGGTACGGGGCATCACGACTCCTGGGCGACGGAGCGGCGGGGGCGCGGGACGGGGACCCGGCCCCACCATCCACCCCCGCCGCCCGCCGCCCGGCCACTCCAGAACGGGCCCGGTCCGCACCAGGGGGTACCCCGTTGCCCTGGACGGCCCACCGGCCGCGGCTGGCGGCCCGTCACGCCGACCGCCCGGCGGCCGTCCTGCGCGCCCCACCCGGACGGGCGGACACTGGAGAGGTACGACTCGCCCGAGGGGGCGCCCATGACCACCCAGCACAGCACCGCACCCGCGATCCGGGTCCACGGGCTCGGCAAGCGCTTCAAGGACCTCGTCGCCCTCGACGACGTCGACTTCGAGGTCCCGCCCGGCACAGTGTTCGGACTGCTCGGGCCCAACGGGGCGGGCAAGACCACCGCCATCCGGATCCTCACCACCATCATCCCGCCCACCAGCGGCCGGGCCGAAGTGCTCGGCACCGACGTGGTCGCCCACCCGGGCGCGGTACGTCGGATGATCGGACTGGCCGGGCAGTACGCCGCCGTCGACCCGAACCTGACGGCCCGTGAGAACCTCCGCCTGATCGGCCGCCTCACCCAGGTCCCGCGCAGCCGAAGATCCCCGCGCGCCGCCGAACTGCTCGACCGGTTCGACCTCACCAACGCCGCCGACCGGCCCGTACGCACCTTCTCCGGCGGCATGCGCCGCCGACTCGACGTGGCCGCCGCGCTCGTCCCCGAACCGCCCGTGCTGTTCCTCGACGAACCCACCACCGGACTCGACCCGCAGAGCCGCACGGCCCTCTGGGAACTGATCCGCGAACTCGTCGCCGACGGCACCACCGTCCTGCTCACCACCCAGTACCTGGAGGAGGCCGACCGGCTCGCCCAGCGCGTCGCCGTCCTCGCCGAGGGCCGGGTGGTCGCCGACGACAGCCCGCACGCCCTCAAGGCCCGCCTCGGCACCACCGTGCTGGAACTCGGCATGGGCGAGGACCCGCGCGCCGTCCGCGCCGCCACCCTGCTCGCCGAACGCCTCGACCGCGCTCCGGAGCGTGAGGGCGCGCTGCTCCGGCTGCCCAGCCCGGACGGGTCGCTGCTGCTGATGGACGTCCTGCACGCGCTGGAGGCCGAACAGCTCACCCCGCGCACCATCGCCGTCCGGGAATCCAGCCTGGACGACGTCTACCTCGCCCTCACCGGCCGCCGCACCTCCTCCGGAGGCCCGAAATGACCGCCGTCACCGTCACCGACCTCGCCCCCGCGCCCGGTCTGTCCGACCGCCTGCTCGCCCCCGTCCGGGACGGCCTGGCCGTCTGCGGGCGCAACCTGATCGCGCTGCGCCGGGTGCCGAGGCTGCTGATCTTCTCCACCGTGCAGCCGATCGTGTTCGTGCTGCTGTTCCGCTACGTGTTCGGCGGGGTCGTCGGCGCCGTCCTGCACGGCACCAGCTACATCGACTACCTGATGCCCGGCGTGTTCGTGCAGGTGGTCACGTTCGGCGCGGTCAACACCGCGATCGGCCTGGCCACGGACCTGCAGACCGGCCTGATGGAACGGTTCCGCTCACTGCCGATGGCCCGCTCCGCGGTGCTCTCCGGGCGGACCATCGCCGACCTCGCCCGGAACGTGTTCGTGGTGGCGCTGATCAGCGGCGTCGGCTTCATGGTCGGCTTCCGGGTGCACAGCGACGTCTGGGGGTTCCTGGCCGGGGCGCTGCTGGTGCTCGCGTTCGGGTTCGCGATGTCCTGGGTGTTCGCCGTGGTCGGCCTCGCCGTCGGCGACCCGGAGACCGCGACCGCCGCGGCCTTCCCGGTGCTCGCACCGCTGGTGTTCGCGTCCTCCGCGTTCGTCCCGACCTCGACCATGCCCGGCTGGCTCCAGGTGTTCGCCAACCACCAGCCCGTGACCATCACGGCCGGCGCGGTCCGCGCGCTGATGCTCGGCACACCCGTCGGCTCGCAGGTCTGGCAGGCCCTCGCCTGGGACGTCGGCATCGTCGCCGCGTTCGCGCCGCTCGGGGTCTGGCTCTACCGCAAGGCGGTGTGAGCGGGGCTCACGGCGTCTCTTCGGGGGGTTCCGGCGCGGCCGGCTCCTGCTCGGGTGGTTCCTGTGCGGCCGGCTCCTGCTCGGCCGGCTCCTGCTCGGGTGGCGGCTGGGACCAGACGGTGCGGTCGCCGCCGCGCCAGGCGACCAGTTCCGGGTCGTCCAGGTCAGGCTCGTCCACGCCCGCGCGGCGGACGAACTCCGCGACGTCGGCCTCCGAGGTGGCCCGCCCCACCGTCCGCCCGTAGATCTCCACCCGCCGGTACGGCCGGGCCCCGCGGGTCGGGGGGCGGACCACGACCGGCGGATGGAATATGTCTCCGGACTCGCTCATACCCCCAGTGTCGCGCGCCCCGGACGGAGCGGCATCGGTGCAGGTCGGGGCGGGTCGGCGGAGCGTGTCCGGGCGGTCGCGGCGGGTGCTTCCCCGGCCCTTCGTGCGGCCCTTCGTGCGGCGCTTCGAGGGCGCTTCGTGGGGCGCTTCGAGGGTGCTTCGTGCGGCGCGTCACGCCAGGTCGGCGAGCAGCCGGCGCAGGATGCCCGTCCGGCCCGGGACCAGCGGCAGGCAGCGGCCGGCCAGCAGCTCGGCGGGCGGGACGAAGCCGTACCAGTCGGCCTCGCGCGGGCCGGGCGTCGGCGGGCGGGACGTCAACACGCGGCGCACCACCAGGAGGCCGCCGGACGCCGCCAACTGCCCCTCCGGCGGGGTCCGTTGTGTCAGCAGGTCGTAGTGGCCCGGGTGGCGGGAGGCCTCGGCGGCGCGCCGGTACAGCAGCACCCGGCCCGCCGGGTCGACGTGCACCGTGACGGTGAGGCGGCGCCGGACGGCGGCGATGGGGCCGAGTTGGGCATCCTTCGGTGCGGGAGTGGAGGGCACAGGCATCCCGTCTGTCGCAGGGCCGGAGCCCGAGCGGCTCCGGGCCGGAGGCGAGAGCCGCGCCTGACGCATCACCACCACCCGGATGCAACACGATTGTTGCACACCGTGGTCGACAAGTGACGTATCGTGTGCGCCAGCTGTCGCGCCATCCGTGTTCCGCCACCGAATCGAGGGCCTGTGCCTCTCGCCACCGCCCCGGGCGGCCTCCCGCTGCTGGGCCACCTGCCGGCCATGATCGCCCGCCCGCTCGCCTTCCTCGACACCCTCCCCGGGCACGGCGACCCGGTCCGCGTCCGGATCGGCCCGCGCGAGCTGTACATGGTCTCCGCACCGGAGTCGGTCCGGCGGGTGCTCACCGACCGGGCCGACTTCGACCGCACCGGACCGCTCTACGCGAAGATCCGCACCTTCCTCGGCAACGGCCTCGCCACCTGCCCGCACGCCGACCACCAGCGGCTCCGTCGGATCGTCCAACCCGCCTTCCAGCGCGCCCTGTTGCCGCGCTACGCCGAGGCGATGACCGCCGAGGCGGCCGCGCTCACCGCGCGCTGGCGGCCCGGGCAGACCGTCGACGTCACCCGCGAGGCCTTCACCCTCACCACCGCCGTCGCCGTCCGTACCCTCTTCTCGGCCGGCCTGGGCGCCGAGGTCGCCGAACGCCTGCGCCGCACCCTGGACATCCTGCTGCGCGGCCTCTACCTGCGCGTCGTGCTGCCCGCCGCCGACCTGCTGCCCACCCCCGCCCGCCGCGAGTACCGCCGGGCGCTGCGCGGTTGGCACGCCCAGGTGGCCGCCATCATCGCCGACTACCGGGCGCACGGCGTCGACCACGGCGACGTGCTGTCGCTGCTGCTCGCCGCCCGCGACGAGCACGGCCGGCCGCTGAGCGAACGCGAACTCGCCGACCAGGTCGCCACCTTGGTGCTGGCCGGCGCCGAGACCACCTCCTCCGCGCTGGCCTGGTCGCTCCGGCTGGTCGCCGAACACCCGTCGGTCGAACGGAAGTTGCACGCCGAGGTCGACGCGGGCCCGGCCGGAGCCCCCGCCCGATTCGACGATCTCGGCCAACTCCCGTACGCCGCGAGGGTGGTGAACGAGGCTCTGCGGCTCTACCCGCCCGCCTGGGCGATCAGCCGCACCACCACCCGCCCCCTCGAACTCGGCGGCGCCCGGCTACCCGCCGGCGCGCAGGTGGTCTGCTGCCTCTACCTCCTCCAGCGCCGCCCCGACCTCTTCCCCGACCCCACCCGCTTCGACCCCGACCGCGCCCTTCCGCATGACGCCTACCTCCCCTTCGGGCTCGGCGCGACCCGCTGCCCCGGAGACCGCTTCGGCACCGTCGAGGCCACCTTGGCGCTCGCCACGGTGGCCGGCCGCTGGCGGCTGCGCCCGGCGGTGGCGGGGGCGGTGCGGCCGGTGCCCCGGCTGGTGCTGTCGCCGGGGCCGCAGCCGATGCGGCTGGCGGAACGGGTCAGCGGGCGAGCAGGTTGACGCCGGCGCGGAACAGGGCCGGGGCGGCAGCGGCCAGCGGGACGATCCGGGGGCCGAGCGCGGGGTGGTGGCGGGCGGCCAGGAGTGCGGCGGTGAGCAGGCGGTAGGGGCGGGTGGCGCGGCGCCAGGTGCGTTCGTAGGCGGCGGGGCGGTCGTCGGTCAGGCAGCGGACGGCGGCCTCGGCGGAGGCCAGGGCGATCGCGACCCCCTCGCCGGTGAGGGCGTCCAGGTAGCCCGCGGCGTCCCCGACCAGCAGCACCCGCCCGCGCACCCGCGCCGCCGCGTCCTGCCGCAGCGGCCCGGCTCCCCGCACCGGGCCGGCTTCGGCGCCCGCGATGCGTTCCAACAGGGCCGGGAATGCCGCGAGTTGACGGTCGAACGGCAGTCGCTGCGAACCGAGGACCGCCACCCCGACCGTCCCGTCCGACACCGGCGTGACGTACGCCTCCGCGTGCCGCGACCAGTACACCTCCACCAGGTCGCTCCACGGCCGCACCGCGAAGTGCCGCCGCTGCCCGTACCGCACCGGGCGGCGGGTGTCGGGCGGCCGGTGCAGCCCGAGTGCGCGGCGGGCGGGGGAGTGCAGGCCGTCGGCGGCGATCACGTGCCGTGCGGTCAAGTCGCCTACGACTACGGCTCGTTCGGTGACGGCGAGGCCGGTCGCGCGGCCGGTCGTGCGGCGGACGCCCAGCTGTTCGGCGCGGTCCGCGAGCGCAGCGTGCAGGACGGTGCGGCGCACGCCCAGGCCGTGGCCGGAGCGGAACCGGGCCTCGGCGGTGCGCGGACCGTCCGCCTCCAGGTACCGGATGCCGTGGAACGGACGACCGTCGACGGTCACCCCGAGGCGCGCCAACTCCCGTACCGCGCCCGGCATCAGGCCCTCGCCGCAGGCCTTGTCCACCGGCGTCGGACGCGGCTCCAGCACAGTGGTGGACAGGCCCGCGCGGGCGGCGTGGATCGCGGCGGCCAGCCCCGCCGGGCCGCCGCCGATCACCAGCAGGTCGATCACGCGGCGGCCCGGCAGAGCGTCAGTGCGGCGTCCTCGCAGCGCAGACGCGTCGCCAGCAGAAGGGAGTTGAGAAGAGTGAACCCGAGCGCCGTCACCCAGGCCGTGTGCACCAGCGGCAGCGCGAAGCCCTCAACCGCCACCGCCAGGTAGTTGGGGTGCCGCAGCCACCGGTACGGCCCGCCCGCGACCAGCGGCAGGCCCGGCACCACGATCACCCGGGTGTTCCAGCGCGGCCCGAGCGTCCCGATGCACCACCAGCGCAAGCCCTGCGCGGCCAGCGCCAGGACCAGCATCGGCCATCCCACCAGCGGAACGAACGGCCGTCCCGCCCACCAGACTTCGAGCAGACAGCCCGCCAAAAGCCCGGTGTGCAGGGCCACCATCGGCGGATAGTGCCGCCGCCCGTACTCCACCCCGCCCCGGGCCAGGCTCCAGGCGGCGTTCCGGCGGGCGACCAACAGCTCCGCCAGCCGCTCCACGGCGACCAGTGCGACCAGCACAGTGAAGGCGATCATCCCCGACTACCAGCGGAGCAGGACGAGTTCGGAGGCGAAGCCGGGCCCGAGCGCGATCATCAGCCCGAACGAGCCCGGCGGGGGCGGGCCCTGGTCGATCACATCGCGCAGGATGTGCAGCACGGACGCCGAGGACAGGTTGCCGCACCGCGCCAACGACTCCCGGCTCGGCGCCAACGCCTCGTCCGACAGGCCGAGTTCCTCACCCAGCACCTCCAACACCCGGGGCCCGCCCGGATGACACACCCAGCTGCCCACGTCCGCCGGCTTCAGATCGTGCGCGGCGAGGAACGACGCGACCTCCTCGCCGACGTGCAGCCGTACCAGCTCCGGCAGTTCGGGCCCCAGCAGGATGCCGAACCCGGTGTCGCCGACCTGCCAGCCGAGCAGCCGTTCCGTCCCCGGGTACAGCCGGCTCCGGGTCGCCACCACGACCGGCCCGCCGCCGTCACCAGTGGGTGGACCGCCGTCGCCGACTGCGAGCAGCGCGCCCGCGCCGTCCCCGAACAGCGCGGTCGCCAGCAGGTTCGCCGGTGAGGTGTCCGCGCACTGGAGGGTCAGCGAGCACAGTTCGGTGGCCAGCAGCAGGGCCACGCCCCGGCGACCGTCCAGCAGGTCGTGCACCACCGCCAGACCGCCCGCCCCGCCCGCGCACCCGAGGCCGAACAGCGGTACCCGGCGCACGTCCTCGCGCAGACCGAGCCGGGACGCGATTCGCGCCTCCAGCGAGGGCACGGCGATTCCGGTGACGGTGGTGGAGACCACCACGTCGACCTCCTCGGCGGCCATCCCCGCCGTGCGGAGCACCGACTCGGCCGCCCGGTGGGCGAGTTCGGCCGCGGCCTCCAGCCAGGCGTCGTTCGCCTGCCCGAACCCGCCGAGCTCGCCGTACCGTTCCCACGGGAGCGCCAGACAGCGGGAGTCCACCCCCGCCCCCGCGAAGAACCGCTCCGCCAGGGCCTGCTCACCACCCGCCCCGCCACGCAACGCCGCCAGCCCGGCGGCGAGTTCGCCCTGCCGGTACCGATGGGGTGGAAGGACTCCGCACACTGCCGCGATCCGCGTCACCGACCCAGGATAGGGACCGAACCCACCCGAACCGGGCAATCCACCCGCCCCGGCGCGTCCGGCGTTCAGAGGCGGAGGGTGCTCCAGCCGCGGGTGATCTCCTCGCGGACGTCGTGCTCCGGGTGGCGCGGCGTCAGCAGGCCAGGCAGTGCGGTGCCGTCGGCCGGGCGGGCGTCCGGCTCCGAGCGCGTGCGAGCGAGCGACAGGTCAATGACGAGATTGATGTTCAACACCGCTGGACTCCCCCTTGTCGGCCTGCGAACGGGCACTGGGGAGTACAGGTGCGGATTGTCGACGTGCGTACCGACAACTCCATTACCTGCCCGAAGTCCTGACGTGCATTCAGGTGTGGTGATCCCGCGTCGTCGCCGCGCGGACGGCTAGCGTGACCGGCGTGAGCGATGCGGCGGCGGTGTCCCGGGGGCTGATCGGGGGCCTGGCGCGGGCCTGCCATCCGGTGCCCGCCGCGGCGGTGACCGCACTGGCCGGGGCGATGGCCGTCGGCGCCGGGCGCGGGACGGTCGGGACGCTGCTCACCGGCGGCGCGGTCGCAGCCGGGCAGTTGTCGATCGGCTGGAGCAACGACCTGATCGACCGGCAGCGGGACGCGGCCGCCCGCCGCGCCGACAAGCCGCTCGCGCGGGCCGAAGTGACGGAACGGCAGGTCGCGTCGGCCATCGGCTGGGCGGTCGCGTGCTGCGTGCTGCTGTCGGCGGCGTGCGGGGTCGCGGCGGCGACCGTGCACCTGCTGGCGGTGGCCGCCGGCTGGGCCTACAACCTCCGTCTGAAGGCGACCCGGTGGTCCTGGCTGCCGTACGCGCTCGCCTTCGCCCTCCTCCCCGCCTTCGTCACCCTCGCGCTGCCCGGCCGGCCGTGGCCCGCCCCCGCCGTCCTCGCCGCAGGCGCACTGCTCGGCGTCGCCGCCCACTTCGCCAACGTCCTGCCGGACTTGGCCGCCGACCGCGCCGCCGGCATCCGCGGCCTGCCTCAGCGCGCGGGTGCCCGCGCCTCCACCCTGACGGCCGTCCTCGCCGCGACCGCCGCCGCACTCGTCCTCGCCCCCGGCTGGCCCGTCCTCGCCGTCACCGCCCCACCCACCCTCGCCGCTCTCGCCGCCCCCCGCAGCCGCCTCCCGTTCCTCGCGGTCATCGCCGCCTCGGCGGTCGCGGTGGCCTTGCTGCTGGCCAACGGGCAGTTGACCGGAACCTCCTGACGGCAGCTCCGGCGACAGTAGGTGGAGCCTGGTGGCCAAGGCCCCCGTGACGCCCATCACGTGCGCCCTTGGCATCGCCAAGTCGGTGGTCGGGTGGGAGCCTGCCCGGTCCCCCGCGACGAGTAGGTTGCGTGAGTGATCGGAACGCGCCACCTGCTCACCCACCGCGATAGCACCTTTCTCAACTTCAGGGACTTCGACTTCCCGGCCGACCAGGGCCACGGCTACCGGTGGGTGCACACCAAGCGCTTTCGACGCGGCGCTGCACGAGAAGGTCCGCACCCCGATCCGTCGAGCGACGAGCCGCTACCGACTCGGCCCCCTCCCCGAGGACACGCGCCACGACTACGTCCCCGTCCACACCGAGTTCCACGAACTCGTCCTGATCGACCGCCGCGCAGGCACCCTCGCCCTCCTGGTTGCTGCGGACGACTGAAGCAGCGCCTCGACCGGCCGGCCGGGATGGTCGAGCCAGGCGTGGCAGGCGCTCGGGGTGACGGTGAGGCCGAGTCGTTCGATGCCGGGCTCGCCGGCCTGCCGCCACCAGGTGAGGGCCTGTTCGAAGTCGTCCCAGAGTCGGCGGGCGCCGTACTGGCGGACGTGATGGACGTCCTCTCCGCCGCGGAAGGTGGCGGCGGCCCAGGCCGGGGCGGTGAGTGAGTACAGCCACAGGGTGCGAGTGCCGTCGTCGTGGGGCTGGACGGCGTGGGTGACGTCGCGCAGGCACAGGCCGGCGACGAACGGGAACGGGTCGAACTTGCAAGTGAGGGCGGGAGTTGTTCGGTCGTGGTCTCGGTGATGGTCCCGCCGGTGGGTGGGGGAGCGGGCCAGGTGAGGCGCTGGGAGCGCATCTTCATGAACTCGACGGGCTGGAGGAACGGGCCACTGGCCGTGCCGTCGGCGTGGACGGTGAGGCGGACGAGGGCGTCGGCGTTGGAGTAGCGGCCGCCGAACGGGACGAGAAGCATGCCACCCGGACGGGTCTGCTCGATCCAGGGAAGCGGGATGTCGCGCACCCCGAACGTGGCGATCACCCGGTCGTACGGCGCACCGTCCGGGTGGCCGTACGCGCCGTCCGAACAGACGGTGCGCGGACGGTACCCGGCGGCGTGCAGACGGGTGCGAGCGTGCGCTGCGACCTGCGGGTCGATTTCGACGGTGGTGACGTTGGCGTCGCCGAGCCGGTGTGCGAGCAGTGCGGCGTTCCAGCCAGTGCCGGTGCCCTGCTCGACCACCCGCATGCCCGGTTCGACGCGAAGCAGGTCGAGCATCGCGGCGACCACGGACGGCTGGGACGCGGAACTGGTGGGCACCGTACCGGGTTCGGCACCGTGGTGCGCGCCGTCGTCCCACTGGGTGACGATCGGAACGTCTTCGGCTGTCGCGTCAAGCCAGCCGGTCTCGTCGGCACACCGATCGACGGACCGGCTGGTGCCGGTGGTCATGTCGTGGGCCCAGACGAGGTCGGGCAGGAACAGCGAGCGCGGGACGGCGTCGAACGTCGCCGCCCAGTCGTCGGGAACGGGGAATGACCGCCCCATGCCGGGGCGGCTCTCCCGCTCAGGCAGGAGCGTCACTTGCGCCGGCCCCCGTTCCCGGGCGGCGGGCTGCCGTCGGGCGACGGAGGGGTGTGCGGCGGTGTCCACGGCGTGCCGGGGTGGCGGTCGCCGCCGGGGTCGGTGGCTTCGATGTCCATGTCGGGCTCCCTGCGATCTCGTTGGCAGCAGCTTCCACGGCACACGCGGTAGTCCGTGCTGCCGAGGTGCCCACGGCAGCGGGCAACGGTTCGACGGTAGGGATCCTCGGACCGGACGTTCAACGGGGTTGCGCCATCTTGCACGCCGTCACTCGAGCGTGGCGATGGCGGCAGCGATCAGTTGACGGGCTGCCGCTCCGTGGACGGCCATGGATGCCAGATCGGTGAAGGTGCGCACGTACTCGGTGATCTCGGGCGGTCGGGTGATCCGCAGGTAGCCGGACGTCAATTCAACGGCTACTTCGGCCTCGTCGAACAGGTAGAAGTCCTCGACCGGCAGGTGCGTTCGGCCTGTTCCGGCGGGGATGACACCGACACTGACGAATGGGCTGGAAGAGACCGCGAGCAGCTGGCCGAGTTGGGCGGCCATGGTCTCGGGGTCGCACACTCCGGTGCGGAGTACCCACTCCTCGATGAGCAGCCCGAAACGGTGGCGGCCGGAGAACAGCATCCGCCGGCGCTCCAGACGGGCCTCGACGGCGTCGTCCACGTCGTCGACCTCCACCCGAGCACGCTGGATCGAGCGCAGAACGGCGGTGGTGTACTCGGGGGTCTGCACCATGCCCGGCAGGACCCGGCTCGCATAGACGCGAAACAGGCCGGTGCGCCGGTAGAGGCCGGCGACGGACTCCTGGGCGGCGCGCAGCCCGGTGCGCTCCATGCGACGCCACTCGGTGTACATCGAGTCGACGGTGCGGGCGACGGCGATGAGGTCGGCGGTCTGGTCGTCGGCACCGCAGGCGGTGCACCAGGCGCGCAGGTCGTCCTCGGACGGGGCGGACTTGCCGCTCTGGATCCGGGAGGTCTTCGCCGGGTGCCATCCACAGCGGGCGGACAGTTCGTCACCGGTCAGACCGGCGTCCTTGCGCAGGTCGATCAGGCGGGCGGCGAGTGCCTTTCGCGCCTCGATGACGCTGGACGATGGGGATGACGACATGGTGCTCGCTGCCTGGCAGGTGGTCGGACCGGTTCGGGTCAGAAGGTGAACTGCGCGTGGGGGACAGCCCGTTCCCACACCGTCTCGAAAGCGGTGGTCACCGTCTTCACGAGAGCTGCGTCCTCGGTGATTTCGTGGCCGGCCCACTCGCCGTCGCCGGTGAACCAGTGGAACAGGACCAGGCGGTCGTCGATCAGCCACAGGTCGTTGCCCGGCAGTGCAAGGTCGGACGCCTTCGACCGGGGCAGCCAGCGGACCTGCTCGCCCAGCGCGATGTTGTGCCGATCGGTGATCGTGTGCTCCCAGCGGATGTAGGCGCTGGCCGGAACCGAGACGATCCGCGCCCGGCGCAGGGCCACCCCACGACCTGTGGTCTCCCGTACCAGCGCGGCCCAGGCGGCGTACTCCTCGGGCAGGTCGTACGCATCGGGTTTCTCGACCGGCAGGCCGGCGAGCCAGTCGGCGAACACCGGGTCGGCCATGTAGGAGTCACGCATCTCCAGGTGGCACGCGGAGCGCTCAGCGCTCCTCAGCAGGGCGCCAAAGTCCGGCACGCTCGGCTTCATCGCACACCTTCCTCACGAACGGAATCATTCGGACCGGGATCCTGACGACGCCCTCGTGGTCCGGTACACCGACATCATGGCCCGGTGCCCACTCGGTCTCGCTGATCACGCGGTACATCTCCGTGTCGGGCAGCCAGCCCTGGATGACGATCTCCGCTTTCTCGTCCTCCAACCACACAGTCGGAGAACCGCCGTTGGGCGAGTCCGGGTCGACGCCCCTGAACCGTAGTGCCATGACCGCTCCTCGTGCCAAACCGGTTGCGAGTCCTTGCACCTCCACGATCAAGGGAAGCCGACATGGCGTCAAGGGTGCGTGGTCGGGCGGGAATCCGGTCGACAGGGGTGGGGGCGAGGGGCTCGGATGGGGGTGTGGTGGTTGATGGTGGGTTGGTCAGGCGGTTGGTGGATGCGCAGTTTCCGGAGTGGGCGGGGTTGCCGTTGCGGGGGGTGGCGGAGGCTGGGTCGGATCATGTGATCTTCAGGCTGGGCGGGGAGTTGAGTGTCCGGTTGCCCCGGCATGTGGATGCGGTGGGGCAGGTGGCGAAGGAGCGGGAGTGGTTGCCGCGGCTCGCGCCGGAGTTGCCGTTGGCGGTGCCGGTACCGGTGGCTGTGGGGGAGCCGGGGTTCGGGTATCCGTGGGAGTGGGGGGTGAGCCGGTGGTTGGACGGGGAGGTGGCGACCGTCGAGGGGGTGGGGGCGTCGACCGGGGAGGCGGTGCGGCTGGCGGAGTTCCTCGGGGCGCTCCAGGGGTGCTCGTACGCGGGGTACGAGGGTGCTGCGGGCACCGGGGGCGAGACGCTGGCGGGGCGGGACGCGGAGACGCGCAGCGGCATCTCGGCGCTGGACGAGGTGTTCGACGGCGTCGCCATGACGGAGTTGTGGGACGCGGCGCTGGGCGCGCCGGGGTGGGGGCGGCCGCCGGTGTGGTTCCACGGGGACTTCCACACCGGGAACCTGCTGACGCTCGGCGGCCGGATCGGCGCCGTCATCGACTTCGGCGGGCTCGGCGTCGGCGACCCGGCCTGTGACCTGACCATCGCCTTCACGCTGATGTCGGCCGGGAGTCGGGCCGCGTTCCGGGCCACGCTCGGGGTGGACGACGCCACCTGGACGCGCGGTCGCGGCTGGGCCCTGACCACCGGCCTGAACGCGTACACCCACTACGCGGCCGTCAACCCGCGGGTCGCCGCCCAGACCACCCGGCAGATCACCGAGGCGCTCATCGGGTGACACGGGTGACACGGGTGACACGGGTGACGCGCGGGGCGCGGTCGACGAGGTCGACGAGGTCTTCGGGTCGTCGCGGGACCGCACGGGCCCGGCGGGGTGCGCCGCCCCCGATGGCCGGTCGGGGGCGGCGCACGCCGTCAGGCGGAGAAGCCGCCGTCGACGGAGATCACCGCGCCGGTCACGTACCGGGCGTCGGGGCTCGCCAAGTGGGCGACGGTGGCGGCGATTTCGGCCGGTTCGGCGTACCGGCCGAGCGCAGTCAGTCCGGCGATGGCGGCGGCGTTCGGGCCGTCGGCGGGGTTGGCGTCGGTGTCGGTGGGGCCGGGGTGGACGAGGTTGACGGTGATGTCGCGCGGACCGAGTTCGCGGGCCAGGCCCTTGGTGAGGCCGACCAGCGCGGTCTTGCTCATCGAGTACAAGGCGAGGCCCGGGAACGGCGCCCGCTCGGCGATGTTGCTGCCGATGCTGATGATCCGCCCGCCGCCGGTCATGTGCCGGGCCGAGGCCTGCGCGAGCTCGTACGGGGCACGGATGTTGACGGCCAGCGTGGTGTCGATCTCGGTGCGGCCGATCTGCTCCAGCGGGCCGACCAGGAACACGCCGGCGTTGTTCACCAGGACGTCGAGTCGGCCGAACGTCTCGACGGTCCGTTCCACGGCGGCGTTCAGCGCGGCGGAGTCCGCGCTGTCGGCCCGAACGGCGAGGGCCCGGCGGCCCATGCCCTCGATCTGCTCGACGATCTTCTGTGCGGGCGCCTCGCCCTCGCGGTAGGTCAGGGCGACGTCCGCGCCCTCCTCGGCCAGGCGGAGCGCGACGGCCGCACCGATACCGCGGCTGCCGCCGGTCACCAGGGCGACGTTTCCTTCAAGTCGGTTCATGCGATGGATACTTGTCGACGCGGAGGGGCGCCGCTGGCGGGATTCCGACCCGGCGTTTCGACCGTCCGACGTGGGTCGGAGGGTCGTCGAGCGCGGGTCGGACGGCCGTCAGGCGTGGGCGTAGCCGCGGGCCTCCGCCAGGAGGGATTCGGCGTCCCGGTCGAGGAGCAGGCCGGCCACGGCGACGCCGAGCTTCTCGGGTTCGGCGGGGGTGCCGGACAGCCGGGCCTCGATCTGGCGGGTGCCGTCGGTGGAGGTGACCTGGGCGTGGAGGGTGAGGACGCCGCCGGCGGTGGTGGCGTGCGCGCCGACGGGGACGGAGCAGCCGCCGTGGAGTTCGGCGAGCATGGCGCGTTCCGCGCGCACCTCGGCGTCTGTGGTCAAGTCTCCTGTCCCGTAGAGGAGTTCACGGGCCAGGGTGTTGTCCTCGCGGATCTGGATGCCGAGCGCGCCCTGGCCGGGGCTGGGCGGGAACAGGGCGACGGGGAGGAGTTCGGCGATCTCCTCGGTGCGGCCGAGGCGGCGCAGTCCGGCGGCGGCCACCACGACCGCGTCCAGGGCCTTCAGGCGGGCGAGCCTGGTGGGGACGTTGCCGCGGATGCGTTCGGGGCGCAGGTCGGGGCGGACGTGCAGCAGTTGGGCGATCCGGCGGGCGGCGGAGGTGCCGATCCGGGCGCCGGTCGGCAGTGCGGCCAGGGTCGAGCCGCAGAGGGCGTCGCGGACGTCCTCGCGGGGCGGCGGCGGGAGCAGGACCAGGCCGTCGGGGTTCTCGGTGGGCAGGTCCTTGAGCGAGTGCACGACGACGTCCACCTCGCGGCCCAGCAGCGCCGCGACCTGGTTGGTGGAGAACGCCGAGCCGCCGCCGCGTTCGGAGACCTCGCGCAGGGCGGTCTTCCGGTCGAGGTCGCCGTCCTCCAGGATCGCCCGGTGGCGGATCACCAGGTCGGGGAAACGCTCCCGGACCGGCGCGAGGAACTCCCGGACCTGGGCCCGCGCCAGCTGGCTCGCCCGCGACCCCACCACCAGTTCGACCATCGTCAACTCCCGCTGTCGTACGTCACCCTGACGGCATGCTAGCCCCTGGAGAGCGTCCCGTTTTCCGATGGAATGTCGGAAGACCGGCCGGCGGGGCGCTCCAGCCGGAGCAGCGCGGGGACGGCGGCGAGCGAGACGGCGAGCAGGAACAGCCAGGGCCAGGCCGGGCCGTGGTCGAACGGCGCGGTCAGCAGGCCGGGGCGAGGGCCTGGCCGATGCTCCGGGAGAGTTGATCGACGGCCAGGTACCGTCCACGGCGCGCCGGGTGGGCGAGGATGACGCTCAACTCCTCGCGGCCGGGCGCGGCGACGGTCTCGGCGAGCTTGTACACCGGCATGGCGGCGCCCAGCCCGATGCCGACCGCCCGGCTGGGCGCGCCGGGCAACAGCGCGAACCCGGCGAAGGCGAGCGCGTTCGGGGCGGATCCCGCGGCCACCGCACGGGACGGCCGGACGTTCTCCAGCAGGCGCGAGACCGGGCTCTGCACCCGCAGGTGAGTGGGGAGCGCGACCTGCTGCGGATCGGCCACCGCCACGTCGAGGCGTGCCGGCGGTTGGACGGCGAGCGCGGACTCGTTCTGGTGCCCACCGTGTTCGCCCGGCCCGGCGTGTTCTCCTGTCTACCCGCCGCGCGGCGTCGCCCCCCTGTGGGAGGGTTCCGCCGCCGCCACCCCCGACGGGTTGGCGCGGGTGCTCGGCCGGGCCCGCGCCCGGCTGCTCGCCGAACTCGCCGCCCTCACCGGCCTGTCCGCGCCCACCGTCTCGCACCACCTGCACGCCCTGCACGACGCCGGCCTCGCCGCCCGCCACCGCACCGGCCGCACCGTGCTCCACCTGCGCGCGGCGGTGGCCGAACTGCCGTGCGACACACGAGACATGACGGTGGATCAGTTTCCGTAGACCGCGTACGAGAAGCCGTCCGCGTGCAGCGCCGAATGGGTCAGCGACACGCCCCGCCCGAACAGTGGCCGCCCCGGCAGCTCGCGTTCCACCGGCAGGTGGGCGGGCGTGCGACGCGGGTTGACCACCACCAGGTAGCGGCCGTCGCGCAGGTACGCCAACGGGTAGCCGGTGTGCAGGAGTTCGACCGAGGAGTCGGGCCCGAGCGCCGGGTGGGCGCGGCGCAGCGCGATCAACTGCCGTACCTGGTGCAGCAGGGAGGCCCGGTCGGCGCGCTGGGAGGCGACGTCCGGACGGTCGGGCGCGGGGTCGAGCGGCAGGTAGAAGCGTTCGGCGGGCGCGGAGGAGAACCCGGCGTCCGGGGTCGCGTCCCACTGCATCGGGGTGCGGCAGCCGGCCCGGTTGTAGTGCGGGCCCAGCACGCTGCCCTCGGTGTCCGGCAGGCCCGGGACGAAGCGCATCCCGATCTCGTCGCCGTAGTAGATCGCCGGGACGGTCGGCCAGGTCAGCTGGAAGGTGAACGCCGCCGCCAGCTGCTCGCGGGTGCGCGGGCCGGTCGCCAGCCGGGAGTAGTCGTGGTTGGCGGTCGGCAGCGAGGCGACGCCCCGGCCGTCCATGGCCTGCGCGGCGCGCTGCCACTCGGCGACGAACGGGTCCATCGAGCCGAGGCCGTCCGCGTCGAAGTAGCAGGGCTGCCGCGGCCAGTGCTCGTGCACCGTGCCCGCGCCGTTGTCCCACAGCGAGCGCAGCGGGGCGCCGTCGTCGGGGCCGCCGAACTGGAGGAAGAAGTCGCCGTGGAAGCCCATCGGCACCGAGCGCGCCGGGTCGCCCCACTCGGCGAGGACGACGTTGTCGGGGTGGTGGGCGTCCATCCAGGCGCGGGTCTCCCGCCACAGCCGGCCGGTCTCGACGAAGCCCGGGTCGTCCTTGACCAGCGAGGACGCCATGTCGACCCGGAAGCCGGCGACGCCCAGGCCGAACCAGTGCGCCATGATCTCCCGCAGCGCCGCGCGGTTGGCCCGCGGGCCCTCGGCGTCCACCGGCTGTCGCCACGGCTCGTCCGAACTCTGCTGCGCGTAGCCGAAGTTGAGGGCGGGCTGGAAGTCGAAGAAGTTCGGTCTGTACCAGCCCGGCCGACTGCCCGGCGAGGCCACGAACCCGGGCGCGGGGCGGTCCGCCCACACGTACCGGTGGTCGCCCGGGTCGGACGCCGAGCGGACGAACCACGGATGCCGGTCGGAGGTGTGGCCGGCCACCAGGTCGAGCAGCACCCGGATGCCGGCGCGGCGGGCCGCGTCCGTGAACTTCGCCAGGTCCTCCGGCGCGCCGTAGCGGGGCGCGACGGCCAGGTAGTCCGCCACGTCGTAGCCCGCGTCCCCGAACGGCGAGACGAAGCACGGGTTCAGCCACACCGCGTCCACCCCCAGCCACTGCAGGTACTCCAGTCGCTCCGTCAGCCCCGCGAAGTCCCCGATCCCGTCCCCGTTCCCGTCCGCGAAGCTCTGCGGGTAGATCTGGTACAGCACCGCACCCCGCACCCAGTCGGTCCCCACACCTGTCCCCTCTCGTCCCGAACACCACACCGGCGTCGCCCTCAGCCATGCCCGCCCCGACCCCGAACGGAACCGGCAGACCCGCGCGTGAGTGACGGGGACGCGGCCGGGCCGACGGGCCGTTGGTTTCGCAGGAACGGGCAGCAGCCGGGGGAGGACGTGGTGTCGGTGCGGGTGCCGGCCGGAACGCCCGGCCTGCCGGAGCACTCCGTGTCCGGAAATTCCCCCGCCGCCGGGAACTCGTCCCTACCTGGCGGGAACGCGGACTCCCTAGGTTTCTCGGCGCGACAACAGGCCCCGGAGAGACCCTAGTTGGGGGAGAGCATGGCTGACCTTGAAGTGGGCGTACTGGCGATCGGCGCCGGCCCGGCGAACCTGGCCCTCGCGGCCGCGATCGAGGAGAGCGGATCGGCCGAACTGGCCGAAGGAACGCTGCTGTTGGAGCAGGCCCCGGACATCAAGTGGCAGCGCGACCTGCTGATGCCGTGGGCCCGCAGCCAGGTGTCCTTCCTGAAGGACCTGGTGACGCTGCGCGACCCGCGCAGCCGGTTCTCGTTCCTCAACTTCCTGCACCAGCACGACCGTTTGGACCAGTTCATCAACCTCGGGACCTTCCACCCGCACCGCTGGGAGTTCTCCGACTACCTGCAGTGGGTGGCCGCCTCGCTGGAGAAGGTGCGGATCCGCTACGACGCGAAGGCCACCGCCACCGAACCGCGCTACGACGCCGACGGCCGCCTGATCGGCTGGCAGGTCACCCTCGCCGACGGCGACACCATCCGCTGCCGCGACCTGGTGGTCGGCGCCGGCCGCGACATGCACATCCCGGAGGTCTTCGCCGACCTGCCCGCCGAGCGGGTCATCCACAGCGCCCGGTTCCGCAGCCGGATCAACGCCGTCGACAAGGACGCGCCGCTGCGCACCGTGGTGATCGGCGGGGCGCAGAGCGCCGCCGAGATGTTCATGGCGCTGTACGAGAACCTGCCGAACTCCACCGTCACCATGCTGGTCCGCTCCATCGGCCTGCAGAACTACCAGACCAGCAAGTTCGTCAACGAGCTGTTCTACCCGTCCTTCGTCGACGAGTTCTACGACGCCCCGGCCGAGATGCGCGCCCAGGTGCTCGACGAGATGCGGCTCACCAACTACGCGGGCCTCGCCCCGCCGTTCCTCGACGAGCTGTACATGGTGCTGTACCGGGAGAAGATGATCGGCACCGGCCGCGCCGAGGTCCGGCCGATGACCGAGGTCGTCGCCGCCCGCGAGGAGGACGGCGAGGTGGTCCTCGACCTGTGCGACCGGCGCACCGGCAAGACCGTCGAGCACCGCTGCGACCTGGTGCTGCTCGGCACCGGCTACGACGGCCGGATGCCCACCCTGGTACGGGAGTTGACCGAGAAGACCGGACTGTCCGAGGTCGCCGTCAGCCGCGACTACCGGGTCGACCTGGGCGCCGGCGCCGAAGCCGCGCTGTACCTCCAGGGCGTCAACGAGGCCACCCACGGCATCGCCGACTCGCTGATCAGCGTGCTCGCCCACCGCGCCCGCGACATCACCGGCGACCTGCTGACCCGCCACGGCCTCGCCCCGGCCGGAGCCCGCTGATGGCCGCCCTGCTGGTGATCGCCCCCGGCCCCACCGCCAACGGCGACCTGCACCTGGGCCACCTCGCCGGACCGTTCCTCTCCGCCGACGTGTGCGCCCGCTACGCCCGCGCCACCGCCCGCGACACCCTGTTCGGCACCGGCGTGCACTTCACCCAGAACTACATCGTCACCACCGCCCGCCGCCTCGGCGAACAGCCCGAGGAACTCCGACTGCGCGCCGCCGAACAGGTCGAGGCCACCCTCGCCGCCGCCGGCATCGTCCCCGACGGCTTCGTCCGCTTCGACGAGCGGTACCTGAAGACCGTCCGCACCTTCTTCGAACGACTGCACGGCGAAGGCCACTTGAGGCTCCGCAAGGTGAAGTTCCCGTACCTGCCGGACACCGGCGAGTACCTCACCGACGCCTACGTGCGCGGCGGCTGCCCGGTCTGCCTGGCCGAGGGCTGCGCCGGGCTCTGCGAGAACTGCGGCCACTGGATCGCCTCCGGCGACCTGCTCGACCCGCGCTCCACCCGGCACCCCGAACTCGCCGTCGAACTGCGGGAGAAGGACGTCCTGGTGCTGCCCCTGGAGGAGCACCGGGCCGCCCTGGCCTCCTACTTCGCCCGGCTCGCCCCCACCATGCGACCCCGACTCGCCCAGCTCGTCGAGGAGTTGATGGCCCGCAGGCTCCCCGACTACCCGATCACCCTGCCCATCGACTGGGGCATCCCCGCGCCCTTCCCGGAGACGCCCGGGCAGGTGCTGTACTCCGACACCGAGACCGTCGCGTGGAGCCTGCACGCCATCGCGCTGGCCGCCGAGGCCAGAGGAGAAGTCCCCGGCGACGAGGAACGGCACTGGGCCGTCGAGGCCGGACCGGAGATCGTGTACTTCTTCGGCTCCGACGCCAGCTTCGCGTTCGCCCTGGCCGGCACCGCCATGCTGCTCGCCCTCGGCGGACTCGCGCTGCCCGCGCACTTCGTCACCAACGAGTTCTACGAACTCGACAGCGACAAGTTCTCCACCAGCCGCGGCCACGTCGTCACCGGCCGCCAGCTCACCGCCGAAGTCCCCCGCGACCTGGTCCGCTACTACCTGGCCGCCACCGGACCCGACTTCCAGCGCACCAACTTCACCCGCGCCGCCATGGACCGGGTCTGCGGACAGCGCCTCGTCGAACCGTGGAACCGCGTCGCCGCCAAGGCCGAGGCCCACCTCGACCGCGGCCCGCTGCCCGTCAGCGCCCGCTCCCGGCACGCCGCCGCGCTGATCGCCGAACGCTTCGCCGCCGCCCTGCGCCCGCGCCGCTTCAGCCTCAGCGGCGCCGCCTTCACCCTCACCGAACAGCTCGGCCGACTCGACCGCTGGGAGGTCACCGACGCCGACGCCGGCGACTTCTGGCACGAACTCGACCTGTTCCTGCGCTGCGCCGCCCCGCTCCTCGTCGACCTCGCCGCCGAGGCCCTGCCCGACACCGCCATCCCCGCCGAACCGGCCGCCACCACCGTCCTGCCCCGCCCGCTGCCCCGGCTCGGCGCCCACCTGCGCGGCGGCGGACGGTGAGCTCCGCCGCCCACGTGGTGGTGGTCGGCGCAGGCGTCACCGGGCTGCTCACCGCCGTCGCCTGCGCCCGCGCCGGGCACCGGGTCACCGTCCTGGAACGCGGCCCACTGCCCAACCCCGACGCCACCTCGCACGACCAGCACCGCGCCATCCGCACCCTGCTGCCCGGCGACCCCGACGGCACCGCCCGCCGACTCGCCGCGCACCGCCACTGGGAGGACCTGGAGGCCCTGCTCGGCACCCCGCTCTACCGCCGGGTCGGCGTCCTCACCGCACACCCCGCCGACCGCCTCGACGAGCTGCTCGCCGAGGCCGACAAGGCCGGCGTCCCCGTCGACCTGCCGGACTGCCCCGAACTCCCGCCGCTGGGCCTGCCGCCCGGCACCGTCGGGGTCCGCGAACGCACCGGCGGCGTCCTGCTCGCCGACCGGGTGCTGCACGCCGCCGCCCGCTGGCTCGCCGCCCGGCCCGGCGTGGCGCTGCGCCCGCACAGCACCGTCCGCTCGGTGTTCACCGGCTCCGGCCGGATCGTGCTGGACACCGGCGAGGTGCTCCGCGGCGACCTCGCCCTGCTGGCCGGCGGCCCCTGGACGCGCCGGCTCGCCGACAGCCCCGTCACCCTGTACCGGCAGACCATGCTCTACCTGCGCCGCCCCGCCGGGGACGACCGCTGGGACGACGCGCCCGCCGCCGGCGGCCTCGGCCGCGAAGGCCGCGGCTGGGTGCTGCCGCCCGGCGCCGGAACCCTGCTCAAACTCAGCTCCGACACGGTGTGCCGCCCCGTCGCGGACACCGACAGCAGCGGCGAGGACCAGCGGCCCCACCTGGACCGGCTGGCCGCCGAAGGCATCCTGCCCGACCTGGAACGCCACGCCGTGGCCGGAGTCCGGGTCTGCCACTACACCGCGGACACCGCCACCGGCGGCCCGCTGCTCACCCGGGTCTCCCCGGGCCTGTGGACCCGCGCCGCCTGCGGCGGCAGCGGGTTCTCCACCGCACCGCTGGTCGCCGAACGCATCGCCACCGCTGTCCGGGAGGCGGCATGACCATCGCCACGGAAGTGAAGGAGGCGACATGACCGACGAACAACCACCGATCGGCGTCCTCGACACGCTCAGAGCCACCCCGACCACCGTCCGCTACCTGCTCGGCGGCGTGCTGGTCAACCAGCTCGGCGCGTTCGTCCAGACCTTTCTGGTGCTGTACCTGACGCACCGCGGAATGTCCGACGGCACCGCCGGTTTCGCCCTCGGCGCGTACAGCCTGGGCACCGTGTTCGGCACCGTGCTCGGCGGGGAGATCACCCACCGGCTCGGGCCGCGCACCGCGATCCTCGTCGCGATGGTCGGCTCCGCGCCGCTGGTCGCCGTGCTGCCGCTGCTGGCCCGGCCCGGGCTGCTGGCGCCGCTGCTGGTCGCCGTCGCCCTGGCCGGCCTGTTCGCCCAGGCGTACCGGCCCGCCGCCTCGGTGCTGCTCAGCGACCTGATGCCGGAGCGCCACCAGGTGATGGCGTTCTCCATGATGCGGATCGCGCTGAACACCGGGGCGGCGCTCGCCCCGCTGATCGCGGCCGCCGTGATCCTGCTCGACTGGGACCTGCTGTTCTGGCTGGACGGCGCGACCACCCTGGTCTACGCGCTGCTCGCCTACTGGCTGCTGCCCCGGCACGCCGTCCCGGAGTCCGCCCCGCAGGAGCCCGCCGAGCGGCGCGCCACCGGCCGGGCGGCGTACGCGGCGATGCTGCGGGACCGGGCCTACCTGGCGTACCTGGCCGCGGTGATGCTCGGGACGGTCGCCTACGTGCAGTCCTCGATCTCGCTGCCGCTGGAGATCGTCCACGACCACTACCCGACCTGGCTGTACAGCGCGGTGCTCACCGCCTCCTCGCTGGTGCTGATCACCTGCGAGCTGAAGATCACCGCGTACATCACCCGGATCCCCACCTACCTGGCGGTCGGCGTCGGCCACCTGGTCAACTCGATCGGGCTCGCCGCGTACGGGCTGGCCGTGCACTCCGGGGCGTTCGTGCTGTTCGGCGCGGTGCTCGCGGTCAGCGGCCTGATGATCGCCGGGCCCAGCATGTTCGCCCACCCGGCCACCTTCCCGGGCGAGTCGAAGGCCCGCTACCTGGCCACCATGCAGGCCGCCGCCGGTCTGGCCTCGGCCGTCGGCCCGCTGTTCGGCGTCTGGGCCTGGACCCATCTGCACGCCGGGTTCTGGGTGCTGATGGCCGTGGTCAACGGCCTGGCCGGCGTCCTCGCGGTGCTCGGCATCCGGCACCGCGCCCAGCGGACCGCCGCCTCGCAGGAGCCCGTGGAGGAGACGGCATGAGCAGCCAACCCGCCGTCGAGCGGCCGGTGTTGATCGTCGGCTACGTGGCGTTCGCGGTGCCCGGCATCGCGGCCTTCCAGGGCGTCGACTCGGTGATCTACGTCGAGGAACCGGACGTCGCCCGCAAGCGGCACCTCGCCGAGGCGCTGCAACAGGTGCCGTTCGCCCGCGAGTTGATCGAGTGGGAGTACCACCTGCCGGGCCGGGCGGACGCCTTCTTCGCCGCCCGTCCGGGGCTCGACCCGGTCGCGGTGATCCCCGCCGTCGAGTACGCGGTGCCGTTCGCGGCCCGGCTCGCGGAACGCTACGGACTGCCCGGCGCCGGCCTGGGGGCGGCCCAACTGCTGCGGGACAAGCACCAGTTGCGCACGGTCGCGGCCGCTGCCGGGATCGCCAACCCGCCCAGTGAGCCGGTCGGCAGCGCAGCCGAGCTGGCCGACTTCCTGGCCCGGCACCTCGGCCCGGCGGTGCTCAAGCCCGCCAACCGGCAGGCCTCGGTCGGCACCCGGGTGATCCACCGCCCCGAGGAGGTCGAGCAGGCCTGGGCGCAGTGCCTGGTGCAGGACGAGGGCCCGTTCGTCCCGGACCGGCCGATCGTGCCGTCCATGCTGGCCGAACGCTTCGTCGCCGGGCCGGAGTTCAGCGTGGAGATGCTGGTCTCCGGCGGCCGGCCGGTGTTCGCCAACACCACCGGCAAGGTGCTCTACCCCGGCCCGCACCCGATCGAGTCCGGTCACACCGTCCCGGCCGAACTCGCGCCGGAAACGTGCGAGTTGATGGCCTCAGAGACCGAACGACTGGCCGCCGCCGTCGGCTTCGGCACCGGCGTGCTGCACTGCGAGTGGATCCTCGCCGACGGCGTCCCGGTGCTGGTCGAGTGCGCCGGACGGCTGCCCGGCGACTCGATCACCGACCTGATCGAGGCCGCCTACCCCGTCGACCTCACCCGCGCCTACTTCGCGCTGATGCGCGGCGAGGACCCCGGCCCGCTGCCCGCGAAGGCCGAACGGGCCACCGCCGCCCGCTTCCTGGCCCCCGACCGACCCGGCACCGTCACCGCCGTGCACGGCCTGGACGAGGCCGCCGCCGCCGAGGGCGTGCAACTCGCCGTGGTCGGCATCGCTCCCGGCCACCGCACCGCCGGACTGCGCAGCTCCTGGGACCGGGTCGGCATCGTCACCACCCTCGCCGACACCCCCGCCGAGGCCCGCCGGCTCGCCGACGAGGCGGCCGCGCTGGTCCGGTTCGACATCGACTCCCATGCAGAGGAGGACTCATGACGGAACATCAGGAAAAGTCGGCCGAACCCGGCACGCTGCTGGTGATCGGCAGCGGACTGAAGGAGTACCGCGAGTACCTGGTCGGCCCGATGAGCCGCCGTGCCCGCGCCGCCGGACTGGAACTGCTGCTGGTCAACAACCTGCGGCCGACCTGGCAGCGTGAGTACTTCGACGAGATCGTGGTCGCCGACGTCTTCGACACCGCCACCATGAACGCCACCGTGCGGGGGATCGCCGCCCGCAAGCACATCGTCGGCCTGCTCTGCTGGGACGAGCCGCTGGTGCTGGACGCCGGGCTGCTGGCCGCCGAACTCGGCGTCCCCGGCCTGTCCGAGCGCGGCGTGCGCGGCGTCCGCGACAAGGAGCGCACCCGCAGCGTGCTCACCGCCGCCGGCCAGCGCCAGCCCGGCTTCGCGCTCACCGCGGACCTGGCGGAGGCCCGGGCCGCCGCCGAGCGGATCGGCTACCCCGTGGTGCTCAAGCCGCGTGCGATGGGCGCCAGCATCGGCGTGGTGTTCGCCGGGGACGCCGCCGAACTCGACGCGGCCTTCACCACCGCGCTCGCCGCCAGCCAGGTCGACCCCGGGCCGTACCGGGCCAGCGTGATCGTCGAGGAGTACGCGGGCGGCCCGGAGATCAGCGTCGACGGCGCCGTCCACAAGGGCGAGTACCTGCCGCTGTTCCTGGCCCGCAAGTACAGCAGTGACGAGCCGTACTTCGAGGAGGTCGGCCACGTCGTCGACGCCGCCGACCCGCTGCTCTCCGACCCGCGGCTGCTGGCCGTGCTCGCCGACGCGCACCGGGCGCTCGGCGTGGAGGACGGCATCACCCACACCGAGCTGCGGCTCACCGACCGCGGCCCGCTGATCATCGAGGTCAACGGTCGGCTCGGCGGCGACCTGATCCCGCTGCTCGGCCGGATCGCCACCGGCGTCGAACCCGGCGAGGTGCTGTTCGACGTCGCCGTCGGCCGTCGCCCCGACATCGCCCCGACCCGCTCCGCGGTCGCCGGCATCCGCTTCGGCTACCCCGAACAGGACTGCCGCCTGGAGGAGTTGACGCTCCCGAAGCCCGCCGACAGCCCCGGCCTGGTGCACGCCGCCCCGATGGCCCCGCCCGGCACCGTGCTGAGGCTGCCGCCCGGCGGCTACCTGGCCCGGCACTCCTTCGTGATCTGCGAGGCCGACACCGTCGCAGCCTGCGAGCAGCGCCTGACCGCCGCCGCCGCCCTGGTCGACCTGGCCGTCTCCGCGGTCGAACCGGCCGACCCCGACGCCCCGTTCGCGATGCCCGCGGGCCTGCTGGACGTGGACCGGTGAGCGCCGTGGAGTGGGCGGGCCCGCCCCAGGACGCGGCCGAGATCCTGCGGCGCGCCCGGCAGATCGCCCCCGTGCTGCGCGCGAAGGCCCCGGAGATCGAGGCCAACCGCACGCTGCCCGCCGACGTGGTCGAACTGCTGCGCGGCACCGGCGTGTTCCGGATGTGCTTCGCCCGCGAGTGGGGCGGCCCCGAACTGACCTCGCCCGAACAGCTGGCCGTCGTCGAGGCGTTGGCGTACGGCGACGCCTCCGCCGCCTGGTGCGGCGTCATCGGCGCCAACAGCGGGCTGCTCGGCAACTTCCTGCACCGGTCCGTGGTGAAGGACGTCTACCCGAGCCTGGACCTGGTCACCGCGGGGGTGCTCGCCCCTGCCGGCCGGGCCGAGCGCGTCCCCGGCGGCTTCCGGCTCAGCGGCCGCTGGTCGTTCGGCTCCGGCATCAAGCACAGCGACTGGGTGACCTCCGGGGCGTTCCTGTTCGAGAACGGCGAGCCCTGGGCCGAGCCGGGCAGCCCGCACGCGCACGACTCCCGGCAGTTCCTGGTGCCCCGCTCCGCCGTCGAGGTGGTCGAGAACTGGGACACCACCGGCCTGTGCGGGACGGGCAGTTGCGACTACACGATGACCGACGTGTTCGTCCCCGAGGAGCACACCTTCACATTCTGGGAGGTCCGCGGCACCCCGAGCCCGCTCGCCCAGCCGGACTCGTTCATGCGCGCCCTGTGCGGGGTCCCGCTCGGGGTGGCCCGGGCCGCGCTCGACCACGCCCGGGAGATCGCCGCCACCCGGTACGACCGGATGGCGGGCCGCAGTTGGGCCGAGAGCTGGCGGGTGCAGACCGAACTCGCCCGGCTGGAAGCCGAGTTCAACGCCGCCCGGGAGGGCGTGTACGGCGCGATGCGGCGCCAGTGGGAGGTGCTGGCGGCCGGCGGCACGCTCGACGACCTGACGCCCACCGAGCGCGCCGCGTCCCCGCTGTCCTGGCTGCACGCCTTCCGCGCCTCGCGGGCCGTCGTCAACCGGCTCTACGACCTGCTGCAGACCTGGTCGATCAACCGCTCCTCGCCGATGGACCGCTGGCTGCGCGACACCGCCGTGATGTGCCAGAACCTCACCGCGCAGGACGCCGTGCTGGAGTCCGTCGGCGCCTACCTGCTCGGCCGGCCGCCGATGTTCCGCATCAGCCTCGGCCTGGACCGCTGACCACCCCCGGTAAGGAGAAGTGACCCGATGACATCGGAAATCCTGCACCGCGCCCGCGAGTTGGCACCGGTGCTGCGGGAGCGCGCCCCGGAGATCGAGGCCCACCGCACACTGCCCGCCGAGGTGGTCGAACTGCTGCGCGGCACCGGCGTGTTCGGCATGTGCTTCGGCCCCGAGTGGGGCGGCCCCGGCCTCACCTCGATGGAACAGACCGAGGTGGTCGAGGCCCTCGCCCACGGTGACGCCTCCGCCGCCTGGTGCGCCGTGATCGGCGCCAACACCGGCATCTACGCCAACTTCCTCGACCAGCAGGTCGCCAAGGAGGTCTTCCCGCGCCTCGACCTGGTGGTGGCCGGCCTGCTCCAGCCCTCCGGCCGCGCCGAGCGCGTCCCCGGCGGCTTCCGGCTCAGCGGCCGCTGGTCGTTCGGCTCCGGCATCAAGCACGCCGACTGGGTGACCTCCGGCGCGTTCCTCTACGAAGGCGGCGAGCCCTGGGCCGCGCCCGGCAGCAAGCACGCCCACGACTCCCGGCAGTTCCTGGTGCCCCGCGACCAGGTCGAGGTGATCGACAACTGGGACACCACCGGCCTGTGCGGCAGCGGCAGTTGCGACTACACGATGGACGGGGTGTTCGTCCCCGAGGAGCACACCTACACCTTCGCCACCCCGCAGGGCCGCCCCGGCCCGCTCGCCCAGCCGGACTCCTTCACCCGCGCCATGTGCGGCGTCCCGCTCGGCGTGGCCCGCGCCGCACTCGACCACGCCCGGGAGATCGCCGCCACCCGGTACGACCGGATGGCGGGCCGCAGTTGGGCCGACAGCTGGCGGGTGCAGACCGAACTCGCCCGGCTGGAAGCCGAGTTCAACGCCACCCGGCAAGGCGTGTACGGCGCGATGCGGCGCCAGTGGGAGGTACTGGCGGCCGGCGGCACGCTCGACGACCTGACGCCCACCGAGCGCGCCGCGTCCCCGCTGTCCTGGCTGCACGCCTTCCGCAACTCCCGGACCATCGTCGCCCGCACCTACGACCTGCTGCAGACCTGGTCGATCAACCGCAGCTCGCCGATGGACCGCTGGCTGCGCGACACCACCGTGATGGCCCAGCACCTGGTCGCCCAGGACCGCATCCTGCAGTCCGCCGGCGCGTACCTGCTGGGCGGCACCCCCGAGTTCGGCATCAGCCTCGGCCTGGTCTGACCGGCCCCAACCACGCAGCGGAGAAACCGATGAGCAGACCCGTCCTCCTGGTCAACCCGAACAAAGTGCACCCACCGATCGCCCCGTACGCCCTCGACGTGCTCACCACCGCACTGGAGGACGCCGGCTTCGAGGTCGAGGTAATCGACCTGACCTTCCGCCGCGACGACTGGAAGACCTGCCTGCACGAGTACTTCGCGCAGCACACCCCGCTGCTGGTCGGCGTCACCGTCCGCAACACCGACACCGTCTACGCCTTCGAGCAGCGCCCGTTCGTCGGCGAACACCGGGAGATCATCACCGAGATCCGCCGACTCACCGACGCACCCGTCGTCGGCGGCGGCATCGGCTTCTCCACCATGCCGTTCGCCCTGGTCGAGTACTTCGGCATCGACTACGGCGTGAAGGGCCCCGGCGAGAAGATCCTCTGCGAACTCGCCGCCGCCATCGCCGAGGGACGCGACACCTCCGCCATCCCCGGCCTGATCCGCAACACCGAGCACGGCGCCGTCCGAACCCCGCCCGCATTCCTGACGGTCCGCCACGGCGAGACCCAACAGGCCGACCCCACCGGCCAGTTCGAACCCCGGGTGTGGCAGGTCGACCAGCTCTCCGTGTACCGGCGACGCTCCGGCGTCCCGCACCGGGTCGACAACCTCGAGTACTACCGGCGCGGCGGCCTCGGCTCCATCCTCACCAAGAACGGCTGCGCCTACCGCTGCGCGCACTGCGTCGAACCCGACGCCAAGGGCACCCGCTACGGGCAGCGCGAACTCGCCTCCGTGGTCGACGAGATGGAGTCGCTCGCCGCGCAGGGCATCCTCGACCAGCACACCACCGACAGCGAGTTCAACCTGTCGATCGCGCACGCCAAGAACCTGCTGCGGGAGATCGTCCGCCGCCGGCACGCCGACCCCGACAACCCGCTGAACCTGCTGCGCCTGTGGGTCTACTGCCAACCCAGCCCGTTCGACGAGGAGTTCGCCGACCTGCTGGCCGCCGCCGGCTGCCGCGGTGTCAACGTCGGCAGCGACCACATCCGGCCCGAGGTGCTCAGCGGCTGGAAGGTCACCGAGAAGGGCGGCACCTACTACACCTTCGCCGACACCGAACGGCTGGTGCGGCTCTGCCACGAACGCGGCATCCTCACCATGGTCGAAGCCCTGTTCGGCATGCCGGGGGAGACCCCCGAGACCGTACGCGCCTGCGTGGACGCCTTCATGGCCCTCGACGCCACCGTCACCGGCTTCTCGCTCGGCCTTCGCCTGTTCCCCTACACCCCGATGGGCATCGACCTGGCCGAACAGTGCGCCGGCGTGCGCACCGCCCCCGGCCTCCAGTCCAACACCGCCGACGGCCCGATCGTCCTCAAACCGCTGCGGATGTGCGCCTCCCCGGCCGAGTACGAACGGCAGTTCATGTTCGACGAGAACGGCAACTTCCGCCTCGTCTGCTACTTCTCGCCCGACCTGCTGCCCGACCCCGCCCGCGCCGCCGACCCCGCCGAACGCTGGCACGGCGCCGTCCACGACCTGTGGGCGCTGATCGACCCGGCCGACCACCACCGGGTGATGCTGCCCACCGTCGAGGGCATGAGCGAGCACGACAACAACTACGCCGACAACCCGTTCCTCACCAGCCTCGGCGGCCTCGGCTACACCGGCGCGTTCTGGTCGCACTGGCGCGGCCGCGAGGAGATCATGCGGGCCGCGCGGGAAACCGCCGGGGAATCCTCACATCTGCCAACTCCTGTATGACATATCGCACTTGAGCTGGCGAAATGATCAGACCATGCTGAAGCGGCGAAATCATCACTGCCGGTGATCATCGACGGCAGCGCCGCACCACCGCCGCACCCCACACGCCGCGAGGGAACGATGAACCAGCACGGGAACACCGCCTTACCGACCGTGCTGCTCGCCGACGTGCAGCCCGCCCTCCGGCAGGGCGTCCGCTCGATGGTCGAGGCCTCCGGCGGAGCGGCGGTGGTCGGCGAGGCCGGCACCATCGGCGAAGTCCTCGCCGCCACCTCCCGGCACCGGCCCGATGTCCTCGTCCTCGACCCGCAGATGGACGACACCGCCGGCATGCGAATGATCAGCCAGATCGTGCGCCTCACCCCCGACACCGGCGTCCTGGTGTTCAGCACCCTCGACGACGACAAGGCCGTCACCGCCGCCTTCCACGCCGGCGCCCGCGGCTACCTCGTCAAACGCGCCACCGCCGAACAGATCGTCCGCGGCATCCTCGCCGTCGGCGCCGGCGAAGCGATCGTCGACCGCAGCATCGCCGCCCGCCTCGGCACCCTCATCGGCGCCGGCCAGCGCACCCGCAGCTACCCGTTCCCCCAACTCAGCGACCGCGAACGGGAAGTGCTCGAACACCTCGCCGCCGGCCGCTCCAACACCGCCATCGCCCGCGAACTCGCCCTCGCCTCCAAAACCGTCAGCAACCGCATCTCCGGCATCCTCGGCAAACTCGGCGTCGCCGACCGCGCACAGGCCCTGGTCCTCGCCCGCGACTCCGGCCTCGGCCAGACCGCCGCCGCCCGCTGACCCCTTCCTCTCCCGCATCCTCTCCCGCATCGGAGCCCCCGCATGCCCGAAACCGCCCCGCCGCCCGGCCTGGTCGTCCGCCGCCAGGAACCCGCCCACCTCGAACGCGCCCACGGCCTCGACCTCAAACTCCTCCACCCCTGGAACGACCTCACCACCCCCTTCCACGGCGCCTGGTGCGTGCTGCGCCCCGGCGACCTCACCGACACCCACCAGCACACCGAACGCGAACTCTTCATCTGCATCAGCGGCCGCGGCGAGATCCACACCCCCGACGGCGGCCGCCACCCCGTCGCCGCCGGCGACCTCGTCCTCCTCCCCGCCGACACCGACCACGCCGTCGCCAACCCGCACTCCACCGACTTCGCCTACTACGCCATCTGGTGGCAGGCATGAACCCCCGCCACCTCGACTACGACGGCCGCCGCTTCCACGCCCCCGACGGCGACCGCCGCACCGTCGCCGTCTACCACCAGCAGGACGACCTCGTCTGGGGCGAGATCACCGGCGGCGCCATCCGCCGCGGCTGGACCGCCGGCACCCGCCAGCCCGACGGCACCCTCGCCATGGGCTACACCTTCGTCCTCACCACCGGCGAAGTCGTCTGCGGCCACACCCGCAACACCCCCTCCCTCACCCCCGACGGCCGCATCCGCCTCCAGGAGACCTGGCACCGCTACGGCCCCCACCCCACCACCGGCACCTCCACCATCGAAGAGATCACCCGATGACCCCCCAACACCCCCTCCGGACGGGCTGGCCCGGCGGTCGGCAGGTGTCGGTGACCCGGCGCGGCCCCGGCTGCGTCGGGCACGTGCAGGTTCGCGGGGTCGGCCTCCGGCTGCGTGTCGCTGCGCGCAGGGGTGGCGTTGCTCTCGGGGCGGGATCGTTCGGCGGTCGGCAGGTGTCGGTGACCCGGCGCGGCCCCGGCTGTGTCGGGCTGGCGCGGGTTCGCGGGGTCGGGCTCCGGCCGCTCGTCGCTCCGCGCAGGGGTGGCGTTGCCCTCCGGGCGGGATCGTTCGGCGGTCGGCACGCGTCCGTCACTCGGCGTGACACCGGTTGCGTCGGGCTGGCGCGGGTTCGCGGGGTCGGCCTCCGGCCGCTCGTCGCTCCGCGCAGCGGTGGCGTTGCCCTCCGGGCGGGATCCTTCGGCGGTCGGCACGCGTCCGTGACCCGGCGCGGCCCCGGTTGCGTCGGGCTGGCGCGGGTTCGCGGGGTCGGCCTCCGGCCGCTCGTCGCTCCGCGCAGCGGTGGCGTTGCCCTCCGGGCGGGAGCTCGGCGTCTCGTCGCCCCGCGCGGCGGTGACTCCGTCCGCCGGGCGGGAGGGGACGGCGTGGCTCGGCGGGCCGTCGATTCCTGCCCGTCCGTCGCCCCACGCAGCGCCGTTCCCGTTCTTCGTCTGCCCGTTGCCGCGCGCAGCGCTGTCCGTGTTCTGCGCCCGTCAGCCGCCCCACGCAGCGCCGTTCCTGTTCTTCGTCTGCCCGTTGCCGCGCGCAGCGCTGTCGGTGTTCTGCGCCCGCCGGCCGCCCCGCGCAGCGCCGTTCGTGCTCTCTGTCCGTTCGTTGCCGCGCGCAGCGCGCTTGTTGAGGAGGCCTCCCGATGAGCCCCGACTGGGCGTTGCTCGACAAGCACACCGTCGGCCCGCTGCTGCGGCCCGGTGACGGCGGGTTCCGGGAGTCGTCGGCCGCGTTCAACGAGCGGTGGGCGGGGCGGGCGCCCGCCGGCGTGCTGCGGGCGGCGGGCGCGGAGGACGTGCTGCGGGCGATCGAGTGGGCGGGGGAGCGCGGGGTGCCGATCGTGCCGCGTGGAGGCGGGCACTCGTACGCCGGGCACTCCGTCAACTCCGGGCTGGTGGTGGACCTGCGGGCGTTGGACGCGATCCAGGTCGATCCCGTGAGCGGGCTGGTCACGGTCGGCGGCGGCGTCCTGACGGGCGCGCTGTACGCGGCCTTGCGGCCGCACGGCCTCGCGCTGCCGCTCGGCAACGGCGCGGGCGTCGGCATCGCGGGCCTCGCTCTCGGCGGCGGCTCGGCCGCCACCTCCCGGCGGCTCGGCCTGACGGCCGACACCCTCCGCGCCACCACCCTGGCCACCGCCGGCGGCACCGCGCTGACCTGCGACGCCACCCAGAACGAGGACCTGTACTGGGCCTGCCGCGGCGGAGGCGGCGGCAACTTCGGCATCAACCTCGACCTGACCTTCCAGGCGGTCGCGGCCCCGCCGTCGTCCACCTGCCTCCTGCTCTGGGACGTCGCGCACGCGCCCGCCGTCTTCGAGACCGTGCAGCACCTGATGCGCACCGCCCCGGAGGAGACCTCGCTGCGCCTGGGCGTCGCCACCTCCGGCGGCCGCACCCTGGTGTCCGCCGTCGGCCTGCACCTCGGCCCGGCCGCCGAGCTGCGCGCGCTCCTCGCGCCCGCGTTCGCCGCCGCCCGCCCGCTGCGCGAGGAGATCACCGACCGCGACTTCTGGGACGCCATGGACTACCTGCAGCACGAGACCGCCGGCGGCGCGTTCGCCGTCCGGACGCACTTCGCCACCGACCCGCTGCCCCCGCAGGTCGTCGCGGCGGCGCTGGAACACCTTGCCGCCGCGCCCCCCGGCGGCAACCCGGACGGCTGCGGCCTGGCGCTGTTCGGGTGGGGCGGCGCGATCAACCGGGTCGAGCCGTCCGCCACCGCGTTCGTGCACCGCGACGCCCAGTACCTGGTCAGCCTGGACACCTCCTGGCTGCCGGGCGAGGACCCGGCCGCGCAGCTCGACTGGCTGGCCGGCCTTGATCACCTGATCGCCTCGTGCACGACCGACGGCGCGTACCTGAACTTCACCGACCCGGACCTGCGAGACTGGCGAAACGCCTACTACGGTGCGAACTACCCCCGCCTGGTCGCCGTGAAGCACCGCCACGACCCGGACGGACTGTTCACCTTCCCGCAGTCCATCGGCAGTTGAACCCCCTTCAGACTTCGCCCGTACGGCGTACCGCTGACCGACCGTCAGTCGACCCGTTCCGCCCGGAAGGAGACACCACCGTGTCGCCGCGAACCGCCCGCCCGCGCCACTACCTGATGTGCCGGCCCGCGCACTTCACCGTCGACTACTCCATCAACCCGTGGATGGACCCGGCCAAGCCCACCGACACCGGCACCGCCCTCGCCCAGTGGGACGAGCTGTACGCGCTCTTCCAACGCCTGGGCCACACCGTCGAGTTGATCGAGCCACTGCCCGGCCTGCCGGACATGGTGTTCGCCGCCAACGGCGCCACCGTGGTCGACGGCCGGGTGCTCGGCGCCCGCTTCCTGTACCCGGAGCGGATCGCCGAGGGCCCCGCGTACGCCGGCTGGTTCCGCGAGCGGGGCTGGCAGGTCCGGGACGCCGAACACGTCAACGAGGGCGAGGGAGACCTGCTGGTGGCCGGCGGCCGCATCCTGGCCGGCACCGGCTTCCGCACCGAGCCCGCCGCGCACGCCGAGGCCGCGTCCTTCCTCGACCGCGAGGTGGTCACCCTGCGGCTGGTCGATCCGCGCCACTACCACCTGGACACCGCGCTCGCCGTGCTCGACGACGACGAGATCATGTACTACCCGCCGGCCTTCGACGCCGAGTCCCGGGCCGTGCTGGAGCGGCTCTACCCGGACGCGATCCTGGCCGGCGCCGACGACGCCCGGGTGTTCGGCCTCAACGCCGTCTCCGACGGTGCGAACGTCGTCCTCCCGGAGGCCGCCACCGGCCTCGCCGAGCAGCTCCGCGAGCGCGGCTTCCACCCGATCGGCGTGGACCTCACCGAACTGCTCCGGGCCGGCGGCGCCGTCAAGTGCTGCACCCTCGAACTGCGTCACTGACCCACTGACCCACTGACCCACTCACCGAAGCACCGAAGCACCGAAGCGCCGCACACACCGGAGGCCCGGCCCCGCACCAGCGGGACCGGGCCTCCGTCATTCACCGGCTCACGCCAGGTCGAAGCGGTCCAGGTCCATGACCTTCGTCCAGGCGGCGGCGAAGTCCTTCACGAACTTCTCCTTGGCGTCGTCCGAGGCGTACACCTCGGCGACCGCCCGCAGCTCCGAGTTGGAGCCGAACACCAGGTCGGCCCGGGTGCCGGTCCACTTGACCGCACCGGCGGCGTCCCGGCCCTCGAACAGCGCGTTGTCGGAGCCGACCGGCGCCCACGCGGTGTCCATGTCGAGCAGGTTGACGAAGAAGTCGTTGCTCAGCGTGCCCGGACGGTCGGTGAACACGCCGTGCTGCGAGCCGCCGTGGTTGGCGCCCAGCACCCGCAGGCCGCCGACCAGCACGGTCAGCTCGGGGGCGGACAGGTTCAGCAGGTTCGCCTTGTCCACCAGCAGGTACTCGGCGGGCAGCCGGCTGCCCTTGCCCGCGTAGTTGCGGAAGCCGTCGGCCTTCGGCTCCAGGGCGGAGAACGACTCGACGTCGGTCTTCTCCTGGGTGGCGTCCACCCGGCCCGGGTGGAAGGCCACCGCGACGTCCACGCCGCCGGCCTTCGCGGCCTGCTCGACGGCCGCGGTGCCGGCCAGCACGATCAGGTCGGCCAGCGAGACGTGCTTGCCGCCCTCCGCGTTGAACGCCGTCCGGACGGTCTCCAGCACCCGGAGCACCTGCGCCAGCTGCTCCGGGTCGTTGACCTCCCAGCCGCGCTGCGGCTCCAGGCGCACCCGGGCGCCGTTCGCGCCGCCGCGCTTGTCGCTGCCGCGGAACGAGGACGCCGCCGCCCACGCGGTCGACACCAGCTGCGCGGTGGTCAGCCCGGAGGCCAGCACCCGCTCCTTGAGCGCGGCGGCGTCCGCCGCGTCGATCGGCGCGCCCTGCGCCTGCGGCAGCGGGTCCTGCCAGAGCAGCTCCTCGCTGGGCACCTCGGGGCCGAGGTAGCGGGCCACCGGGCCCATGTCACGGTGGGTCAGCTTGTACCAGGCGCGGGCGAAGGCGTCCGCGAACGCCGCCGGGTCGTTCAGGAAGCGGCGGGAGATCTGCTCGTACACCGGGTCGAAGCGCAGCGAGAGGTCGGTGGTGAGCATCTGCGGGGCGTGCTTCTTCGACGGGTCGAAGGCGTCCGGCACGGTGCCCTCGCCGGCGCCGTCCTTCGGCTTCCACTGGTGCGCGCCGGCCGGGGACTTCGTCAGCTCCCACTCGTAGCCGAACAGGATCTCGAAGAAGGTGTTGTCCCAGGTGGTCGGCGTGTTGGTCCAGGTGACCTCCAGGCCGGAGGTGATCGCGTCGCCGGCCTTGCCGGAGCCGTAGGTGCTCTTCCAGCCGAGGCCCATCTCCTCCAGGCCCGCGCCCTCGGGGGCCTCGCCGACGTTGTCCGCCGGGCCGGCGCCGTGGGTCTTGCCGAAGGTGTGGCCGCCGGCGATCAGCGCGACGGTCTCCTCGTCGTTCATCGCCATCCGGCGGAAGGTCTCGCGGATGTCGCGGGCCGCCGCGACCGGGTCCGGGTTGCCGTTGGGGCCCTCGGGGTTGACGTAGATCAGGCCCATCTGGACGGCGCCCAGCGGGTCTTCGAGGTCACGGTCGCCGGTGTAGCGCTCGTCGCCCAGCCAGGTGGTCTCGGGGCCCCAGTAGACGTCCTCGTCGGCCTCCCAGACGTCCGCGCGGCCGCCGGCGAAGCCGAAGGTGTCGAAGCCCATCGACTCCAGCGCGACGTTGCCGGAGAGGATCAGCAGGTCGGCCCAGGACAGGCTCTTGCCGTACTTCTTCTTGACCGGCCACAGCACCCGGCGGGCCTTGTCCAGGTTGGCGTTGTCCGGCCACGAGTTCAGCGGGGCGAAGCGCTGCTGGCCGGCGCCCGCGCCACCGCGGCCGTCGGAGATCCGGTAGGTGCCGGCGCTGTGCCAGGCCATCCGGATGATCAGCGGGCCGTAGTGGCCGAAGTCGGCGGGCCACCAGTCCTGCGAGGTGGTGAGGGCCTGCTCGATGTCGCGCTTCACGGCGGGCAGGTCGAGGCTGTTGAACGCCTCGGCGTAGTCGAAGTCGCCGCCCAGCGGGTTCGCCACCGCCGGGTTCTTGGCCAGGATCTTCAGGTTCAACCGGTTCGGCCACCACTGCTGGTTGCCGCCGCCCTGGGTCGGATGGGGCGCGCGGCCGTGCGCGACCGGGCAGCCGCCCGCACCCTCGGACTTGGGGTCGGTGACGATGGCGTCGTCGTTCTCGGGCATGGGAAGTCCCTCCGGATCGGGCGGATCGCACTCTTTACGGACACTTCGGCGCTGACGGGCACCTTGGCCGTTCGCCGGAGTCGATCCTAAGATAGACACAGTCTAAGTCAAGAACTCGGTCAATCGGGTGGTGGTTCCGCTCGACTCGGGCGCGTCGCCGCGTCCCCTGTACAGTTCGGGCGTCTGTTGAGCTGAATGGATGAACACATGAGTGACCTGCTGGAACGGCTGCGTGACCGGGGGTGGCGGCTGACCTCCCAGCGCCGGGTGGTGGCCGAAGTCCTCGACGGCGACCACGTCCACCTGACCGCGGACGAGGTCCACGCCCGCGCCGCCGAACGCCTCCCCGAGATCTCCCGCGCCACCGTGTACAACACCCTCGGCGAACTCGTCACCCTCGGCGAGATCCTGGAGGTCTCCACCGACGGCCGCGCCAAGCGCTACGACCCCAACGCCCACCAGCCGCACCAGCACCTGGTCTGCTTCGCCTGCGGCACCATCCGCGACGTCCACCCCACCGGCGACCCGCTGGCCGCCCTCCCCGCCGGCGAACGCTTCGGCTTCACCATCACCGCCGCCGAGGTCACCTACCGCGGACTCTGCGCCGACTGCGCCCGCCACTCCGCCTGACCCCCGGCCACCACACCCGACCGGCGGCCCGACCCCGCCGCGCCGAGTACCGCGATCAGCGCGCCCGACGCCACCGCACCCCGTGCGCCGCCGAGGTGAACGCCGCACCGCCCGCGAGCGCCGTGCCCGCCACCGCCACCGCAGAACCCGTCTGCCGGGCAGCCGACACCGGCGTCCCCGGGCCCGGCGCCGGCGCGCACAGCGTCACCCCCGCCGGCACCGGCGTGTACGTGTCCACCGTCCACGGCAGCGCCTCCACCGACGCGCCCAACTCCCACTGCGCGGACGGCAGTGCCACGTTCACCACGGTGATGTCCAGCACCGCCATCACCATGCTCGCGCAGCACATTGCGAGCACCAACCGCTTCCGCCCGCCGTCCAGTTCGGGCACCTGGCCCCCTTGATCCGTGTCCGGCCACTGAGCTGACGTATCGTCAGATCCGTCCGGTCCGACCGGCCGTCCGTGCTGACGCTACGATTTCGAGCGTGCTCGAAATCAAGCCCCAACCCGTGCTTCCCGCCCAGGGATTGACCATCGCCGAGGCCGCCGAACGCACAGGCGTCAGCGTCCACACCCTGCGCTCCTACGAACGAGTCGGCCTGGTCGTCACCCCCGTCGATCGCATTCCCGGCGGCCGCGTCGAAGGCTTCCGGGAGCCGGGCGAATGAGCTCTCCGTTGAGCGGCGCGGCACCACTGTCCGGATCCCCGCGCACCCGGTGGCGGCGGATCGCGGCCGCAGCGTGCGCCGGGTTGGTGGCGGTACCCGTGTTGGCCGGATGCACGCCCGCGCAGAAACGCGCCATCGCCGTGCGGGTGGATCAGGGCAACCTCGTGATCGACCCCGGCAGGTGCCCCGATGAGAAGGTGGCCGACGTGTCGATAAGTGCCGAGGTGGACGGGCGGACGACCACCTGGGCGGCGGTTCCGCGCAGCATGGCCTCCGAGATCGACCGGATCGATCCCGCAGAGCTCGGCCCGGACTGGTTGGCGACCGGGACCAGGCCGACCACGTTCCAGGCCGCTGCGACGTACGAGGTGGAGGTCTCGGTCAGCCGCGACGGCAAGCTGGACACCGGGATGCTCAAGGTCACCGGTGAGACCCTGCTCAGGCTCGAAGCGGGCCAGGTCGTCAGGGGCCGGGGCGCCGGGCGGACCGACGTCATGGCGGCGGCGGACTACCGTGCCGAGGTCGGCAAGCGCTGCGGCTGACCCGCGCCGCAGCGCTTCGCCGAGGTAGGGGGCGAGCGCAAGAAAGTGCTGGGAGGTCAATCGACCCGGTGGTCCGACCCGGGGATCCACTCGGTCGTTGGTCGCGTGGTTGGTCATGTCACAGCCGGAAAAGCAGAAAGACCCCAGATGAACTGGGGTCTTTCGTTGGTGTCCGAGGGGGGACTTGAACCCCCACGCCCGATAAAGGGCACTAGCACCTCAAGCTAGCGCGTCTGCCATTCCGCCACCCGGACCAGGTGTCTCGCCTTCGGGCTTCCTTTCGGCTGCCCCCTGGCGACAAAGAGAACATTACCAGGCTTCCGGAGTGCTTCTCACCTGCGTTTTCGAGGCCCGGAGGTGAAGTGCCCGGGCATATCGGGCAGAGGGGGGCAAGGCGGGCGAAGAGAGGGGTGAAACTGCTGGTGAGCGGGGTTCGGACGGGTGTTCCGGCGGCAAAAACGGGCCGTCCGGGAGCGTGCGCGGCCAGGACGGGGCGAATCGCGCACCGAATCGGTCGGGAAGCTTCACGACACGCGTGATTCCAGTCCCGGTGCCACTCGCGGGGGCCCGCTCTCCTAGCCTCGGGTCACCAGGGAGCCCCGAGCGAAGGGCGGCGTGCAGTGGAACAGACGCAGGAGACGGCCACGGACGCCGCGGCCGGGCGGCGGCCCGGCGCGGCAGGGCCCCGGCCCGGGGCGTGGCGGTTCAGCGCGGCCCCGGAGGAGTCCTCGGTGCCGCGCACCCGGCACGCGGTGCGGGACCGGCTGCTGGCCCAGGGCATGGCGGGGGAGCGCTACCAGGAGCTGGTGGACGACCTGCTGCTGATCGTCTCGGAGCTGGTGTCGAACGCCGTCACGCATGCCGCGGCGCTCTCCCCGCAGGTGCACTGCGAGCTGGTGATCGACCCGGAGCGGGTGCGGGTCGCGGTGCTCGACGGCCACCCGTACCGCCCCAGGGCGCAGTCGAACGACCCGGTCCGCCCGGGCGGGCGCGGCCTGCTGCTGGTCAAGAGCGTGACCCTGCAGGCGGGCGGCGAGTGCGACGTGGAGCCCACCGAGGACGGCGGCAAGGTGATCTGGGCCAGCCTGCCGCTGCCGGCGCCGCTGCTGCCGGCACCGGGCCCCGCCGGGACGGGGGACGGCCCCGACGGCGGCCCGGACTGCTGAAACGCCTACCAGTCGTTGCCGGCGATCTCCCGGATCCCGGGCAGGGCCGCCTCGAAGACCGTCTCGAACCACACCGAGAACGGCTTCTCGGCGCGCAGCGCGCGCAGCTCGGCGGCCGTGACGAAGCGGGTGTCCTCGACCTCCTCCGGCGCCGGGTCCGGCTCGGCGGTGATCAGCCCGACGAACAGGTGGTTCCACTCCCGCTCGATCAGCCCGGTGGTCTCGTCCGGCAGGTCGTAGCGGGTGGTGCCGGCCTCGCAGAGCAGCGCGGGGGCGGCGCCCAGCTCCTCGGTGGTGCGGCGGGCGGCCGCCACGAACGGCTGCTCGCCGGGGTAGGGGTGGCCGCAGCAGGTGTTCGACCAGACACCCGGCGAGTGGTACTTGCCGAGCGCCCGGCGCTGCAGCAGCATCCGGCCCTGTCGGTCGAACAGGAACACCGAGAAGGCGCGGTGGAGCCGGCCCGGCTGCTGGTGGGCCCAGAGCTTCTCCCCGGTCCCGATGGTCGCGCCGTGGTCGTCGACCAGCTCCAGCAGGATCTCGCCGGGTGCGGCCGCGGACGGGGAGGCGAGCTCGGGGGAGAGGTCGTCGGTCGGGCTGACAGCAGGACTCATGGGCGAAATGCCCCTTTCGGCGCGTGGACCGGGGCCGCGCCCGGGCCGGGCCCGGGGCCGCCCACCCCGGTTGTGAGGTCGGCTGCGCGCACGTCGGCCCGGTCTGGCCGGTCCGCCGACGGCGTCGGGGTCCAAGTCTGCCGCATGCCCGGGCGGCCCCGGGGCCGCGACGCACGTCACCGGTGTGGAGGACCGTTGTTCGGCGGAACTGTGCGATCCGCGACCGTACGGCGTCCTCGAACGTCCGCCCCGTGCCCGCAGCTGATCGGTTGATCCGACCGCCCCGGATTCAGCAGTCGATCATGCGATCCGACCGCCGCGCAGCCCGGCAGTCGATCACCTGAGCCGCCCGGGCCGCGTTCTGGCAGGTGGCCGGGGTCGCCTACCATCAGTGGGACCGGGCGGTCCGCAAGACGCGCCCGTACGGCGCGCCGCAGCCGCGGCCGCGTCCCGGCGCCGCTACCGCACCGGCGCGCCGGACGGCACCCGAGACCCTGGAGTCCCGCATGATCGGCCTCGTCCTGGCCGCCGGCGCAGGCCGCCGGCTTCGTCCGTACACCGACACCCTGCCCAAGGCGCTGGTGCCGGTCGACGGAGAGCGGACGGTGCTCGACCTGACCCTGGGGAACTTCGCCGAGGTCGGCCTGCGGGAGGCCGCGATCGTCGTCGGCTACCGCAAGGAGGCGGTCGAGGACCGCAAGCAGGCGCTGGAGCAGAAGTACGGCGTCAAGCTCACCCTGGTCGAGAACGACAAGGCCGAGGAGTGGAACAACGCCTACTCCCTGTGGTGCGCCCGCGACCTGTTCGGCGAGGGCCTGCTGCTGGCCAACGGCGACACCGTCCACCCGGCCTCGGTGCAGCGCACCATGCTGGACGGCAACGACCGCCGCATCAAGGAGGGCAAGGCCCCCGGCATCCTGCTCGCGCTGGACACCGTGAAGAAGCTCGCCGACGAGGAGATGAAGGTCGTCGTCGACCCGGAGCTCGGCGTGCGCCGGATCACCAAGCTGATGGACCCGCTGGACGCCACCGGCGAATACATCGGCATCACCGTGATCAACCCGTCGGCCGGCCCGGCCCTCGCCGACGCCCTCAAGGCGGTCTTCGAGCGCGACCCGCAGCTGTACTACGAGGACGGCTACCAGGAGATGGTCGACCGCGGCCTGGTCGTCGACGTCCAGCCGATCGGCGAGGTCTCCTGGGTCGAGGTCGACAACCACGACGACCTGGCCAAGGCCCGGGAGATCGCGTGCCGGTACTGACCCGACTGGTGCCCTCGCCGGTCTTCGTCGAGGTGCGGTCCGGCGCGCTGGACGCGCTCGGCGGCATCCTCGCCGACCAGCGGCTCTCCTCGTCCGGCCGGATCGCGGTGGCGATCAGCGGCGGCTCCGGCGCCGTGCTGCGCGAGCGCCTGGAGCCGGCGCTGCCCGGCGCCGACTGGTATCAGGTCGACGACGGCACCCTGGACAGCGCGGTCCGATTGACCGACGAGATCCGCCGCGGCCACTACGACGCCCTGGTCGGTCTCGGCGGCGGCAAGATCATCGACGTGGCCAAGTACGCCGCGGCCCGGGTCGGTCTGCCGGTGGTCGCGGTCGCCACCAACCTCGCCCACGACGGCATCTGCTCCCCGGTCTCCACCCTCGACAACGACGCCGGCCGCGGCTCCTACGGGGTGCCCGGCCCGATCGGCATCGTGGTCGACCTGGACGTCATCTCCAAGGCGCCGAAGCGCTTCGTGGCGGCGGGCATCGGCGACGCGGTCTCCAACATCTCCGCCTGCGCCGACTGGGAGCTCTCGCACACCGTCACCGGCGAGCCGGTCGACGGCCTGGCCGTGGCGATGGCCCGGGCGGCCGGTGAGAACCTGCTGCGGCACCCGGGCACCCTGGAGGACCCGGACCTCCTGACGACGCTCGCGGAAGCCCTGGTACTGTCCGGCATCGCGATGAACATCGCGGGCAGCACCCGGCCCAGCTCGGGAGCCTGCCACGAGATCTCGCACGCCCTGGACGTGCTGTACCCCAAGCGGTCCGCCCAGCATGGCGAGCAGGTCGGCCTCGGCGCGGCCTTCGCCTGCTTCCTGCGGGGCGAGCGGGACCTGTCCGGACTGATCGTGGAGCGCCTGCGCTTCCACGGCCTGCCGGTGACCGCCGATCAGATCGGCTTCACCGAGGCGGAGTTCACCGAAGCGGTGCACTACGCTCCGAACACCAGACCGGGGCGCTTCACCATCCTCGAACACCTCGACCTCTCCGCCACAGACATCAGGGACGCGTACGCCGACTATGTCCAAGCCGTCAACAGCTGAACGCCCGCCGGTTGACCTCACCCGCCGCCCGTCGATCGAGGAGCTCCGGGCGGTCATCCACCCGGAGGGCATGCTCCAGCGACGCAGCGCCGAGCACTGGGCCGGCCGCCTCTACATGCGGAAGATCTCGCTGCGGATCACCCGCATCCTGTCGACCGTCACCGTGATCACGCCCAACGGCCTGACCTACCTGATGATGCTCACCGGCATCCTGGCCGGCATCGCCCTGGTGGTCCCGGGCCTGACCGGCGCGATCCTCGGCGCGCTGCTGATCCAGATCTACCTGCTGCTGGACTGCGTGGACGGCGAGGTCGCCCGCTGGCGCCGCCAGACCTCGCTCACCGGCGTCTACTTGGACCGGGTCGGCCACTACATGTCCGAGGCCGCGCTGCTCACCGGCCTCGGCCTGCGGGCCGCCGACCTGCTGCACCGCGACGGCGACCACGCCGCCTGGCAGTGGGCCTTCCTCGGCACGCTGGCCGCGCTCGGCGCGATCCTGATCAAGTCCGAGACCGACCTGGTCGACGTCGCCCGGGCCCGCTCCGGGATGACCGCCGTCCAGGACGAGGCCTCGGTGCCGCGCTCGAACGCCGTCGCCAAGGCCCGCCGGGCCGCCGCGCTGCTGAAGTTCCACCGCCTGGTGGGCGCCGTCGAGGCCTCGCTGTTCATCCTGGCCGCCGGCATCGCCGACCAGGTCCACGGCGGCCTGTACTTCACCCGCCTCGCCGTGGTGGTGCTCGCCGCCATCGCGATGCTGCAGACCGTCCTGCACCTGCTGTCGATCGTGCTGTCCAGCAGGCTGCGATGAGCGACGACTTCCGCCTCGGCGCGGTCATCATCACCATGGGCAACCGGCCCGCCGAACTGAACGCGCTGATCGAGTCGGTGCGCGCCCAGCAGGGCCCGCCGGTCGAACTCGCCGTGGTCGGCAACGGCGCCCCGCTGCCCCCGCTGCCCGCGGGCGTGCGCACTGTCGAGCTGCCCGAGAACCTGGGCATCCCCGGCGGCCGCAACGTCGGCATCGAGCTGTTCGGCCCGGACGGCCGGGACGTCGACGCGGTGCTGTTCCTGGACGACGACGGCTCGCTGCCGAACACCGACTCCGCCGAACTCCTCCGCAAGGCGTTCACCGCCGACCCGTCGCTGGGCATCGTCTCGTTCCGGATCGCCGACCCGGAGACCGGCACCACCCAGCGCCGGCACGTGCCCCGGCTGCGCGCCAGCGACCCGATGCGCGGCTCCCGGGTCACCACCTTCCTGGGCGGCGCGAGCGCCGTGCGCAGCGCGGTCTTCCCGCAGGCCGGGCAGCTGCCCGCGGAGTTCTTCTACGCCCACGAGGAGACCGACCTGGCCTGGCGGGCGCTGGACGCCGGCTGGTCCATCGACTACCGCCCGGACGTGGTGCTGTACCACCCGGCGACCTCCCCGGCGCGGCACGCGGCGTACTTCCACAACGTCGCCCGCAACCGGGTGTGGCTGGCGCGACGGAACCTTCCGGCCCTGTTGGTGCCTCTCTACCTGGGGACCTGGTTCCTGCTGACCGTCGCCCGCCGGCCCTCCGGCTCGGCGCTCAAGGCGTGGCTCGGCGGGTTCCGGGCAGGCTGGAGCGAGCCCTGCGGCCCGCGTCGGCCGATGAAGTGGTCCACCGTCTGGCGCTTGACCAAGCTCGGCAGACCGCCAATCATCTGATCGCAACCGGTCGGCGATACCCCCGCCGGCCGCACGCAAACCTGAGCTCCTCGTGGTACGCCCCGGTTCCGCGCCCCGTCCCCTCGGGCGCGGGATTTTCGACCCCCTGAAGGACGAATGTGTCGACACTGAGTGACCCGGTCAACCTCTCCGCACCGAGGGGCGCCGACGCGGGTCTGACCCCGAAGCAACTGGCGGACAAGTACGGGCTGTCCGTCAGCGGCAAGCGGCCGAGTCTGCCGAAGTACATCCGCCAGCTCTGGGCCCGGCGCGCCTTCATCAGCTCGTTCGCCACCGCCCGCCTGGTGGCGCAGTACACCACCGCGAAGCTCGGCCAGCTCTGGCAGGTGCTCACCCCGCTGCTCAACTGCGCGGTGTTCTACCTGGTCTTCGGTGTGATCATGAAGAGCCGGGACGGCGTCCCGGTCTACATCGCCTGGCTGTGCGTCGGCGTCTTCGTCTTCCAGTTCTCGCAGAGCGCGATCCAGGCCGGCACCCGGTCCATCTCGGACAACCTCGGCCTGATCCGGGCGCTGCACTTCCCGCGCGCCGCGCTGCCGATCGCCTTCACCGTGATCCAGCTCCAGCAGCTGCTGATCTCGATGGTGGTGCTGGTCGCCATCGTGCTGGCGAACGACATCAAGCCGGCCATGACCTGGCTGCTGATCGTCCCGGCGCTGCTGCTGCAGTCGCTGTTCAACACCGGCCTCGCCATGGTGATGGCCCGGGTCGGCGCCAAGACCTCGGACATCTCGCAGCTGATGCCGTTCCTGCTGCGCACCTGGATGTACGTCTCCGGCGTCATGTACAGCGTCTCGGGCTACATCAAGAGCTGGCCGACGATCTGGCAGACGGTCTACTCCTGGAACCCGGCGACGGTCTACATGGACCTGATGCGCTACGCGTTCATGCCGGACAGCTTCGACAAGACCAAGTACCCGGGCGGCTACGACGCGGCGGGCCACCAGCTCCCCACCGCGCTGAACCTCCCGCACCACATCTGGATCATGGCCGGCACCTGGGCGGTCGTCGCCTTCGTCATCGGCTTCGTGTTCTTCTGGAAGTCCGAGGAGGAGTACGGCCGTGGCTGACGCAGCGATCGACACCCTGAAGGAGACCACCGCGGTGGACAACCAGGCCCGGGTCCCCACCGTGGTGGCGGACGACGTGCACATCATCTACAAGGTGCACGGCGCGGGCGCCGGCAAGGGCAGCGCCACCTCGGCGCTGAGCCGGATGATCACCCGCAAGAAGTCGCCCGCGATCCGCGAGGTGCACGCGGTGCGCGGCATCAGCTTCACCGCGTACAAGGGCGAGGCCGTCGGCCTGATCGGCTCCAACGGCTCCGGCAAGTCGACCATGCTGGCGGCCATCGCCGGCCTGCTGCCGACCGCCAAGGGCGCCATCTACACCAACGGCCAGCCCTCGCTGCTGGGCGTGAACGCGGCGCTGATGAACGACCTGACCGGCGAGCGCAACGTGGTGCTGGGCTGCCTGGCGATGGGCATGTCCCCGGCCCAGGTGCGCGAGCGCTACCAGAGCATCGTCGACTTCTCGGGCATCAACGAGAAGGGCGACTTCATCTCGCTCCCGATGCGCACCTACTCCTCCGGCATGGGCGCCCGCCTGCGGTTCTCCATCGCCGCGGCGAAGACCCACGACGTGCTGCTGATCGACGAGGCCCTCGCCACCGGCGACCAGGGCTTCCAGCAGCGCTCCAAGGCCCGGATCAACGAGCTGCGCAAGGAGGCCGGCACGGTCTTCCTGGTCAGCCACGACAACAACGCGATCCGCGAGACCTGTGAGCGCACCATCTGGATCGAGCACGGCGAGCTGATCATGGACGGGCACACCGACGAGGTGGTCCGGCGGTACGAGAAGGGCGAGCGCCCCTGAACGGGGCGCGGCCGACGGTCGCAGGGCCGGTGCGCGGGGAGTCCTCCCCGGCACCGGCCCTGTGCCGTGCGGCGGGTGAAGGCGTGGCGACGGAAGCGTGTCCGAGGCGCGGTGGCGCCCGGCACCGGTGTAGAACGGGGGAGTGACGGCAGTGTCGGCTTCAACCAAATCCGATAACCAGACAGCGGCGGTGACGCTGGACAAGGCGGACCTGGAGAACTTCCCGGTCGCCCCCGCCTTCCTGCCCGCCGCCTGGCGGGGCGACCTGATGGCGGTCTACGGCTTCGCCCGGCTGATCGACGACGCCGGCGACGGCGACCTCGCCGACCCGGCCTCCGTCGCCCACCTGCTGGACGTCCCCGGCGCCCCCGAGGACGCCGACTTCCGGCTCGACCTGCTGGACGGCCTGGAGCGCGACCTCGACCGGGCCTTCGCCACCGCCCTCGGCGACGACCGCGCCCAGGGCGGCACCGTCCTCGGCACCGCCGCCGGCGAGCCCCGGCACCCGCTGATCCGCGGCCTCGTCCCGCTGATCGAACGGCACGCCGTCACCCCCGAGCCGTTCCGCCGCCTGATCGACGCCAACCGGGTCGACCAGGCCGTCACCCGCTACCCGACCTGGGACGACCTGCGGCACTACTGCACGCTCTCCGCCGACCCGGTCGGCCGCCTGGTGCTCGCCCTGGCCGGCCGTGCCACCCCCGACCGCATCGAGATGTCCGACGCGATCTGCACCGCGCTGCAGATCGTCGAACACCTCCAGGACGTCGCCGAGGACCTCGACCGCGGCCGGATCTACCTCCCGCAGGAGGACCTCGCCACCTTCGGCGTCACCGAACAGGACCTCGCCGCCCCCGCCGCCTCGCGCGAGGTCCGGCAGCTGATCGCCTGGGAGGCGAGCCGGGCCCGGACCCTGCTCGACCGCGGCGCGCCGCTGGTAGGTACGGTTCACGGGAGGCTTCGACTGCTGCTGGCGGGATTCACCGCCGGCGGGTACGCCGCCCTGGACGCCATCGCGGCGGCCGGGTACGACGTGCTCGCGCACCGGGCGAAGCCGGACAAGCGCCGCCTGGCCGGCCGGGCGGCGGCACTTTTCGCGAAGGGAAGGTGAGCGCCCGCGTGGGGGCATCACCACTGGCGTCCGCGCCGGTCATGGCGGCCTACCGGTACTGCGAGGCGGTCACCGCCCTGCAGGCCCGCAACTTCAGCTACGGCATCCGGCTGCTGCCCGAGGCCAAGCGGCTGGCGATGTCCGCGCTGTACGCGCTGGCCCGCCGGGTCGACGACATCGGCGACGGCGACCTGCCCGCCGAACAGAAGACCGAGGCGCTGGCCCGCACCCGCGCCCTGCTGGACGAGATCCGGGCGGGCGCGGTCGGCGAGGAGGACACCGACCCGATCAAGGTCGCGCTGGCCGACGCCGCCCGCCGCTTCCCGATCCCGCTCGGCGGCTTCGACGAGCTGATCGACGGCGTCGAGATGGACCTCAAGGGCGTCGAGTACCAGACCTTCGACGAGCTCAAGGTGTACTGCCGCTGCGTGGCCGGCTCGATCGGCCGCCTCTCGCTCGGCGTGTACGGCTGCGACGACCGGGAGCGCGGCGCCGAGTACGCCGACACCCTGGGCCTGGCCCTGCAGCTCACCAACATCCTGCGCGACCTGCGCGAGGACGCCCTGAACGGCCGCACCTACCTGCCCACCGAGGACCTCGTCCGGTTCGGCTGCCAGCAGGGCTTCGCCCTCCCGCAGCTCCCGGTCGGCGCCGACTTCACCGGCCTGGTCGCCTTCGAGGCCGAACGCGCCCAGCAGGCCTTCACCGAGGGCCTGCGCCTGCTGCCGATGCTCGACCGCCGCAGCCGCGCCGCCACCGCCGCGATGGCCGGCATCTACCACCGCCTGCTCGGCCGGATCGCCGCCGACCCGCACTCGGTGCTCCGCGGCCGGGTCTCGCTGCCCGGCTGGGAGAAGGCGTACGTGGCACTGTCCGGGCTCGCCGGAGGGCGTTCTTGATTCTCACGCCAGTTATGTCACGCTGTGTCAACAGGGAATCACGACGCATGCGCACGTTGTTGTGCCCACAGTCCACTGCTGCCGGGGAGGACCGATGAGCACGCCGACGCCGCAGCGGCAGCGCACCGCCGTGGTGATCGGCGGCGGCCTGGCCGGCATCACCGCCGCCCTCCGCCTGGCCGACGCCGACGTGCGCACCACCCTGGTCGAGGCCCGTCCCCGACTCGGCGGCCTGGCTTTCTCCTTCAAGCGCGGCGACCTGACGGTCGACAACGGCCAGCACGTGTTCATGCGCTGCTGCACCGCCTACCGCGGCCTGATCGACCGCCTCGGCGCGCACGACCTGACCGACCTCCAGGACCGGCTGGACGTCCCGGTGCTCGGCCTCGCCGCCGACGGCACCCGCAGCCTCGGCCGGCTCCGCCGTGCCGCCCTGCCCGTCCCGCTGCACCTGGCCGGCAGTCTCGCCACCTACCGCCACCTGAGTCCGGCCGACCGGCTGCGGGTGGTGCGCGGCGCGCTCGCCCTCAAGGGCCTGCGGCTGGACGACCCGGCGCTCGACGACATCTCCTTCGGCGAGTGGCTGCGCCGCCACGGCCAGACCCCGGCCACCGTCGAGGCGGTCTGGGACCTGGTGGGCGTCGCCACCCTGAACGCCACCGCCGACCGCACCTCGATGGCACTGGCCGCGAAGGTCTTCCAGACCGGCCTGCTCTCCGACCCGGGCGCCGCCGACATCGGCACCGCCCGCGTCCCGCTCGGCGAGATCCACCACGACCGGGCCCGCGCCGAACTCGAACGCGCGGGCGTCCGGGTGCTGCTGCGCGCCAAGGCCGCCGAACTCAAGGCCGCCGAACCGCACGCCGTCCGGCTGGAGCGCGGCGAACTGCTCACCGCCGACACCGTGGTGCTGGCCGGCGCCCAGGACACCGCGGCGGCGCTGCTGCCGCCCGGCGCCGTCCCCGGGCAGGAGCGGTTCGCCGACTTCGGCACCTCGCCGATCCTCAACGTGCACGTGATCTACGACCGGCCGCTGATCCGCCGCCCGTTCTTCGCCGCGATCGGCTCCCCGGTGCAGTTCGTCTTCGACCGCACCCGGCACTCCGGGCTGGACGTGCCCGGCGCCCAGTACCTGGCCGTGTCGCAGTCCGCCGTCGAGGACGAGATCGACCTGCCGGTCGCCGAACTGCGCGACCGCTACCTGCCGGAGCTCGCCCGGCTGCTGCCCGCCGCCCGGGACGCGAAGGTGCTGGACTTCTTCGTCACCCGGGAGCGCACCGCCACCTTCGACCCGGCGCCCGGCACCGCCGCACTGCGCCCCGGCGCGCGCACCGACGTCCCGGGCATCCTGCTCGCCGGGTCCTGGACGGCCACCGGCTGGCCCGCGACGATGGAGGGCGCGGTCCGCAGCGGCCACGCCGCGGCCGACGCCGCGCTGGCCGGCACCGGCCGGCTCCCCGTCGACCGGGCCGACGGGCGGTGGCCCCGATGACGGAGACCCGGCAGGCCCCGACCACCGACATCGCACCCGGCCGGCCGCCGTTCGCGGCCGGTCAGACGTACCGAGAGGGAACGCACGTGGAGGCACGCACCGGCTCGACGGTCAGGGACACCCCGACGGTCCTGGACCTGCTGGCGCGCGGACGCACGCTCTGCACGCCGCCGATGCGCGAGGCCGTCGCCCGTCTGGCCGCACCGATGGACACCGTCGCCGCGTACCACTTCGGCTGGATCGACCGCGACGGCCGGCCCGCCGCGGGCGACGGCGGCAAGGCCGTGCGCCCGGCGCTGGCCCTGCTGTCGGCCGAGGCGGTGGGCGCGGACGCGCAGGTGGGCGTACCCGGCGGCGTGTCGGTCGAACTGGTCCACAATTTCTCCCTCCTCCATGATGACCTGATGGACGGTGACGAGACGCGTCGGCACCGGGCCACCGCCTGGACGGTGTTCGGCCCGGCGCAGGCCGTACTGGTCGGCGACGCGCTGGCCACCCTCGGCACCGAGGTCCTGCTGGACGCCGCGGTGACCGGCGGGGCCACTCCGACCGACGCCGCCCGCGCCGTCCGGCTGATCACCACCGCGACCCGGCGGCTGATCGACGGTCAGGCGCTGGACGTCTCGTTCGAACAACGGGACGTGGTGACGGTCGAGGAGTGCCTGACCATGGAGGGCGGCAAGACCGGCGCCCTGCTGGCGGCCTCCGCGGCGATCGGCGCGGTGCTGGCCGGCGCCGACGACAGGATCTCCGACGCGCTCCAGCGGTACGGCCACCACCTGGGCCTGGCATTCCAGGCGGTGGACGACCTGCTGGGCATCTGGGGCGCCACCGAAGTGACGGGCAAGCCGCACTGGAGCGACCTCCAGTCGCGCAAGAAGTCGCTTCCGGTGTGCGCCGCGCTGGCCGAGGGTGGCGCCGCCTCCCGCGAGCTGGCCGCACAGCTGGCCGACCCGACCGGCCGCGGCGAGGAGAGCGAGCAGCAGCTCGCCGCCCGCGCCGCGCTGATCGAACAGGCCGGCGGCCGGGCCTGGACGCAGGAAGAGGCCCGCCGCCAGTACGAGACCGCCCTCGCCGCGCTCGGCGAGGTGCCCATGGCCGACGAGGTGCGCGAGCACTTCGTCGCACTCGCCGAATTCGTGGTGGTCAGAGAGAGGTGACGTAAGAGTGACAGCAACCGCGGGTGGAAGGCTCGGACCCCAAACCTCAGTTGCAGTAACACGATCTGACGATTCCTCACCCGCGGCGGCGCTCAGCCGGGCCACCGCACACCTGCTGTCACTCCAGCACGCCGACGGCTGGTGGAAGGGCGACCTGGAGACCAACGTCACCATGGACGCCGAAGACCTGCTGCTCCGCCAGTTCCTCGGCATCCGCACCGAGGAGCAGACCCGGGCCACCGCGGCCTGGATCCGCTCCCGGCAGCGGGAGGACGGCACCTGGGCCACCTTCCACGGCGGCCCGCCCGAACTGTCCACCACCGTCGAGGCGTACGTCGCCCTCCGGCTCGCCGGGGACGACCCCGACGCCGCGCACATGCGGGCCGCCGCCGCCTTCGTCCGCGAGCACGGCGGCATCGCCGCCACCCGGGTCTTCACCCGGATCTGGCTCGCCCTGTTCGGCTGGTGGCCCTGGGAGAAGCTCCCCGAACTGCCCCCCGAAGTGCTGTTCCTGCCCAGCTGGGCCCCGCTGAACATCTACTCCTTCGGCCAGTGGGCCCGCCAGACCATCGTCCCGCTGACCGTGGTCTCCGCCCACCGCCCCGTGCGCCCCGCCCCGTTCGACCTCGACGAACTGCACACCGACCCGGCGAACCCGTACCCGAGGCGGCCGCTCGCCGCCGCGCACACCTGGGACGGCCTCTTCCAGCGCCTCGACCGGCTGATGCACCACTACCACCGGCACGCCGTCAAACCGGTGCGCCGGCTGGCGCTGCGGCAGGCCGCCGCCTGGATCGTCGAACGGCAGGAGGCCGACGGCTGCTGGGGCGGCATCCAGCCGCCCGCCGTGTACTCGCTGATCGCGCTGCGGCTGCTCGGCTACGGCCTCGACCACCCCGTGATGAAGGCCGGCCTCGCCGCCTTCGACTCCTTCACCGTGCACACCGAGGACGGCGAGCGCTGGATGGAGGCCTGCCAGTCCCCGGTCTGGGACACCTGCCTGGCCGCCATCGCGCTGCGCGACGCCGGCCTGCCTGGCGACCACCCCGCCCTGGTCCGGGCCGGCGAGTGGATGCTCGGCGAGGAGGTCACCACCCGCGGCGACTGGGCCGTCAAGCGCCCCCGGCTCGCCCCCGGCGGCTGGGCGTTCGAATTCCAGAACGACACCTACCCCGACGTCGACGACACCGCCGAAGTGGTGCTCGCGCTGCGCCGCATCGACCACCCCGACCGGCCCCGGATGGCCGGCGCCGTCGAACGCGCCGTCGACTGGAGCCTCGGCATGCAGTCCAAGGACGGCGCCTGGGCCGCGTTCGACGCCGACAACACCAGCCGGCTGCCCAACAAGCTGCCGTTCTGCGACTTCGGCGAAGTCATCGACCCGCCGTCCGCCGACGTCACCGCGCACATGGTGGAGATGCTCGCCGAGACCGGCCGCACCCGGGACCCGCGCACCCGGCGCGGCGTCGCCTGGCTGCTGAGCCACCAGGAGGCCGACGGCTCCTGGTTCGGCCGCTGGGGCACCAACTACATCTACGGCACCGGCTCCGTGCTGCCCGCCCTGATCGCCGCCGGACTCACCCCCGGCCACCCCTCGATCCGACGCGCCGTCCGCTGGCTGACCGGCCGGCAGAACACCGACGGCGGCTGGGGCGAGGACATGCGCTCCTACGAGGACCCGGCCACCTGGGCCGGCCGCGGCGACTCCACCGCCTCGCAGACCGCCTGGGCGCTGATGGCGCTGCTCGCCGCCGGCGAACGCGACTCCGAGGCCGTCGAACGCGGCGTCGCCTGGCTGACCCGCACCCAGCGCCCCGACGGGACGTGGGACGAACCGCAGTTCACCGGCACCGGGTTCCCCTGGGACTTCTCCATCAACTACCACCTGTACCGGCTGGTCTTCCCGGTCACCGCCCTCGGCCGCTACCTGCACGACGCCCCGCTCGGCCGGGGCGGCCACCGATGACCGCCCCGCTGCTGGTGCTCTGCGCGCTCGCCCCCGAGGCCTGGGCGCTGCGCGGCGGCGACTGGTCCGGCGCGGCCGGCGGGCCCCCGGTGCTGGCCCGCACCGGCATGGGCCGCAGGACGGCCGGGCGGCGGGCCGCCGTGCTGCTGGAGGCCGGCGGCTACGGGGCGCTGCTGGTCGCCGGGTTCGGCGCCGCGGTCGGCCCCGGAGTGCGACCCGGCGAGGTGATCGTCGCCGACCGGGTCACCGACGCCGAGGGCCGCACCCACCCGCTGGCCACCGCGCCCGCACTCGCCACCGCCCTGGAGGAGGCCGGGCTCCGCGTCCACCTGGGCACCCACCGCACCGCCGACCACGTGGTGCGCGGCGCCGAACGGGCCCGGCTGCACGCCGAGGGCGCACTCGCCGTCGACATGGAGGCCGCCGCGGTGCTCGCCGCCCGCGCCGAGCACGCCCCCGACCTGCCCGCCGCCGTGCTGCGGGTGGTGGTCGACACCCCCGAGCGGGAACTCGTCCGCCCCGGCACCCTGCCCGCCGGCTTCCGGGCCTGGCGGGCGCTGCGGGCCGCCGTCCCCGCCCTCACCGCCTGGCACCGGCAGCTGAACGTGGCACCCCCTCCGCCGGCGACCCCACCGTCCTCGACACAGCCCTCGACGCTCCCTCAGGAGGCGAGCTAAGCCATGGCCATGCCGCTGCGTCAGACCGTCCGCGTATCCACCTACCTCATGCAGCAGAAGCTGAAGCGCCGGGACAAGTTCCCGCTGATCGTGGAGCTGGAGCCGCTGTTCGCCTGCAACCTGAAGTGCGAGGGCTGCGGCAAGATCCAGCACCCGGCCGGGGTGCTCAAGCAGCGGATGCCGGTCGCGCAGGCGGTCGGCGCGGTCCTGGAGTGCGGCGCCCCGATGGTCTCCATCGCCGGCGGCGAACCGCTGATGCACCCGCAGATCGACGAGATCGTCCGGCAGCTGGTCGCCCGCCGCAAGTACGTCTTCCTGTGCACCAACGCGCTGCTGATGCGCAAGAAGCTCGACCTGTTCACCCCGTCCCCGTACTTCACCTTCGCCGTGCACATCGACGGCCTGCAGGAGCGGCACGACGCCTCGGTCGCCAAGGAGGGCACCTTCGCGGAGGCCGTCGAGGCGATCAAGGAGGCCAAGCGGCGGGGCTTCCGGGTCACCACCAACTCGACGTTCTTCAACACCGACACCCCGCAGACCGTGGTCGAGGTGCTGGACTTCCTGAACGACGAACTCAAGGTCGACGAGATGATGATCTCCCCGGCCTACGCGTACGAGAAGGCCCCCGACCAGGAGCACTTCCTCGGCGTCGAACAGACCCGGGAGCTCTTCCGCACGGCCTTCGCCGGCGGCAACCGCCGCCGCTGGCGGCTCAACCACAGCCCGCTGTTCCTGGACTTCCTCGAAGGCAAGGTCGACTTCGAGTGCACCGCCTGGGGCATCCCCAACTACTCGCTGTTCGGCTGGCAGCGCCCCTGCTACCTGATGGCCGACGGCTACGTCCCCACCTACCGGGAACTCATCGAGAAGACCGACTGGGACAAGTACGGCCGCGGCCGCGACCCGCGCTGCGACAACTGCATGGCCCACTGCGGGTACGAGCCCACCGCGGTGCTCGCCACCATGGGCTCGCTCAAGGAGACGATCCGCGCCGCCCGGGAGACCCTCGCCGCCCCCAAGGCCCGCTGAGCACGCGTCACCGGCCGCCCGCGTCGCAACGGCGCGGGCGGCCCACGCCGACAGGCGACCCGGGGCGCAGGGCCGCAGGCTGGACACCGACCGTCCACCCACCCGAACAGCCGTGAGGGGCACGCCATGCCACTGCTGAGCCGGATCGCCGGGCCCGCCGACCTCCGCCGACTCCACCCCGAACAGCTCCCCCCGCTCGCCGCCGAGATCCGCGACTTCCTGATCGACAACGTCACCCGCACCGGCGGCCACCTCGGACCCAACCTCGGCGTGGTCGAACTCAGCATCGCCCTGCACCGCGTCTTCGACTCCCCGCACGACCGCATCCTGTGGGACACCGGCCACCAGGCCTACGTGCACAAACTGCTCACCGGCCGACAGGACTTCGGCCGACTGCGCGCCAAGGACGGCCTCTCCGGCTACCCCTCGCGCGCCGAATCCCCGCACGACCTGATCGAGAACTCGCACGCCTCCACCGCCCTCGGCCACGCCGACGGCATCGCCAAGGCCAACCAGCTGCTCGGCGTCGACCGCTGCACCGTCGCCGTGATCGGCGACGGCGCGCTCACCGGTGGCATGGCCTGGGAAGCCCTCAACAACATCGCCGAGGCCGAGGACCGCCCGCTGATCATCGTCGTCAACGACAACGAACGCTCCTACGCGCCCACCATCGGCGGCCTCGCCCACCACCTCGCCACGCTGCGCACCACCAAGGGCTACGAACGCTTCCTCGCCTGGGGCAAGGACGCCCTGCAGCGCACCCCCGTGGTCGGGCCGCCGCTGTTCGACGCGCTGCACGGCGCCAAGAAGGGCTTCAAGGACGCCTTCGCCCCGCAGGGCATGTTCGAGGACCTCGGCCTGAAGTACCTCGGCCCGATCGACGGGCACGACATCGCCGCCGTCGAGCAGGCGCTGCGTCAGGCCCGCAACTTCGGCGGGCCCGTCATCGTGCACTGCATCACCGTCAAGGGCCGCGGCTACCGGCCCGCCGAGCAGGACGAGGCCGACCGGTTCCACGCCGTCAACCCGATCGACCCGTACACCTGCCTGCCGATCTCGCCGTCCGCCGGGGCGTCCTGGACGTCCGTGTTCGGCAAGGAGATGCTCGCGCTCGGCGCCGAACGGCCCGACCTGGTCGCCGTCACCGCCGCGATGCTGCACCCCGTCGGGCTCGGGCCGTTCGCGAAGGCCCACCCCGGGCGGACCTTCGACGTCGGGATCGCCGAACAGCACGCCGTCGCCTCCGCCGCGGGCCTGGCCACCGGCGGGCTGCACCCCGTCGTCGCGGTGTACGCGACCTTCCTGAACCGGGCGTTCGACCAGGTGCTGATGGACGTCGCGCTGCACCGGCTCGGCGTCACCTTCGTGCTCGACCGGGCCGGCGTCACCGGCAACGACGGGGCCTCGCACAACGGGATGTGGGACCTGTCGGTGCTGCAGGTCGTCCCCGGGCTGCGGATCGCTGCGCCGCGCGACGCCGCCCGGCTGCGCGAACAGCTGCGCGAGGCCGTCGCCGTCGAGGACGCCCCCACCGTGCTGCGCTTCCCCAAGGGCGAGCTCGGCCCCGAGGTGCCCGCGATCGAACGGATCGCCGGCCTCGACGTGCTCGCCCGCACCGGACCCGCCCCCGACGTGCTGCTGGTCGCCGTCGGCGCGATGGCCCCCGCCTGCCTGGACGCCGCCGCGCTGCTCGCCGCCGACGGCATCACCGCCACCGTCGTCGACCCGCGCTGGGTCAAGCCCGTCGACCCCGCCCTGGTCGAGCTGGCCGCCGCGCACCGGATGGTGGTCACCGTCGAGGACAACGGCCGCGCCGGCGGCGTCGGCGCCGCCCTCGCCCAGGCCATGCGGGACGCCGACGTCGACACCCCGCTGCGCGACCTCGGCATCCCGCAGGAGTTCCTGGAACACGCCTCGCGCGGTGAGATCCTCGAGGAGATCGGACTCACCGGCACCGGCGTCGCCGCCCAGACCGCCGCCCACGCCCGCCGCCTGCTGCCCGGCACCGGAACCCGCACCGCCGCCCGGGAGTACCGGCGCAGGATGCCGCTGACCGATTGGAGCGAACCCGCGTGACCCAGGCCGAACCGCTCGACCTCGCCGCCCTGCTCGACGCCCGGGGCGGCGAACGCTACGAACTGCACGCCCGCTACCTCAACCCGCAGCTGCCGCGGATGCTGCACACCATCGGCTTCGACCGGACCTACGAACGCGCCAAGGGCCCGTACTTCTACGACGCCGAGGGCAACGAGTACCTCGACATGCTCGCCGGGTTCGGTGTCTTCGCGCTCGGCCGGCACCACCCCGCCGTCCGGGCGACCGTCCAGCAGGCGATGGACCTGGAGACCGCCGACCTGACCCGCTTCGACTGCTCCCCGCTGCCCGGCCTGCTCGCCGAACAGCTGCTCGCCCACGCGCCCGGGCTGGACCGGGTGTTCTTCGGCAACAGCGGCACCGAGGCCGTCGAGACGGCGCTCAAGTTCGCCCGGTACGCCACCGGCAGGCGCCGCGTCCTGTACTGCGACCACGCCTTCCACGGCCTCACCACCGGCTCGCTCTCCGTCAACGGCGAGAACGGCTTCCGCAAGGGCTTCGACCCGCTGCTGCCGGACACCGCGATCCCGCTCGGCGACCTGGCGGCGCTGAAGCGGGAACTGAAGAAGGGGGACGTTGCCGCGCTGATCGTCGAACCGATCCAGGGCAAGGGCGTGCTCGCCCCGCCGCCCGGCTGGCTGGCCGCCGCCCAGGAACTGCTGCACGCGCACAAGGCGCTGCTGATCTGCGACGAGGTGCAGACCGGCGTCGGCCGCACCGGCGCCTTCTTCGCCCACCAGGCCGAGGAGGGCGTCCAGCCCGACCTGGTGTGCGCGGCCAAGGCGCTGTCCGGCGGGTACGTGCCGATCGGGGCCACCCTCGGCAAGTCGTGGATCTTCGAGAAGGTGTACTCCTCGATGGACCGGGTGCTGGTGCACTCCGCCAGCTTCGGCTCCAACGCGCAGGCGATGGCCGCCGGCCTGGCCACCCTGCACGTGATGCGGCAGGAGAAGGTGGTGGAGAACGCCGCCCGGGTCGGCGAACTGTTCAAGGCCCGGCTGTCCGCGCTGGTCGAACGCTACGAGCTGCTCGCCGAGGTGCGCGGACGCGGTCTGATGATCGGCATCGAGTTCGGCCGCCCCAAGTCACTCAAGCTCCGCACCGGCTGGACGGCGCTGCAGGCCGCCCGCAAGGGGCTGTTCGCGCAGATGGTGGTCGTCCCGCTGCTGCAGCGGCACCGGATCCTCACCCAGGTCTCCGGCGACCACCTGGAAGTGATCAAGCTGATCCCGCCGCTGATCATCACCGAGAAGGAGGTCGACCGCTTCATGGACGCCTTCACCGAGGTGATGGACGACGCGCACCGCGGCAGCGGCCTGATGTGGGACTTCGGCCGGACGCTGGTCAAGCAGGCCGTGGGCTCGCGTTAGAGCTCGGTGCGGCGGCGGCGCACCACGACCCACAGGTCTGCCGCCGCCACCAGCGTCAGCACCCCGCAGGCCACCGCGAACACCGTCAGCGTGCCGCTGCTCGGCGCGCCGTGCGGCGACGCGTAGGCCGCCCAGACCGCGAAACCCGCCGTGCACAGCGCGAAGAACGGCAGGAAGATCATCGACAGCAGGAAGCGCAGCTTCAGATCGCTGCGTGCGGTGGCGGGCTCCGTCCCGCTCCGCCAGACCTTCGGAGTCTTCGCCCGCCGCATACGCCACCGCCTCCCTCGTACCCTTCCAGCGTAGGACTGTCGGGACGGGGAGGCGGAGTCATGGACGACCGGCTGGACGACTACCTGGGGCTGCCGGTGGAGCCGGCCCGGGCGCTGGCCGCGGAGCGCGGCTGGCGGGCGGTGCGGGTGCTGGAGCCGGAGGCGCTGCTCACCATGGAGTACCGGTCCGAGCGGCTCAACCTGACGGTGCGCGGCGGCGTGGTGGAACGGGCCTGGGCGGGCTGAGGGCGCACCGGCAGCGGGCGGCCGGCCCAGTGCGCGGTCGCCGGCTTCGGCCGGGGCACGGGGGCGGGGCGGGCGAAGCGGCCCTCGCGGTGCCAGATCGCCAGGATCCGCTCGTCCAGTGCGGCGATGGCCGGCTCGGCCAGCGGCAGCGACAGCAGCACCAGCGCGCCCGCCGTCCAGCCGGCGAACACGTCGGAGATCCAGTGGGTGCCAAGGTAGACGGTGGTCAGGCCGATCGAGGCCGCGGTGAGCGCGGCCAGCACCGTGCCCGTCCGCCGCCAGCGCACCGCCAGGTAGGCCAGCACGCCCCAGGTGACGACGGCGTTGGCGGTGTGCCCGGACGGGAAGATGTTGCCGCCGGAGAACAGCTCGGGCGAGCCCACGTAGTGCGCGTAGTGCGGGCCGAGCCGGCCGGTGAGGATCTTCACCGCCCCGACGGTGACGTTCAGCAGCAGCAGCGCCATGCCCATGACGAGCAGTGGTCGTGACGAGTGCGTGCGGTAGCAGCGCCACCCCAACCAGAGGCAGGCGGCAATGGCGGTCGGGCCGCGTTGGCCGGCGACCACCCAGATGTCCAGGTAGGGCAGGGCCTCCGGCCACACCTTGTACGGGCGCAGCTGCTGCAGCGCCCAGTCCAGGTCGACCAGCGGCGAATCGCCCATGATGGCCAGCACCACCGCCAGGTACAGCACGGCGGTGATGCCGAAGAGCAGGGCGTGCCGCCGGCTGATCGGCGGGAGTGCGGATTTGGTCGCCGTAGTGACGGAATCGCGCTCGGACTGGACCGGAACCGTACGCGGTGCGGTCGATATCCGCGGTACGGGGCATTCGGGCTTCGCTGGCACGCGTTCGACATTACCGGCTGGCTCGGACGGGTCCGGGCTATTCGGTCGATCCGTCACCCGCCGGTGATCGGTTGTCCGCACTTTCCCCATACGGGCAGTTCAAGGGTCGAGGGGTGGGGCGGGAAAGCGGAGGGGAGTGTGCGAAATCACCCTCGGGGACGCCTCCGAGTGCCGTTATCCTCGGGTTTCTCCAATTGACGGGCGGGTAGTGCGGGAACGAAAGAGGCGGCCGATTTCCGTGACGTACGTCACTTCGGGAAATCGACCGCCAGGTCGGGCGGGGTGGCGCGGCTCAGGGCAACACCTTCTCGACGGCTGCCGCGCCGTGCTCCTCCATGTCCTTCTTCGCCTTCGCGAGCCGCTCCTTCGTGACGTCGCGCCCCGAGGCCATCACCAGGTCCTCGGGGTCGACCGGGTGCTCCGCCCCGGTGTGCAGCAGCTTGTCCGGAGTCGGCGCGGAGTCGCTGTCCGTGGAATCCGTCATCAAGATCCTCCATGGGTGCGCCCCGCCGCCGGGGGACGGCGGCGGGAGGTCTGCACGTCGAGTCTGGACCCGCGCCGTGGGCGGCGCACCACGAACCCGCAGCGGGTCGACTAGTCGAGCGGGCCGCCCGCGACGTAGATGACCTGGCCGGAGACGAAGCCGGCGCCCTCGGAGGCGAGGAAGGAGATGGTGTGGGCGATGTCGTCCGGCGTGCCGACCCGCTGGACCGGGATCGCCGAGGCGGCGGCCTGCTTGAACGCCTCGAACTCCATGCCGACCCGGGCGGCGGTGGCCGCCGTCATGTCGGTGGCGATGAAGCCGGGGGCGACGGCGTTGGCGGTGATGCCGAACTTGCCGAGCTCGATGGCCAGGGTCTTGGTGAAGCCCTGCAGGCCGGCCTTGGCCGCCGAGTAGTTGGCCTGGCCGCGGTTGCCCTGAGCGGAGGAGGAGGACAGGTTGACGACGCGTCCGAAGCCGGCGTCCACCATGTGCTTCTGCACCGCGCGGGTCATCAGGAAGGCACCCTTGAGGTGGACGTTCATCACGGTGTCCCAGTCGGACTCGGACATCTTGAACAGCAGGTTGTCGCGGAGCACGCCCGCGTTGTTCACCAGCACCACGGGGGCGCCGAGCTCGGCGGCGATCCGGTCGACCGCGGCCTGCACCTGCTCGGCGTTCGAGACGTCGGCGCCGACGGCCAGCGCCCGGCCGCCCGCGGCGACGATCGCCTCGGCGGTGCCCTTGGCGTTCGACTCCTCCAGGTCGACCACCGCGACCGCGTAGCCGTCGGCGGCCAGTCGCAGCGCGGTGGCGGCGCCGATGCCGCGGGCCGCGCCCGTCACCACGGCCACCCGCACCGGAGCGTCGGTGGTCACGGACGTGCTCTGCTCGGTCATCTTCGTACTCGTCTCTCTCGAAATCGGACGACGGAACCGGCCCGGGCCGGCGACCCGCGGATGAGAATTGAATGAGGTGCGCAGCGCGCAGCGCGGCAACCCTACCGGCGAGTAGAAATTCCGGCCAGAGGCAGCGCCGCAGGTGACAGAGGGTGAGGGCGTGCGGAGGCCGAGCGGGTGAACCAGGTCGGTCGCCGTCCCGACATACGGGGGAAATATGCCAACTTTGCCGAACCTGCGACTACTCTGCGCCCCTACCTGCCGGTCCAGGCCGACCGTTTGTATAGTGTGCGCCAGCAGCCACCGGCTGCACGGCCGGCGCGTCCTTACTCACAGCGGGATGCTCACTCGCCGTTACTGCCCCGCTCGGGTGTCCCACACACCCCCGAGCGTGACACCGGGACGGATTTCATGGTGCTGGGGGAGATCCCGACAACCCGTGTGCCCGGTCGACTGCAGCAGTCGCCCGGTCACCTCATCCGCGTGGCCCAGCAGGTTCACACCCGCTTGTGGTCCGAATACGTCGGTACCGAGCTGACAGCCCCGCAGTTCGCGGTGCTGCTGGTACTGGCACTAGAGCCCGGAGCCGACCAGCGCACGGTCGGCGAACGGGCCTCGCTCGACAAGGCGACGATGGCAGAAATGGTCGCCCGGCTGGTCCGGCGGGGCCTGGTGCTCCGTCGCCGCGACCCCGCCGACGGTCGTCGCAAGCTGCTGGCGCTCTCGCAGAGCGGCGCCCAGGCGGTGCGCGAGGCGACCGGCGGAGTGGTCCGGGTCCAGCGGACCCTGTTCGAACCGCTCAGTCCTGACGAGCAGTTGGAACTCGTCCGCACCATGGCACGGATCGCCCGGATGGAGCCGGCCGCCGTCGCCGTGATAGCCGACGCCAGGCCCACGCTGGACGCCCAGCGGGCCATCGGCTACCTGATTCGGGTCGCCCAGCAGGTGCACACCAAGCTCTGGTCGGAGAAGGTCGGCACCGAGCTGACGGCTCCGCAGTACGCGGTGCTGGACGCGCTGGAGACCGAACCGGGCGCCGACCAGCGCACCGTGGGCGAGCTCGCCTCGCTCGACAAGGCGACGATGGCCGAAATGGTCAGTCGGCTGGTGCGGCGCGGCCTGGTGCTGCGTCGTCGCGACCCCTCGGACGGGCGTCGCAACCTGCTCTCGCTCTCCCCGACCGGCCAGGAGCTGCTGCACCGCTCCACCGCCGGGGTCCGCGAGGTCCAGGAGGCGCTGCTCGCTTCGCTGGAGCCGCACGAGCACGCGCCGGCGCTGGCCTTGCTCGCGAAGGCGGCCCGGCTGTAACGATTCTGCAAAGCGTCGCCCAATTTTTTGGGCGGCGAACGCGCCCCGGCGGGCATGCGGCACCGCTCGGGACGCTCCGGAAGGGGCCGACACCACGTCAGGTGTCGGCCCCTTCCGGGTTGTTCCGGTCGTCACGCTCCGTGCTGATCGGGCGTCAGTCGAAACTGATGCATCGTCAGTTCCACGGGCGAACGACGGGCCGTCAGCTCCAGTCGAACTCGGCCGGGTCGGGGCCGATCCGCTTGCCGGTGTCGACGGCGGCGATCGCCGCGAGGTCGTCGGCGTCCAGCTCGAAGCCCGTCACGTCCAGGTTCTCCCGGATCCGGGCCGGGGTGACCGACTTCGGGATGGCGATCACGCCGCTCTGCAGGTGCCAGCGCAGCACCACCTGGGCCGCCGAACGGCCGTGCTTCTCGGCGATCTTCAGCAGCGCGGGCTCGGCCAGCAGGTCGCGGCCCTGGCCCAGCGGGCTCCACGCCTCGGTGGCGATGCCGTGCTCGGCGTGGAAGGCGCGCAGCTCGGCCTGCGGGAAGTACGGGTGCAGCTCGATCTGGTTCAGCGCCGGAACGACGGAGGACTCCTTCACCAGCAGCTGGAGGTCCGCGACGCGGAAGTTGGAGACGCCGATCGCCCGGACCCGGCCGTCGGCGTGCAGCTGCTCGAAGGCCTGCCAGATGTTCAGGAAGGAGGTGCCGTGCATCGGGCGCGGCCAGTGGATCAGGTACAGGTCCAGCTGCTCCAGGCCGAGCTTGGCCAGCGACTCGTCGAAGTCGCGCAGCACCCGGTCGCGGCCCTGCTCGCCCGACCAGTCGACGGTGCCGGAGTTCCACAGCTTGGTGGTCACGAACAGCTCGTCCCGGGCGACGCCGGACTCGGCGATCGCCTGGCCGGTGCCCGCCTCGTTCTCGTAGATCGCGGCGGTGTCGATCGAGCGGTAGCCCGACTCGATCGCGGTGCGGACCGCCGGGACGGCCTCCGCGTCCGGCACCTGCCAGACGCCGAAGCCGAGCTGCGGGATCCGCACGCCGTTGTTCAGCGTGATCGAGGGGATCGGGGGTACTGCGGGAGTGCTGGTCACGAGAAGGGGTGCCCTTCGGTTGTGCGTGGTCTGTGGTGGCGGAGGCCCTCGTCGGCGCGTCTGGCAGGCGCGTCTGGCAGGCGCGTCTGGCTTCTGGCTTTTGGCTTCTGCGGAGGCTTCCAAAAGGGCCGTAACCGGGGCGAACGGCGGAGTATTCCCGCTGCCGACCCCGGGGTGTGTCCTCCGGACGGGTGAATGGGCAGGGGAGGCGGTGGTGGTGCTGCGGTCGGCGGGCGGGCCGGGCGCAGACTGCCAGCGTGACCAAGACTTCAGGTGGCTCTCCGTCCAGTACCCGGCGCAGTGAGATCGGCGGCGTTCCGACCCGGTGGATCGGGATCGGCGTCATCGTGGTGCTGGCGATCTGGTTCCTGTTCGCCAACCTGGACAAGGTGAAGATCCAGTTCTGGGTCTTCACCGTCACCTGCCCGCTCTGGATCGCCCTGCTGGCGACGCTGATCGCCGGGACGGCGCTCGGCTGGCTGCTGAAGGGCCGGAGCAGCAGGTGACTGCCCCGCAGGAGGCCGCGGGGCGGTCGACCGGAGAACCGCTGATCGAGCTGCGGCGGGTGAACAAGCACTACGGGCAGCTGCATGTGTTGCAGGACATCGATCTGACGGTCGGCCGGGGCGAGGTCGTGGTGGTGATCGGCCCGTCCGGGTCGGGGAAGTCCACGCTGTGCCGGGCGATCAACCGGCTGGAGCCGGTGGAGAGCGGCGACATCCTGATCGAGGGCCGGCCGCTGCCCGCCGAGGGCAAGGGCCTGGCGAAGCTGCGCGCCGAGGTCGGGATGGTGTTCCAGTCCTTCAACCTGTTCGCGCACCGGACGGTGCTGCAGAACGTGACGCTCGCCCAGATCAAGGTCCGCAAGCGCGGCAGGGCGGAGGCCGAGTCCAGGGGACGGGCGCTGCTGGAGCGGGTCGGGCTGGCCGCGCACGCCGACAAGTACCCGTCGCAGCTGTCCGGCGGGCAGGCGCAGCGGGTGGCGATCGCGCGGGCCCTGGCGATGGACCCGAAGGCGCTGCTGTTCGACGAGCCGACCTCGGCGCTCGACCCCGAGATGATCAACGAGGTGCTGGAGGTGATGCGCTCGCTGGCCGCCGAGGGGATGACCATGGTGGTGGTCACCCACGAGATGGGCTTCGCGCGCTCCGCCGCCAACCGCGTGGTCTTCATGGCGGACGGGCGGATCGTCGAGGACCGCGTCCCCGAGGAGTTCTTCGCGAACCCGCAGAGCGAGCGCGCCCGGGACTTCCTCTCCAAGATCCTGAAGCACTGAGGCGGCGCGGTGAACCAGCGGTACGTCCTGCGCGTCGTGGCGCTGCGCGTCGTGGCGCTGCGCGTCGTGGCGCTGCGCGTCGTGGCGCTGCGCGTTCTGGCGCTGCTCGTGGTGCTGCCCGGTCTGGCCGGTCTGTCGGGCTGCGGCAAGGAGGGCACCCCGCCGCCGAAGGGCCCGCAGCCCAGTGCGCTGCCCAGCTACGAAGTGCGCAGCAACACCGTCGCAGGCTCGCCGACCCTGGACGCGGCCCGGGCGCGCGGGCACCTGGTGGTCGGCGCCAAGGAGGACCAGCCGTACCTGGGGCAGAAGAACCCGGCCACCGGCGAGTACTCCGGCTTCGACATCGAGATCGCCAAGATGGTCGGCGCCTACCTGGGCTTCGCACCCGACCGGATCGAGTTCCGCACCATCGCCTCCGCCAACCGGGAGACCGCGCTGCAGAACGGCCAGGTGGACTACTACGTGGGCACCTACACCATCAACGCCAACCGGAAGAAGCTGGTCGGCTTCGCCGGCCCGTACTTCATCGCCGGGCAGGCGCTGATGGTCCGCAAGAACGAGACGAAGATCAACGGCCCGCAGGACCTGGCCGGGCGGAAGGTCTGCTCGGCCGCCGGATCCACCCCCTACCAGCGGATCCAGACCGACTACCCGAAGGCCCAGCTGGTCGGCTACGACACCTACTCGGCGTGCGTGGACAACCTGATCAGCAACCAGGTCGACGCGGTGACCACGGACAACGCGATCCTGCAGGGCTACGTGGCGAAGGTCCCCGACGAGTTGAAGATGGTCGGCGAGCCGTTCTCGACCGAGCCGTACGGCATCGGCGTCCCCAAGGACGACACCGTGCTGCGGATGACGATCAACGACGCGCTGCAGCTGAACATGGACAACGGCAACTGGAAGAAGGCGTACGACGCGACGCTCGGCCTCTCCGGAGTGCCCGCGCCGCCGCCCCCGGCCATCGACCGGTACAACTGAGCGGGGGCGCGGATGAACGTCCTGACCGACAACTGGTCCACCTACTGGCACGGCTTCCTCGGCACGCTGTGGCTGACGCTGGTCAGCGCCGTGCTCGCGCTGGTGCTGGGGGTGGTGATCGCGGGCTTCCGGGTCTCGCCGGTGAAACCGCTGCGGGCGTTCGGCACCGGGTGGGTGACGGTGCTCCGGAACACCCCGCTGACGCTGCTGTTCTTCATCGTGGTGCTGGGGCTGCCCCGGTTCTCCATCACGCTGCCGTTCTTCACCTTCGCCGTGCTGGCGCTGGGCTGCTACACCTCGGCGTTCGTCTGCGAGGCGCTGCGCTCGGGCGTGAACACGGTGCCGGTCGGGCAGGGCGAGGCGGCGCGCAGCCTGGGCATGACGTTCGGTCAGACGCTGGGCCTGGTCGTCATGCCGCAGGCGTACCGCTCGGTGGTGGCCCCGCTGGGCAGTGTGATGATCGCGCTGGCGAAGAACACCGCGATCGCCGGGTCGTTCAGCGTGGTCGAACTGCTCGGCACCTACCGGACCATCAACGAGCTGGGTTACAGCATCGTCTGGACCTTCGTCTGGATCGCGGTCGGCTATCTGATCATCACGCTGGCGATCAGTGCCCTGTTCAACGTGCTGGAGCGACGGGTGGCGGTGTCCCGATGACGGTGGAGTCCTCCGCGCTGTACGACGTCCCCGGGCCGAAGGCGCTGGCCCGGCACCGGCTGTACGGCATCCTGGCGCTGGTGGTGATCGCCGCCGTGATCGGCTGGGTGATCTGGATGCTGTTCCACACCCACCAGTTCACCTACCAGAAGTGGATGGCCTTCCAGTACAAGGGCGTTCAGGAGCTGCTGCTGCGCGGCCTCGGCAACACCCTGAAGGCGTTCGGCTGGACGGTGCTGTTCGCGCTGCCGTTCGGCGCGCTGTTCGCCGCCGGGCGGCTCTCCGACCACCGGGCGGTGCGCTGGGTGTCCACCCTGGTGGTGGAGTTCTTCCGGGCCATGCCGCTGCTGGTGATGATCTTCTTCATCTTCGTCGCGCTCAAGGTCGAACCGCTGTGGGCACTGGTGGCCGGCCTCACCCTGTACAACGGCTCGGTGCTGGCAGAGGTGTTCCGGGCCGGGATCCTCGCCGTCCCCAAGGGGCAGAAGGAGGCCGCGTTCGCGCTCGGGCTCCGCAAGACGCAGGTGATGACGTACGTGCTGGTGCCGCAGGCCGTCCGGGCGATGCTGCCGACCATCGTCAGCCAGTTGGTGGTCGCGCTGAAGGACACCTCGCTGGGCTTCCTGATCACCTTCGAGGAGTTCCTGCACGCCGGGAAGCTGATCGCCACCAACCTGGACTACGACCTGCCGTTCATCCCCGTGGTGATGGTGATCGCGCCGATCTACATCGGCATGTGTCTGCTGCTGTCCTGGCTGGCCAAGTGGCTGGAGCGGCGCGGCCGGCGCAGCCCGCGCGAGGGGGCGACGCCGGTCGCCGACGCAGGGCCGGTGCTGGACGCGCAGGGGTGAGGATGCGGGGGGACGCGGTGCGCAGGGGGGGAGGAAAAGATCGGCGGTGCGGTGCGGGGATCGGTTAGGGTCGTTCGGTTCGTGACCGTCCGTAGACCGGGAGTTGCCGAATGTCCGTGCTGCCCAGCCGTCAAGGCCTGCCCGAGGCCGAAGTGATCGACCGGCGGGAGGGTCCGTACGGCGAGGTGGCGCTGCGGCGGCGCGGCGAGCAGTACGAGATCATCGCGAACGGGTGCTTCCTGATGGACACCGCGGACGGGCGCTCCGAACGGCTGCTGATCCAGGCGGCTCTGGACTCGCTGGACGGGTCCACCGGGTCCACCGGGCCCAGTGTGCTGACGAGCGTGCTGATCGGGGGGCTCGGGGTCGGGTTCTCGCTGGCGCACGCGGCAGCCTCGGGCCGGTGGGGGCGGATCGCGGTGGTCGAGCGGGAGGGGGCGATCATCGACTGGCACCGGACGGGCCCGCTGGGCGCGTTCTCGGCCGGCGCGCTGGACGACCCGCGGGTCGAGGTGCTGCACACCGACCTGGTGGCGTACCTGGCTTCGGCGGAGGAACGCTACGACGCGCTCTGCCTCGACATCGACAACGGCCCCGACTGGACGGTCACCGAGGAGAACGACGCCCTGTACGGCCCCGTCGGCCTGGCCAACGCCGCCGACCGGCTCCGGCCCGGCGGGATCCTCGCCGTGTGGAGCGCCCAGCCGTCCGGCGCGTTCGAACAGGCGCTGCGGGACGCCGGGTTCACGGACGTCCGCACCGAGGAGATCGCCGTCGAGCGCGGCGTGCCCGATGTGGTGCACCTGGCGCGCCGGGCCGGCTGACGCGGACGGCAACTGGCCGGATTTGGTGGGGAAGATGTGCGGGAGACGCGTTCCCAGCGGAGCTCGCGTGCGGCATGATCATCATCATGGCGGACGAGAAGACCGACCTCCTGGCGTGCCTCTGGGACGAGTTCAGCGCCATGCGGTTTCCCAGCGGCTGGTACGACCAGGAGCCCGAAGGCACCTGTCTGGTCACCCTGGACACCATCCTCACCGGATTCGCCGCCACCGTCCTCGACGGGCCGCCGCTCGGCGCCCGCCACCGCGAGTACCTGCGCCGGCGAACAGCCCTGCTCGGGGACCTGCTGCCGACGTTCGGCGTCGACGGCTACGCCTCGCGGTACTTCGTCGCGCTGTACCGGATGGCGATGCTGGCCGAGGAGATCGACGCCGAGCGTGGGGTGCGCTGAGGCGGGCTGAGGCGGGGACGGGTTGGGGTGTGCTGACCTGGGGTCAGGCCGGGGTGTTGGACAGGACGGTGCGGAGTCGTTCGACCTCGTGGCGCCAGGCCGGGCCCTCGTCGGAGTCGTCCCAGAGTTCGGCGAGTTCGGAGTCGTCGCTGAGGACGGCGGTCAGGGCGTCCAGGGCGAGTCGGCGGAGGTCCGGGCCGAAGTGCGGGAGGGGCTGGGCGGGGCCGTAGGCGGTGGTGACCGGGGCACCGCCCGGGCACTGGGCGGCCACCAGGGCGGCCGCGGCGACGATCTGGGAACCGTCGTCGGCGTCCAGATCCTCGAACTCGCCGACAGCGCCGCCGAGTACGGCGCGGATCAGGGCCTCGCGCTGCTCCGGGGCGGCCTCGTCGAGGTCGCCCGCGAAGTCGGCGGCGGTGTCGTTGTCGAACGGACCGATGTCCCAGGCGCCCATGGTGATCTCTCCTCCGGGTGGGTGGAGGTCGATCGTCGCAGTGGGGGCTGACAGGTGGTGGTGGGCGTCGGGTGGTGGGTGTCAGGTGGTGGCCGTCAGGTGGTGGGTGTCGGGTGGTGGCCGTCAGGTGGTGGGGAGGGTGCGGGTGAGGAGGGCGAGCAGGCGGGTCCAGTGGAGGCGGAGGGCGGCCGGGTCGAAGGCGTAGGTGTCGGACATGGTGAAGCCGTGGACGGTGTCCGGGTAGATCTCCGAGGTGTGGATGACACCGGCGGCGTCCAGGGTGCGGTTCAGGTCGGCGAGCGCCTCGGGGGTCAAGTCGGTTGCGGCGTGGGCGAAATGGGCCTCGGCGGTGAGCTTGCCGAAGGCCTCGGGGCCGTCGGCGTCCACCGGGGCGTGGAAGGTGGCGAGGGCGGCGACCAGGTCCGGGTGGACGGCGGCGGTGCGGACGGCCTGGAGGCCGCCGATGCAGTAGCCCGTCACCGCGACCGGGCCCGGGGCGACCTCGGGGCGGGCGGTGAGGAAACGAAGGTAGGCGTCGGCGTCGAGCAGGGCGCGTTCGCGGGTGTGTGCCGTGATCAACGGCATGATTCGGCCGAAGAGTTCGGACCGTACGTCGTCCCCGATGTGGGCGGGAAGCTCGATCGCCGGGGCCGGGCCGTGGCGGTGGAACAGGTTGGGGACGAGCACGTAGTAGCCGTGGCCCGCGAGTTCGGCGGCCATCTCGCGCAGCACCGGGCGGAGGCCGAAGCCGTCCGGGTACATCAGCACGCCCGGGTGACGTCCGCCCCCGGTGGGGAAGGCGGCGAGGGCGTCGGCGGGGCCGTCGGGGGTGGGGATGTGCAGTAGTTCGGTGTGGGTTCGGGGGTGGGTGCGGGTGCGGGTGTGGGTGGGCATGGGGGCTCGGTCTCCGGTTCTGGTTGACGTGGTGGGCAGGTGGTCAACTCAGGGCGGAGGTGGGGCCCGTGCGGCGCTCAGGGGAGGGCCGGGTCGCCCATCCGTGTGTGGCGCGAGGCCGTCCCGGTCGTCATGGTCGACAACGTAGTCGACGGGCGGGGGCGGGGCCATCGGTATGGGTCAATTGGTGGGCGTGGGGCGGGGGTTGGGGTGGGGGGAGTCTTGGGGCGGGGGTTGCGGTTCGTCGGGTGGGGTCGGGGGCGGTGGGGGTGCGGCGGCTGCGAAGGGGTTGAAGTCGGTGGGGCGTTGACCGGGTGGGTCCTTGGCAGGGCGGGGCAGGTGGGGTGGGTCCCAGTTGGTGGGTGTGTTGGGTGGGGGCGGGGGTGCGAGGAGGGAAGTCGGTCTGGGCGGGCCAGTGGCGTCGGTTGACTGGGGGTGGGGGTGGAATGGGGAACGGCGAGCCCCGGGGTGGGGCTCGCCGTTTTGGTGGGTGAGGGGCGGGGTTAGCCGAAGGGGTTGTTGGCCGGTGAGGGCGGCGGGGACTGTGGGGTGGCTGTTGCGGCCGGGGCGGGGGCGGGTGCTGCGAAGGGGTTGAAGTCGGCCGGGGGGACCTTGACGAGGCGTCCCTTGGTGGGGTCGGCGGCTTCGGGGGCGGGCTCCGGCTCGGCGGCCTGCGCTGCGGCCGGGGCCGGGGCCGGGGGTGCGAAGGGGTTGAAGTCCGCCGGGGGCACCTTGACCAGGCGTCCCTTGGTCGGGTCGGCCGGCTCCGGTGGGGCGGCCGGGGCGGGGACGGCCGGCGGGGCCGAGGGGCGGGGCGGAATGTTGCTGGGCGTGCCGGTGACCGTGCCGAAGGGATCGGACGGCTCGGCGGACAGGACCGTGCCGAACGGGTCGGCTGAGGCCGTGCGGGTGGGCGCGGGTGCGGCGGCCGGGGTCGCGGGTGCTGGGGTGGCTGTTGCGGCCGGGGCGGGGGCGGGTGCTGCGAAGGGGTTGAAGTCGGCCGGGGGGACCTTGACGAGGCGTCCCTTGGTGGGGTCGGCGGCTTCGGGGGCGGGCTCCGGCTCGGCGGCCTGCGCTGCGGCCGGGGCTGGGGCCGGGGGTGCGAAGGGGTTGAAGTCCGCCGGGGGCACCTTCACGAGGCGTCCCTTGGTCGGGTCGGCGGCCTCGGGCTGGGGCGCGGGTGCCGGTGCCGCGGCGGGGGCCGGGGCGGGTGCGCCGAAGGGGTCCGGGGCGCCGAAGGGGTCGGCGGCGGCCGGGGTCGCGGGTGCTGGGGCGGCTGTTGCGGCCGGGGCCGGGGCGGGTGCTGCGAAGGGGTTGAAGTCGGCCGGGGGGACCTTGACGAGGCGTCCCTTGGTGGGGTCGGCCGCTTCGGGGGCCGGCTCGGGTGTGGGTTCGGGCGCTGCGGCCGGGGCCGGGGTGGCGGCGAACGGGTCCGGGGCCGCGAAGGGGTCGGGAGCGCCGAAGGGGTCGGCGGCCGGGGCTGCGGGGGCGGCGGCTGCGGCCGGGGTCGGGGCGGGGGCGGGTGCTGCGAAGGGGTTGAAGTCGGCCGGGGGGACCTTGACGAGGCGTCCCTTGGTCGGGTCGGCCGCTTCGGGGGCCGGAGTTGCGGCGGGGGCGGGCGCGGTGGGGGCAGCCGGGGGCGCGAAGGGGTTGAAGTCGCTCGCGGGGACCCGGACGGAGGTGCCCGTGGCCGGCTCCTGCGGGGCGGCGGGGGCCGGGGCGCCGAACGGGTCGGCGGAGGCCAGCACCGGGGACGGCTGGTGGGCCGGGGGGTCGGCCGGGGCGGGCGCCGCGAACGGGTTGAAGTCGCTCGGCGGGACCCGCACCGACGTACCCGACGGGGCGTCCGGCTGCTCGGGCACCGCGACCGACACCGGCGGGGCGGCCGGGGCGGCAGCCGGTGCGGTGGGCTGTGCCGGATCGGTCTGGGCGTGCGCGGGCACGGCCCGGCCGACCGGGACCGGGGCGGGGGCCACGGCCACACCGTCCCAGGCGAGTTGGACCGAGCAGAGCAGGTCGGCGAAGACCGAGGTGTAGACGTCCCAGTCCTCGGCGTCGGAGGTGGTCAGCTGCACCGACAGGACCGTCGCCCCGTCCGGCATCGGCACGAACGCCTCGACCACCGAGCTGTGCACCACGCCGCCCGGGCGCTCGTCGCGCAGCTCCTTCAGGGCGGGCATCGACCGGTTCTCCACCAGCACCGCCGCCGGGCCGGCCGGCAGCAGCACCGTCCACACCTCGGCGTGCGGGCGCTCGGTGGACAGTTCCACCGCCAGTTCCTGGATCGGCTGCGCGCACGGCACCGTCGACACCACCAGCGTGACCCGCGAACGGCGACCGTTCACCAGCAGCGCCGCGACGCCCGCGTAGGCGACATTCGCGGCGGAGAACTGCTCCGCCAGCAGGGCCGCCACGACGGCGAAGTCGTTGCGCTCGGCCGGGGACGCGCCGGAGAACAACTCCTCGGCGGTCTCGGCGAGATGAGCGGACAGGGCGTTGCCCGACCCGCGCACCGTCAGGGTGTGGAAGGCCGGTGGGACCACCATGCGCGCCTCGACGCCGGAGCCGGTCGACAGTTCGTCGGGGGCGACCGTGACGCGGGGCTCGGCCAGCGCCGCGAGGGCCTGGGTGAAGCCGGCCAGCGGCTCACTGTCGACGGCGGTCGGCTCGGCGTGCACGCGCAGGGCGGTGGCTGACGGGCCGTCGGTCAGGCCGAGGGCGGAGGCGGCGAAACGCTGCGTCAGAACGGGGACGGCCTCGCGGCCGGCGCTCGCGTTCGGGCGGCGGTTGCCGGAGACCTCTATCACCGTGCCGAGCTTCGGGACGGAGAGCAGACCGGGGCCGATCTGGCTGATCCGCAGGCCGAAAAGGGCCTTGGCGGCGGGGTGTTGGGGCCGGCGGAACGCGGTGAACGCGTCGACGGGGTAGTAGGTGGCGCGGCTGCCGAGGAGTGCGGCGCACGCCGCGTCCAGTGTGGCCGTGATCCGGTCTGCGGCGGCGAAACCTGCCTGCGTCATTCGCCGAGCCCCCTCGTTCTCGGGTGTGGACAGTTCAGGCACTTTTTATCAGACGTGGACGACGCAGGCTGAGGGGTCGTCCGGGGGTGGGGGTTGGTGGGGCTGGTGGGGCGGCTGGGGAATGCCTGCGGCGCGGGGTGGAGGGTGCGGTGGGGAGGAGAGCGCCTGCGGCGAGGAGTGGCGTGTGGGGAGTGGTGCGGACGACGCGGGCTGAGGGGTCGTCCGGGGGTGGGGGTTGGTGGGGCCGGTGGGGCGGGGAATGCCTGTGGCGCGGGGTGGAGGGTGCGGTGGGGGAGGGGAGCGCCTTCGGCGTGGGGAGTGCTGTGGGCGGTGTGGGCGGTGTGGGCTGAGGGGTTGTCCGGGGGCGGGTTGGGCGTCAGGGGGTGGGTGGGGTGGCGAGGTGGAGGAGGGTGGGGGTGAGGGTGGCGAGGGTGGTGGTGAGGTCGCGGATGAGGCGGGCGGTGGGGCCGTCGGGGGTTTCGTTGGTGAAGAACTCGGCGACGAGGCCGGCGAGTTCGGGGTCGCGGGTGGCGGCGACGGCGAGGGAGGCGACGAGGTCCTGGACCAGGTGGAGTTGCAGGGTCTCGACGGGGACGGGCTTGTCGGCGAGCCAGTCGAGGGAGCTGATCTCGGCGTTGGCGATCCAGGCGCGGACGGTGCGGCGCAGGGTGGGGCTGGGGTTCGCGAGGCCGAGGTGGTGGAGGATCTGTTCCTGGGCGGCGCGCCGGACCTGGTCGATGACGGCGTCGGCGTCGGGGCTGGCGGCGACCGAGCCGCCGCGCAGGAGGGCGGTGAAGCCGGCTTCGTGGGACTGGACGAAGTCCAGGTAGCGGCCCATGACGCGGTAGAGGCGCTCGGAGACGGGGCCTTCGGCGGCCTCCTCGAAGCGTCCGGCGAGTTCCCGGCCGGCCCGGCGGAGGGCCTCTTCGTAGAGGGCCTGCTTGCCCGGGAAGTAGTGGTAGACCAGCGGGCGGGAGGCACCGGCGGCGGCCGCGATGTCGTCGATGGAGACGTCCTCGGGGGCCCGGCCCGAGAACAGTTCCAGGGCGACCGCGATGAGTTGTTCGCGGCGTTCGTCGACGGTGAGCCGCCGCCGGGGAGTGCGGGCGGGCTGCTGTTCCTCCGCGCGGGGCGCCACGGACGGCGTACGGGAAGCCATGTGGCACACCCTAGTTCGTCGAGGTGACGCGGGACAGCACGGACGGGGTGGTCAGCCGGTGGCGCGCTGTTCCAGGTAGCGGCGCCAGGCCTCCCGGCCGTCGGGGACGAACTCCCAGGTGGCGAGGCGGTCGGTGAGTTCGTCCTCGGTGAGCCAGGTGTACCAGGCGACCTCCTCGGTCTGCGGGGAGACCGGGCCGTCCCACTCGGCCTCGTGGACGTCGGACCACCAGCTGAAGCGTTCGCCGTCGGTGTAGCGGAAGCGGAACAGTGGGTGGGTGCGGATGCCGGTGACGCCGAGTTCCTCCTCGGCCTCGCGGACGGCGGCGTCCGCGTAGCTCTCGCCGGCGCCGACCACGCCGCCGACGAAGCAGTCGTGGGCGCCGGGGGCGAACGCCTTGGTGTCGGTGCGGCGGTGGGTGAAGATCCGGCCCTGCGGGTCGCGGACCAGGACGAAGACGCAGCGGTGCAGCAGGTTGTCGCGGTAGACCTCGGAGCGGGGTGCGGTGCGCAGCACGTGGTCGTGTTCGTCGACCACGTCGACGAGTTCGTCGGAGGGGGAAGCGGGAGAAGGAGTGGCCATGTCGCCATTCTGGCCCGGGGCGGGCGGTATCACCCGAAAGAGTTGGTATACGGATCGGCGGAGTTGGGAAGGTCAGCTGTCGAATCGTCAGATGCCGACTGCTGGAGGGGTGTTGAGGAATCGCGTCACGCTTCTGTCCGTCGCCGCCGCCCTGTTCGGGCTCGGCACCGTGCTGCCCGCGACGGCGGTGCCCGCGCCCGCCGCCGTCCGCTCGGGGCTGGACTGCCTCACATGGGTGCACAACAACGACCCGCTGACCGGAGGGGTGGACTGCACCAACAACACCGGAGCCCCGATCACCTTCCACGCCGACATCGTGTGCGGCCTCGCGCCGGACGTCACGGGCACCTCGGTGACGGCCCAGCCCGGGCAGACGCAGGAGTCGGCGGGCCACTGCGCCTTCTACTCCTCCGGCATCGGCCACATCGGTTGGACGGTGGAGTGATGGAGTAGCGGTGTGCCCCTCGGGACGAGGCCCCGCCGCAGGTGGCGAGGGGTGCTGTCTAAGGTGGGCGGGTGGAGATCCAGGGTTTCACGGCGGACGGGTTCGAGCCGGTCAGGGCGGCCTTCGAGGGCAACTTCCGGAAGTACGGGGAGTTGGGTGCGGCGTTCGCGCTGTACGTGGACGGCCGGAAGGCGGTCGATCTGTGGGGCGGTGACGCCCGGCCGGAGGTGGGGGCGAGGCCGGCTCCGGCCGTGGAGTGGGAGGCGGGCACCGCGCAGGTGCTGCGGTCGGTCACCAAGGGGCTGACGGCTTCCGCAGCGCTGCTGCTGGCGCAGCGCGGGCTGCTCGACCTGGACGCCCCGGTGTCCGCGTACTGGCCGGAGTTCAAGCAGGCCGGCAAGGAACGGATCCCGGTGCGGTGGCTGCTGTCGCACCAGGCGGGCCTGCCCGCGCTGGACGTGCCGCTGCGGATCGAGGACGTGCTGGCGTGGGATCCGGCCGCGGCGGCCGTCGCCGCGCAGGCTCCGGCCTGGGAGCCGGGCACGGCGCACGGCTACCACCCGCTGACGTTCGGCTGGCTGGTCGGCGAGGTGGTGCGTCGGGCGTCGGGCGGTCGCAGCGTCGGGCGGTACTTCGCGGAGGAGATCGCCGGCCCGCTGGGGCTGGACCTGTGGATCGGCCTGCCCGCCGCCGAGTCGGGCCGGGTCGGCCGGCTGGTCGACCTGCCCGCGCCGGAGGCTGCCAAGGCCGCGCCGGGCGGGATGCGGATGCGCCCCAAGCAGTCCGTGGTGGACGCCTACCGGGACGCGCGCTCGCTGACGGCCCGTTCGTTCGCCTCGGTGCGCAGCAGCGTGGACCTGAACGACCCGGCGGTGCAGGCCGTCGAGGTGCCGGGAGCGGGCGGCATCGGCACCGCCAGGTCGCTGGCCCGCTTCTACGCGGCGCTGATCGGCGCCGTCTACGGGGCGGACGGGTCCGGGGAGCGGACGTCCGCACTGTTCGAGCGGGCCACCCTGGCCGAGGCGGCGGGGCCCTCGGTGCAGGGGCCGGACCGGGTGCTGATCGTCAACACCACGTTCGGCCAGGGCTTCTTCCGGCACAGCGGCACCGCGCCGATGGCTTCCCCGGCGAGCTTCGGCCACCCGGGCCGCGGCGGTTCGCTGGGCTTCGCCGACCCGGAGCTGGGCATCGGCTTCGGCTACGTCACCAACGGCATGCAGCCGGGCGTCACCGGGGACATCCGTTCGCGGGCGCTGATCACGGCCGTTCGGGAGTGTCTGGCGGGCCGGGTCCAGGGACCGGACAGGCCCCAGCGGTCGCCGGCCCGGCGGGGGGCGTAGGTCAGGCCTGGCCGGTGTCGAAGCGGCTGACCCGGCCGTCCGGGGAGACGGTGAACCGCCATGCGGTGCGCATCTCGCCCCAGGCGTCGTTGCGGAAGTCGGCGACCAGGGCGCGGCCGCCGGACTTCTCGGTCTGCACCTCGATGTGGCCGTGCGAGGAGAAGATCTCGCGGTCGACCCAGTCCGCCAGGTCGCGATCGGAACCGTCGTCGGACATCGTGGCGTCGTCGGTGAGGGCGGCGAAGAAGGCGTTCCGGTCGCCCGAGTTGACGGCGCCGAGCAGGCGGCGTACGGCGGGGTCGGAGAGCTTGTCGACGGCGATGGTCATGAGAGTTCACTCCTTGGCGGTCGGGCGGGGGGTGTCACGGGGGGTCGGACCCGTCGGGTCGGACACTGACCCGACGTGACCACGTCGGACCGCCGTTCGCCAGCCCTTCTGGGCCGGTCGGAGCCGGTGCGCCACCGCAGCGGGCACGCTTCGGCCCCGGGCGCGTGGCGCGGGCCGGGGCCGGGGGAGGGGTGTGGTGTGATGTCCGGCTGGGCGCCTCCGTGCTGCGGCCGGGGAAGCCGTGGGGCGCCGTCGGACGGTCAGGGAGCCGTCACCAGAGCTGCTCCCACCACCAGGCGATCTCCGGGTAGGGCGGCGGCGTGAGCCGGCCGTCGGCGGGGCGGTCGGCGCGTTCGGCGATCGGGATGACGCCGGGCGGCCGGGGGGTGTAGCGGGCGGAGGTGAATCCCCACTCCAGGTTCCCGCTCACCAGGTTGGCCAACTGCTGGATGTAGCGTCTCAGTTCGGGACCGGCGCGGCGGCCGGCGCGGTCCGAGAGGCGCAGGAACAGCACCATGGTGCGGTCGTGCAGCGCGGCGGCCTCCAGGAGTGCCTGCTCCCTGGGGCAGCCCAGATGTCGCTGCAGCGCGTCGACGATATTGCTCTCCAACGCGCCCTGGCTGTCCTCGCGTTTGTAGGAGTAGACGTCGGCGGAGACCAGCACCAGGAACTTGGCGGCCTCGGTGAGCGCGTGCACCCGGGGCGAGTCCAGCTGCGACTGCGGGACGGCGGTGCGCTCGCAGACCTCGATGATCTCGATGCAGGAGCGGCTGCCGCGGTCCAGCGGCCCTATCGTCAGGTACTCGGAGAGCGTCATCGGTCGGCCCTGGGCGCGGTACGCGGTGACGGCGGCGGCGCCCATGAAGGACTCCAACTGGCTGTCCGCCCAACGCTTCACGGCCACCGCGGGGGCCCAGTCCCGGGCCCGGCGGAACACGTCGCGCACGGCGGCGACGTAGAGGTCGGACTCCCCCGGGTGGGAAGGCGTGGAATTGATAACGGCCAGTAGTGTGGCTGCTATCGTGAGTACACGGGAGGGGTCCCGGCTCAACCGGCCGGTGTCCCACTCGTCGTCGAGCGTGAGCATGCTGCACAGCCACTGCGAAACCAGTTCCAGCCCCGTGATGCCCTCGGCGTCGCTGGCGATCCGGCAGACGAACTCGTGTGCACCGATGGCCAGGAGGCGGCGGCGGCGTTCCGCGTCCCGGGCGAATCCCATCGTGTCGAGCCAGAGTTCGGTGCTCTTGCCGACCGCCTCGTGCGCGGGATGCAGGGACGAGGGGATGGGGCAGAAGAGCGGAGGTATAGCAGCCAACGTATCTCCAGGGCGGGCTGGTGTGCGGAAACGCAAAACGGTTCGGGCTTGCGTTCGGCGTCGGTCTTCCCCCGCAAAGATCGAATACACCTGGAAAACCGGAAAGAGTTAGCCTAGCTGATCGTCAGTTGCCGCGGTCTGTACGGGATTTGCCCCTGACCAGGTGAACTGACACTCCGTTCGGGCCGCAGCCTGCGGGAACGCCGCCCGCGCGGCCGGTGGCGACGCTATGGTCGGAAACGGAGTGGCGGTAAGGCGAGTTGGAAGGACGGACGTGGCCGAAGAGCAGAGCGGGCCGCAGGAATCGGCGGTGGTCGGCGAGGGAAAGGCCGCCCAGCGGCTTTGGGAACGCGACAGTGAACTCCAGTCCGCCGAACAAGCTGTGGACAAGTTGTGTCGAGAGTTTGCAGCCGGCGGCACAAAGATCGGTGAACTGCTGCTTTTCTCCGGACCTCCCGGCATGGGCAAGACCACCATGCTCGAACAGGTCCGCCGGATCGCCGGCGCCCGCAAGGACCCCACCGTGCTGTTCGCCCGCGGCAGCGAACGGCAGAAGCACGAACCGTTCCGCGTCCTGCGGCAACTGCTGCTGCCCGTCCTCGGGGACCTCGACCCGGACGAGCGCACCGACGTCTTCGGCAACTGGTACAACATCGTCGCGCCGGCCATCGGCCTGGAGCCGCCGTCCGACGAGGTCGAGCGGATCGACCCGCAGGGCGTGCACGACGGCCTGGACTTCGTCATCACCCAACTCGCGCCCCGACGGGCCCCGTTGGTCGTGGTGATCGACGACCTGCACGCGGTCGACCAGGAGTCGCTGACCTGGCTCGCCTCGTTCGTGCTGCGCGCCCGCGAACTGCCGGTGCTGCTGGTCTTCGCCTACCGCCACGAGTTCGACGACGTGGCCCGCCCGCTGCTCCTGCAGATCCTCGACCGCGCCGAGCGCCGGCACGAACTGATGCCGCTCAACCCGCTGTCGATCGCCGAGATCGTGCACAGCGAGTTCGCCGAGGCCGACGACGCGTTCTGCCGCCAGGTGTGGGCCGTCACCGCCGGCGCCCCGTTCGACACCGTCGCCCTGCTGCGCGAGGTGCGCGACCAGAACCTCGAACCCGTCGAGGAGAACTCGCCCCGGCTGCGCGACCTCGCCGCGGCCGCCCGCGGTCAGGGCCGCGACTACTGGCTCGACAAGCTCGGCCCGACCATCATCCAGTTCGCCTGGGCCGCCGCACTGCTCGGCACCGAGATCAACGAGGAACTGGCCGCCGCGATCTGCGCCCAGGGCCCGGCACAGGCCGCCCAGTCGGTCCGCGAACTGCGCCGACTGCGGGTGCTCACCAGCCAGCCCAACGGCAGGCTCGAATTCGTGCACCCGCTGATCGCCACCTCGATCTACCAGTCGATCCCGGAAGCCACCCGCACCGGCATGCACGGCGTCGCCGCCACCGCGATCGAGGACCGGGGCGGATCGCTGCTCTCCGCCTCCCGCCACCTGCTGGAGACCCACCCCGGCGAGGGCGACGACCTGATGGTCCGCAAGCTGCGCCGGGCCGCCGCCGAGAACCTCGCCATCGGCGCTCCCGAAGCCGCCCGCCGCTGCCTCGAACGCGCCCTCGCCGAGCCGCCGGACGAGGACGACCGCGCCGAGGTGCTGTACGAACTCGGCAGCGCCGCCCTGCTCACCGACCCCGACGCGACCGCCAACCAGCTGCGCCGCGCACTCGACATCGAGGACGGCCTCAGCCCCGACCTGCGGGTCGAGGCGGTGTTCCGGCTGTCCGAGGTGATCGCCCACGGCGGCGACCTCACCGGTGCCGCCCGGCTCTGCCTGAGCGAGGCCGAGACCACCCCCGAAGGCCTCGGCAAGGACCGGCTGCTGACCGCCCACCTGCTGTACACGGCCCTCCAGCGCGACGAGGACAACGGCCCCGACCGGGCCCGCAAGGTCACCGAGCTCGCCGACCGGATCGACGAGGAGAGCGAGGCCTCCCGGCCGGTGCGCGCCCTGCACGCCTGGGACCTCACCCTCAAGGGCGCCCCCACCGCCGAGGCGCTGCGGGCCGCCGAGGACGCCCTCGTCAACGGCCGGCTGCCACGCAGTCTCGGCTGGACCAACACCACCTTGAACTTCGAACTGCCCGCGCTGCTCGGACTGTGCTTCGCCTACAACGACGAGATCGCCCGCGCCGAGAAGCTGTTCAGCTCCGCCATCCTGGAGTTCGAGATCGCCGGGTGGAGCGGCGCGCACCGCGGCTTCGCCTACTTCCTGATGGGCTTCGCCCGGCTGCGCCGCGGCTTCCTCCCGGAGGCCGAGGACTTCCTGCGCCGCGGCCTGCGGATCGCCGACCGGATGGGCACCGGGCTGCCGCTCCAGTGGAACCTGGTCGGCTCGCTGATCGACACCCTGCTGTCCCGCGGCCGCGACCGGGAGGCCTGGGAGATCGCGCAGAAGTACCGTTTCTCGCCGCCGTACCACCAGACCGCGCTGGTGCTGCCCGACGTCGCCACCATCTACGGCAAGCTGCTGATCTCGCGGGGCGACTACGACATGGCCGTCGAGGTGCTCGCCGAGACCGGCATGCGGCTGGACAAGCGCGGCTGGCGGTCCACCGTGCACGCGCCGTGGGCCGGCCACCTGGCCGTGGCGATGGCGCACCGGGATCTGCCGTCCGCGCGGAAGAACGGCGACGACGCGGTCGCCCGGGCCCGGGAGTCCGGTTCGCCGTCGGCGATCGGCAGCGCGCTGCGGCTGGCGGCCAGTGTGTGGGAGGGCCTGCACGCCGTCGAACTGCTGCAGGAGGCGGTCGGCTGTCTCGGCCGCTCCCCGGCGGGCTACGAGCACGCGCACGCGCTGGTCGACCTCGGGGCCGCCCTGGTGCAGGTCGGCCGCAGCCTGGAGGCCGCCGAACACCTCTACCAGGGCATGGAGTTGGCCAAGCACTGCGGGGCCGACGGCCTGGAGGTGCGGGCCCGCAACGTGCTCGCCTCGTCCGGTCTGCAGCCGAGCCGGGCGCTGGTGCCCGCCAAAGTGACGCTGAACCCGCAGGAGTTGGAGGTCGCGCAGCTGGCGGCGCGGGCGCTGCCGCCGCAGCGGATCGCCGAACAGCTGCGGCTGCCGGTGTCGGTGGTCAAGCAGCGGCTGGCCGCCGTCCACCGCAAGCTCGGCACCGGACCGGAGGGCCTCGCCGACGCGCTCGGACTGCCCACCGTCCGTCCCGGGCAGGCCGACTGACGGGCCGACGACTGGCGCCCCGGCGCGCGGAGCGGGTCATCGGCCCCCCGCGCGCCGGACAGGCTCAGGGCCTGTCCGGTCGATCTTGCCGGGCGCGCGCCGCCGGATCATCCCGCCTGGAAGCACCGGCAAACCATCCAAGTACACCCAGTACGAGGACGGTTCGCCGGCACTCCCAGCCGGGCGCCCGACGACGCGCGCTGATCCGACAAGATCGACCGGACAGGCCCTAGTCTGGCCTGCAAAGGGTGACCACGAACCGAGGAGTTGTCCATGACCGTGCCGGAGCGGACCGCCGAGGTGCACCGGGCGCCGTACGACCTGTCCGGGGCCGGGATGGGTCTGGAGCGGTGGACGCTGCGCTCCGACCGGATCGAGGCGACCGTCATCACGCTGGGCGCGGCGCTGCACTCGCTGACCGCGCCCGACCGGTCCGGCACGCCCGGGCAGGTGGTGCTGACCACGGAGGACGTCGGCGCGCTGCTCGGCCCGGCCAAGTACTACGGCGTGACCGTGGGCCGGTACGGCAACCGGATCGCGGACAGCCGGATCACCCTGGACGGCGAGGACCACCAGCTGCTGCCGACCGGGCGCGGCGTCACCCTGCACGGTGGCCCGGACTCGTTCGCGCACCGGGTGTGGGAGGCCGAGGAGATCCCCGGCGGGGTGCGGATGCACCTGCACTCGCCCGACGGTGACCAGGGCTTTCCCGGCGCGCTGGATGTCTGGACGGATTTCACGCTGAGCGGCGCCGAGCTGACGATCTCCTACCGGGCCGTCACCACCAGACCGACGGTGCTCAACCTCACCAACCACGCCTACTTCAACCTGGCCGGCGAGGGCCGCGGCGACGTGCTCGGGCACCTGCTGACCATCGACGCGGACGCGTTCACGCCGGTCGACGAGCGGCAGATCCCGTACGGCCCGTTCGAGCCGGTGGCGGGCACCGCGTTCGACTTCACCGCCGCCCGGTCGATCGGCGAGGGCATCGCCGAGGGGCACCCGCAGCTGAAACTCTCGAACGGTTACGACCACAACTGGGTGCTGCGCGAGCGCCCGGCGGACGGGCCGCCGGTGCGGGCGGCGCTGCTGGCCGATCCGGGCAGCGGGCGCACCCTGGAGGTGCTGACCACCGAGCCGGGTTTGCAGGTGTACACCGCGAACGGCTTCGAGGGCAGCGTCACCGGCCCGTCCGGCGTGGCGTACGGCCGGTACGCGGGCGTCGCGCTGGAGACCCAGCACCACCCGGACTCGCCGCACCAGCCGTCCTACCCGTCGACCGAGCTGCGGCCCGGGCAGGAGTTCCGGTCCACCACGGTGCTGCGGCTGGGCACCACCGACTGACGAACAGCGTGCCGAGGAGGCCCCGGAAGCAGCCGCTTCCGGGGCCTTCTGCCTGCTCAGAGGGGTTCGGACTGCAAGGAGTTCCGGAGAGGCCACGGATGGTCAAGACGCGTGGCGGCAACTCTAAGGACACGTGGACGTAACGATCCCCGGCATCTTGCAGAAACTTGCTGCAAGGACTTTCAGCACCGCTCGCCGCGCTGTTACGTTCCTGCTCAAGCCCGACGGCCTGCAACGGCGCAGTCGGCTGGGACAGCCATTATGCGCGGTCCTCCCCCACCCGGGCACCCTCATCTTTCAAGGAGTTTCCATGCGGCGTGGTATCGCGGCCTCCGCTCTCGTTGCGGCTCTTGCGGTCACTCTTGCAGCGTGCGGCAGCGGCGGCTCCGGCTCCGACGCCAAGGGCGGCGACGGACCGGTCACCATCACCTACTGGGACACCTCGAACGCCACCAACGAGGCGCCGAACTACGCAGAGCTGGTCAAGAAGTTCGAGGCCGCGAACCCGAACATCAAGGTCAAGTTCGAGAACGTCCCGTTCGACCAGGCGCAGAACAAGCTGCAGACCGCGATGGGCGCCAAGGGCGCTCCGGACGTGTTCCGCGCCGAGGTCGGCTGGACCTCCGCCTTCGCCAAGGCCGGCTACCTGGAGCCGCTGGACGGCACCCCCGCGCTGACCGACGCCTCCGTCTTCCAGCCCTCGCTGATCCAGCAGGCCAAGTACGCGGGCAAGACCTACGGCGTCCCGCTGGTCACCGACACCCTCGCCCTGATGTACAACAAGGAGCTGTTCGCCAAGGCGGGCATCACCGACGCGCCGAAGACCTGGGACGAGCTGAAGGCCGACGCCGCCCAGCTGAAGGACAAGGCCGGGGTGGACGGCTTCTGGCTGAAGGCCGCCGACGGCTACTACGCCATGCCGTTCCTGTACGGCGAGGGCACCAACATGGTGGACGCCACCGGCAAGAAGATCACCGTCAACTCGGCCGACGCGGTCAAGGCCGTCGAGACCTACAAGTCGATGTTCACCTCCCCCGGCACCGTGAAGGCCGACGTCACCACCGACGCCTACGCGCACATGATGGACGCCTTCACCAGCGGCAAGGTCGCGGCGATCGTCCAGGGCCCGTGGGAGGTCACCAACGTCTACAAGGGCTCCGCGTTCGCCGACAAGAAGAACCTCGGCATCGCGGCCGTCCCGATGGGCGCCTCCGGCAAGGGCGGCGCCCCGACCGGTGGCCACAACGTCTCCGTCTACGCCGGCTCCGACGCCGCCCACAAGGCCGCCGCCGAGAAGCTCGCCGCGTTCCTGACCTCCGCCGAGAGCCAGACCTTCCTCGCGCTGAAGAACGGCACCCTGCCGACCCGCAGCGACGCCTACACCGCCGAGGTCAAGGCCAACCCGGGCATCGCCGACTTCCAGGCGATCCTGCCCTCCGCCCAGCCGCGCCCCGAACTGCCCGAGTACGCCTCGCTGTTCGGCTCCTTCGGCACCAACCTCGGCAAGATCGTCCAGGGCCAGTCCGAGACCAAGGCCGGCCTGGACGCCACCGCCACCGACTACGCGAAGCTCCTGCCGGACTTCGCCAAGTAAGTCGGAACAAGGCTCGCCCGGCCCACACCTGACGGTGGGCCGGGCGCGCCCCGTCAGACCCCCAGCACATGTCGCCGAGGCAGGCGGCGGACCTCCCGGAGAAGGTGTCAACCCATGGCAGTTGCGGTCGTGCAGCGCATCAGGCTGTCGTACTCGAAGTACTGGTACGCGTACGCGATGATCGCGCCGGTGGTGGTCGTCCTCGGCGTGCTGGTCGGATATCCGCTGGTCCGCGGCTTCTACCTGACCCTGACCAACGCCACCAGCCTCAACGTCGGCCGGCAGATCGGCGTCAACCACATACCCGACAGCTTCGACTTCGTCGGACTCGACAACTACGCGGACGTGCTCTGGGGGCCGACCGCCTACGACCGGTTCTGGTCGCACTTCATCTGGACCGTGATCTGGACCGCGATCTGCGTGCTCCTGCACTACAGCATCGGCCTGGGCCTGGCGATGCTGCTCAACCGCAAGATGCGCGGCCGCAGCCTGTACCGGCTGGTGCTGATCCTGCCGTGGGCGGTGCCGACCTTCGTCACCGTCTTCTCCTGGCGGCTGATGCTCGCCGACGGCGGCGCCGTCAACGGCCTGCTGTCGATGCTGCACCTGCCCGAACCCGGCTGGCTGTCCGACCCGTTGGCGCAGAAGTGCGCCGCGATCCTGGTCAACACCTGGGTCGGCGTGCCGTTCATGATGATCTCGCTGCTCGGCGGACTCCAGTCGATCCCGGCCGAGTTGTACGAGGCCGCCGAGATGGACGGCGCCTCCGCCTGGCAGCGGTTCCGCTACGTCACCCTGCCGGGCCTGCGGACCGTCTCCTCCACCGTCGTGCTGCTCGGCGTGATCTGGACCTTCAACCAGTTCGCCGTCATCTTCCTGCTGTTCGGCTCCGGCGCCCCCGACGCGCAGATCCTGGTCACCTGGGCCTACCGCCTCGGCTTCGGCCAGCAGCCCGCGGACTACGCGCAGTCCGCGACCTACGGAATCCTGCTGCTCTCCATCCTGATCGTCTTCACCACCTTCTACCGCCGCTGGCTGGCCCGGAACGAGAAGGCCAACGGATGAGCGCCGCGGCCGAGTTGAACCCCAAGGACCACGACCAGGCAGGTAGCCCCATGACTCTCACCGCCGACCGCCCCGCCACCGAGGACGCGAAGCCCGCCGGACGACCCGCCAAGGTCCGGGCGCGCGGCGAGTCCTCGAAGCCGGCCTCCGTGCTCGCGCACGGCACGCTGATCCTCGCCAGCCTGATCGCCCTGTTCCCGGTGCTGTACATCGCGTACATCTCGCTCGGGCCGGACGACAACGACTACCTGCACCCGGCGAAGATCATGGACAAGGCCACCTTCGCCAACTACAGCCGGGTGCTGTCCGACACCGACTTCCTCAGCTGGTTCGGCAGCTCCGCGATCGTGGCCGGCGGCACCACCGTGATCGGCGTCCTGATCGCCGCCTCCACCGGCTACGCGGTCTCCCGGATGCGCTTCCCCGGCCACCGCCAGCTGATGTGGACCCTGCTGGTCACCCAGATGTTCCCGATCGCGGTGCTGATCGTGCCGATGTACTACATCCTGTCCAACCTGCAGATGCTGGACAGCTACACCGGTCTGATCCTGGTCTACTCGGCCACCACCGTGCCGTACTGCGCCTGGCTGCTGAAGGGCTACTTCGACACCATCCCGATGGAGATCGACGAGGCCGGCCGGGTCGACGGGCTGTCCCCGTTCGGCACCTTCTGGCGGCTGATCCTGCCGCTGGCCCGCCCGGGCCTGGCGGTGGCCGCGTTCTACTCGTTCCTCACCGCATGGGGCGAGGTCGCCTACGCCTCCACCTTCATGCTCTCGTCCAGCAAGTACACGCTGGCGGTCGGCCTGTCCTCGTTCGTCAGCGAGCACGACCACCAGTGGCAGCTGATGGCCGCCACCTCGGTGCTCATCGCGATCCCCGCCGCGTTCGTCTTCTACCTGGTGCAGCGCCACCTGGTGACCGGTCTGACGGCCGGCGCCGCGAAGTCCTGAACCTCCGTCACCTTCCACAGCACCCAAGGGATGACTGTCCAATGACCCAGAACCTGGCCGACGCCTCCCGGCCCGCCGCCGTTCCCGCCGCTCGGACGACTGCTGCGACCACCGGGGCCTCCAGAGGCGGCTGGTGGCGGGACGCGGTCATCTACCAGGTGTACCCGCGCAGCTTCGCCGACGGCAACGGGGACGGCATGGGCGACCTGCCCGGCATCCGCAGCCGCCTGCCGTACCTGCGCGACCTCGGCGTGGACGCGGTCTGGCTCTCGCCGTTCTACGCCTCCCCGCAGGCCGACGCCGGCTACGACGTCGCCGACTACCGCGCCGTCGACCCGATGTTCGGCACCCTGCTGGACGCCGACGGGCTGATCCGCGACGCCCACGAACTGGGCCTGCGGATCATCGTCGACCTGGTGCCCAACCACTCCTCCGACCGGCACGAGTGGTTCCGGCGCGCGCTGCGCGAGGGCCCCGGCTCCCCGCTGCGCGAGCGCTACCACTTCCGCCCCGGCAAGGGCGAGAACGGCGAACTCCCGCCCAACGACTGGGAGTCCATCTTCGGCGGCCCCGCCTGGACCCGCAGCGACAACCCCGACGGCACCCCCGGCGAGTGGTACCTGCACCTGTTCGCGCCCGAGCAGCCCGACTTCAACTGGGACAGCCCCGCGGTCGCCGACGAGTTCCGCTCCATCCTGCGGTTCTGGCTCGACATGGGCGTCGACGGCTTCCGCATCGACGTCGCCCACGGCCTGGTCAAGGCCCCCGGCCTGCCCGACCTCGGCAGCCACGACCAGCTGAAGCTGCTCGGCAACGACGTCATGCCGTTCTTCGACCAGGACGGCGTGCACGCCATCTACCGCAGCTGGCGCAAGATCCTCGACGAGTACCCCGGCGACCGGATCGGCGTCGCCGAGGCCTGGACCCCGACCGTCCAGCGCACCGCCAACTACGTCCGCCCCGACGAGCTGCACCAGGCGTTCAACTTCCAGTACCTGGGCACCGATTGGGACGCCGCGAAGCTGCGCGAGGTGATCGACCTCTCGCTCGACTCGATGCGCCCCGTGCAGGCCCCCACCACCTGGGTGCTGTCCAACCACGACGTCACCCGGCACGCCACCCGGTTCGCCAACCCGGGCGGCCTGGGCACCCAGATCCGCACCGCCGGCGACCGCCCGCTGGGCCTCCGACGGGCCCGCGCCGCCACCCTGCTGATGCTCGCGCTGCCCGGCTCCGCGTACATCTACCAGGGCGAGGAGCTCGGCCTGCCGGACGTCACCGACCTGCCCGACGAGGTCCGCCAGGACCCGTCGTTCTTCCGGCAGGCCGGCCAGGACGGCTTCCGCGACGGCTGCCGGGTGCCGATCCCGTGGTCCGGCACCGAGGCGCCGTACGGCTTCGGCCCGGTCGCCGGCGGCCCGAGCTGGCTGCCGCAGCCCGCCGATTGGGCCGAACTCTCGGTGGAGGTCCAGGCCGGCGACCCGACCTCGACGCTGGAGCTGTACCGCTCCGCGCTGGCCGTCCGCCGCGAGCAGCCCGCGCTCGGCGCCGGCACCGAGGTCGAGTGGCTGGCCGCCCCCGAGGGCGTGCTGATGTTCCGTCGCGAAGCCGCCGAAGGGTCGTTCGTGTGCACTGCGAACACCACCGGGGAGGCCGTCCGGATCGCCGCGCCGGGTCGGATGCTGCTGTCCTCCACCGCCGAGGCCGCGGTCGAGTCGGACGGGGAGAGCGTCGAACTGCCCGCCGACAGCACCGCATGGTGGGCGGTCTGAGATGGCCGCAGTAGGCTCTGGGGTCGTGACTACAGCGCGACTCTCCGACATCGCGGCCCAGGCGGGGGTCAGCGAAGCCACCGTCAGCCGCGTACTCAACGGTAAGGCGGGCGTCTCCGCGACCACCCGTCAGACGGTGCTGGCCGCGCTCGACGTGCTCGGCTACGAACGGCCCACCCGGCTGCGCCAGCGCAGCGCCGGGCTGATCGGCCTGATCACCCCGGAGCTCAGCAACCCGATCTTCCCCGCACTCGCCCAGGTCATCGAACAGGTGCTCAGTCGGCACGGCTACACGCCGGTGCTGTGCACCCAGACCCCGGGCGGCTCCACCGAGGACGAACTCGTCGAGATGCTGGTGGAACGCGGCGTGGCCGGCATCGTGTTCGTCTCCGGACTGCACGCCGACACCACCGCCGACCACGACCGGTACGCCAAACTCTCCGGCCGCCAGGTCCCGTTCGTGCTGATCAACGGCTTCAGCGAGAAGATCGCCGCGCCGTTCATCTCCCCGGACGACCGGGCCGCGATGTGGATGGCCGTGCAGCACCTGGTCGAGCTCGGGCACGACCGGATCGGGCTGGCGGTCGGACAGAAGCGCTTCGTCCCCGTGCTGCGCAAGATCGAGGGCTTCACCGCCGCGCTCCAGCAGCTCACCGGGCGGACCGCCGACGAGGCCGCGGACCTGATCCACCACACGCTGTTCAGCGTGGAGGGCGGGCACGCCGCCGCGCAGGCGCTGCTCGACAAGGGCTGCACGGCGATCGTCTGCGGCTCCGACATGATGGCGCTCGGCGCGATCCGCGCCGTGCGCCGCCGGGGGCTGTCGGTGCCGCAGGACGTCTCGGTGGTCGGGTTCGACGACTCGCCGCTGATAGCGTTCACCGAGCCGCCGCTGACCACTGTGCGCCAGCCGGTCGAGGCGATGGCCACGGCCGCCGTGGACGCGCTGCTGGAGGAGGTCGGCGGAAACCCGGCGCAGCGCTCGGAGTTCATGTTCCAGCCGGAGCTGGTGATGCGCGGCTCCACCGGGTCCGGTCCGCGCAACTGACGCTATTTGCTGGTGGCTTGTGGCACCCGTTGCGGCCCTCGGGAGGGAACTCCCGGGGGCCGCAGGCGTGTTCAGGTGTAGAGCTGCTCGATGTCGCGGCGGTAGGCGGTGGTGACGGCCTGCCGGCGGACCTTCAGGGACGGGGTGAGCAGGCCGCGTTCCTCGGTGAAGTCGCCGCCGACCACGCGCACCCGGCGGATCGACTCGGCGCGTGAGACGGTCGAGTTGACGGCCCCGACCGCCTCGGCGAGCGAGGCCAGCACGGCGGGGTGCACCGGGATCGCGCTGGTCATCTCGGGTGCGGGGGCGGTGTCCGTGGCGGCGGTCGGCGGGCGTTGGCGGAGGAAGTGCTCCACCGCTTCCGGGTCGAGAGTGATCAGCGCACCCACGTACGGGCGGCCGTTGCCGACCACCAGGCACTGGCTGATCAGCGGGTGGGCGCGCAGCCGGTCCTCCAGCGGGCCGGGGGAGACGTTCTTGCCGCCGGAGGTCACCAGGATCTCCTTCTTGCGGCCGGTGATGGTCAGGTAGCCGTCCTGGTCGAGCCGCCCCAGGTCGCCGGTGGCGAACCACTGCTCCCGCTCGGGCCGCTCCGCGCCCAACTCGTAGTAGCCGTCGAAGATTTGGCCGCCGCTCAGGAACACCTCGCCGTCCTCGGCGATCCGCACCGCGCTGCCGGGCACCGGCGGGCCGACGGTGCCCGGGCGGGGCCGCAGCGGCGGGTTCACGGTGGACGGGCCGGTGGTCTCGGTCAGCCCGTAGCCCTCGTACACCAGCACGCCCGCGCCGGCGAAGAACAGCAGCAGTTCCGGGTCGATCGAGGAGCCGCCGCTGATCGCGTACCGGATCCGGCCGCCCATCGCCTGACGCACCCTGCGGTACACCAGGGCGTCGTACAGCCCGTGTGCGAGGCGCAGAGACAGCGGGACGGGGGCGCCCTCGCCGGACAGCGCGGCGAGTTCGGCGCGGGCGTAGCGCACCGCGACCTCGGCGGCCCGGTCGAAGACCCGCACCGCGCCCTTCGCCTGCGCCTCGGCCCGGCCCATTTGGTGGATCTTCTCGAACAGGTAGGGCACGCCGACCAGGAAGGTGGCGCCGAACTCGGCCAGGTCGGGCCGGAGTTCGGCGGGCTTCAGGGACGGGCTGTGGCCGAACCGGATCCGGCCGAACACGCAGGTCACCTGGATCATCCGGCCCAGCACGTGTGCCAGCGGCAGGAACAGCAGGGTGGACGGCGCCTCGCCGGTCGCCGCGGTGAACACCGGCTCCAGCATGGCGTGGCAGTTCGCCGCCTCGGTGAGGAAGTTGGCGTGGGTGAGCAGGCAGCCCTTGGGGCGGCCGGTGGTGCCGGAGGTGTAGATCAGGGTGGCCTCGCTGTCCGGGCCGAGCGCCGCCCGGCGCTGCGTCAACTCCCCATCGGGGACGGCCTTTCCGAGCGTGCCGAGGGTGGCGACGGCGTCCTCGTCCAGCCGCCACAGCGTCACCGTGTCGCCGGTGCGGGCGATCGCCGCGGTGAGCGCCTCGGCGGTGCCGGCGTCCTCCGCGACCGCCAGCACCGCACCCGAGTCGCGGAGGATCCACTCGGTCTGCTCGACCGAGGAGGTCGGGTAGACCGGCACCAGGGACGCGCCGGCCGCCCAGGCGGCGAAGTCCAGCAGCGTCCACTCGTAGCGGGTGCGGGACATCAGCACGATCCGGCCGCCGGGCCGCACCCCGGCGGCGATCAGGCCGCGGGCGGTCGCGGCGACCTCGTCGGCGAACTGCCGGGCGGTCACCGGCTGCCAGCCGCCGCCCGGTCGGCGCCTGGTCAACACCTCGGCGTCCGGGGCGAGTTCGGCGTTGCGGAACGGCAGATCGGCGAGGCTGCCGGCGTCCGGCGGCGGGACCAGGTACGGGGTGCGGGCCTCGACGACCCGGTCGTTCTCGCGCAGCACTTCGACGGGTGCACGGTCGCGCAGGTGCGCGGCGCGGGCGGCCCGGGCGAGGGGGTGTGCCATCAGCGAACTCCCTTGGGTGGGATGGGGGTTCGCCCAGGGTAGGGACTCCGTCGCAAACTTACTAGACGGTAAGTTCCTTGCCGGTAGCGGAGGTTGGTCGCTCAGCAGCACCTCCAGCGCGAGGTCCACGTCCAGCGTGATCGTCGGCTTCGACGTCGGACAGGCCGCTGCCCCCGAAGCCGACCAGGTCTTCGGGGGCAGCGTTGTGCGGGTGGATGTGCGCCGTGCGAGAGCGCCGTGCGCGGGTGCCGTGCGTGGGTGCCGTGCGAGGGGTCAGACGCGACCGGCGAAGTCCGGCGCCCAGTTGGCGATGGTCTCGGTCTTCACGCCCGACTTCGGGTTGGCGGCCTCGACGTACTTGCCGTCGCCGATGTAGATCGCGACGTGGTAGACGCCCGAGTTGGAGCCGTTGTTCGACCAGAACAGCAGGTCGCCCGGCTGCAGGCTGTTCAGCGAGACACGGGTCGCGTAGTCGGCCTGGTCGGCGGCGACGCGCGGCAGGCTGATGCCGGCCTGACGGAACGCGGCCTGGGTCAGGCCCGAGCAGTCCCAGCCACCGTTGCCGGTGCCGCCGTAGATGTACGGCTGGCCGACCTTGGACAGCGCGAAGTCGATCGCCGCGGCCTTCGAACCGGTCGCCTTGACGGCGGTGGTGGCGTTGGTCGTGGTGGTCGTGGTGGTCTTCGCGGTGGTGGTCGCGGGGGTGCTCTTCGCCGGGGTGCTCGGCTTGGCGGGGGTGCTCGGCTTGGCCGGGGCGGTGTCGGAACCCGTGGAGCGGTTGCTCTTCCAGGTGGAGCCGTTGGAGGAGGACTTGGCGGCCGGGGCGGACTGCTGGGCCGGGGCCTCGGCGACCGAGACGTTGCCGAGCGCCAGCTTCTGACCCGGGTAGATCATGTCCGCGCCCTCGGTGAGCACGGAGCGGTTCAGGTCGTAGAGCTTCTGCCAGCCGCCATCGACGTGCTGGTTCTGCGCGATGGCGGACAGCCAGTCGCCGGCCACCACGGTGTAGCTGCCGTCCGCCTTGGCGGCCGGGGCGGTCTGCGGCTGGGCCTGCTGCTTCGGAGCCTGCTTCGGGGCCTGGCTCTGCGGGGCCTGGGTCTTCGGGGTCTGAGCCTTGGGGGCCTGAGCCTTGGGGGCCGGGGACTGCTTCTGCGCGGTGTCCTGCGAGCCGGAGGACTTGGCGGAGGTGTCGACCTGCGGGGTCTCGCCGCCCTTGGTCAGGCCGGCCTTGACGGAGCACACCGGCCAGGCACCGGGGCCCTGGGAGGCCAGCACCTTCTCGGCGACGGCGATCTGCTGGTCCTTGGTGGCCAGGTCGGCGCGCGGGGCGTACGCGGTACCGCCGAAGGCGGCCCAGGTGGAGGCGGTGAACTGGAGGCCGCCGTAGAAACCGTTGCCGGTGTTGATCGACCAGTTGCCGGTGGACTCGCACTGGGCGACCTTGTCCCAGGTCGCGACCGAGGCGGCGGAGGCGGTGCCGGCCATCAGGCCGGGGACGGTGAGGCCGATGCCCACCACGCCGGTGGTGGCGATCAGACGGCGGGCGCGCTTGGAGCTGACGGGCAGCATGAAGGTGCGTTCCTCTCCCACGCCTGCGAGGTGAGCTGTCGGATTCGGGCTGGAGTTGCCCGGCCGCGCGCACCTTCCGGTGCGCCCGGCTTCACCCCTAGCCCCGGACCGGTCCGTCAGGACCGCCCCAGGGCGACTTACCTGGTTCCCCCGCCCCTGCCGCGGTGCGTTTCGCATGAGCCGGCTCGCCCGGCGGCAGGATTCGGCGTTCCGGGTGAGCTGGGTCCGTGTGTCCACGAACGTGGGCAGGAGATTAAGCGGATTTAAGGATGATTAGCAAATGCCTGTGACGGCCGTCACCGGGCCCGGAAAGCGCGATCAAGGAATTCCCGGCGAACTGCGGTGGGGTCGGCGAGAACTGCTGCGCCGTCAGGGAGTTGGCGATCTTGTGCCCGTTTTAGGGTGTTATGCCGCTTGGTGAGTAAATGTTCGTCTTGGTGGCATTTGCGATCGAGTCAGTGGGGTGATTTGAGTGCTTCTGTCCGCCTTTGCTGACGGACCATGGAACTCCGCCGGGCACCCGTTTCTGTCGAACTGACGAATGACGATACGTCAGAATGCTTAACCGTTGTGGAAGTCCCCGATTCCCGATGGACCCGCCACCTATGCTGCCCCCGACGATTCGGAGTCCCTGCTGGGTGATTCGGGAGGCGGCCATCGTGGAGCAGTGGGAGAACGGGCGGCACCGGCGGCCGTTGCTGGGGCGGCGGCGAATGCTGACCTGGCTGGCGGTCGGGTCGGTGACGGCCGTCGGTGGGGGAGTGGCGCTGCGGCAGTCGCTCGCGGGGGCGGCGGTGGCGCCCGCGGGCCCGCAGCCGACGCAGGGTCTGCCCGCGTTGGACGAGAGTGGGCGGAAGTGGTCGGACGTCAAGGGGTGGGGCGGGAAGGCACCCGGGGCGGGGAGCGCTGTTCGGATCACCGACAAGGTGGTGCTGGACACCGATGCCCGGGTCGGCTCGCTGCTGATCGACACCGGCGGCTCGCTGGTGTTCGCCAAGGGCCGGTCGCTGACGCTGGAGAGCGGGGGGAACGTCGAGGTGCGGGGTGTGCTCGCGCTCGCCCCCGATGCGGCGCACACGCACACGCTGCGCTTCCCCGGGATCGACGAGCACCGCTTCCAGGGCGGCGGCATGACCGTCGTCGACACCGACACCGGCCTGTGGGTCACCGGCAGCGGCTACCTGCGCCTGGACGGCGCACCCCGGACCGCGTGGGTGCGGGCCGCCGGGGAGTTGAAGGCGGGTGAGAGCACGGTGCGGCTGGCCGCCGCCCCCGAGGGCTGGCAGGTGGGCGACGAACTCGCCGTCACCCCGACCGCGCCGCCCGACGCCGAGGGCTTCTCCGAGGCGTACGACCTGGCGACGATTCAGCGGATCGACGGCCCGAACCTCACCCTCGCCGCGCCGCTCCAGCACGCGCACCCCCGGGTGGGCGTCGGCGGCGGTGCGGTGTTCGGCGCGGAGGTGCTCAACCTGACCCGCAACGTCCGGGTCGAAGGCACCGAACAGGGCCGCGCCCACGTCCACCTGACCTCCAGCCGCCCGGCCGACATCCGGCACGCGGCGCTGAGCCGGCTCGGGCCGCGCGCCGCCGGGAAGGACAGCTGGAACGGGCAGCCCGTCACCGAACCCGTCCTCGGCCGGTACGGACTGCACTTCCACATGCTGCAGGACGCCTCGCGCGGCACCGTGGTCGAGGGCGTCGTCGTCCGCGACGCGGGCAGCCACGCGTTCGTGCCGCACATGAGCCACGGCATCACCTTCCGGGGCTGCATCGCCCACCACACCTGGGAGGACGCGTACTGGTGGGACGGCCCGAGCGACACCCGCAATCCGCAGGGGCCGTCCGACGACATCGGCTACCTGGGCTGCGTCGCCTCCCGCACCGTCTTCGAACCCAACCAGCGCGGCTACCGGCTGACCGGGTTCAGCCTCGGCGCGGGCACCGGTTCGACGGCCCGGGACTGCGTGGCCGTCGGCGTCCAGGGCGCCACCGGCGCGTCAGGGTACGAGTGGCCGGAGAACAGCGAGGGGGTGTGGACGTTCGAGAACTGCCTGGCGCACAACAACCTGGAGAACGGCATCTTCGTCTGGCTGAACGCCGCACACCACCACACCGTCACCGGCTTCGCCGCCTACCACAACGGCGGCTGGGGCATCGAGCACGGCGCCTACCTGAACGACTTCGACTGCACCGCCTCGGTGCTGTACGGCAACGCCGCCGGCGGGATCGCCGTGCACGCGCTCGGCCGCGACAAGGGCACGGTGCTCGACGGGCTGCTGATCGACGCCGCCGGGCAGTCCGACTACGCGGTCTCCACCCTCAAGCACCAACTCGACGGCGAAATGGTGGTGTTGAGCCGCAGCCGGCTGACCGGCTACCGGAAGGCCGGGGTGGCGTTCCGGGCCACCGTCGACGGCAAGCCCGACGACATCGCGGTGCTGGACTGCGAGTTCGGCGACGGGCCCGAGCTGTGGCTCGACCCGGAGGCGCCCGCGCCCAAGCAGATCCTGTTCCGCAAGGCCGGGCAGTCGGGGACGGTCGCGCTCGCCAAACCCGCGCCCGGGCTCGCCGCCGGGCCGTGGAACGCCGCCACCAGCCCCGCGAACGCGCCCACCCCGCCGCGCCAGGTCGTGCTGCCCGCACTGAAGTTCACCGACAGCGCGCCGAAGACCGGCCGCGTGCAGGGAGGGTGAAAGCGCGACGGGCGGGAACGCGTCGATGCGCTGCTCCCGCCCGTCGCGGTCCTCGGACGGCGCGTCAGCGCGCCGCGTGCGCCCCCGACGTGGTGCGCTGCTCGGCGGCCGCGGCCTCGGCGGCCTCCAGCTGCTCCTGGGTGGGCTCGGGGAGCGCCGCCAGGTAGCTGGAGGCGATCAGCTGAGCCACCGTCGGGTAGGCGCCGATCGGGGCGGCGCTCGGGCAGCCGGTCTCCTCGGCGGCCGTGGCCAGCAGCTCCGGGTCGGCCTCCGGGCCGATCACCAGCGGAGCCAGCGCGGGACGCGCGCAGCCGGTCGACTTCAGGTGCGCGACGGCCGCGGCGACCGAGCCGGGCACGTCCAGCGCGGCCGGGACGACCGGCACGGCGAGCCGGGCGGCCAGCAGCACACCGGTGATGCCGGCGGCGGCAGCGGCCTCCTCGCCACCGGTGGTGGTCAGCACCACGCCGTCGGCGGCGGTGGCGATCGCGAACAGGCGGGCGCGGTCGGCGCGGGCGAGGTCCGCCTCGGACAGGCGCACGTGCACGGCCTCGGCCAGCAGCGGGTGCGGGCCCAGCGGGTCCAGCACCTGCGCGCCGGTCTCGGCCGCGGCCTTGTGCAGCTCCGGCAGGAACTCGTGCGGCCCCGGAACCAGCGGCACCACCACCGGCGCGGCCAGGCCGGCCTCGGCCGCCGCGCTCAGCAGGTCGGCCACGGTCGGAGCGCCCTCGCCGCCCAGGTAAGCGGCCGTCACCTCGATGCCCGGCTGGTCGCCGCGCACGATGGACAGCAGCTCCTCGACGGCCGGGCGGGTGTCCGGCCCGGCGACGGCCGGAACCGCCAGCACCAGGGCAGGCGAACCGGCCATGATCTCGGGGCGCTCGGGACGGCGGTGGCGCCCCCGCGCACGGGAGCCTGGCGTACGGACGGGCAGTGGCGCGCCCGGGATGGCTGCGGTGCTCATGGGCCAGATCGTAGGACATTGCCCAGCGTGCCTTGCAGCCGGATGCCGACAGCGGGCGGCTTTCCGCCAGGAAGTGACGGTCATCACAGCGCGAGTTGTGACTGGCTGTGAGGCGCGGGGCGGGTGGTGATGATCGACAACGCGCTGACGGCTGTGTGCGGACGGTCATGGAGCGATGGCCGATTTGCTGTGCTGTGTCCGCTTACGCACCGTCAATTGCAGCCCTGTGAAGGCTTGGTGTCGGCATTGGCACGTTCGTCTGCACGGGATATTTCTCGTGCTGATGCACGTGCAGCCGAGCTATCATCACGTCAAGTGAGGCATTCACCAGGGTCTGGGGAGAAATCAATGGGTGAGGCGTACAACGGCATGGCGGCGGCGGAGCTCGACGTCGTCTGGCAGAAGAGCCGCTACAGCAACTCGAAGGGCAACTGTGTGGAGTTCGCCGCGCTGCCGGGCGGCGGCGTCGCGATGCGCAACTCGCGTTTCCCCGACGGGCCGGCGCTGGTCTACACCCGGGCGGAGATCGACGCCATGCTGCTCGGTGTGAAGGACGGGGAGTTCGACCACCTTGGTTCCGCGTCCTGACGGAACATCAGCAGTGCTGCAGCCTGGCCGTCGTGGGAGAACCCACGACGGCCTTCGTGTTTTCCGCAGGGCTCCCCGTGCGGGTGCGGGGGCGGGCCGATGCGGATTCGGGCAGGTGCGGATTCGGGCGGGCGCAGGTCCGGGCGGGCGCGGATTCGGAGGAGCGGAAGAGTCGCGGGCGTCAGGCGGAGCGGCGGTGCCGGCCGAGGTTCGGCACCGAGGGTTCGACGAGGGCCTCAGGTATGCGGGCGTCGAACAGTGCCCACACCACCTTCCCCGCGCCCGCCAGCGGGTGCCAGCCCCAGGAGCGGGAGAAGGAGTCCACCAGGTGCAGACCGCGGCCGGACTCCGCCACGAAGTCGGCCTCGCGGGCGATCGGGCCGGAGCTGGACGGGTCGCTCACCGCGCACACCACCTGCGGGGCCCGGTGCACCAGGCTGATCCGGATCGGCAGCGAGCCGACGGCCAGTTGGGGCGCGGTCTGGGTCGGGACACGGGACGGCTCGTGCTGGCCGAGGGCGTGCCGCAGCGCGTTGGTCACCAACTCCGAGGCCACCAGGGCGACATCGTCGAAGAGGTCGCCGAGTCCCCAGCCTTCGAGGGTGGTTCGGGCGAACTCCCGCGCGGTGCGCACGGCTTCGAAGCGGGGAGCGAGCGTACAGCTGACCACATGCGGGTCGGTCGCCAGGGCCGTACCGGTGCTCATGAAGAGCTCCTCCCATAAGGGGGCGGACACGGCGGGACCCACCGGGGTCATGCCGGTCACCTCCGACTCGCTCGGCCGCTCTGCCGCCGTGCCGGACCGCTGCGCGCACACGCAAGTACCCAGCGACGCACGGGCGTTGCCGGGACGGGTGTGCGGAATCGCGCAAGCTGTCGACGCGGAGCCCGCGGGGTTGCCAAGGGCGTGCAAGTGCACGTGCACCATGGTCCTCTGCGCTCACGGCAGATGCAAGAGTCGATTCACGTGCAGTCGTGCGATTGGCATATGCATGCACCGGATGCACGTGCAAGATGGTGTCTGCGCGTCAGAACCGGTAGCCCGGCGCATCACTACCGGCACTCAGTGCGTCCAAGTGATGGCAGACTGTGCAACTGGTCTTTCCGAGTGGAGGTTTGGTCAGATGACCACAGTGCAGCCCGGTGGGGGCTCGATGGTTCGCCGCATCCTCCTCGGCTCCCAGCTCCGCCGACTCCGCGACAGCTGCGGGATCAGTCGGGAGGACGCCGGCTACGCGATCCGCGCCTCGGAATCCAAGATCAGCCGGATGGAACTCGGCCGGGTCTCCTTCAAGGAGCGCGACGTCGCCGACCTGCTCAGCCTCTACGGCCTGGCCGGAGGCCCGGAGCGCGAGACCCTGCTCGCCCTGGTCCGCGAGGCCAACAAGTCCGGCTGGTGGCACAGTTACAACGACGTGCTGCCCAACTGGTTCCAGACCTACATGGGCCTGGAGGAGGCCGCCGCACTGATCCGCACCTACGAGGTGCAGTTCATCCCCGGCCTGCTCCAGTGCGAGGAGTACGCCCGGGCGATCTTCGCGCAGAACCGCCCCGTGCTCGCCGACGACGAGATCGAACGCCGGGTCGCACTGCGCGCCCGGCGGCAGAAGCTGCTCACCGACGGCCGCGGCCCCAAGCTGTGGGCCGTCATCGACGAGGCCGCGCTGCGCCGCCCCGTCGGCGGCCCCGAGGTGATGCGCGCCCAGCTGGAACACCTGCTGGAGCTCGCCCAACTCCCCAGCGTGGTCCTCCAGGTGATGCCCTTCCGGTTCGGCGCGCACGCCGGTGAGAGCGGCGCGTTCTCGGTGCTGCGCTTCCCCGAGCAGGACCTGCCGGACGTGGTCTACCTGGAGCAGCTCACCAGCGCGCTGTACCTGGACAAGCGCGACGACGTGGACGAGTACGTGCAGGTCATGGAGCGGCTCTGCGTGGACAGCCTGACGCCGCAGCAGACCATCGACCTGCTGCAGGGCATCCTCAAGAGCCAGTGACGGCAGGGGCTCCCGGTGTCTCAAGGCCCCGGCCGGGGTCCACGGGGCATCCGGTGCCGGGCTCCGCGGGCCGCCCCGGACGCAGTTCGGTATCGGCGCGGTGAACCCGATTGACCGCGGACCGGACAACTGCCATGGTGACTGCGCCGCCGTCACCCCCGGCCACCGGGGAGCGGAACGAGCGGCATTCCGGCTCCACCAACACGGGGGTTTGGTGGAGCCGGCCCCGACGCCTTCTCGGACGCTCCGGTATCGGGCCGGCCGGGCCCGGAGATGATCAGCGCTCCGACAGCACCTCCTGCTGCACCGCCCGGTACTGGTAGTCCGGCACCGGGGCCGGCTCGGCGGCGGCCTTGCGGCGGCCGCTGCGCAGCGCGCCGGTGAGCGCGATCAGCAGGCCGAGCGTGGTGGTGCCCGTCACCAGCAGCAGGGCGGGCCGGTACCCGGCGAGTTGGGCGTGCGCGTCCGTGCCGCCGCCGGAGCCCGCGGTGAGCACCGCCGTGGTGACGGCCAGCACGATCGCGCCGCCCACCTGGAGCGCGGTGTTCACCAGGCCCGAGGCGAGGCCCTGTTCGTCGTCCGCCACGCCGTTGGTGGCCGCGACGTTGATCGAGGGGAAGCCGAGCGCGAAGCCCGCGCCGATCAGCAGCATGCTGGGCAGCACCAGGCCGAGGAAGGAGCTGTGCTCGTCCAGCCGCAGGAAGAGCGCGTAGCCCGTGACCATCGAGGCCACGCCGACCGGGAGCACCCGCTCCGGGCCGAACCTGTCCAGCAGGCGGCTGACCGAGCCGGCCGAGAGGGCGACGATCGCGCCGCCCGGCAGCAGGCCGAGCGCCGTCTCCAGCGCGGACCAGCCGAGCAGCCGCTGCAGGTACAGCGTGGCCACGAACTGGAAGCCCGCGTACGAGCCCATCAGCGTCAGCGCCGTCAGGTTGGCCCGGCGCACGCCCGCGCTGCGGAAGATGCCGAGCCGCACCAGCGGGTGCGCGGTGCGCGCCTCGATCGCCAGGAAGGCCGCGGCCAGCGCCACCACCAGCAGCAGCGAGCCGATCGTGCGCAGCGACAGCCAGCCCGCGCCCTGCGCCTCCGTGACCGTGAACACCAGCAGCAGGACGGCGACGGTGCCGGTGATCGCGCCCGCCACGTCGTACCCGCCGGAGCTGCGCTGCTCGCGCTGACGGGGCAGCAGCTTGATGCCGGCGAGCAGCGCGATCAGCGCGATCGGGACGGGCATCAGGAACGTCAGCCGCCAGCCGGCCGACGTCAGCAGCCCGCTGATCACCAGGCCCAGCGAGAAACCGGCCGCGGAGCAGGTGGTGTAGATGGACAGCGCGCGGTTGCGGGCCGGGCCCTCGGCGAACGTGGTGGTGATGATGGAGAGGCCGGCCGGGGCGGTGAACGCGGCGCTGATGCCCTTCAGGAAGCGGGCGCCGATCAGCAGCGGGCCGCTGTCGACCAGGCCGCCGAGCAGCGAGGCGCCGGCGAACACGGCCAGGGCTATCAGGAAGACCCGGCGACGGCCGAGCAGGTCGGCGGCGCGGCCGCCGAGCAGCAGCAGGCCGCCGTAACCCAGGACGTAGCCGCTCACCACCCATTGCAGGGCGGAGTCGGAGAGATGCAGGTCGGCGCCGATCGAGGGCAGGGCGACGCCCACCATCGAGACGTCGAGGGCGTCCAGGAACATGGCGGCGCAGAGCACCACCAGGGCGCCCCAGAGGCGAGGGGTCCATCGCGTGTCGGTCATGGCACCGAACGCTACATGCATGTGCATGCGATGCAAACGCATTTAATGCACTCGCAACAGATGCGTACGCATGTGCTAACGTAGCGGCGTGACCGACCCAGATCCAGACCGTGACCCAGCTGCGGAGACGGCGCTCAGCGAGAAGTGGCGCGCCGTCCTGGCCTGCCACGCGGCCACGTCCTGCGCGATAGACCGCGAGCTCGGCGAGGCCTTCGGAATCGGCGTCAGCGAGTTCGAACTGCTGGAGCGCCTCTGGGAGTTCGAGCAGGAGGAGGCGCAGGCGGGCTCGCGCGCGCAGGTCCTCTCCGGTGCCGTGCACCTCAGCCAGAGCGCGTTCTCCCGGCTGGTCGCCCGGATGGAGAAGGCCGGCCTGGTGGAGCGCTCGCTGTGCCAGGACGACCGCCGCGGCATCTTCGTCTCCCTCACCGACGAGGGCCGCGAGCGCTACCGCAAGGCCCGCCCCGTGCACCGCCGGATCCTCGCCGAGACGCTGCCGCCGACGGACTGACCGACCGGCCCCGGAGCCCTCGGAACAGCCTGACCTCGGGGCAGGGCGACCTCAGGGCGGCGTGGTCTCAGGACAGCGTGGCCCCAGGGCGGCGTGGCTTCAGGGCAGGGTGGCCTCAGAGCAGAGCGGCCTCAGAGCAGGGTGGAGAGGCCCGGTGCGGCCGCGATCAGCGCTGCCGCCACGGGAGCGGCCAGCGCCGCCAGCGTCCACGCCAGCCGGGAGCGCCGGGGCAGCCGCGGCTCGCCCAGCAGCAGCCGGTCCACCCGGGCGGGGGACTGCGCCAACTGCCGCGGCGGGCAGGACGCGAACACCTCGCTGTTCAGCTCCGCCAGTGCCAGCGCCGTGGTCACCCGCCCGTGCCGGCGCGCCGCCCGGTCGTCCGCCGCCAGCTCCACCAGCACCGCCACCTGGTCCCGGAACGCGGAGAACACCCCCACCCCCGGAAAGCCCGTCGCCAGTGCCTGCGCACACTGCGCCAACCAGTGGTGCCGGGCCCGGACGTGACCCTGTTCGTGGCTCAGCACCGCCGCCAACTCCCGGTCGGAGAGCTGCTGCAGCGCGCCGGTGGTCACCACCAGCCGGGCCCGCGGCCCCGGCAGCGACGACACCTGCGGCCGCACGTTCTCCAGCACCACCAGCGGCTCCTTCGCCGCCCGCTGGCGCGGCAGCAGCGAGGCCGGCAACTCGGGGGCCCGCCGAACCAGTTGGGCGTGCCGGTGGCCGCGCTCCGCACGCGCCGAACGGATCTCCCGGGCCAGCGACAGCGCCGTCCACAGCCCGCCCGCCGCCAGTACCGCCGCCGACAGCCGGCCCCAACCCTCGCGGCCCGCAAGGCCGTACGCCTCCGGGACCCCGTCCGGGGCGCCCGAGAAGACCACGTCCCGCCAGGCCGGCAGCGCCGCGGCACTCGCCAGCAGCAGACTCAGCACGCAACACAGCAGCACCGCGACCACCAGCATCTGCCAGACCAGCAAGGCCAACACGGGTTCTCGCTCGGGCCAGCGGGCCCGGGCCAGACGGCTCGGCGCCACGGTGGCGAGCAGCAGTCCGAGCAGCAACAGGCTCAGCAGTGCCGTCATGACAGGGGCTCCCCGAGGAGGGATTCGAGGCGCGGCGATGCGCTTCCCCCCAACCTATGCCTCCTCACGCCGACGGGGAACGTCCGGGTGCCCCCAGTGACCAACACCACGTCCCCACAGGGTTTCGGACGCTCCGTCAGATCAATTCCCGCACCGCCCGGTTCACATGGTCAGCAGCATCGCGAACATCCCGATCCCCATCGCCGCCCGGCAGGCCCGCGGCAGCGGCGCCGCCACCGCCGCACCGCCCGCTGCGATCACCCGGCTGCCCTCCCAGAGCGCGTAGCCGCCGAAGTACACCAGTAGCAGACCCGTGACCAGCGGCAACCCGCCCGGTTGGGAGTGGTGCCCGGCGTGCCCGCCCGGCGGGCCGCCCGCCATCGCCAGCGCCATGTACGCCATCGCCAGCGCGCCGATCCCGTGGTGCAGGCGGTGCGCCCGCAGTCCCGAGCCGCCGCGCCCGGCCAGCGCGCCCACCAGCAGCACCGCCGCCAGCAGCGCGTACGGCCAGCCCCAGGCCACGCCCGGCAGCAGGGCCATCCCCGCCATGCCGAGGCCCATCGCGGCCTCCAACGCGTCCGACTCCCGGCCGGCCGGTCGGTCGTGTCCGCAGGACCCGGCGACCTGCCGCCCCCGCCCGAGCTGCCGGACCCGCCACCCGCAGTAACCGCCGCTGCCCACGGCCAGTGCCGCCAGCAGCCAGTTGACCAGTGCCGGTCCGTGCATCGCCTCCCCCTCTGGCCGGATGTACGGAGCCCCCTCCACGATCACCGACCGCGACCGGAGGCAGGAGGGCGTGCGTGGGGGCGCATCGAGGCGCGCGCGGGGGCGCGCCCGGCGTGAAAGCCCCGTCCGGGCGGTGATCGGGTTGCGGCCGGGCCGTGCTCGGGCAGCGGTCGGGCGGTGCTCGGGCGGCGCTCGGCGCGGCGGCTGCGCGGCGGCCGGAGGGCGGTCGGCACGGTCGGTGACGGTGCGGTCCGGCCCCGGTGGCGGGTGGTTCGGGGGCGGGGGAGGGTCGGCCGTACCGGAAGCATCGCCGGATCTGTCCGTTTCATCCATCCCGTAAGGGACCAAGGTCGTCAGCGCTACGAACTGGAGTGTCCGCCGTCAAGTTGCCCTTGAGCCGGAGAACCTTTCGCATTTAACGTGGTCTTGTCGAAATAACTCCTGTCGAAGTGAGCCTGTGATGCAGAATCTTTCGCCGACGCTCGCGGCCGCGGGCGACGCCCCCACCGTCGACCTCGCCGGGCACCCGGCCTGGCTGGCTCTCAAGGACGCCGTCGAGGCCCTCCGGCCCCTGCAGTCCAAGGACGGCTCGATCGACCTCGCCGCCGTGCCCCGCACCACCGTCGACCCGCTGGTCGAGACCGTGCAGTCCGCCGTGGCCGAGCTCGCCCCGCACTTCCCGCACGACGCCGAGTACCTCGCCGCCGTCCGGACCGACCTCGGCAAGTGGGCCGACACCGGCTACCGGGAGCCCGACTTCCTGGACTCGCTGATGGCCTTCCGCCCCAACGAGCAGCGCATCGACGGCATCGGCCACCTGGTCGTCTTCCCGATGTACACCCAGAACGGCAACCCGAACCGGAACCTGGAAGCCGTCCTGCTGAAGGTCGTCTGGCCCGAGTGGATCGCCGAGCTGGAGAAGACCCGCTTCGACAACCCGGGCTACCTCGGCATCACCTTCGACGACTTCACCGCCGGCTACGACACCAACTCCGCCGTGCTGTTCCCCGAGACGGTGGCCGTCCGCGAAGCGCCGGAACGTTTCACCTGGGGCGGCATCTTCTGCGACCGCGAGGCCGCCCGCTTCCGCACCGTCTCCACCAGCGCCGTCCGCCAGCTCGGCCTCGACATCCCCGCCGACGCGGCGAGCCTGCTCCAGGACCAGGACCGCGTTCAGCAGACCTTCGTCCTGTGGGACCTCGTCCACGACCGCACCCACAGCCACGGCGACCTGCCCTTCGACCCGTTCATGATCAAGCAGCGCAGCCCGTTCTGGATGTACGGCCTCGAAGAGCTCCGCTGTGACCTGAACACCTTCAAGGAGTCGGTCAAGCTGGAGGCCGAGGGCTACACCCAGGGCCGCGACGTCCAGTACGCCGTCCTCTTCGACCGGATGTTCCGCTTCCCGGTCACCGGCGACCGGGTCCGCAACTACGACGGCATGGGCGGCCAGCTGCTCTTCGCCTACCTGCACAAGCACGACGCCCTGCGCTGGCGCGACAACCGCCTCACCATCGACTGGTCGCGCGTCGCCGAGGTCACCAACGAGCTCTGCGCCGAGATCGAGACCCTCTACCGCGACGGCATCGACCGGCCCAAGACCGCCCACTGGATCGCCGCCTACCAGCTGGTCTCCCAGTACCTCACCCCGCACCCCGCCTCCACCTGGGCCAAGGGCCCCGAGGCGCTCCCGCTCGACCTCGCCGACGACAAGGCGCTCCGCAAGGCCCTCTGCGACGCCGTCCACCCCGACGAGTTCCCGCTCAGCATGTTCTACGAAGCCCTGGCCAAGAAGCTCAGCCGCGTGATCGCCGACACCAAGGGCATCACCAGCGCCGACGTCGAGGAGATCGCCGCGTGACCGCCGCCGCCCGTACCGAGACCGCCCGCCCGCTCGACGGCAAGGTCATCGCCGTCGCCGGAGCCAGCGGCCCCGCCGGCCAGGCCACCCTGCGCCGCCTCGCCGCCGACGGCGCCACCGTGATCGGCGCCGACATCGACCAGCAGCGCCTGGACCGGGTCATCGACGGCATCCGCACCGCCGTGCCCGGCGCGAAGATCACCGGCCAGGTCATCGACCTGCTCGACCCGCAGGAAGTCCACGACTGGGCCGACCACCTCGAAGCCGAGCACGGCCACATCGACGCCCTGTTCCACCTGGTCGGCGGCTGGCGCGGAAGCAAGACCTTCCACGACTCCCGCATCGACGACTGGGACTTCCTGCACGACACCGTCGTGCGCACCCTCCAGCACACCTCGCTGGCCTTCCAGCCCGCCCTGCTGCGCAGCACCGACGGCCGGTACGCCATGGTCTCCGCCGCCGCCGCGCACAAGCCCACCGCGGGCGGCGCCGCGTACGCCGCCGCCAAGGCCGCCACCGAGGCCTGGACCCTCGCCATGGCGAACTCCTTCGTGAAGGAGACCACCGCCGAGGACGGCACCCCCACCGCCGCAGCTGCGATCCTGGTCATCAAGGCCTTGGTCAGCCCCGAGATGCGTGCCGAGAAGCCGGACGCCAAGTTCCCGGGCTTCACCGACACCGCCGACCTGGCCACCACCCTGGCGGGCCTCTGGGACCGCCCCGCAGCAGAACTGAACGGACAGCACCTGTGGCTGACAGCCCGATGACCACCCCCTTCGGCCCGACCGACGCAGTACGGCACCACGACCCCGCAGTGCGCGGCTTCGCCAGCGACAACTACGCCGGCGTGCACCCCGAGATCCTCGCCGCGATAGCCCTCGCCAACGACGGCCACCAGGTCGCGTACGGCGAGGACCAGTACACCGAGCACCTGCAGACCGTCTTCCGCCGCCACTTCGGCGACCGGGCCGAGGCGTTCCCCGTCTTCAACGGCACCGGCGCCAACGTGGTCGCCCTGCAGGCCCTGCTGCCGCGCTGGGGAGCGGTGATCGCCGCCGCCACCGCGCACATCAACGTGGACGAGTGCGGCGCGCCCGAGAAGCTCGCCGGCATCAAGATCCACACCGTCCCCACCCCGGACGGCAAGCTCACCCCCGAGCTGATCGACCAGCAGGCCTGGGGCTGGGGCGACGAGCACCGCGCCCAGCCGCTCGCCGTCTCCATCACCCAGTCCACCGAACTCGGCACCCTCTACACCGTCGACGAGGTCCGGGCGATCTGCGAGCACGCCCACGAGCGCGGCATGCTCGTCCACATGGACGGCTCCCGGCTCGCCAACGCGGCCGCCACCCTCGGCGTCCCGTTCCGCGAGTTCACCACCGACGCCGGCGTCGACGTCCTCTCCTTCGGCGGCACCAAGAACGGCCTGCTGTTCGGCGAGGCCGTGGTCGTCCTCAACCCCGAGCGGGTTCGCGACCTCAAGTACCTGCGCAAGATGTCGATGCAGCTCGCCTCGAAGATGCGCTTCGTCTCGGTCCAGTTCGAGGCCCTCCTCACCGGCGACCTCTGGCTCCGCAACGCCGGCCACGCCAACGCGATGGCGCTCCGCCTGGAGGCCGCCGTCCGCGACATCCCCGGCGTCACCGTGGTCCGCCCCGTCAAGGCCAACGCCGTCTTCGCGCTCCTCCCGCGCGAGGTCAGCGAGCGCCTCCAGAAGCGCTACCGCTTCTACTTCTGGGACGAGCACACCGGCGAGGTCCGCTGGATGGCCGCCTTCGACACCACCGAGGCCGACATCGACGCGTTCGCTGCCGCGATCGCGGAGGAGATGGGCCGCGACGCCTGACGGCGCTCGCCCGCTCGCCTGCTCGGTCTGCTGTGCGACGGCCGGCCCGGAAGACTTCTTCCGGGCCGGCCGTCGGCGTCGGTGGGCGGGTTTCGGTGGCCCGACCTGGAGGTGTTTGCGCCTGGGACGGATCCGGCGTAGTGTTCACTGGTCGCTCGGCAGGGAGCACCGGACACGCATCTGTGTGGACGGTCCCGGGGCGGCCAATCCCTTGGAACCACCCAGTTGATCCGTGTCGGGTCGCGTCCTTTTCGCGTCTCCGTTCGTATTTGCTGTGCGCGTTTTCGGAGATTGCGGCGGATTCGCTTTTCGGAGCGGGGATCGGCTAGAGTTTGAAACGTCGGAACGGCCGCGAGGCGGGGAAGACAAACAGCAAGTCGGATCGAAACTCCGGAAAACGGAGCGGAGAACATCTGATAAGCTGAGAACACGAAAGAACGCAGTACATTGAAACGAAGCGCCCGGAGGGTCCGCAGGAATGCGGCTCGAAGGAAGCGTCCGTTCCTTGAGAACTCAACAGCGTGCCAAAAGTCAACGCCAGATATGTTGACATC